>CAMYJA010000007.1:12073-278436 GCA_947258705.1 uncultured Hyphomicrobiaceae bacterium | reverse complement strand
CTATGACCTACTGATTAAAAGTCTACGGCTCTGCATACCCACTCAAGCTACGATTCCCGACAAAAACACGTTTAAACAATATTTTATTGTCCTTTTTTCCGCCATCGAATGTCATTGAAACCCGGTAATTTGGTTGCTATATGGTAGCTATGATCAAATAGCAACCAAATTGACGACCTTATGAGCCATCCAAAAAATCGAAGCATCACCGCCCGAGCCGTAGAAGCGCTTAAACCAGGTGAAGTCATCTGGGATTCGAAAGTAAAGGGCTTCGGCTGCCGCTGCCAACGACGTGGCAAGTCCTATGTCCTGAAAACCCGTTTCCGGGGTCGACAACTTTGGATGACCATAGGCAATCATGGAAGCCCTTGGACACCTGATACGGCCCGGAGTGAAGCACGTCGCCTGCTTGGGGAGATTGAAGCGGGAAAAGACCCGGCTGCCATACGGGATCAACAGAAGGCCAATCCAACTGTTTCGGAGTTAGCCACCATGTTTCTAGAGGAACACGTGGGGGCCAAACTGAAGGATAGCACCGCCCATGGTTATGCTGATTTTCTGAAGAGACTGGTGCTACCCAAAATTGGGAAACTCAAAACGGACCAGGTGAGCAACGCGGACATCGCTCGGCTACATCATGAACTGAAAAATTCGCCCTACCAGGCCAATCGGGTACTGGCGGTGGTGAGCAAAATGTTTGGCTGGGCCGAACGCCATGGATACCGGGAGGGTGGCACAAATCCGGCCAAGCATGTTGAACGCTATCGCGAAAGCAAGCGCGAGCGTTTTTTGTCGTCTGCCGAATATGGCAGTCTTGCCGATGCCTTGGCTCAAGCGGAAGCTGATGGGAGCGTTAGCCCTTTTTCGATTGCGGCTGTGAGGCTTTTGGTTTTTACAGGGGCGCGGCTTTCTGAAATCCTTACCCTCAAATGGGAGCATGTCGATTTTGAGCGGGCATTGTTGCTTCTCTCCGATAGCAAAACGGGACAGAAGGCCATTCCGCTTCCAGCTCCGGCGCTAGAGGTGCTGACTTCCATTCCGCGTGTTGAAAACAATCCATATGTAATTTGCGGCGCGAAACCCGATGCCCATCTCGTCAATCTGCAAAAGCCCTGGCGGCGTATTCGCAAAGCCGCCGGACTTGATGATGTACGGCTCCATGATCTGAGGCATTCTTTCGCCAGCGCGGCGGCGGCAACCGGAGCATCGTTGCCACTCATTGGCAAGATGCTCGGGCATACGCAAGCCCAGACAACACAACGCTATGCACATCTGGCGGATGATCCCGTCCGGGCTGCCGGCGAAAAGGCGGGAGCCTGGATTACCAGTGCGATGACGGGCGGAAAAGACGCTGAGATTGTGAAGCTTCGTGACGAAAATTAGGGTTCGGAATTGGGGTGGCATAGTCTCGATCTCAATCTCAAGACCAGATCTACCGTGAATGTCAGCCTATTCTAGTTTGATGTCAGAGTTCGGGCAGAGTTCACCGGCGCAAGCTCTGGCCTCCCGTCTGCTTCACCCCAGCGAGCTGACAGAATCAGTAGTCAAATTTGCGCAAATACGCAAAACCCGAATTGCTGAAGGGCACTTTTTGAGTGCCTTCAGAAAAATGGCGCAATTCCGATACACTTTTCGGGCTAGCTTAGCTCTTAAGGACGGAGACATCACATATGCCAAGAATTTGGCCACGCATGGGCAGTAGTGAGCACCACCTTCAACTCACGACACCCCATTTCGAAAAGATTGGGACACAACTCAGTCAACCTCTCCGGCAGGAGGATCAGGCTAAACTACAAAAAATCTGTAATCAGTATTTATTAGATTTTGACCTTCAGACGGCCACTCCAAACTATGGAGATGTCAAGTCGCTCTTGGAGCGATTGGAGAAGGCGACAGAACGGCTGCAAAAACTTCTCGCTGAGTTTTACCAAGATAAACCAGTAAGCACGTCGGCTTTGTGGCGTCTTGAAAATCAACTTTCGTGTATTCAAGACGACGATGACAGCGTTTATGGGATCGACCGCGTGATCCTGCAGTTGGAATCCCTACAGCTTTCCAACATTCGCGCCCGTGCCAAATTGGAAGAGCGTTTCGGTGCAAACCGGGTACAAACACCGATGAAGCGCTCGACCTCCTTTTATTGAAATTAGCTGATTTCTTCACTGCGCGTGGCGGGACGGCAAAGGTATATAACAATCCTGAGACCGATGAACCGAATTCGCCTTTCCTGCGTTTTGTTTGGGAGGTTTATTGCCTGTTCCCAAAAGGCGCGCGTCCGGCCACACCGAAGGGATTAGGTTCACGTGCTCGCAAGGTCCTCAAAAAGCATCGCTCATAATTGCGGAAAAAAATCTGAATTCTGCTCCTTAGACAACCGCCTGCACTTCACTCAAGGTGTCTCCAACCGCCGCCGAATCGCGGCCGCAACATTGGAGGACCAAATGAGCGAAAAGACAGCGCACTATCTCACGCAGGATGACGCAGCTCAGCTGCTTCATTTATCCACCCGTACTCTTGAACGCCTGCGCCACGAGGGGACCGGCCCAGAATTTATGAAGGCAGGCCGTCGCGTTCTGTACAGTCGCTCTGGCATTGACGCATGGCTCCGTTCACGCACATTTAGCAGCGCTGCTGAAGCCAAAACCGCAGGAGTACGGTGATGGATATAAAAAAAGAACAGTCGGCGTGTAAGTCAGAACCGGGAAAGCCCATTACTCCCCAGAATTTCAGGCTTTTAGAGAAGGTCAATGGCCACTGGGTAGGTAGGGTGCCTACAGATGTACCTTTAGAATTTCTCTCCCTCAATTTCAGGAAAAAAAATCCTTTAAGAGCCATTCGAGCAAAATGCCTCGACTGCTGTGGAGGATTCAAAGCCGAGACTCGCAAATGCGTGGCGACAGATTGTGCACTTTGGCCCTTTCGGATGGGTACTAATCCCTTTCGCAAAAAACCGGTTCTTTCCGAGGAGGAAAAAAATCGTCGATCCGAGCGGCTGAAAGGCAGAGCCTCACATGCGACGCGGGGATCAGGGCAGGCCGTCTCATGAAAACCTACGTCGGTCTCAGCGGTCGGTTGTCACATATGGGTGGTCTTTATGATTGCATTAACTGGGGCATTGCCCTTGTCCGTTCCAACCACACGCGTGTGGTGAAAATTGCCAGATTGAGAAAGGGCGAAAAGATAGGGCGTCTTATTGCTGAAATCACCTCCGACGGATGCCGCTTTCTCCCCATGGGACGCGAAATCAAGGCGTCGCAGTTGATCGGGGGAGGTCATGCCAAAAACTAAAAGGCCGAAGTTCAAAAGAAAAGGCGGCTTCATTATGAAGCATGAAGAATGGCTCAACTCACCCGCCTACCGCAGTCTTTCAACCAATGCACGATGTCTCCTTGAAGAGTTTCAAAGGATTTATTGGCCGGACCGGAACGGCAGGCTTTCGATTTCCAATGCCAATGCCTGCGAGCTTCTTGGTGTGAGTGAAAACACAGCCCGCAATGCCTTTCGTCAACTCGAAGAGCGCGGATTCCTGACCCTTACCCATGAGGCCTGCTATGTGGCAGGCAAGGCGACGGAATATCGCCTGACTATCGAGGAACACAATGGGCGGGAGCCAACCGATGACTGGCGCGATTGGGAACCGGATCGGCCAATACTCACCATCGGGCGAAGACCAAAAAAACAGAATGACCACGCAAAATCTACTGAGGCCCTCCGCACAAATTACGGAGGACCCCGGCAGGATTTGCGGATCGTCGCGGATAATGCTGCCCAGGGTTTTGCAAAAAGGCCCAAAAACAAGGGGTCAAGCAAATGATCGGGCTCTCCGACCTCCGCAAGAAGTACCGCCCATATATATTTACCATAGGTATGTCTAAATGTTCTGTTCCAGCTCAAACATCAAAACACTTCCAAACATCATCAAATCCATCAATTCAGCATGAAAACCGCTTCAAGCATTCTTTGAAAAGCGCGAAGACGTTTTTCAGACAGCTGATGAATGATCAATGGCGCATCTAATTCTTGCAACGGATGTCTGGGAATTGTCGCCCGCCAATGCTGTCGGCATCCGGAAAATCAGGCGGGTTTACTCGAATGTCGAAAACAGACAGCTTGAAAATCGCCCCCGATATTTGCAGACACGCCAGCTTAAATCAGAGCGATGGGCCTATTACTGGTGTTTGCCCTGGTGGGCTCGGCGCGAAAACTGCCCACTGCACAATGAACCGCTTGGACAGGATTATGAAAAGGCCTGTTTACGCGCCGCATTTCTCAATAGCTATTTCGATGCATGGCGGCTTCACAGAAAAAAGACAAGAAAATCAGTGCGCATTTGTACATTAGAGCGTTGATGTAAAAAGCTCATTGGTGCCAGCCATGCAATCATGAAACAGTTTCGGAATTGAAAACCGCCGACACTCAAGGGATCACCCTGTCGACCTTTTGCAAAGCGTCCGTAACAAAATACAAAGTCCTACATTCACCTTCATTGACGCGCATTGACCCGCGCAAAGTCTCGCAAATAGGCCATTACAGCAATTTTAAGGGCTTCAATGGCAAGTGGGTAAAAAAGGGGGCCGGGGTGGGGGGGCACCCAAAGTTTGCGGGTTCCATATGTATGTGAGTAGCAGTTAAGCCATTTTCCCGATTTCAATACCGGAATTTTTAAAAATAGAAATTGCAAAAACACAAATTAAATGCGCATCAATGCCTGTAAACAAGAATTCCAGGCAAGTGACAGGCGAAAAGCCCTGTATCGATAGGCATAAGCAATAGAGAAACCAATAATTAATAGAAAAACAAATAATAATCCAAATTCAGCAAGGTGGGTCATTCGGTTTAGGTAAGGTTCAAGCCCGTAAACAACGGTTGGGAAACCGATTACATGTCATTAAATGTAGACGCAGCCTTTTAATAGAATACCCCCCTTTGGTCGGTGGTTGATCATAATTGGCGGGCAAACCATGGTTGGAATCCTGGACAAAAGTAGGCTCGCCTTGGCAACAATTCCGGATTACTCGGCTGTATCCACCTGAAAACCGCTGACGATAACCAAGACGCGTCGACACAACCAAGAAACGCTACGAGCACTTAACAGATAGGGCGATCGGAACGGAGAGAGACATATATTTGGAAGAAATTATACAGGAGCAGAAGTCGAGGGATATGTTCTTACGGGCATCGTCGGGTGTGGGGCAAAAGTCAGCTGATGAGTGCAATGCTGACCAAATACTCGCTCGGCATTGTCTGTTGATCTCATCCGTGCCGAATGGGCAGAGCCCGTAGGCTCTGCCCTAGTGTTTCAGATGTCGACCTGTTCCGCGATTTCGAGAGCATCGTCTACCTCAATACCTATATATCGAACTGTGCTCTCAATTTTCGAGTGGCCCAGCAAAAGCTGGACGGCGCGCAGGTTCCCAGTGCGCTTATAAATCAGCGTAGCCTTTGTACGGCGCAGGGAATGCGTGCCGTACAGCGACGGATCAAGACCTATGCTCGCGAGCCAGTCGCCAAGCAAGCGTGCATATTGACGAGTTGTCAGGTGCGTGCCCTTTCCACGTCCCGGAAAGAGATACTGCCCGCATTCACGGCTCACTTCTCGAAGGTGGTCGTCCAGCGACTCCCGTGTTTGCTCGGTTAGCTCGAACTTGACCGGTCGGCCGGTCTTGCTCTGCCGAACGATGGCACGATCGACCGCGTATCCCCGAGGCGCAATGTCCTCGACACGAACCCGCACAACATCGCAGCCGCGGAGTTTGCTGTCGATCGCGAGATTGAACAGGGCCAGGTCCCTTGTTCGGCGTTCCATCTGAAGTTTGGTTCGAACCGCCCAGACATGTTTTGGCCGAAGCGGTGGCTTGGGGCCGATGAGCTTACCTTTGTTCCAGGGATCGCGTCTGTTCGTCTTAGAGATAAGTTTTTCAAAATACTTCATAGGTCTACTCCTCATGTTGAGTGAGTGACCATCATCTCTAAAAACAAACGTCCTTGTCGGCTTCAGGTGCATCATGTGAAGTGTATTGAATGACAGGAAGAGACGCGATCCACGCATTAGTCTGCGAAACAGGCAAAGGTGAAATTCTGCGCGATCAGCGCTTGACGTCTAAATTTTGAGATCGGCTGCCATTCCGCTCAGACAGTACAATCACATCCGTCCGCATCAGGCGCTTAACATGCGTCCTCCGGCACCTGAAACTCTTTCAAGAAATGGCCCATAACAAAGGGGCTTTACAATGGCCGTTTGATCCTCAGGGATTGAATGAGTCAAGGTTACACTTCGTAGAATACCCTAATCTGTCTCTTGATCGCTAAATAGGAACACCGTCTCCTTCAAGAGCACAATAGATCCTTACGAAAACGTCGACACTTCAGGGGAGCTGGTTACCGGTGTTACCGCGCTCCGCTTCAGCATATTGCTCGAGCACGAATGCAAGGCTAATCGCAAATTTCGGATCGTTAAGTGTACCGTCGGCCACGAGATAGCGGAGATCAATAGCCAATTCGAGCGCTTTTCGCACGATGTCCTTATCTGCTTTCCGTACGATGTCTTTGTCCGTTTTTCGTAAGCTGTCTTTGTCGGTGCAACTATCAATATAGTCTTTAGCTTCGATCATTTTTTTCACAGCCCCTCTATACCCGCCCGTCGGCGTTTGGATATCCGGCAAACTGTCCCACTAACGCACCGGCGTGCGCCAGCTATGATTCAAAGCTATTCGATTTGGTTAAAGCGCCGCTAGTTGGGGATAGTCCTTAAGGGATGCAGTTATGTCATTAAACCATTAGGGGATAGCACTTAAGGGAATCCATGTAGCCGCTATAACTGGTCTCAGTATTTTTCGATTTGGCTATTCGATTTGGAGACCGGAGAGGACGGCTATTCTTATGAGTTCAGCGAAAGAATTTGCGCCGCAACGCTTCATGATTCGTGCTCGATGGACCTCGACGGTTCTGTGGCTAATACCAAGCTCGTGGGCGATCATTTTATGTTGATGGCCTTTTACGAGCTGCACGAGCACCTCAAGCTCTCTTGTTGTGAGCTTGTCGAGTGGCGGGCGAAGTTCGCCATTGTCTCCAGGTTGATTTTGGATTTCCTGTTTACTTAATTGCAGCGAGCGGTCAATCGCTTCTATCAGCCTATCGGCTGTTGGCGGCTTTTCGATAAAATCCAGGGCGCCATGCTGCATGGCTTTGACGGCAGTCGGAATGTCTGCCTGACCGGTGATCATTATGACATTTATGTCCGGGCGGCAGGATCTGAGCTTGCGCAGGACATCGAGCCCATGGATATCCGGGAGGTTGATGTCGAGAAGGACGCAGCAACAGGTCAAACTCGAAGTTTCGTTTTGAATCTGATGACCTGTCGCGAATGACTGAACCGAAAATCCCTTTTGTTCGAGCAACGAGGTTAGCCCCTTGCTGACAAGGGGATCGTCTTCAACAACACAGACCTCGTAATTTTGATTTTCCGCCGTCATCATTTCTGCTCGCCCAAAAAAGTTTCACATTTTTATTATTCGCTTCATGATTGGAACGATTCAACTTCTGACTGTCCTATGCGACCTCCTACAACCTGTGTGTATTTCAAAAACGTCGACAATTAGTCTAGAATAATTCTTAGTCGCATCAAAATGGAATTTTCGAAACTTGCCGTTTTCATAGAGATTTAAAGCCACTTAGTTTGTATACTCAATTAGTAAAATACTGGATGAACTTAGCATTATACATAATATCAATCCTTATTGTAACTGGATTCTTTATCTGTCTATTGATATTGTTAAGAATAAGGCAATGGGCGGTGCTAACACTTGTTGCTATAATTGGATTGTTTATATTCCATGAGTTTTATAATCGATTTTCATCCAAAGTTATCTGGCCACCGCAATTGTCATTAAGCGCTGATGAAATACTTTATGGTGTGGTCGGTCTGGGCTTTGTCATCGGCGTTTGTATTCTTACCTATGTGATCAGTACACGGAGTAAAGTCGAGACCCGGCTGGCAACCGCACTGAATTCCACACCGGTCGAAATTGCACTTTTCGATTCTGAGGATCATCTCGTCTTTTGCAATCGGGAATGCGGCCGTATCTATGAATCGGCAGGTGTTTCCGTGAAACCGGGTATCCGGTACGAGGACATCGTGCGTGCTTTTGCCAAAGCGAATGGGATCGGTAGCTCCGCCCAGGACACAGAAGACTGGATTGCGCAACGACTCGATCGCCGCAACAATCCGGCAAATAGCCTGATCTTCCGACACAATGACAATCAAAGGACGGGTATAACAGACTTTATTTTGGATGATGGCCAGATCTTGACACTTGGCCTGCGTGTTACCGAACTGTTGGCGGCAGAAGGGAACTCAAAGCAGCAACAGAAATTGGAGCTCTTGCGTGAGCTCGCCGGAAGCATGGCTCACGACTTCAACAACACGCTGACAGCAGTTAACTCCAACCTTGAGGTCTTAAGGCTCGCTTCGGTTGATAAATTGGACGACAAGGCGGGCAATGCACTTAATGATGCAATGGAAGCGGTTCAGGTGGGCAAAGAGTTGACCGACTGTCTGCTGACGTTTTCCCGGCCTCGAATTGCCTCTGTGACGACGGAACCATGTGTGGAAGTGGTCTCACGGATGGGTAAATTTTTAACGCGGCTCCTGGGCAGGGCGTATCGCATCAATCTTGATCTGCAATCACCTGAGGCTTTCGTCCATATCGACGTTGGAGAGTTCGAAAACGCTCTCTTGAATCTGGTGCTGAACACTCGCGATGCGATGCCGGGGGGCGGCGAGATCAAGGTGTCGGTCAGGCCGCCCGACTCGACAGTAAGCAATCGCTCCATGGAATCTACAAATTTCGATGAACACGTGATGATACAGGTTACGGTTTCCGGCGGCGACGTGCTCCCGAACCAAGAGGATTCCGCCCTCGATACACCTGTCACCGCCAAAAACAGAAGTTCCGATACCGGCTCCGGTCTCAGCATGGTCAAGGACTTCGCTGAAAACGCCAACGGGTATGTCGATGTGACGACTTCAGCTGACGGCGGCACGACAGTCTCAATCCTTCTACCAGTGGATCGCCGAGATTGATCGCGACGCACGTTCACCAAAGACCGTGAGGTTCTGTGAGTGTTTCGGAGAGGCGCCCGCACTGGTTATGGAGATGGTCCACAGGTGCGTGCCCAGAGGACGCCATAGATATTGTGTTCCGGTCAACCATCCGCATCGGCTGAAGCGACAATATCGGGATCCGGCGGATTTTTTTTAAAAATGGATTGCTCAGATCAGACCGGTCATTCGGAGGGGGGCGCGAAAGATCGATTTCAGATCCGTCAGCGCCAAATCAAGCGTCCAATGCCTGTCGTACAGAAGTGGCCAGATCCTCGATTTGGTAAGGTTTTTTAAGCATGGCATGTTCCGGTATTGCGATGCCGTCATGCAAATTCCTGGGCAGACCATAACCGCTGCAGTGCAGCACCTTGAGCTCGGGGTAGCTCTTGACGGCAAGCGTGGCGAGTTCATCGCCTCTCAGGCCGCCCGGCATAATGATGTCGCTAAAAAGTAGGTCCACCTGCTCGTCCTTGAGCACCTGTATCGCAGAGGGGCCGTCGTTTGCCTTCAAAACCCGATATCCAAGCTCTTCGAGCAAGGACACCGCGACCCTGCAAACCGCAGGGTCATCCTCGACAACGAGGATTTTTTCGCTGCCGCCAACGAGATTTCCGGCATTGGCAACAACTGTCAGGGCATCTGCTTTCTTCGCGGCGTTACGAGGAAGATAAAGCTTGACCATCGTTCCCTGGCCGATCTCACTAACGACTTCGACTCCGCCACCGGATTGCCTGGCAAAACCATAGACCATGCTCAGTCCAAGCCCGCTGCCCTGGCCGATGCCTTTAGTGGTGAAAAAAGGCTCGATAACCTGGCCAAGTATATCTGCGGGAATTCCCTTGCCTGTGTCGGTGACCGTGATCGATACGTAATCTCCGGCCGACAGTTCGGAATCAACGGAGTGACTGTCTTCGTCCAGATGGACGTTCTCCGTATCAATTGTCAGCATCCCTCCCTCGGGCATGGCATCTCGAGCGTTGATGGTCAGATTCAGGACCGCAAGTTCGAGCTGACTGGGATCCACCTTGGTCAACCAGAGATTTTTGTTGCCTGTTATCCTGAATTTGATCCTTTCCCCCAGCGTGCGTGACAGCATACCCCGGATGTTGATGAGGAGATCGTCGGCATCGATGATTTTCAAATCCAGCTTCTGCTTACGGGAAAAGGCAAGCATCCGCTCAACCAGTTGAGAACCGCGCCTGGCGGCATCCGCGGCAAAACGCAGCTGCTGCCGGCCCCGTTCATCCCCTCCGATCGATTTTTCCAGAAGCTGAATATTACCGAGAATTACCGCAAGCAGGTTGTTAAAATCGTGGGCAATTCCGCCTGTAAGTTGACCAATAGCTTCCATCTTCTGGGCCTGGCGCAGCTGCTCCTCGGCCTTTTTGCGTTTGGTCATGTCGAAATGCCAGACCATACTACAGTCCGTGCCATTGAAAAGGATTGGGCGCGAATTCATCGAAACCCAAAATTCGGTCCCGTCCATACGGCGTCTCAATACCTCAAAATCAACCAGTTCCCCGCGGCGGCTCATAATTTTTTCGACTGTATTGAGTTGATCGCGATCAACCCAACTTTCCGAAATATCCGCTTTCAACAATTGTCCTCGGGATGAAGCGCCGAACATCCGCATGAGGCTGCTATTGACGAACAACCGGTTGCCGGTCGGGCGGCCATCATCATTAGAATGAGTGACGACTGCAACGCCGACCGGACTGTTCTCGAGAATTTCACGGAGTTGATTTTCGCTCTCTCTGAGGGCTTCCTCAGCCATCTTGCGCAAGGTGATGTCTTCGATGTGAACGGTCTTAAACTGTATTCGGTCTTTCTCTCCACTCCTGAGGGGCGCGATCAGTTCAAAAAATTTGTCATGTGAATATTCTGGTTTCAGGTCGAGGGGCGTCAGACCGAGCAATTCCTCTTGAGTGTAGCCAAGATTTTCGCAGGCGCTCGCATTCACCTGCATGAACTCCAGTGTCTCGGCATCGAACACATACACTTCGTTTATCGAATCCTCGACGATGCGTGCGAGCCTGAGATTCATAATTTCTGAGTTTTTGAGCGCTGTGATGTCATGAGAGACAGAAAACAACATCGGCTCGTGGCCAAAATCCACGCGTTCCACGGAGACGAGGAAGTCGCGTTCCTCTCCCTTCTTGTTCCTGAATTTGGTTTCGAAATTACTGACGGTTCCGTCATTCTTGAGCAATTCGACGAATTGCTCCTGCCTGTCCGGATCGCCCCATATTCCGAGCTCGAGCGCGCTATGTCCCAGGGCCTCCTCTCGCGTATATCCCGTGGCCGACATCCACGCTTCATTGACGTCGTAGAAGCTGCCTTCGTTAAGCCGGCAGATAGAGGATGGCGTCGGACTGGCCTGGAAGGTTTTCGCGAACATTCGGAGGCGTTGATCGCTGGCTATGAGCGCATTTTTCGTTCGGACCTGCTCCTCAAACGACTTCAACAAGATGCCCAACAGGACGGTGGCCGGCGTGAATATGATGACCATGGGAATGGCGATATCTTTCATGGCCGCCATCGCCAGGTCGGAATAATGAAAAGCAAGACCAAGAAGCGTCGATGTGATCATAGAAGCAATGCCCAATGGCATACTGCTGCCACCAAGCCATGTGCTGTATCCAATCGCCGTGGTTATAGCGATACCTGCGACCAGGGGGCCGCCAAACAAACCGGCCATACTCAAGATAATTGTGCAGCTGACGAAAAGCGTGCCGGCCGCAATTTCGATCGGATTCGACATGCCCGACACGCAAATAATGCCAAACAGAAGTCCCGACAGAACCTGACCAATGAGCGTACCAGACCATCGCCAGGCGATGAGTCCCTGAATCAGACTGAGCGCTATAAGGTGTGTGGCAACATCTGCGAGTTCTAGAAACATTCCATATTGTAATAAGCAGAATGGCCAAAAGTCACTAGCGAACGTCAATTGCGTGACATTAAGCTGTGTATTACTTTCTACTGTGAATTATTATATGAGTTCCAACGCCATACATGATAATTGTACAGCACACGTCGCAATTGTACAGTGCACGCCGTAATTGTACAGTACGCCTTTGTCCTTCCCCCACCCCCCCTAAATGAACCGGTAAATTTGCTTAACTCTGCAATATTGAGGGAGAAGTCTCATGGCTCGCAAGCGTTATTCTGACGAAGATATTCTGCGGGTTTACGTGAAGTCGAGGTGCATCTGGCCACGCGCGTTGTTCCAATCGGCTGTGTCCTGTCGATTCCCCGCTCGGCCACTGGACCAATTGCATTTGTCTGCGTTTACCTGCCCTGCGGACAAAAGCTCGCAGGCTTTGTTCGAGCAATACTACCTTAAAGACGACGGCGGCTATCTCTGCAATGCAGCTGTTCTGGCAGAAATGACGGCCAAACCGAGGCCTCATATGAGGCCTCATATGAGGGCTCATATAATTCGAGAATTAGGGGAATTTCGTCTCAGACCGAATCCGATCCGACGCGGCGCAGCCCATCGACCGCCGGCTTGTATGAGGAATTGATGGAAAGGGCGCGCCTGAAAGCCCGGGCGGCTTTCTTCTTGTCGCCCATGCGCTCCGCGGCGAGCCCGCGATAGGTCCAGGCGGCGTAATGTTTTTCGTTGCGCTTGCCGGCGACGAAGAAATCATCATAAGCCTCGACAAGTTTTCCGAGTTTCATCCGGCTGATGCCGCGGCGGAAATAAGGCTCCGACGAAATCGGTTTCAGGCTGATCGCCAGGTCGAAATCCTGCACGGCCCGCGCATGCTGTCCGAGCGTCTGGTAGGCCTTGCCGCGGCTGAACCATGCGATCGGATCTTCGTTCTTAAGCTCGATGGCGCGGGAGAAATCGGCAATGGCGAGGTGGTAGTTTTTCTGAATGGCGTGAAGATTGCCCCGGCCGATATAGGCGATATTGTAATTTTTTCTGAGGGTCAGGGTCCGGTTGTAATCGGCCAGGGCCCTGTCGAAACGCTTCATTTTCACATGGATGAGGGCGCGGTTGGCGATCGCCTGGTAATAGTCCGGATTGATCTCGATGGCCCGGTCGAAATCCTTGAGCGCCTTTTTATAGGATCTGGTGCGGCCATAGGCGGTGCCGCGCAAATTCAGCGCGCCGGCGTCATTGGGATTGTTCTTGATGACGGAGCTGAGCGAGGCAATGTTGCCGCCCTTGCCATATTGCGGGCTCACGGAAGCCAGGCCGCCGGATGACGCGGTGCCGTCGAAAGCCGCCGGAGTGACGCCCGTCTGCTGGCACGCAGCGGTCACTAGCGCAAATAATGCCGGATATGTCGCCCGAATTTTCAGTTTCCGCGCCCCTTGATATCCATCATGTTCATTGTCCCATCGACACCCTTGAGATCACAACGCCTAAAGTTTAAATGTGCTCATTCTGAGGGCGCAAGCCTGAACAGCCGTCAAATACATACCCCGGCCCCCAAAGCCGGACACAGACCCGGCTCCAAAGCCGGACACAGAAAAGGCCCCGCGTTTGAACGGAGCCTCCTGTCTGCATTCACGGATTTATTGTTTTCTTTCAATAACTTACCGTCGGCCGCGCGGGCCACTGCGTGACGCCGGAAGAAGGCCCTCGCGTTGTGCGCGTTTCCGCGCCAGCTTGCGTGCCCGGCGAATCGCCTCGGCCTTTTCGCGCGCGCGCTTCTCCGAAGGCTTTTCATAAAAGTTGCGAAGCTTCATCTCGCGAAAAATGCCTTCGCGCTGCATTTTCTTTTTCAGCGCCTTGAGCGCCTGATCGACATTGTTGTCTCGAACGTGAACCTGCACGTAATTGATCCTTATCTGTTAAATGCTCCAAATTCGCCAAAACAGCTGAAATTACAAAGGTAATAACAAAGGCCTGGCGGAATTCGAAAACCACAAGAAACCGCATCCGCACACCCTGCTTCCCGTTATTACCTGCAGGAAACGTCTGCAGGGAATGCACGAAAGCCGGCCGCGACAAGGCGGTTCAGCATTAATCTTTGACCCTTTTTATCAAAATCCGCGGGCAATGTCCAGAAAACTGCATCAGCCATGACGTCAGGTTTAACAGACGATAGTGCCACGACTGCCCCCCACTCGTGGCAACTGGTTGCATCTGGTTGGCTGGAGGCGATCTGACGGCCATTGGTCCCCCACTAGTGGGAGCCACTAGTGGCCCACTGGTGGCCGGCGCTTCAGTTCCAGCCCGTTCTGGGCGAAAGCCGCGTGACATGCGCCATTTTACGCCCGGCGCGGATTTCGTCCTTGCCGTAAATATGCAGGACGTTTTCGGGCGATTTCGCGAGCCGGGGCCAGTTGAGGAGATCGTCGCCGATGAGATTGGTCATCACCGCATCCGCGATCCTGATCGTCGAGGCGAGCGGCCAGCCGGCAATGGCGCGGATATGATTTTCGAACTGGCTCGTCAGGGCCGCGTCCATCGTCCAGTGGCCGGTATTGTGAACCCGGGGGGCGATCTCGTTGACGATGAGCGGATGCTCGAAATCGGGGCCGCAATAAAAATATTCGACCGCAAAGGTTCCGACATAGTCGAGCCGCGCGGCAATGATCCCGGCAATGTCCCGGGCCTTTTCATGTATTTCGGGAGGGGCCGCGGCCGGCACCTGGGCGCGGCGCAATATGCCGCCCTCATGATCGTTCTCCGTGAGATCGTAAAACAGCATTTCCCCGCCATCGTCGCGGACGGCCACGGTCGAGAACTCGCGCTCAAAGGGAATGATCTCCTCGAGTATCGAGGCGGCCCGGTCGAGGCTCTCCCATGCCGCATGGATCTCGCCGGGCGACACGACCCGGACCTGGCCCTTGCCGTCATAGCCGAAACGCCGCGATTTCATCAGTGCGGGAAAGCGGATCTTATCCCCAATTTCATCGAGGTCGAGGTCGAGTTCTTCGCCGATATTGACAAAAGGCGCCACCGGAATCCCGAGACCGGCGACGAATTCCTTCTCCACCAGGCGGTCCCTTGTGGTGTCGAGCGTATTGGCGCCGGGCGCGAGGCGGGTATGGGCCGATATGAATTCGAGCGCTTCCGTCGGGATGTTTTCGAATTCGAAACTGGCGACGTCGATCGAGCCCGCGAACCGCTCGAGCGCGGCCATGTCGTCATAGGCGGCGACGCTTGTGCGGGTCGCGACCTGCGAGGCCGGAGAGCCGTCATGATCGCAATAGATATGCGTCGCAAAGCCGAGTTCCGCAGCCGCCATGGCCAGCATGCGGCCGAGCTGGCCGCCGCCAAAAATCCCGATGGTGCTTCCAGGTTTCAGCGGCAGGTCGGCCATCGGCTACGAACCCTGACTTTCGGGCGTTTCCACGACCGCATCGGTCTGTGCCTGACGCCAGGCCTTGAGCCGGCCGGCCAGCGCCGCGTCATGAAGCGCCAGGACCTGCGCCGCCAGAAGTGCGGCGTTCGACGCGCCCGCATCGCCGATGGCGAGCGTGCCGACGGGAATCCCCCTGGGCATTTGAACGATCGACAGGAGACTATCCTTGCCCGAAAGAGCGCGGCTTTCGATGGGAACGCCGAAAACGGGCAGGGTGGTCAGCGAAGCTGTCATGCCGGGGAGATGCGCCGCACCGCCCGCGCCCGCGATAATGATTTGCAGGCCCCGTTCTTCGGCCCCCCGGGCATAGGCGTATAGCCGGTCCGGCGTCCGGTGCGCCGAGACAATGCGGACCTCGAAGGGTATTTCAAGCTCGGTGAGGATGTCGGCGGCACGTTCCATGGTCGGCCAGTCGGACTGGCTGCCCATGATAATGCCTATTTTCGCAGCACTCTCCCGAAGCCGGCCTAGGCCGGCCCAGGTCGGCCTGGGCCGGGGAAAGCGCGCGATTATAGGCACGCGGGCGGGCTTGGCAAGAGCCGGGGCAGGGTTTTGCAGGGAAGCCTCGGGATTTTACTTGCGGGCGTTTGGGAGGTGCGGGCGGTGGGGGAGGTGTGGAGGTGAGGGCATTGCAGAGGGAGCGGACTTAGATGATGCATTGAAGCAATCGGAACTGTCCGTCGGGACGAGATTCCGCTGTTCCCCCAAAAGCTTTCATTGGCCGATTGGCAGAGTTGGGCCAAGAGCGGACATTTGTTGTGCAAATGAGTCTTAAATACAGACAAATCTGGTGTGTTTGTTTCCGGCGCCATTTGATGTCAGGGTTAGACCGGTTACGGAAGTGTCTGTTGATAACGGTCGGCCAAGGTTTCATGCCCTCAAATTATCAAGCCTCGTTGACATCTCAGAATTGATCCATATCCATAATTGAGAAAACGCCAAAGCTTGTACCAGACTTCAACTATCAAAAACTGGTGGCATATTTTCTTTTAGTGGTAGCAGTATCCGCCGGCACAGATAATCTGAGCGGGTATCGAGGAAAGCCAAATCATTATGCATATCTGCCAATCGCAACGACCAAGAGTGCTCACATTCACTGCCCTAGTCCCGTTAGTGCTTGTCTACGCAATGCTGGTGCCCTGTGGGGCCGCCGCTCAGGAGTCGAGTGGCGGTGCGGATGCGATTACAGTTGAAACACCTCTCAGGCAACGGGTTGCCCAGCCTGAATGGATTACACAACTCATTGAGGGGGGCGTGGCCTCGCGAATTCTCGAACAACATGCGCCAAAAATGGCTGTATGGGAGACCAAGATCGACGATGCGGACATGGTTTTGCAGGCCGTTTCCAGCTCCGATGATGAATTGCGGGAGCTGCCAGAGGTTCTCGCGAAAATCAAGGACGAGATTGCCAAATTCATCACCAGCCTCAAGTCAAAACGCGAGGATTTGGAGCAACAGCTAAAGAAACTCGGACCTGAGCCAAAGGATGTCGAACCAGTTGAAACCGGAGGCGTTGCTGGTGAATGGCGCAAACTGAAGGAGCAACTGGGAGCCATTGATGGGCTGATAAAGCGGTCGGATGTTTATCTTATTCGCATTGCTCAGATTGTTTCCGCGTCAAACGTCAAACGCCGGGAAAGATTTTCGACACGATTACTGACACGTGTACCTAATCTTTTTGGGCCGGATTTGTGGAGTCTGGCTTTTTGGTCACGGGCTCGATTTTTCGAAAAAGTCGAACAGGGTTTCGTCACTGTGACGACCAGGCTCAAGAGCAGTAGTTGGCAAGTCATTTTGGCGCTGGTTCTGTTGCCAATCCTTTTTGCCGGTTTTCTGATTTACCGGTTCCGGAAGATTGAACCTTTTCAACCTGCGGGTGAACAGACATCCCGGTTTTCGGGGCAGGGCGCGGTGATTATGCGTACGTCGCTGCATTATTTTATCCCCTTTGCTGCGATCATCGGTACATTTTTTGCAGTCGCTGCCTGGGCCGATATACCGGCGCCCGGAAGTGAACGGCATTTTATCAATGTCACCTTGGCCGCGCTGGCTGCGGGTTTTCTCGGATTTCTTGTCCACGCTAACATCGCATATTTTGAGCGCATGTCCGGGCAGGATAACACCGAATACCAGCTCCTGAAATTTCTTGTCATCGCCCTGGTGGTTTTGTGGTTTGTTGACGAGTTGACTGGAAACATGATCAAGGGCCTTCAGGCCACCTATTCCTTCTCAGTGATTACAACATTTATATTCGCCATGCTCTATGGTTTTTGCCTCGTGGCTGTTCTGGTGACGTTGCGGCGTATGGGTGATGCCAAAAGGATAATGGTTTTTGATGGCTGGCGAGGTATACTCTATGTTGTGGGACTCGCGCTCGTCGCCACATTGTTTGTATCTGCCTTTTCTGGCTATATCGCATTGGCTCGCTTTACCGGATCCCAGGTGGTTGCAACGGGAGGCATTCTTTACGCCACCTATATGCTGCATCTGGTCATCGACTATTATTCAACGAAACGCCTTTTTGCGGGCCAGGAAGGCGCTCCCTCAAATTTCGTCGGCGATGCTGACCAAGGCGGGCACGCCGCTACCTTAGGCACCTTGCGTGTGTTGACGGGGCTGTCCCTCGACATACTCCTCCTCCTCTTTGCAATTCCATTTCTGCTACTGCAATGGGGTTTTGACTGGACTGAAGTCCGTACATGGATCGTGCAGGCTTTTTGGGGCGTTCAGTTTGGCGGGTTCACGCTATCGCTAAAAACAGTGCTGGTCGCCATCGGCTTCTTTGCCGGAGGTGTTTTGATAACGAGAATTGTTCAGCGGTGGATCTCAAACAGGCTTAGTTATGTGGGGCGTACAGACACAGGGTTACGCACCTCTGTATACACAATCATCGGTTATACCGGCTTCGTATTGTCCCTTCTCCTTGCCGCCAGTTATCTCGGGATCGATTTTACGAAAATTGCCATTATTGCCGGTGCATTGTCTGTCGGCATTGGTTTTGGACTGCAAAGCATTTTTAATAACTTTGTCTCTGGGCTCATCCTTCTTTTGGAGCGACCGATCAAAGTCGGAGACTGGATCATGGTTGATGGGAATGAAGGCTATGTCCGGCGGATCAACGTGCGCGCCACGGAAATCGAAACCGTCAATAAGGAGGCTGTCATTATTCCGAATTCAGTACTGATCAGCGGCACAGTAAAAAACTGGATGCACCGGGATCGCACATGCCGCCTAGATATCAATATTGGCGTCTCCTACAAATCTGATCTCGGCAAGGTGCGCGATGTGCTGCTTGAGGTTGCCAAGAATCATCCCGAGGTGCTGCCCTATCCTGAGAGCGTCGTCTATTTCAAGGATTATGGTGAAAGTTCCCTCGACCTGGAGCTTCGGGTGTTTCTTCCCGATGTCATAAATCGCGTTCGCATCATGAACGAATTGAGGTTCGAGATATGGGATGCATTGAAGCGCAACAATATCGAAATTCCGTTTCCGCAACGAGACATCCATATCAAGGGCTCGCATGCCGAAACCATGACGCGTGCAGAAACAAAACTGGAAGACTCATGACCGAACTGAATAAGATAGGATTGCTTTTCGGCTATGAACTTGGCGCAGGACAGAGTCCGCTCAAATTAAATGACAAGGACGTGTTTCATGAATCACCGGAAGACGATGTCTGGCATTGGATGCATTTTGATATGGATAATCCCGCAACTGCACGCTGGCTGATCTCGGATGCGAGCATGGCGGAGCACACTGTCGAGGCGCTCACGTTGATCAATCCGCAACCACGAATTCACGTAGGCACCAAAGGTATCCTCCTTCTCCTGCGCGGCATCAACATGAACCCTCACGAAGATCCCGAAGATCTCGTTACGGTTCGTGCTTTTATCGAACGGAACAGAATAATTACCCTGCAAAGGCGGCGTGTGCAAAGTCTGCATGAAATCAGGCAGGATATAGATTCAGGCGACTGTCCCGAAAGCCTAGGTGGTTTTGTGACGGTGCTTGTCGACGGTCTTATCAATAAAATCGGTAACGTGCTTCAAAAGCTAAACGATGATATCGACGATCTCGACGATCAAAGCGATCGCAACCATTCTGATATTGGCGAACTGCGTAAGCAGGTACGCGATTTGCGGCTCCAAATCATTCCGCTCAAGCGACATTTGGTGCCGCAACGCGACGTCCTCACCCAGTTGGCGGTTGCGAAAGCGCCTTGGCTCGATGAGTTAAGTCGCGCACAATTGAGGGAAAGCGCACAACGCCTGACCCGCTATGTCGAAGATCTCGCCGAGGCACGGGAACGACTCACTGTCATTCAGGAAGCGCTGACTAATCGTCTTGCGGAGAAAATGAACAGCACGATGCTGGTTCTGTCGATTGCGGCGGCGGTCTTTCTTCCTTTGAGCTTTCTAGCCGGCCTGCTTGGTATCAATGTTGGCGGCATTCCCGGTGCCGAACATCCCTATGCTTTCTGGATCGTTTCTCTCATGCTCGTATTGCTCGGCGGAGTTTTTGCCTGGTGGCTCTATAAGCATTATCGGTAGACGCAGGCTGGCACCCACTTAATCAAAAATATAGCTGGCACCATTACCATAAATCAAAAATATGGTCGCCATTTCCGCTCCGGGTTATCCACCGTCATTCACGTAACCGTTCGTACTACCGCAGCTCCTTCATAAGCGGACGCTTGGGCAGCGTCGATCAAACTCCTTGTTTGTCGGTCGCCCAATGCCCCCTCCTGCACACAAACTAACACCGCTAACCCTCCGCATTTGTCCGGTTGGCGCAACGCGCAATATTGGTTCGCGCAAACCGCGCCTGACATGGAGCGAATCGGCTGCCCATGGTTCGAGACGGACTAAGGTCCGCCTCACCATGAGGATTTCATATAGACGCAATCCGCGCTGCACGGATGACACCCGCCGTACAATCGGGTGGTTGCCTGGGCAACCGGCATCTGGATGTCCTTCGCGCGAAGGACGGAGGCTGCGGCGACAATTGCTTTTCGCGTTTTTACCTCTAATATTGCCGCCACCCGGTTTGACGGGGTGTAAACGACTCTCAGTATTGGTGTTATAACCGCCTGGTTGCGAACGCTCGCATGGGGCGGTATTTTTCATCCCTGGAATAATATGGATCCTATAACGCAGGGCGCGTTGGGCGCCGCATTGCCGCAATCGACATGGGCCAAACGGTCCGGGCTCCGCAATTCTCATGCTGCCCTCGCCGGCTTTCTGGGAATGATCGGCGGCATGGCTGCGGATCTGGACATACTGATCTACTCGGATACCGATCCGCTGCTGTTCCTCACCTATCATCGACAATTTACGCATTCTCTTTTTTTCATTCCGTTTGGCGGCTTGATCGTAGCGCTGTTCGTGCACTGGATTTTGGGGCGGCGATGGCAATTAAGTTTTTGGCAGACAGTGCTTTTGTGTTCATTGGGCTACGCCACACATGCGCTGCTGGACGCGGCGACATCGTTCGGCACGATGCTGTTCTGGCCGCTCATCGAGACGCGCTATTCCTGGAGCATTATTTCCATCGTCGATCCGCTTTTCACCTTGCCGCTGGTGCTGTCCGTTGCCCTGGCGGCGGTGCGCAACGAGCCCCGCCTGGCCCGCATCGGCCTGGTTTGGGCGCTTGTCTATCTGGGTGCGGGGTGGTTTCAGCATCAGGGTGCGCGTGAAATCGCGGCCAATTTGGCGGCATCGCGCGGGCATGCGCCGCTGCGTTTTGAAATAAAGCCCAGCTTTGGCAATATTCTTGTCTGGAGGAGCGTCTATGAAACAGAAGACAAGTTCTTTATTGATGCCGTTCGGGCCGGCATCGGTCCCAAAGTCTATAAAGGTACATCCGTATCAAAACTAAATCCTGCCCGGGATTTCCCCTGGCTGAAACCAAATTCGCAACAGGCAAGGGATATCGATCGGTTCGACCATTTCAGCGATGGTTTCTCTGCGGTCGATCCCGTTAATCCCAATCGCATAGTCGATGTTCGCTATTCCTTCGTTCCGAATGAAATCAATGCGTTGTTTTCAATCGAACTCGCGTCGGACGCAGGACTTACCAAACATGTCCGCTATGAAACGCACCGCGAGCGGGCGCGCGAACAATTTGGCCGGCTCTGGCAGATGCTGATCGACTGGACGGCTGGAAAATAGCCTGTGCCAGACACATCGGATCTAAACCTTCAGCTCGTTAATCTGACGAATTGGAGTCTGCGTCCGCCTTGGGTCAGACCAGCTCAGCAGCTCTGCACACCCGCAGGCCGCAGATCCGCGATCTCGGGCCGTAGGCCTTAGGCCTTAGGCCCTAAGCCCAGGGCTTCAGGCGATGATGTCGGGCAGCAGTTTGTTTTCGAGAGCGATAATTTCGTCCTTGAGAAAAAGCTTCTTGCGCTTCATCAGGTTGAGCTCGAGATGATCGACGGACGCCTCGGCTTCGAGCGATGCGATCTGGGCATCGATCGCGCGGTGCTCGCCGCGCAACTCCTCGAGGAGTTTACGAAGCTTTCCCTCATCATTGTCATTGCTGCTGTGCATGGGTCGGGGTCCTGCTTTGCTGTTGCGGTGAGCGTATGCAGCCGAAATGATTCGATCCGGCGATTATCGCGCCATCGCGCCCGGTCATCAAGCCCCGGGGCGAAGATTTGATGAGGGGCGGAATTGATTCAGATCATTTCGCGTAAAACCGCCATTGCCTAAAGTGAAATTCATGACAAACGAGCTGCACATAAATTCCGCATATATTCGCATGCTAATTCTCAAGGTCCGGGCGATCATGGTGAAGGAGGATGTCGTCACGCCGGACGCGGGCGGCAATCCGACCGATGACGAGGGGCCGGCAACCCTGCAGGAAAGCCCCGACGACCTCACCCGCGAAGAGGTGATGGAGGAAATCGAGGGCCTGAGCCCGGGCCAGCAGGCGGAGCTGGTGGCGCTCATGTGGATCGGCAGGGACGATGGCGAACCCGCCGAATGGGCCGATTTGCTGAAGCTCGCCGAGGAACGCAAGGAAGTGCCCACCGGGCAATATCTCCTGGACCATCCCCTTGTCGCCGATTATTGGGCGGAGGGGCTGGACCGCCTCGGTTATGGCAGCATGGTGGACGAAGTCTCGAAGCTTTGAGTGCGGGCGGCAGATGCCGGTAGCGAACGCGCAAATCAAAATGATAAACATGCCGTCAGCCGAATTCTCTCCGAGGGCCGGAAGCCGGTCTGCCCGTATGCAACCATTCCGAGAAACTACATATGTCAGCGCGGCATCTTAATGCTTGGCGTTTTCTCCCGACTCACTTAGAAACAAGCCTATTGCTATAGGGTTTTCTGTCTGTTTATCTGACCACGGGCAATGCCCGGAAGACGGGGCGAATGAAGCATCTGCGGCCAAGCTGCAATCACTGCGTGTATTGGATGGTGGATCTGACGGTGGACAGGCCGACGGTCGGCCACTGCCACCGGTATCCGCCCGGCATCTATATCAATCCGCAAACCGGTACGGTCGTTCAAAAGTTTCCGCTGACGGATCATCTGCACTGGTGCGGCGAATGGTCGGATGATGATGCGCCTTTTTCTGAGGCGGCAAAAAGACTGGCGATATTGGCCGCCACATCTCCCCCTAACAAATCCCCCGCAAAAACATCTTCGGCCAAAAAAGACTAGCGAGCGCCACCCCGCCATCTTTACGGGGGAGTCGCCAGCTTTACTGGGGAACCAAACGCGCATCGGTGCGTAGCACCTTGCCCTCATGAGCATTATGAGTAATCGATGCTGATCCGGTCGCCCGCGACCGGGCGGAAATAATTGTCGGCAAAGGCGACATGATCCGGATGATGCTTGTAGCTTTCAATCACCATTGGGTGGCAGAAGCGGACAAGCCAGGTATAGCGGTAGGCGGCATCCGGCTGAATGGCGCTGCCGGTAAAGACGGCGCGGACGCCGGGTATGCCGGAGAGGATGCGCGTGCCCTCGCGCATCATTTCATCGGCGCCGGCCTCATCGAGACCTTCCGCATTGTAGATAATGAGATGCTCGACCGGCTTCCAGAGCGCGCAATGATCGAGCACGTCGCCCGCCTTGTCCGCGGATCCCCACAAGCGGATCATGCGCTCCACCTCCTCCGCAATCACATCGACGGTGCCTTGCGTCAGGTGGGCATAGCCAAGCTTGCCCCCCGTAGCGGCATTGGCCATGATCTTCGCGCCGCCCTTGTCGGAAAGGGCCGTGTAATAATTGATTTTCGTAACCCCGTTCTCGATGAGCTGCCTGTATTGCGCTTCCGACAATCCGGTGCCGCCGTGAATGACGAGGGGAATACCGAGCGCTGCGTTGATTTCACCAAGCCGGTCGAAATCGAGAACGGGTTCGCCCTTCATTCGCCCGTGCACCGTGCCGATGGACACGGCCAGAAAATCGACCCCCGTCTCGGAGACATAGTCGCTGGCCTGCTCGACCGTCGTGTATTGAATGTCGCCGGGATGTTTTTCGGCGTCCTCGCCTTCCACGCCGGGAACGTAACCGAGCTCGCCCTCGACCGGCACGCCGCAGCCATGCGCCATTTGGACAACCTCCCGCGAGACGGAAACATTTTCATCGAATGACAAATGCGAGGCGTCCACCATCACGCCGTTACAGCCGAACCTGATAGACTGAACCGCCGAGGCGAGGCTCGCGCCGTGATCGAGATGGATCGCGACGGGAACGCGCGCGCGCATCGCCGCTTTTTCGGTTGCGGCCATGATCAGTTCGAAATCGAAATATTCGAAATGCGATTCCGCCAGGGACAGGATGACCGGCGCACGGGCCTTCTCGGCCGCCTGCATGATCCCTTGCAGAAAATCGAGATTGACGAGATCGAACGCACCGACCGCATAGCGGTTTTTGTGCGCATGAGCGAGCATATCTTTCATATTGACCAGAGGCATAGTTAACGAGGTTTCCTTCCCATCACGCAAATTCAGAAAATTCGGTTCCCTGTGTAATTAATCTCGCAGCTTTTTCAAGCGCCAATGCGCGGGAGAGGAGAAAGGAGAGAGGAGAGAGGAGAGAGGAGAGAGGAGAGAGGAGAGAGGAGAGGGGCACCATTGTGCCGCACCGGATCAGCCCGCAATCATCCTCACCCGTCTCATTGCGGTGGACTCTGCAGGAGCAATGGATTGTGCAGGCTCAGGCAAGTCGCATATGCGCGCTTACATCTGCTTCATTTCGGCGACTTCGATGGTGCCCATTTCTAGAAACGGGCAGGATTTGGCTATTTCGAGAGCAGCCTCCATGCTGTCGGCTTCAACGACGGAAAATCCCATCAGGGGATTCGCTCCGCCATCATCCGCGACGCCATCCGAACTGACGGTCCTGGACATGCCCAGGGGCGTGCCGGGATTGACCATGATTTCGCCCAGGCCTTCGACCCAGGCATTCCATTTGTTCATATGCTCGGCACCCGCCTCGGGGCTCTCGGGGGGCTTGGAATTTTCGCTCTTATGATAGGCCAGCATGAAATTCGCCATGGCTGTTCCTCCTCGGTTCCTGTTTCTTCTTGCAAGTCGCGTATAATTATAAACACATATATTGGCAATTATCGGCAAGCCGCACTCTTTATACAGGTGTCCTGGTCAAAATACAGATCCCTGGACAAAAGAACATCTCTGCCTGGACGGGCACAGATAAATCCGTGAGGAAACTTGAATGCGTGAGATCAACGAGGCGCTTCTGGAGGAAATCCGCGAGCGGTTTTGCCATGTCGATGCCTGCCCGTATCAGGGGCCGCGCATATTTTTTGAAAACGCGGGCGGCGCCCTGACGCTGAAATCCGTCGTCGAACGCTCGGCGGAGCTCGCCGCGATGCCGGACAATCAGGGCCGCGACAATCCAGCGTCACACGCGCTTTCGGACATGATCGCGAAGGGAAAAAGCGATATCAGGGCGCTATTCGGCGCGACAACAGGGACCGTATTTGTCGGCGAGACCGGCACTGAAGTCCTGTTCCGTATGATCAGTGCCGCACTGCTGGGCGCACCCGCGGGAGGCGGCGTAGTGGGCAGCACGCTCGAACACCCCGCCTCGGTCGGCGCCTGTGACCGGTGGGCAGGAATAACCGGACGCGAATATGTCCGGGCACCGCACAATTCGCAAACAGGCACGGTAACCGCCCGGGATTATGAGGGACATGTAAACGAGAACACCCGGCTGGCGACGATCATTCATGCCAGCCCCGTCACCGGCATGGTCGTGGATGTGGCGGAAATCGCCGGTTACATTCGCTCGATTGCGCCCGATTGCTACATCATCGTCGACGGCATCCAACATGCGGCCCACGGGGCCATGAATATCGATGCCTATGGCGTGGACGGCTATGCAATATCACCCTACAAGGTCTTCTCCCGCCATGGATACGGCATTGCCTGGGTGTCCGACCGATTGAGTGCGCTGCCTCATGATCAGCTTATTGGCGCCTCACCCGATCAATGGGAACTTGGCACGCGCGATGCCGGGGCCTATGCGACATTTTCCGAGGTGGTCGATTATTTCAATTGGCTGGGGGGAAAATTCACCCCCTCGACCGATCTCAGGGAAAGGATCGAGGCGGCGGGCGAGGCCATTCATGTCCAGGAAACGGCCCTGATGGATGCCATGCGCCTGGGCGTTGACGGCGAGCCGGGCCTGGCCGAGATGAATTCGGTCGAGGTCATCGGCGGGATAGACAATCCGCTGCGTCAGGGAATGCTGTCCTTCAGCCATAAGACGATCCCGGCCGCCGAAATGGTCGCGGCACTCGGCGAAGAGGGCATCAGGGTGCATGTGCGTAAAAACGACATGTATTCCGGCAACGTCCTAGGGCCGCTCGAACTCGACGACTGCGTGAGGGTGTCGCTCTGCCATTACAATACGGCGCAGGAAGTGGCCCGCTTCCTCAAGGCGATGCGGAAAATTCTGGGGATGTAAATCCGTGCCTTACTTCTTGTAACGGACCTTATGTTTTCGGCCGCCGCCAAGGCCGACGACAACAACCGGATTGCCGTTCTCGACCTTCAGGGAAAAATCCGAGACCGCACGGGCCGGCAGACGCACGCGCCGCAACTCGCGCGCACCACCCTTGAAGCTGATGAAACGAAGCGTCCTTCGGTCGAGGGATGGAACCGCGAGATCGGCCACCCCGTCGCCGTTAAAATCTGCAACCGCTGAGAGGCCGAGCTTGCGCGAGCCCCCGACATGGTTCGACGCGTTCGCGATGGAGGTGATCTGAACCAGCTTTCCCTTTCGCATGGTCCAAAGCCTTAGCCGCCCGAGCACATGCGGCATCTGGACATAGGCGATATCCGCCCGGCCGTCGCCATCGAAATCCGCGATACCGGCCGGGTTGAGCCATGTATTGGGCGATCCGGTGGGCGGCGTTTCGGCAATGATTCTGAGTTCCTCGCCGACGACACCGACAATAGCCAGTGCGGCGCCGCGGTTGACATATGTATGCACCAGCACGATTTCGTCCAGTCCATCGCCCGTGACATCGGCAAGACGCGGCTGACGGTCTTCAAAGACGGAACTTCTCGGCAGGACGAGTTTCAGGGTCCGGCCGTCCCTGAGCCGCGCGACGAGCGATCCCGCCTCGTAACGCGAACCGAGCACATAATGGCGGTAGCGCGTGGTCGGATCGGCCAGCCATGCCTCGGCGATATGGTTCCTGCCCTTGGCGACGCGCAGATCGGGAAGAGCGCCCGGCCTTTTGCCCGCGGCAGCCGCGGGTGTTATGGACGGGACAAGGGAAGAGCCAAGAGCCATGGCGAAAACCATGGTCAGGGCAGTCAAATAAAATGCTGAAACGCGCATGGGATCTTTCTCAAATGTTTCCGGGAGATGTGTGTGACTTGGAAGGGATGATTGTATATCGGCTCAGACCGCGTTCGTCCAATTTTGCGGGCGCAACAATGATGCGTGCGTAAAATCGGGCAGGCCTTCGGGAGGGTTTTTATTTAGCCCTGCCCGGCAGATCCACGGCCATCTCGCGACCTCCCGTGCCGTGAACGCTGTCATTGGCGCGGAGGATGACCTGGCTGATTCCGTCGGGAATCCGCACGCTGGAAAGCGACCGGGTGAAAGGCTGCTCCTCGACATGGGGATGGTGCAGGGTGCGCGTTGCAAGCACTTTCTTGTCGGGCGAAAGCACTTCCCAGCGGTTGGCGTAATGCTTCCAGCCCGTGTCCGCATGCTTGAGCGTGACCGAGAAATTATAGCTGCCCGCGCCCTGCTTCGAGACCTTGACATCGACGACATCCGCCTCGCCGGCCCAAAGGGGCGAAATCCCGGCCATGGCGGGAAATAGTGCGGCAAGCAGCGCAAACAAGGCCGCGAATTGTGGTGTTGGCATGTAACCGGATTTCATCATTCGTTTTCCTAAAGGGCCGTTTCGGATGTGGCGCAGCTGATTTTGGCGCCGGCGGTGATGGATGACAAGCCGTAAAACCAGCCAAGAAGAATGGCAAATCATCGCGACAACGTGCATAAAGACAAGGCGCACAAGGACAGGATGCGTAAAGCTTGCCTCCATAATGACTGCATATAGAAATGAAAAGGGATAATTTCATGTCAGCGCCACTCGACGGCGTCTTCGTACTCGACCTGAGCACCCTGGTCCCGGGACCGCTGGCGACGCTGATGCTGGCGGAAGCGGGCGCGGAAGTCGTGAAAATCGAGCGCCCCGGCAGAGGCGAGGACATGCGCCATTACGAGCCGAAACGGTCCGGGGAAAGCCTTGGTTTCGCCCTCCTCAACCGGGGCAAGAAAAGCATCGAGCTCGATTTGAAATCACCCGGGGCGATAGCGGTTTTAAAGCCCCTGATCGAGCGTTCCGATATCCTTGTGGAGCAATTCCGCCCCGGCGTCATGGACCGCCTGGGGCTCGGCTATGACATACTCAGAAAAATCAACCCGCGTCTTATTTATTGCTCGCTGACCGCCCATGGACAGACCGGCCCCGACCGCGAACGCGCCGGGCATGATCTCAATTTTATCGCCAGATCGGGCCTGTTGTCGGTGAGCACGGGGCCTGACGACCGGCCGACCGTCCCGCCCGGCCTCATCGGCGATGTCGGCGGCGGCAGCTATCCGGCGGTTATGAATATTCTATTGGCCCTGATGCGGCGCCAACAGACGGGCGAGGGCATCCATCTCGATATTGCGATGAGCGAGGCGCATCTGCCCTTTGCCTGCTGGGCCTTTGCCGAGGCCGTGGGGCGCGGTGCGGGCGTTGAAAACGGCGATCATCTACTGACCGGCGCGACGCCGCGCTACCGGCTTTACCGGGCCGCGAACGGGCGCCTCATCGCCGTGGCGGCGATCGAGCAGAAATTCTGGGAGGCTTTTTGCGAATTGATCGGCCTAGACCCCGCACTGCGCGACGACAGCGTCGATCCGGAGGCGACCATCGAGGCGGTGGCGGAACGTCTCGCAGGCCGGCCATCCGATGAATGGGAGATCCGCTTCGCCACGACCGATTGCTGCTGCAATGTGGTGCGGCGCATGGACGAGGTAAGGGACGATCCGCAGTTCGAGGCGCGCGGGCTTTTCAAAGGGCAAATTGCAGGCGCGGACGGTGCGACCATCCCGGCCCTGCCCCTGCCGCTCGCGCCCGAATTCCGCACGGACGATCAGGAGCCCAAGGGCGCGCCGGCCCTCGGCGCTCACAATTCGGAGCTCAAGAAAGAGAGTTGATAAAATCTCGGCAACCGATTACCCAACCTAAGGATGTCTAGGCCCCGTCCTTATTTGTCTGCCCGTCTCCGACAGGACGCCGGGATGACTGTGGAGGGTAGGAACATGCGAAAAGACGAAAATAAGAAAATGATAACTGCAAACCTCGCCTATCAACCTAAAGCGACAGAGCCGCATAAACATGTCGGTAGAGTTTTATACAACCTTATTAGTCTGTATCGGCACTTAGTGCCGCCCTGCCGGAGGCCCCGTATGTGAAACATGCGGAATAGGCCGTGAGCCAAGAAGATCTCAGCGCAGGAGCGTATGGCTGTGATAGATGTCGTCCGGCATCCCGTCCTCGACATCGCAGCCGATCACCTGCTCGATCTGCGCACCGCCGCCGGACAAAATGATCTGCCGGTGCGGATAGGGTATCGATATGCCCTTTTCATCCAGCGCATATTTCACCGACCGCATAAGATCGAACCGCGTGTCCGCATATTGTGGGCGGTCCGTCCATGCCCTGATCTCGAGATCGACCGAGCTTTCCCCGAGCGCGGTCACGATGACCTTGGGCTCCGGGCTTTCGAGTATGCGCTCGTCCGCCTGAACGAGGCCGGTGAGCACCCCGACGGCCTTGTCGATATCGTCTTCATATGAGATGCCGACGACAAGGTCGATCCGGCGCTGAGCGTTCATCGAGTAATTGACAATGGTGTCGGAAAAAATCTTCGAATTGGGAACCGAGATGTAAAGACCTTGCGGCGTCTTCATCCGCGTCATGAAGAGACCGATCTCCATAACCGTGCCGCCGGCTCCGGCGACCTCGACATAATCGCCGACACGGATCGGACGGACGACCAGAAGCATTATGCCGGCGGCGACATTTTGCAGCGTGCCCTGCAACGCCAGACCGATGGCAAGACCCGCCGCGCCAATGACCGTGATAATGCTGGCGGTCTGCACGCCGAACTCCGCGAGCACCAGGATCAGGGTGAAGGTAAGAATGGCGTAACGCGTGATCTGAGCCATCATGGGGATCAGGGTCGGGTCCATGTCCCTGATATTCTCGAGCCGGTAGCGCACGGCATGGGACACGAATTTGGCGGCCCAAAAACCCGCAATGAGAAGGAGGAGCGCCGTCCCGATCGTCAGCCCGTATTCAATACCGATATCGTACAGATTGACCGCTTCCGCTTTTAAAACGTTCAAATCGAGGAGTTTTTCCATCGCGAAATCTCATTTGGCGACTGCGTTGAACACCCGGACATGAGCCTGTGCCGCCAGGAGCAGGCCCAAATCGTTCAATCTCGCTGATAACACGCGAATCACCATGGAAAAGCAGGCGCGCGCAGCCTTTCCACAGAACATAAATCGGGCAGGACGGGCGGCCGACGGCGACTTATCGGGGAAGCGTCTCGAGAAAATCCCTGATCCGGTCGAAGGCGCCATGCTCAAAGAGATCGGAATGATTGCCCTTTGGAAAAACAACAATTTTCTTCGGCTGTTTCGCTGTCTCGAAGAGCGATTGCCCGAACTCGACGGGAATGACCTGGTCGCGGGCGCCATGCAGGATCAAAAGCGGCACATCGATAAGATCAATAAAACCGTCGGACTGATAACGCTCTTTGAGAAAGGGGCCCACGGGAACAAAGGGATAGGCACGTTGCGCGACTTCCACAAGACTTGAAAAGGGAGCGTCAAGTATCAAACCGGCAATATGCCGCTGCACAGCGACCTGCGTCGCAACGCCGGAGCCAAGCGATTCTCCATAAAGCACGACATCGCCTGCAGCGGTGCCGTTCGAGACGAGCCAGTCATAGACATGCAGGCCGTCGCTAATATTCGCCGCCTCGGAGGGCGAGCCCGTGCCGCCGCTATAGCCCCGGTAGGACATGACAATAATGCCGTAACCCGCATTTTTAAAAACCCGTATGCGGTCGGTGCGTCCGGCCAGATTGCCGGCGTTGCCGTGGAAATAGAGGATAGTCGGCCGGCCGGGGCGGGGTTTTGCATACCAGGCCAGAAGGCGGACAGCGCCATCCGGACGGAACACCACCTCATCCACATTCTCAAGACCAACCGCCTCAGGTGCGATCCGTGTGCGGTCGGGAATATAGACCAGTCTTTTTTGCCCGAAAAAGAGCCCGAGCAGAAGCATAAGATACAGCGCGCCAAAGGCGAGGCCGATTTTGATCAGGGAAAAACTCATCGCCCTATTATGAACCGATCAGAACGCCTTGACGATATCTTCGGTCATCTTTTTGGCGTCGCCCAGGATCATCATCGTGTTGTCCCGGTAAAAGAGCGGATTGTCGATGCCGGCGTAACCGGAGGCGAGCGAGCGCTTGTTGAACATGACGGTGGCGGCTTTCCAGACCTGCAAGACAGGCATGCCGTAAATGGGCGAGGAAGGATCGTCTTCCGCCGCGGGATTGGTCACGTCGTTGGCACCGATGACATAGACGACATCGGCCTGGGCAAAATCATTGTTGATGTCCTCGAGCTCGAACACCTCGTCATAAGGCACATTGGCTTCGGCCAGTAGAACGTTCATGTGACCCGGCATCCGCCCGGCGACCGGATGAATGGCGTACGCCACCTCGACCCCGGCCTCCTTGAGCTGGTCCGCCATTTCCCGAAGCGCATGCTGGGCCTGCGCCACGGCCATGCCGTAACCGGGCACGATGATGACTTTTGAAGCGTTTTTCATGAGGAAGGCCGCATCTTCGGCCGATCCCAGCTTGACCGGCTTGGGCGGTTCGCCGTCGCCACCGCCGGCCGCGACCGTTTCACCGCCAAAGCCGCCCAGGATCACCGAGATGAAGGAACGGTTCATGCCCTTGCACATGATGTAGGAAAGAATGGCGCCCGAGGAGCCGACCAGGGCGCCGGTGATAATGAGCGCCACATTGCCGAGCGTAAAGCCGATCCCGGCAGCCGCCCAGCCCGAATATGAATTGAGCATGGAAACCACAACCGGCATGTCGGCGCCGCCAATGGGTATGATGATCAGAATACCGAGGAGAAACGACACGGCGGCGATCGCCCAAAAAAGCGTTTTCGTCTGCTCAACGGAAAACATGGCGACGAGCACGACCAGCAACACGGCCAGTGCGAGATTGATGACATGACGCATGGGCAGGATGATGGGTGCGCCGGACATGCGGCCATCGAGCTTGAGAAAGGCGATCACCGAGCCGGTGAATGTAATGGCGCCAATGGCGGTGCCGAGCGACATTTCCACGAGACTGGCAACGGCAATGGAACCCGGTGAACCCAGATCGAACGCCTCCGGCGAATAAAGCGCGGCGGCGGCGACGAATACGGCGGCGAGACCGACAAGACTGTGAAATGCCGCGACAAGCTGCGGCATCGCCGTCATGGGGATACGCCGGGCGATATAGGCGCCCAGTCCGCCGCCCAGCGCGAGACCGCCGAGAATGAGTGCCCAGTCCGTCGGATCGTCGGGCGCGGCAACGGCGAGGGTCGTCAAAATGGCGATGGCCATGCCGGCCATGCCGTAAAGATTGCCACGGCGCGACGATTCGGGCGAACTCAGTCCCCTGAGCGCCAGAATGAACAGGACACCCGAAACGAGATAAAGGAGAGCGACAATATTGGCCGACATTCGTGTTTAAATCCGCAAACTACGCCAGGGCGCGCTAGCGGTCCTTCTTCTTGTACATGGCGAGCATGCGTTGCGTGACGAGAAATCCGCCAAAAATATTCACGGCGGCCATGACGAGGGCGATAAATCCGAAAATTCTCGCGGCATTGCTGCCGGCGGCGTCGATGAAGCCCGTGGCCTGGACGCCAACGGCTAAAAGCGCGCCAACGACGATCACCGAGGAGATGGCGTTGGTAACGGACATCAGCGGCGTATGCAGTGCCGGAGTCACGCTCCAGACGACGAAATAACCGACAAAGATCGCGATAACGAATATCGAAAATCTGTAAACGAAGGGATCGACATCGCCGCCGGTCCCGCCCGCAGCCAGCGCCAGGCCGGTCGAAACCGGCAGAATGCAAATGACGGCAAGCGCAGCCGATAGAAGTCTTGATCCGAGATGCGTCATAAACTCATGCCTCCCATTAATTCTCAAAAAACGGATGGACCAGTTTCCCGTCCCGCGCGACCAAGGTGCCCTGGATAATTTCATCCTCCCAATCGACTTTGAGGCTTTCGCTCTCCGTGTCGATCATCAGCTCAAGGAAATTATAGAGGTTCTTGGCGTAAAGCGCGGAGGCGTTGGCGGGGATCCCGCCCGCGAGATTGAGGCGCCCCATGACCGTGACGCCGGAAAACTCGACAACCTCGCCCGGCTTCGATACCGCGCAATTGCCGCCGCGCTCGACAGCCATATCGACGATGACCGAACCCTCGGCCATGGCCTCGACCATTTCCTTCGAAATGAGCTCCGGCGCAGGACGCCCCGGTATCAGCGCCGTCGTGACAACCATGTTCTGCGCGGCGATGTGTTTGGCGACCAGCTCCGCCTGTTTCTTTTTGTATTCGTCCGACATTTCCTTGGCGTATCCGGCGGCTGTTTCCGCCTGCCTGAATTCCTCGTCCTCAACCGCGATGAATTTGGCTCCCAGGGATTCGACCTGTTCCTTGGCCGCCGGGCGCACATCCGTCGCGGTAACCACGGCGCCGAGCCGGCGCGCGGTCGCGATGGCCTGGAGACCGGCGACGCCCGCGCCCATGATGAAGGCCTTTGCCGGCGGCACCGTTCCCGCCGCGGTCATCATCATCGGCATGGCGCGGCCGAATTGAGCCGCCGCGTCGATCACGGCCTTATAGCCCGCGAGATTGGATTGGGATGACAGCACATCCATCGACTGCGCCCGCGTGATACGGGGCATGAATTCCATGGAAAAACCGGTTATGCCGGATTCGGCAAGGCCTATGAGTCCGTCCCTGTCGTCATAGGGCTCGAACATTGCCGCGACCAGGGCGCCCTTAGGCAGTGATGAGATTCTTTCCGGGTCGGGTCGCCGGACCGCCAGCAGGATATCGGCGTCTTTCAAGGCGTCCTCGGCGGATGCGACGATTTTGGCGCCCGCTTCCGTCAATGCCCCATCCGTGAAGTTCGAACGGTTTCCGGCACCGCTCTCGATGCGCACCTCGCAAGCCTTCCCGGCAAATTTCTTGACTGTTTCAGGAGATGCCGCGACGCGCGGCTCATCAGCCCCTTCAGCCAATACGGCGATCTTAATCATTAAATTATCCAGAACGCTCACATTCGAATATATGCGTGAGCTGATTTCCAAGGTTCGAGTGAAGTCACGATTCGTCTACAATCCCGCCCGGTCGAATAATCCCGCAAAATTCCGTCAACGGTTTCAGATCAGGAGGACCGGAACGAAAATGGCCGGGACAGGGCTGCAAATCAACCCCGCGATCAGCTGACCGCGATAGAGTATGGATCAGACGAGAAAGAGTGCCATCAATCCGAGTGTAGCCACAATGAGGACTGTGGTGACAACGCTTATGCGAACGAACCCGCGATAAGTCCGCTCATGTTCCTCGTAATCCATTTCCGGATGCCCGCCAGAAGTATCCACGCTCATTATGCTTCCTTTTCAATTCTGCAGTTTTGTCTGTAGTTTTCCGATTGTTTGGGTTTCTATAACACGCAGTATCGCAAAATCAACACCATGGTTCATCTCAATCCTGTCCCAATCCCGTGACACCACATGGTTTCGGAAATATCGTGATGAGAAACATGCAGCCCACCCCTCCGAGATGGATCCCCGTTTGCGTATTGGCGGCTTCGCTGACGCTCAATGCCGTCCTGCCCGCAGCACCCGCTTCCGCGGCTGAAGAGGCGGAAAACAGGATCGAAAGAGACTGTTTCTGGCAGTTGACGGAGGGCAGGGCCGATACCATCGACTGCGATTTCCCCGTGCGCATGACGCCGATCGAGCTGAAAAAGGTCCGGGAGCTGACCCGCGGCGTCCTGATCGACGCCCATTGCAACATGGTTGTCAGCATCGCACGCCGTCTGGTTACCGAAGCCATCGACACCCCCGACCATATTTTCGAGCCGCCGCCGCAACCGGTAAACTGCACCATCGAAACAACAAAGCGCGCTTTCCCGATCGCGTTTTCATTCCGGCCACGGGTAATTTTCAAGGACGGAAGGGCCATCGAGGCCACCCCCGGAATGGCGGCGCCGACGCGGGCAACACGTGTCCTGAGCTGGCCGGTGCGCAAATGGGTCAACACCAGCGATGAAATCGAGGACGCCATGATCCGCATCATCAACGCCTATCTCAAGCGCTACCGCAAATAGGCACGGGCCATAGCAAGGCGGCCGAGGCGGGCGCACGAAAGGCGATGGTGAAATTTCATGGAGAACGGGATCCGTAATCCCGCGGCCTTAGGTTGAATGAGCTAGGCGTCCATCTCTTCAAGCTCGTCGATAAGCGCGCTGATCACGCCCAGCCCGCGCGCCCAGAAATCGGGATTGGACGCATCAAGACCGAAGGGCGCCAGAAGCTCGCTATGATGCTTGGTGCCGCCCGCGCGCAGCATGTCGAGATATTTTCGGGAAAATCCCTCTTCGGCATTTTCATAAACGGCATAAAGGGAATTCACCAGACATTCGCCGAAAGCGTAGGAATAGACGTAGAAGGGCGAGTGAATGAAATGCGGCACATAACACCAGAAATATTCATAACCCTCGCCGAGCGTCACCGCCGAGCCGAGACTCTCGCTCTGCACATCGAGCCATAAACGATTGATCTGGTCGGAGGTGAGCTCACCCTCCCGGCGCGCGGTATGAACCTTGCGTTCGAAGGTGTAAAACGCGATCTGCCGCACCACTGTATTGATCATGTCCTCGACTTTCGAGGCGAGCAGGGCCTTGCGCGCTGACGTTTCTGTGGTGCGCTTGAGCAGGGCCTTAAATGTCAGCATTTCACCAAACACGCTGGCCGTCTCGGCCAGGGTCAGCGGGGTCGGCGCCATCAGCGGCCCCTGAACATTGGCGAGCACCTGATGCACGCCATGTCCGAGCTCATGCGCCAGCGTCATCACGTCCCGCGGCCGCCCCTGATAGTTGAGCATGATATAGGGATGGGCGCTCGGCACCGTCGGATGCGAAAAGGCGCCGGGCGACTTGCCCTCGCGCACGGGAGCATCAATCCATGAACGCTCGAAAAACCGGCCCGCAATCTCTGACATTTCAGGCGAAAACTCGGAATAGGCATCAAGAACGGTACTCCGGGCCTCGGCCCAGCTGAAATTCCGCTCGGGCAGTTTCGGAAGCGGCGCGTTTCTGTCCCAATGGGCGAGCGCGTCCTTGCCGAACCATTTTGCCTTGAGCGCATAATACCGATGTGAAATCGAGGGATAATGCTGGCGCACGGTCTTGACCAGAGCGTCCACCACCTCGCCTTCGACCCGGTTCGCCAGATGGCGCGAATCGGCGACATCCTCGAACTTCCGCCACCGGTCGGAAATCTCCTTGTCTTTTGCCAGCGTGTTGGTGATCAGAGTAAAGAGCCTAATATTCTCTCCGAACACTTTCGACAAGGCTTCCGATCCGGCGCGCCGCTTTTCCTCGTCCCTGGAGGCGAGAAAATTAAGCGCCGGTTCAATGGCGTGCTCCTCGCCCTCGATATCGAAGCGCAAGGAGGTCATGGTCTCGTTGAAGAGGCGGTTCCAGGCGCCCCGGCCCGTCACCGACTTTTCGTGGAACAGCCGCTCGAGCTCATCGATGAGCTGATAGGGCTTCTCCTTGCGAAGATCTTCAAACCACGGCCTGTACCGCGCCAGATCCTTATGCGCGAGCGCCGTCTCGAGAACATCGTCGGGGACATTGTTGATCTCGAGCGGAAAAAACAGGATGACCGACGTGATGTTGGTCAGCTTTTCCTGAATGTCGCCATAAAACTTCGAGCGCTCCGGATCGGAAGTGTCCGCCGCGTAAAGCAGGCCGGCAAAGGACGCGATGCGGCCGAGGCGGTCCTGAAGCGCCTCAAAGCGCCTGACGGCATCCAGCAAACGATCCGGTTCCCCGGCGGCTGCGGTAATTTTTCCTTGAAAATCACGTGCGATATCGCGCGCGTCTTCAGCCGCCCTGTCGAGGTCCTTCTTCAACTCGTCCGATGTATGCGATGGGTAAAGATCCGCCAGATTCCATTCCGGCATCTCGCCGAGTGCGGTGCTGCCGCCCGTCTGGTCGTCCTTGTCGAAACGGCATCCCGTCCACTCACCCAGCTTCATGCGTCGCCCTTTCTTCGATCAATCTCGTTCAAAACCGGAATATCAGCCGATCGGAAAAATAAATTTACGGCATCATTAATTCAATGCAGCCCTTAAATATAGCGGAATTTGCTCCCTTCTTAATCCGAAAATGAAACAAATTTTCTGGAAAAGGACTCTCATAAACATCTTGTTTACCCTTCCGCGTCAGGATTGATGCAGTTCGAGACGGAACATTAACCCGTACGGGCACGTAATTTTCGGGACCGCATCATGATGGCCTCGATCAGTTTGAGTTTGTAACCAAGTCAAGAGTAAAGTTGAGTTCGCGTAATGTCCAAGCGTATTCTGATCGTCGATGACGATCCCACCCAACGTCGCATCCTCGAAGAGACGATCAAGCGGCTGGGCTACCAGACCTGCACCGCATCCGACGGTGAAGAAGCCATCCAGAGTCTGGAACAATCCGACAATAATGATATTGCGGTGATGCTTCTCGACCTGGTCATGCCGGGCATGTCCGGGCAGGAAGTGCTCGAACGCATCCGTCACAATCCCTCGGCACCCCCGACAATCGTCCAGACGGCGAATGGCAGCATCGACACTGCGATTGACGCCATGCGATCTGGCGCGGTCGACTTCGTGATCAAACCGGTCAGCCCCGAAAGGCTTGAAGTCTCTTTAAAGAACGCACTCAAGATCGACAGCCTTCAGGGTGAAATCACCCGGATCAAGCGCAAGGTCAGCGGAACGATGACCTTCGACGACATGATCATCCGCTGCGAGGAGATGACCCGGGTGGCGAGCATCGGCAAGCGGGCGGCGGTTTCCAATATTCCGGTTCTGGTCGAGGGCGAAAGCGGCGTCGGCAAGGAACTGATCGCGCGCGCCATCCAGGGCGAAAGCGACCGGGCGGGCGGACCCTTCATTACCGTGAATTGCGGCGCCATCCCCGAAAATCTGGTCGAGAGCATTTTGTTCGGCCATGAAAAGGGCTCCTTCACGGGCGCTGTCGACAAACGCAAGGGCAAATTCCTCGAGGCCGACGGAGGCACGCTGTTTCTCGATGAGGTCGGCGAACTTCCCCTGCCCGCGCAGGTCAAGCTGCTTCGCGCATTACAGGAAGGCGAAATCGATCCGGTCGGATCGAAGCGCCCGGTCAAGGTCGATATCCGCCTGATATCGGCGACCAATCGCGACATGATCGAACTCGTCAAGGACGGCAAATTCCGCGAAGACCTGTATTACCGTTTGAACGTCTTCCCTGTCCAGGTTCCGCCCCTGCGCAACCGAATGGACGAGATTGACGAACTCGTCGATTATTTCATCACCTGCTTCGCCGCCGAGGAAGGCAAGAAAATTGACGGTATCGATCCCGAGGCCCTGAGGCTGCTGAAAGCCTATAACTGGCCGGGCAATATACGCCAGCTCGAGAACACGATTTTCCGTGCCGTCGTTCTGGCCGACGACGCCGTGCTGACCATCGACGATTTTCCGCAGATCGCGGCGCATGTGGATGGTTTTGAAGCGAGCGTACCGCCCGCCCCCTCCCCGGCCAGCGACGTGCAGACGCATGAAGGGCCGGCGATCATCGGCGACGAGAGCACCATTCCGCACACCATCGAGGTTTCGAATGATGCCAGCGACCAAGTGCTCGGCATACCGGCAATGACCACTGGCGGCGAAATTCGCCCCCTCGACGCCATCGAGGCCGACATGATCCGTCTGGCATTGGGCAAATATCGCGGTCACATGACCGAAGTGGCAAAGCGGCTGGGCATTGGCCGTTCGACACTATACAGAAAAATGCGCGAGTTCGGACTGGAAGCGCGGCTCAACTAGCCGCCACGAAGATTGCCATGTCCCCCCGACAATCCTCTGCATCCGTCGGAATCGCGCAGGGCCCAGCATTTTGCTGGGCCCACCTTTCGCGCAATAAGCAGTATATGCAGCTTAAAATAGTTGCAGTACCAACCTACCAATTGCAGAATGGCAACACTATGTTGAAAACTCATGCGGATACCTTGGAATTTCGCAAACAATGCTGGATATAGCGATGTCTTTTACGTTAGCGTGCACACAATTCGAAAAGGTGCAAAACATGTTGAAAATTCTCGGTTCCGCGTCAGCTTTGACGATATTTTTCGCAGCGCTATCGCCTGCCTGGTCGATTGAGCCCGCCGCACCCGCAGAAATGCTGGATGCCGAGCAGTCCATAGGATTGTCGATCCGTCATCAGCTCAACCGTGCCGACAAGCGCCTGAACGATAGGGAAAAACTCGAATATGCAGCCTTGAGCGCGTTTTATGACAAGCGTGACAATGCGCCATACTGGACCACGGACAATGGGCTGACCAAAGCCGCCCGTGATATCATCCGGGAGATTAGTCAGGCGGACGATTACGGCCTGGAAGCGAACAAGTTCGACCTTCCGTCAATTGCGGCCTCCGAAAGCGGCATGACCCGGGACCAGCGCATTGCGACCGAGAAACAGCTCAGCCTCAACATGCTTAAATATGCGCGTTTCGCAAAGGGCGGACGCTTCGATCCGAGAAAGCTGTCGAGAATGATCGACCGCGGACCGACGCTGCCGGATCCAATCGAGGTGCTGGACCGGTTTGACGCGGCGGATGACAAGGCGGCCTTTCTTAGGGACCTGCATCCGAAACATGAGCAATTCGAACGTCTGCGCCAGAAGTTTCTCGAACTGCGCCTCAAAGACGACACCCAGAGACTTGTACACATCCCGTCGGGCCCGGTCCTCAAGCCCGGACACCTCCACCGCAATGTCGAATTGCTACGCCAACGCCTCGGCGTCGATCAGCCGAAAAACGAATACGGCGCGGAACGCTTCAACCCCAGAATCTACGACTCGGCCCTGGAAGATGCGGTACGCGCATTCCAGAATAAACATGGCCTGAAGCCCGACGGCATTGTTGGACCCAGTACCCGGCGCGCAATGAATGCCAATAACCGAAGCCGGACCCAGCTCATATTGGTGAATATGGAACGCTGGCGCTGGTTGCCCGAGGACATGGGCAAGCTTCATGTTCAGGTCAACGTTCCAGAATTCAGATTCCGCGTCATGAAAAATGGCAAGCCCGTTCATTCCGAACGGGTGGTCGTCGGAAAACTCAAGAACAAGACGCCGATTTTTTCGGACGAAATGGAGCGGATTGTTTTTCATCCCTTCTGGAATGTCCCGCCATCGATCAAATACAAGGAGATCTGGCCGAGCCTGCGGCGCAGCACGGGCGTCCTCAGGCGTCACAATCTCCGCGTTAAATATCGCGGCCGCCCCATCGATCCGTCATATGTCAACTGGAGCTATGCCGATCTGAAGCAATATCATTTTTATCAGCCGCCTGGCCGCAGCAATGTTCTCGGCAATATGAAGTTCATGTTCCCGAACAAGCATGCGGTCTACATGCACGACACATCCTCGAAGCAGCATTTCTCGCAGAACGTACGCACCTACAGCCACGGTTGCATCCGTGTGCAAAACCCGCGCAAATTTGCCGAACTCCTGCTCAAGCACGACAAGGGCTGGGGACCGGGGCGAATCCAGAGGATTCTTGCAGCCGGCGCAAACCACAGCGTGGAGTTCAACAACAAGGTGCCCGTGCACATCACCTACATGACGGCGCATGTGGACGACAAGGGCGAGCTTCGGACCTACCGGGATTATTACGGACATGACCGGCGCATCTCGGGCGCGCTTAACGGCAAAGCGCATTTGATCGCCATTGAGGCCCAACGCGAAGTGGACGACGTGCGGGTTACACAAAGAACGCGGCGCAAACCGCAGACCCTGTTCCAGGCCATATTCGGCGACACCTATTAGTACGCAAATCATGCGCATCCGGCCCCGGCCGACCGCATGAGACAGTTCATGAAACGGCTAATGCCGCGGCTTCGGAACGGAGTTCGCGGCATTTTTCGTTCCGGGCTTACAAGTAAACCGGCGGCAGCTTTCGCACAGGAAAACGGCAGGTCGCGAGACAGAGGAGACGGTGACAGTCGATCCGGAGGGGAAGATGGCATCACGGTTGCCGGCGACGAGACGTTCGGCGGAAGTTATACAGGAGCGGAAATTAGCGAAGTGCACCGCTACAAGCTGTCTACGTCCGCTGTTGGCAAAAGCTGCCCTGACCCCGATTTGTGACATCGACGCGATGGGCCAATAAGAGACGCTTTTAAAGCACAACCTTATGGTTGCTATTTGCCAACAACATTATACTGTAATGAGCAACCAAGAGGTCGCTCTTATGGCCGATCGTATCGTCAAGACAATCGAATTGGCGGCGCCAGTTGCTCGGGTTTGGCGCGCCTTATCCGATCCCCTGGAGTTTGGGCAATGGTTCCGCGTCAAGTTAGACGGACCCTTCGAACCTGGCGTCGTGTCCACCGGCATGATGACCTATCCGGGCTGCGAACACCTTCCTTGGCGAGCAGTGGTTGAGCGTTTGGATCCTGAAGAGTTTCTGTCATTCAGATGGCACGACTTCGATGAAGACCTGGGTGTTGATATTTCCGAACAGCCAATGACACTCGTCGAGTTTCGTCTTGAACCAACGAGTGATGGAACTCGTTTGACCATCACCGAAAGCGGTTTCGAAGCGCTACCTGAACCTCGTCGCCTTAAAGTTCTGCGTGGCAATACCCAAGGCTGGGACATTCAAGCAAACAACATTACCGCCCATGTCACGTCGCACTCGTGAACTCAACGCAACCACCGCCGCGCCAGTGTTCGCAGCTCTCGGCGACAGAAAGCGCCTGGCGCTGTTGGCGCGCCTCGCCAACGGACAACCACAATCGATTGTGCAATTGACACGTGGCATGGGACTTTCCCGACAGGGCGTGACCAAGCATCTGACGATCTTGGAGCAAACCCGCCTCGTCACAAGCGAACGCGTGGGGCGGGAAATTCGCTTCACTCTCCAGTCAAACAGGTTGGGCGAGGCAAAGCGCTATCTCGAACGGGCGTCGCAGCAATGGGATGATGCGATTGGACGACTTCAGAAGCTCGTGGAGAAATGACAGCAAGGTCCGCCTTGGGTCATGAACAGCCCTTGCAGCGCAAAACCTCAATCGGCTGGTTTTGCATCATGAGCGGAACCGGAGGCCATTCGCGCAAAGGGCTGAGACGGCACCCGGCGGTAAATGGCCCTTAATCGTGCTGCCCTCCCCCAATGCCCCCAATGCCCCCCAATGCACCCACCATTTTTACCGCGACGAGAGAGCTGCCCGACATCGAAATTTCTTTGGCTCGTAATTCGCCATTGACCACGAAAAGGACCATTGCTTCACCGGCGTCCGGGCTTTATAGGTTTGACCCTGCATAAATCGCCGACCAACTAAAGTTTGGTTGTGCACCCAAGTGGAAATAGGCCGCAAATGAGCGATACAGCCTTGGAACTCGATTTTGATGCGCTGAGATGCCTCGACATTACCCTGGCAGAGAAACTTGCCGCATTTTCACGCTGGGAGGATAAAAATCTCCCAAAATTCGGCGCGCTGTACAAAGATCTTGTGGAACGGCTGACATCTTCGGGCGCGGGGTCGGATGCCATAAAGACCGGCTCCAAACTTCTCCAGTTCATTTTACCGGATGTTGACGGGCGTCTCGTCAATTCTGACAGTCTGCTTGCCTCAGGCCCGCTCGTTGTAAGTTTCAACAGGGGCTATTGGTGCCCCTATTGCAAATTGGAGCTTCTGGGGCTTGCCGGCATTCATGACGAGGTTAAAGCCCTCGGCGCGGAAATTGTATCGATAACGCCGCAACGTGTTCCTGCTGCAAAACGGCTCCGGGAGGCCATTGACCTGCCATTTGCGATACTGTGCGATATGGATAACAGCTATGCTTTGTCATGCGGATTGATGATGGCAAATGGAGATGCTGTGCATCAGGCACTTCTGGAATTCGGCGTCGATCTTGGCGCGGACCAGGGAAATCATGGGATGTTCTTGCCGCTGCCGGCCACATATGTCGTTGCACAGGACGGAAAAATAATTGCGGATTACGTTCACCCGGACTTCCGCACCCGCATGGCGCCACACGATATTCTGGCGGCACTTGGCAGTATCTCAAGCTGACTCAATTTTCATAGTCGGACCAGTCGGAAGATCTGAGCAGCTTGATAAGCAATTCTGCTGGCACTGAATATTTCCGGCCCGCAACAGCGAGAAGAACAAGCGAGCGCCGCACCTCGATATCTTCCAAGGGAAGTTTGATAATGCCATCGCCGGATGGGGCTACGCTATTGGGCACCATACCCACTCCCATTCCATTACGGAGCATGATTTTGTGATCGGTCTCGTTTGCCGTTTCATGGCTATGCTCGATCGACAAGTTGTGCGCACGGAGTAAAGCATTGAATGCGGCGCTATGCTCGCAATGTGTCCTCCTGACGACGCACTCTTTGGTAATTTGTTTGAGCTTGATGGAACTCTGATTGGCCAATGGGTGTTCCGCGCTCATCGCCACCTTGAAATCCTCCGAAAACAACGGCCAGTGATCGATGCGCGACCAATCGGGTTCGTCCTTTGCCGTGATCGCGAGCTCAATCGCACCCTCCTCGAGAAGTTTTTCAAGTTCGTCGGCGCAGCCCCGGACAAGATGTATCTCAAGCTCGGGCAGGGCTGCATTAAGCTCTTTCAGTGCGGTCATCAGAATGCCGGCATTGACACTGCGCGACACTCCAAGCCTGAGATGCGCGATCTCCACCTTGTTATATTGTTCAGCCTGCAACTTTGCCGTCAGTACGCTTTCATAGCTCTTGGCAAGGAGTGGCTGCATCGTCCGGCCAAGTTCAGAGATATGCGTTCGGGCGCGTTCGCGCAAAAAAAGCTCGCCTCCAAGTTCGGCCTCAAGTTTTTTGATCGCGCGGGTCAACGACGGCTGTGCAACATTACATTCTTCTGCAGCACGCGTAAAATTGAGGGTTTGGCAAACTGCCAAAAAATACCTGATTTGATGCATTTCCATTGGTTTGAAAAACTCCCTTCGGGACGGCAGTTTTTGTCAAGCATCATGTCACCGACGGTCTGATAGACGTTAGCTATCAAATTCAGACCTAATCGGTATTTCCGTTTAGATGTAGACGGTCGCATATTTGGGTCACGACAAACCTGACAAGGAACAAGGTAATGTTTGACCCGGCAAAAGTCTATCCCGAGCTATGTAAAGATCAGATCGCACGACGCATGGACGAGACTGCACGGACCGTGGAGACACCGGTCGCGACCTCGATCGCGAGGACCGCGCGCGAGAGGTCCGGTTTCAAAATTGTTCTGCGGGCGTTTGGTCTCATTTTCCTTCTCGCCGCAAGCGAATCCCACGACATCGATCTCGACGGATTGCGGTATGCCGCCCGGCTGATCGTCAGCAAATCCAAATCGACGCAAAAATTGAAGCCGACAGGTTGCGCCCCATGGCAATCAGATGATTTTGAACAGCATCGAGCCAGTCCGTGCATACCGCCGAGAGCGTTGTTGTGAATCTAATCCCGGAAAATCCGGGAGTTAACAGACAGCGTCTGCGCTGCTCTCGAATACTGATAATGACCGAAAACAGAAACCCCCACCCGGCTAAATAATTTTCGAATAAGCCCGGTGACCTGGACCAGAAGAATGTTTGAACAACTTCAAAGACCGCACGACATTAACAGCTCTAATGAGCGGGTATCTTATCCCGGTCTTACCAGCCCGTCGCGTCACGGAAACGCTGCCGACAACCAGTGGCACCAACAAAATGAAATGTTGGAATTTGCGACGATCACCGCGCATGATTTACGCAACTCGCTAACATGTATCATATCTGTTTTGGAGATTCTGGCCAGAAAACCTCAGGACGACAATTTGCGCAACAGGGAGAGGATCCTGGATCGCGGTCTTCGTGCAGCGGACCGGGTTGAGGGTATGCTGCAACGACTTATCGATATTGCTCGGGGCGGCAAAGATCCAATGGCCTTCGAAGCCTGTCAGTTGAAAGATCTCGTTGCTGCTGCCGTCGAATTAAGTTTGGACAATGCGCAAAAAAAACGGATCTCCATATCTATTAGCGGTCACGCTGGTCTGGTTAATTGTAACGAGATGTTGCTCGTGGAAGCAATTGACAATCTGATCGGCAACGCCGTCAAATATTCACGGTGCGGCACGCATATTTGCTGTGAGATCAGACGCGTGAAAAGCTCCGTCCTCATCCATATACGAGACCAGGGACAAGGTTTTACAGCCGATGATTTGGTTCACTTCGGACGGCCGTTTCAAAAACTATCTGCCCGCCCCACTGGCGGCGAAAAGAGTACGGGGCTCGGATTGTGGTCCGTTATTCGTATCGCGGAAATGCACCAGGGCGCGCTTTATGTATGCAGTGACGGACCTGAAAAAGGAGCAACGGTTACATTGCGACTTCCGGTTTCTGCTTAGTGTGACGAACAGCCCTTGCAACGTAAAACCTCAATCGGCTGGTTTTGCATCTTGAGCGGAACCGGAGGCCATTCGCGCAAAGGACTGAGATGGCACCCGGCGGTTAACGGCCCTTAATCGATGCTGCCCTCCACCAATGCTGTCCCCAATGCACCCGCCATTTGCCAAAAGCGCGGAGGCGCCCCATATCAGAAGCTGATCGTCGTACATTTCTCAACGCACCGACGGGAAGACGCCCATGTGCCCATCGAAACCCGGCTTTTACAGCCGACATATCGCGCCCTATCTCGTGCATGGCGCCTGTTCGCTCGGCGTGATCGCTGAACAGCGGCGCAAGATCGTGCCTAAAGCGGCGGGCGTGGTGCTCGAAGTGGGCATAGGATCGGGTTTAAACGTTCCCCATTACGATCCCGGCAAGGTCAGGGCGGTCATCGGTATCGACCCGGATCCCAAGCTCAATGAAATCGGCAGAAAGAGATGGGACAATGCGGATTTCGAAATCGAGGTCCGGCAGGAAAGCGCCGAGGACATGTCGCTCGAGACGGCCAGCGCCGACACGGCGCTCGTGACCTACAGTTTCTGCACAATCCCGCGTCCCGAACTGGCTCTGGCCGAAATCCGTCGTGTTTTAAAGCCGGGCGGCCGCCTTCTTTTCTGCGAGCATGGCCGCTCGACAAATCCCGGAACCGTCAAATGGCAGGACCGCCTGAATCCGCTATGGAAGAAACTCGCGGGCGGCTGCAACCTCAACCGCAACATTGCCGGGCTGATTCAAGACGCGGGCTTCGAGATATCCAGTCTGGAGAATTACACATTGCCCCATACGCCGGCGTTGATCGGCTTTCACTATCGCGGCGAGGCAATTCCGAGCTGATTGCATTTACAGGATGATGCGGGCTGACAAGGGTTAGTATCCGACCACCCGAAAAAGCCGGTGTGTCAGACGGCGCGCGCTGACGGGGAGATATGCGAGCACGTTTTTGATCGCATTGCGGACGAACCATAAGATGCCCCTCGCATAAGCCGAGCCGATGCCGCTCAGGGGATAGGCATAGTCGCAGACCTCCACACAGCCATCGGCCCAGGACATTTTATAATCCGCTTTCGGAGCCATGAAGTCGTAGTGCTCAATGCCCCGCTCATAGCAATATTTAAGCGTATTTTCGGTCAGGAGCCCGCCGGGGCCAAAGCGCTCATATTCGCCGTCATAAGCGCCGATATGCGCAACGATGTTATTGCCCGAATAAAAACCGATGTCATAGGCCACCGGCCTTGAATTGGAATAGAGAAGGCCGACAATGCAACCCGTGGGTCGATCGACCGAGCCGGCGACATCGGTAAAAAACGCATCGAACTTTGCATCCGCGAAGGCCCGCGACACAAATCCCCTTTTCTTCAGCCATTCACGCTTGCAAAAAATGGCCTGACCGACCATTTTTTGCGCCACCGGACCCTCGGTCAGTGTTTGAAACCGGACGGGTCCCAATTCGCCCAGCCGCCGGCGCTGACGACGCCTGTTTTTTCGTGTACGGCCCGAAAAGCGCATTTCGTAATTCGCATAGTCGCTGGCCGAAGCGAGGTCGAGAAAGGGCGCCTCCGCGCAGCTCGTGACGATGCCTGGCTTCGACTTCAGGAGTGGAGCGGCCGGGCTATCGCCCCGGACCTTTTCGAGCGCGATTACATCGGCTTTTATATGCCGCTGGATATAATTCCAGACGTCGGTGAGGAGATCGCCGCCGGCATGCCCCTCATCGACCAGGACGTCGCCATATTGCGAGACGGGTGCGCCCATGAATTGCAGCTGACGCACACCGAGCGAGCGCTTGATCAGTAGCGGCCAGACCATGACCAGGCGGTCATCGGACCAGACGGCGACAATCCGCAGTTTCATTCCGCTGCCGTGAAAATAGTGATTGCACCAGTGCCAATGCCAGTTGAACGTCTGGAAAACATGTTTGGGCGACGCGATGCGCGTGTAAAGATCGTTCCAATATGGCTCGAGTTCTTCAAATCGCGAAACCTGTTCGATGGTTTCAACGGCGAACTGCGCGCCCTCTTTGACCCCATATGTCTCAAATCGGGAATGAGCGGCACGATCCGCCGACACCGCTAGCCGGTCCGCGTCATCGAATTGATGGTCTTTAAGCGCCATACGTCCTTGTTTCCCGGTTGAAAACTAAGGATCAACTGGCAAATCCTGTGCCATTCAGGGTTCCCTGCAGGGTTAATTCCTGGATTATTTTCAGCCTCTGGCGGGCCCGGGCCTGGCAGTTGTCGGAAGAGGATGGAAGGTATGCGGCGATCAGGTATAGGCGATCAGGACAAAGCCGATAAAACCGAGGATGAACACGAGGGCCCACAATAGGATCCGCCCTCTGACCGTCATGCCGGTCCGGACGAGCATCAGCTGCAGCGCCAGCGTTATTGCGGCTGTGAAATTCAAGGCAATGGCGCCTCCCGCCCCGAGACCGATCGAATGAACGCTTGCTCTTTCAATAATGATCGACAAAGCGATGCCGATGAGCGCGGCGCCGAAAAGACGCACATAAAAGTATTGCATGGTGGCAGGCAGGCCCAGTGCGCGGATGGTGATTTTGGGAACGAGAATGAGAGCCGCACCGGCGGCAAGGCAGATGAGCGCATTGACCCAGAGAATTTGATCCAGCATGCGGCAGCCCCCTTGATCAATTCGGAAAAATTGTCCGGTTCAGATTCGGAGGTCGAAAACGAAAAAACTCATGTTTCGCCGTTCTCGGGGGCTCATCTTTCGAAGGCCTCGCCGAACGCCTCGCCTTGCGTAATCGGTCTGGTATCGCCCTCTTCTTTATAGACGACGGTCTTTTTACCGCGTTTGGGCGGGGGCGGATTGAAATCACCCGCCAGATGGCGCTTGAGATCAGATTTGATAACCCTGGTTCTTGCATCCGAGCAATAATTCTCTACCGGGCCAATGCGCGCTGAAATATTTTTTGCTGTGTAATCATAAGCACGCTCAGTCTTGGTCAGCGATGCTGGATCGGCGGATGTCCGGGCTTCCGCCGCCAAAAACGATGAGCGCAGCTGGTTGGGATCAAACACAAAACCGCATTTTTCTGCTTTCACGGAAGTGTAGGCGACCTGAATGGCGCGCGATTCCGGCGTGATGACCGGCGCCGGCGCCCAGCCGTCATCGCCGGCTGTCTTTTCCGCAGCGCCGCCAAAGAGCCCGCCGACCACAGGCAGATTGCCAGGCCCCGTACCGCCGCACCCGGCCAGTCCAGCCGTCACAACGAATGTGAGAAAAACCAGAGATGTCTTTCGCGCAAACATAACGAGATAACCCCCATCAAGCATCACCCTTGAGAGACGGCCCAGGGACAGAACCTTGAGCATTTCTCTCATATTCATGTCAGGCTAGTTCTGCACCCAAACTGTGTCAATCGGTGGGCATGCCTGGCCCACATATTTTGCCCTCACCGCATCAATTCCTGCATGCCGCGATCAAGGCCGCGAATGGTCAGGGGGAACATACGCTCCTCCATCAATTCCTTCATGATGCCGATAGACGGGGTCCAGTTCCAGTGTTCCTCGGGCACGGGATTGAGCCAGATCGCGTGCTCATATACATCGAGAACGCGCTGCATCCATATTGATCCGGGCTCGTCGTTCATATATTCCACCGAGCCGCCCGGGATCGTTATTTCATAGGGGCTCATCGACGCGTCGCCGACAAAGATGACCTTATAGTCGGACGGGAAGGTATGCAGCACATCCCAGGTGGGGTTCTTGTCGGACCAGCGCCTTGCATTGTCCTTCCAGACAAAATCGTAAAGGCAGTTGTGAAAATAGAAATATTCGAGATGCTTGAACTCCGTCCGGGCGGCGGAGAACAGCTCCTGCGCGCTCCTGACGTGCCCGTCCATCGACCCGCCGATATCGAAAAACATCAGAACCTTGATGCTGTTCCGGCGTTCGGGCCTGAACTGGAGATCGAGATAGCCCTGATGCGCTGTCGAACGGATCGTCTGGTCTAGATCGAGCTCATCGGGAACGCCCTGGCGGGTAAAGCGCCGGAGCCGCCTGAGGGCCACCTTGATGTTCCGCGTGCCCAGCTCGATGCTGTCGTCGAGATCCTTGTATTCGCGCTTGTCCCAAACCTTGACCGCGCGGAAATGCCTGTTGCCTTTCTGGCCGATGCGCACGCCCATCGGATTGTACCCGTCCGCGCCAAAAGGCGAGGTGCCGCCCGTGCCGATCCATTTATTGCCGCCTTCGTGACGTTCGTCCTGTTCGGCAAGGCGCTCTTTCAGCGCCTCCATGATTTTTTCCCAGCCGCCCATTTCCTCGACGAGCGCCTTTTCCTCATCCGAGAGGTAAAGCGCGCCCACGCTCTTGAGCCACTCATCGGGGATTTCGGCGTCGGCCACGTCCTGCATGAGGTCGAGCCCGCCGAACACATGTCCGAACACCCGGTCGAACTTGTCGAGATGCCGCTCATCCTTGATGAGCGTGGCGCGCGAGAGATAATAGAAATCCTCGACACGGGCGGAGGCGAGATCGGCGTCCATCGCCTCCATCAGCGTCAGGTACTCCTTTAGCGTGACGGGCAGCTTGGCCGATTTCAGTTCATGAAAGAAATTGATGAACATGGCGGACTTGTCCGATTGTTGAATGACCCGTCCCTCTTAGCATGTGTCGGTGAACGGGAAAACGATTACGGTCTCAAATCAAGCAGCGCGTCATTAAACAAAAAACGCCGTCATCCCGGCGAAGGCCGGGACCCATGTCACTTAGCCGATCCGGTGCGGTATCAGGTGATATACGACCCCACAGCCCTCTGCCTGACGATTTTGCGGCAGGTTGTGATGAAATGACGGCTTTGGACTTAGTCCGGATGGAAGCCGGTATGTCAGCATTCCTGGAACCCAACAGCCGGTCAGAAGAGGTAATCGTGAACATGCCAAGGCCGAAGCCGAATCAACGTCCCTGATTCGCCTGAAAATTTAGAACATAAGGCAAACATGTGGATGAATTATCCAGCAGTAACAATGAGTTATGCGATAATCTTGTCAATGAGAACAAATCATGTACATTTACCTCGATTGCCATTATCATAGACTCATGAAATAAAGGGACAGGCTTATGACCAAACCGGAGCTCCGGGTAATAGAGGGGAGTATTATGGATAAACAGAAGGCGTTGGATGCCGCATTGTCGCAGATTGAGCGCAATTTTGGAAAAGGCTCGATCATGCGTCTTGGCGAAGGCCTTCAGGCGATGGATGTCGAAGCCATCTCCACCGGCTCATTGGGCCTCGACATTGCCCTCGGCATAGGCGGTCTGCCGAAAGGCCGGGTGATCGAGGTCTACGGGCCGGAATCGTCCGGCAAGACGACGCTCACGCTCCACGCGGTCGCCGAAGCGCAGAAAGCCGGCGGCACGGCGGCCTTCGTCGATGCCGAGCACGCGCTCGATCCGGTATACGCCCGCAAGCTCGGCGTCAATGTCAATGATCTGTTGATTTCGCAGCCCGACACCGGAGAGCAGGCGCTGGAAATTACCGACACGCTGGTCCGCTCCGGCGCGGTTGATATTCTGGTGATCGACTCGGTCGCCGCATTGACGCCCCGCGCCGAGCTTGAAGGCGAAATGGGCGACAGCCTGCCGGGTCTTCAGGCGCGCCTCATGAGCCAGGCCATGCGCAAGCTGACAAGCTCCATTTCCAAATCGCACACCATGGTGATTTTCATCAATCAGATTCGCCACAAGATCGGCGTCATGTTCGGCAGCCCCGAAACGACGACCGGCGGCAATGCCCTGAAATTCTATTCCTCCGTCCGGCTCGATATCCGCCGCATCGGCCAGATCAAGGCCGGCGACGAGGTCGTTGGCAACCAGACCCGCGTCAAGGTCGTCAAAAACAAGGTGGCGCCGCCCTTCCGTCAGGTCGAGTTCGACATCATGTATGGCCAGGGTATTTCCAAAATGGGCGAGATTCTGGATCTCGGAGTCAAAGGCGACATTGTCGAGAAGTCCGGTTCCTGGTTCTCCTATAATGGCCAGCGCGTCGGCCAGGGCCGCGAGAACGCCAAGACGTTCCTTCTGGAAAACCCCGATATCGCCGATGAGATCGAACGCGCCATCCGCCAGAATGCCGGCCTCATCGCCGAGCAGATCATGGGCGAGCCCGAACCTGAAGAGGACGAGGCGGCGGGCGAAAACAGCGAGGCCAAGAAGGACGTGGCAACCGGTTAAGCCTGCGGCTGATCTCTGCCCTCCCTGACAAGATGTCCTCTCCGGCAGGATGTCATCTCAGGTCAAAGAGGCATAAGCGCCGACGCCGGCCCGGCAATGCATAACAGGAAACAATTGACCCGCAGCATGAAAATGCCGCGGGTCTTTTTGATTTCAAAAGCCCTCAGAAATTCATCGCCCGCGAGCGCGGAACGGCCATGCTGGAATTGCCCGCCGCGGCGAGGCCGCGGGACCGCCGGGCAGACTAGCGATAGCTGGGCGTTCCCGGTCAATATGCCCGCTGGACAGTCTTAATCGGGAGCGCTAGAACCCCCAGTAAGAACAGGGCCCTGGCAATGCGGCGTGGGCGGAAAAACAACGAGTGTGCGGGCTGTGGCGGACGAATATGCTCGCTTCATGAGCTGTGCAATCTCTCTATTGCAACGCGAAAACGGATATGTGATCTGATATGATTGTATGAGGCGCGCACGGGCAATTACGCTGGTGCGCCAAATCGGATTGCTTACATAACTTCAAGCCGCGGATTCGAAAGTCCCGGAGCGGACTCGAAAGTCACGGAAAAGGCACGAATATCAATGACGGGCGTCAACGACATACGCGGCACATTTCTCGAATATTTTCGGAAAAACGGTCATGAAATCGTGCCCTCGAGCCCGCTCGTGCCCCACAATGATCCGACACTTATGTTCACCAATGCGGGCATGGTGCAGTTCAAGAACGTATTCACGGGCGCGGAAAAGCGAAGCTACACGCAGGCCGCATCGTCCCAGAAATGCGTCCGCGCCGGCGGCAAGCACAATGATCTCGACAATGTCGGCTTCACGGCCCGCCATCATACGTTTTTTGAAATGCTCGGAAACTTCTCCTTCGGCGATTATTTCAAGGAGCGCGCCATCGAGCTCGCCTGGAACCTGATCACGAAGGAATTCGACCTCGATCCGAAACGGTTGACTGTCACGATTTTTTCGGAAGACGAGGAAGCCGGCCAGCTCTGGGAAAAAATTGCGGGCCTGCCGAAAGAGCGGATTATTCCGATTTCAACATCCGACAATTTCTGGTCGATGGGGGAAACAGGGCCATGCGGCCCATGCTCCGAGATCTTTTTCGATCATGGCGACAAGATTCCCGGCGGCCCGCCCGGTAGCGTGGATGAAGACGGCGACCGCTTTGTCGAGATCTGGAATCTCGTATTCATGCAATATGAGCAATTAAGCAAAAGCAAGCGCGTCAGCTTGCCAAAACCCTCCATCGACACCGGTATGGGACTGGAGCGCATGGCCGCGGTGATGCAGGGCAATTACGATAATTACGAGACGGACCTCTTCCGAACACTGATCAAAGCGTCCGTTGAAGAAACCGGCATCAAGGCCAAAGGCGACTTCAAGGTGCCCCACAGGATCATTGCCGATCATCTGCGCGCATCAAGCTTTCTCATAGCCGACGGTGTCCTGCCGTCCAATGAAGGGCGCGGCTACGTGCTCCGCCGTATCATGCGCCGGGCCATGCGCCAGGCCCACATTCTTGGCGCCAAGGAACCGCTCATGTATCGCCTGGTGCCCGCACTCATCCGCGAAATGGGACAGGCCTACCCGGAACTTCTCCGCGCCAATGCGCTTATAACCGAAACTCTCAAGCTTGAAGAAAGCCGTTTCGCCGGTACGCTGGCCCGTGGACTTTCCCTGCTCGAAGAGGAAGTTGCGGACTTGCAGGAGGGAGACGAACTCTCGGGCGATATCGCCTTCAAGCTCTACGATACATACGGCTTCCCGCTCGACCTGACGGAGGACGCGCTCAAGGCGCGCAAGATCACCGTCGGCTGGAAAAAATTCGAACAGGCCATGGCCCGTCAGAAGGCCGAGGCGAGGAAGGCCTGGGTCGGTTCCGGCGATGAGGCGACGGAAGAATTGTGGTTCGACCTCAGGGACCGGTTCGGCGCCACCGAATTCCTCGGCTATGAAGCTGAACAGGCGGAAGGGGAAATTGTCGCCGTGATCCGCAAGGGCAAACCCGTCAAGGCGCTTAAAAAGGGCGACGAAGGCGAGATCATCACCAACCAGACCCCCTTCTATGGCGAGTCGGGCGGGCAGGTCGGCGATACCGGGACGATCATTTTTGAAAAGGCGCTTTTCACAGTTACCGATACCAGGAAAAAGGCCGGCGATCTGATTGTCCACCAGGGCAGAGTCGATAAGGGGCCGTTTAAAGCGGGCCAGACCGCAACCCTCAACGTCAACCACAAGGCGCGCACAGCGACACGGGCCAACCATTCGGCCACGCATATTATGCACGAGGCTCTGCGTCAGGTCCTCGGCGATCATGTCACGCAGAAAGGATCGCTGGTCAGTCCCGGCAGGCTGCGTTTCGATTTCTCGCACCCCAAGCCTGTAAGCCCCGATGAACTGGACGAAATAGAACGCTTGTCAAACCGTATCATTCTGCAAAACGCGCCCGTTGAAACCCGTCTGATGGCGCTCGACGACGCCCATGAGGTGGGGGCGATGGCGCTCTTTGGCGAAAAATACGGAGACGAAGTCAGAGTGGTCTCCATGGGGACGGCCCTGGAGGGGCATGGCGACCGGTCCGCCTATTCGATCGAGCTTTGCGGCGGCACCCACGTATCGCGAACGGGCGATATCGGTCTACTCCATATCGTTTCTGAAGCGGCCGTCTCGTCGGGCGTGCGCCGCATCGAAGCGCTGACTGCAACGGGCGCGCGCGAATATCTCATCGCCCAGAAGGAACGTCTGCGCGAGGGGGCTGCAGTTCTGAAAACCAGCCCAGAAAATATGCTCGAGCGCCTGAAGTCGGTCGTCGAGGAACGTAAATCGCTGCAAAAGCAGCTTGACGATGCAAAACGCGCCCTGGCGCTCGGCGGCGCTTCAAAAAACGGTGCGGGCGAGGTGGTGGAAAAACTGGGAAGCACGAAATTCCTGGCTAGGACGCTGACAGGCATTTCGCCCAAGGATCTGCGCGGCCTGGTCGATGACGGAAAGCGCGAAATCGGCTCCGGCATCGTCACCATTATCGGTCTGAGCGATGACGGCAAGGCTGGTATCGTGGTCGGCGTAACCGACGATCTGACACAAGAATTTGACGCTGTAGATCTGGTTCGCGCGGGCGCCGAGGCCATGGGCGGCAAGGGCGGTGGCGGCCGCGCCGATATGGCCCAGGCAGGGGGTCCGGACGGAGCCAAGGCCGAAAACGCAATAGCCGCCATACGCGAAATGCTGGCCGGTTGACAAACCATGGTTCCGTCAACGATCATGGGATGCAACACACTGAGACCGGAATGCCCAAAACCCTAAATGAGTTCTCTCTCCGCCGCCGCGTTCACGATATTCTCGAGCTTGGGCTGGGCCATGATCCGTTCTCAAATCTGGTCAATATATCGCTCATATTTCTGATCGTCTTGAACGTCATCGCATTCGCGGCGGCAACCGTAACCGACTTAAACGCTGCTTACGGGATCTGGTTCGAACGCTTCAATCTCTTTTCGGTCATCGTCTTTTCGATCGAATATGCCGCCCGTATCTGGTCCTGCATCGAGCTGCCCTTCCTCAATGACAAATCGAATACCAGGGCACGGCTTGAATATGCGCTAAGACCGCTCCAGATCATCGATCTTCTGGTCATCGCGCCATTCTACCTGAGTTTCCTCTTACCCATTGATCTCAGGGTGCTGCGCGTTTTCCGCCTGTTGCGTTTTTTCAAACTCTTGAGATACTCGCCGGCACTGCACGCTCTCGCAACGGTCGTAAAAAACGAGGCCCGTGCGCTCACGGGCGCGCTTGTCATCATGCTCTCGCTCATAACGCTCGGAGCGGCCGGTATATATTTTATCGAGAGCGCGGCACAGCCCGATAAATTCGGAAACATGTTTCAGGCCATGTGGTGGTCCATAGCAACATTGACCACGGTCGGTTACGGTGATGTCGTTCCCATCACCCCCTGGGGACGCTTGTTCGGCGGCATTTACATGATCTTCGGGATCGGTGTGTTCGCACTGCCGATCGGTATAATCGCCACCGGTTTTGCTCAGGAGTCGAACAGGAGGGATTTTCTGGTCAGCTGGGGGCTGGTCGCGCGCGTACCCCTGTTCAAGGGCCTGGACGCGCAGGCGATCGCCGAGATCATGACGCTGCTTTACGCCCAGACTTACCGGCCTAACCAGACGGTTGTCCGCGAGGGCGCGCCGGCCGATACAATGTATTTCATTTCCTCCGGCGAGGTGGAAATCGACACCAACAAAGGCACGAGACATCTTTCAGATGGTGAATTTTTTGGCGAGATGGCGCTGATTGAAGATCGAGACCATCTGCATCCTGTACGGACGCGCTCAATCTGCCGCCTGCTTCTGCTTGACCGCGACGATTTTATCAGGCTCTGCGCGCAACATCCCGAAATCTCCAGGCGCGTCAGGGAAACCGCGCGCAAGCGCGCCCAACTCATCGACAACTGAGCTGTTAAGGCGGCTGAGCGGGGAAGGCGGAGCGCCCCGTTCAGGCTTCCGCCATGACTTTCTGCAAATTCTCGTCGATCTTGTCGAGAAAGCCCGTCGTCGACTGCCATTTCTGCTCGGGCCCGACGAGAAGGGCCAGATCCTTGGTCATGTCTCCGGCCTCGATCGTGCCGATGACCACGTCTTCAAGCGTCTGGGCGAACTTCGCCAGATCGGCATTCTGATCGAGCGTGGCGCGATGCTTGAGGCCGCGCGTCCAGGCAAAAATCGAAGCGGTGGAATTGGTCGAGGTCTCCTCGCCCTTTTCGTGCATGCGGTAATGGCGCGTAACCGTGCCGTGCGCGGCCTCCGCCTCGACAATCCTGCCGTCCGGCGTCATCAGCTGGCTCGACATCAGGCCGAGCGAACCAAAGCCCTGCGCCACAGTATCCGACTGCACATCACCGTCATAATTCTTGCAGGCCCAGACGAAACCGCCAGACCATTTCATCGCCGCCGCCACCATGTCGTCGATCAGGCGATGCTCATATGTGATCTCCTTGGCCTCGAAGGCGGCTTTGAACTCGTCGTCGAAAACCTCCTGAAAGAGATCCTTGAACCGGCCGTCATAGGCTTTGAGGATGGTGTTTTTGGTGGAAAGGTAGACCGGATAGCCGCGGGCAAGTCCGAAATTCAGGCAGGCGCGGGCGAAATCGCGGATACTGTCATCGAGATTGTACATGCCCATGGCGACGCCGCCGCCTGGAAACTGGAAGATCTCTTTTTCGATTTTGGTGCCGTCATCGCCTTCATAGCTCATCGTCAGCCGTCCGGGACCCGGCACGACAAAATCGGTGGCGCGGTACTGATCGCCATAAGCATGGCGGCCGATCACAATCGGTTGGGTCCAGCCCGGCACCAGGCGCGGAACGTTCGTGCAGATGATAGGTTCGCGAAAAACGACGCCGCCGAGAATATTCCGGATGGTGCCATTGGGCGAGCGCCACATTTCCTTCAGCCCGAATTCCTCGACCCTGGCCTCATCCGGCGTGATTGTCGCGCATTTCACCCCGACGCCGTGCTTTTTGATGGCTTCGGCCGCATCGACAGTGATTTGATCGTCCGTTTCATCCCTTTTCTGAATCGACAGATCGTAATATTCAAGATCAATATCGAGATAGGGATGGATGAGTTTGTCTTTGATGAGATGCCAGATGATGCGTGTCATTTCATCACCATCGAGTTCGACAACGGGATTGTCGACTTTGATCTTGCTCATTTAAACGCCCTGAATGTTTATTTGTTAAAAATCTGCCGGGTAAAAATTTACGGCACAATAACCTCCTGCCGCTTGAACGCAAGTGGTTGATGGGGGTAAGGCAGAGATAGACCCGTCCGCAATTCTGGAGAGCGAAACAATTGGATAATGCATCAGGCCCGCGCGACGTTCGCCGGGCACCGGCCATAATTCTCATCGAGCCGCAGCTTGGCGAGAATATCGGTACCGCAGCCCGCGCCATGTCGAATTTCGATTTGGACGAGCTTCGTATCGTTAATCCGCGCGATGGCTGGCCCAATGAAAAGGCGCTCTCCGCGGCTGCGAATGCCCACCGGATTGTTGAGGATGCAAAGCTGTTCGAGAGTACCGAAGCAGCGGTTGCAGACATCAACCACCTCTATGCGACGACGGCGCGGCCACGGGACATGACCATACCCGTTCTTTCGCCCGAAAGCTGGGCCCGGGAGGTCACGGACCGTTCTGAATATGCAGATAGCTGCGGTATTCTGTTCGGCCGCGAGCAGGCAGGGCTCACCAATGACGATATCGCGCTTGCCGATGCCGTCATCATGGCCCCCGTCAATCCGGCCCATGCATCGCTCAATCTCGCCCAGGCGGTTTTGCTGATCGGCTATGAATGGCGCAAGGCAATTGGCGCAGCGTCGCTTGGCCGCGAAACGGCTTTTGACGGTCCGGCCCGCGAAGGTTTGAACCGGCGCGCGTCGCGCCCGGCCACGAAGGAGGAATTGATCGGTTTTTTCGGGCATCTTGAAAAAGAGCTGGATAATTCGGGTTTTTTGCGCCCGCCTGAAAAACGCCCAATCATGGTGAGAAACATAAGAGCCCTGTTCAGCCGCATTGGTGCGACGGAACAGGAAGTCAGAACCCTGCGTGGGATTGTCGCGTCGTTGACACGTGCCCACAGAAAAGATGGTGGCCAGGATTAATCGCCTTAGTTATGCCGTGATTTTCATCTTGCGATTGCATCAATCAATGATAGCGTTGCGATAGATAATTCTAGGGGCTGAAAAATGATTGTTTTTGTAATGCGGCAATGTATGATGACGCTGAAATTATCGGGGACGAGTGAGATAAGTAACTTGTTGAAAAAATTAAATAAAATAGCAGTGCCTGCTGTTTTGGCCGGCACCATGATGTTTACTGTGATGGTCGGGACGGCGCAATTTGCCGAGGCCAAGGAACTGTCCGAGCGCTCGGTCAAGGTATTGATGAACTATGCCTGGTCAATCCTTCCCAGCAAATTCACCACCCAGACCGGAAAAGTGATCGAGGTGGACAAGAAAAAGCCCAAGGACGTCATGGTTCCGACGGATGTAGCGCGCAACGTCATACAGGTGGCGCGCCTGTCCGCCCATGCCCAGATCTGCAAATTGATCGAGGCGCAGGCCGCCAATTACCGCGGCATGATGCGCGTTGAGGTCGACAAGAAAAAATGGACCGATCAGCAGCTTCTGTATATCAGCCAATTGCACCTTTTCACGGTGATGTGGCTGACCGGTAACGTTAAGGTCACCGAGAATGAAGGCGAGAAGGAAGTGGTCGTGAATGAGCGCGCACCGGCCAACAAGAAGACCTGCACCGAAATACAGAGAAAAAAGGTCGAGGAACAGATCGAGGCCTATCTGAATTCCCTCAAAAAACCATCCTGAACGCGTCACTCTGGCCGTTCATAAAGGGCAGGGCGTGACCAGCTCTGTTCAACCCTGCGAATAATTGAGCGCGGCCATTGACAGAGGGGGCCATATCGCTCATAAGACGAGCACTTGCGGGCCCCAATCGGCCCGCAATTGCTTTTGTGTGCCTGCGGCTCGCGGCAAAGGAATTTTCGAAAGAATCTGGATTTCTGCGCACGCGGCCTGTCATTCCCGTTGGTCCCGAATTTTCAGGGGAGCACTGGAGAGAGGAGGGCATGCTTCATATTGATCGTTACATCATTTCCGATACGGAGCAGTGAAAAATGGGCAAGCGCCTGAACGCAAAATATAAAATCGACCGCCGCATGGGCGAGAACATCTGGGGGCGTCCGAAAAGCCCCGTCAACAAGCGCGATTACGGTCCCGGCCAGCACGGCCAGCGCCGGCGCAGCAAATTATCGGATTTTGGCCTGCAATTGCGCGCCAAACAAAAGCTCAAGGGCTATTACGGCAATATCAGCGAAAAACAGTTCAAGGCCATTTACAAGGAAGCCGAGCGTATCAAGGGCGATACGTCGGAAAATCTCATCGGCCTTCTGGAACGCCGCCTCGACGCGATCGTTTACCGCGCAAAATTTGTCCCGACGGTTTTCGCGGCCCGCCAGTTCGTCAATCATGGCCACGTCAAGGTCAATGGCACACGGGTCAATATTCCGAGCTACCGTTGCAAGGAAGGCGACGTCATCGAGGTCAAGGAAAAGTCGCGCGACCTGGCGCTCGTCATCGAGGGCTCGCAATCGCCGGAGCGGGAAGTGCCGGAATATATCGATGCCGACCATAGCAAGATGAACGCCAAATTCGTCCGCACGCCCGTCCTCTCCGATGTACCCTATCCGGTCCATATGGAACCCAATCTGGTGATCGAGTTTTACTCGCGCTAACGTGCGGATTGCGCGCTAGCGGTCAAACGCATTGCGGGCCTCTGATATAAGCGCATCGACATTGCTGCCCGTCAGCGCCTGGAGAAAGGCGACGAGATCGTCGATCTCCCGATCGTTGAGCCCAAGCGGCTTGATCGAGGCGTGCAGACCGGGATTGGCGGCACCTCCCCTGTTGTAAAACCTGACCGCATCCTTGAGAGTGGCGATCGAGCCATCATGCATATAGGGTGCGGTGAGGGCGACGTTGCGTAAGCCCGGCGTCTTGAAGCGGTAGATGTCCGCGAGGTCCCGGCTGACCGCCATCCGGCCTAAATCGCCCATAGCGCCACCGCCCGCGGCCGACTGTGCACCGATGCCGGTATTGTAATACTGATGATCGGTAAAAAGCGCATAACCATCCTCGACAGTGTGACACCGGGCGCAACCGCCCTTTCCCGTGAACAGTGAAAATCCGCGCCTGGCGCTCAATGGCATCGCGTCCGCCTCACCAAAAAGCCGCCAGCGGTCGAAGGGCGCATTCGCCGACAGCAGGCTGCGCTGATAGGCGGCCAGGGCCTGACCGAGATTGCGTGCGTCTGCGGGGCGGCCATAGGCCGTTTGAAAGAGACCGCGATAGTCCCTGAGGCTATTGATCCTGGCAATGATTTCCGAGGGCGACGCATTGGCCATTTCCAGCGGTGAAAGGAGAGGCCCCCAGACCTGAGCGGAAAGGTCCCCCTCGCGTCCGTCATGAAACAGGCGTTTCATATAACCGACATTGAAAAGGCTCGGCGCGTTTCGGCGCAGAGCACGGCCCCCAACTCCCGTGGCAGTGGGCGTGTCATTGCTGGTAAAGCCCTGTTCGGGAACATGACAAGAGGCGCAGGACATGGAATTGTCGCGTGACAGGCGGTCGTCAAAGAAAAGCTTGGCGCCCAGGCCGATTTTTGCCGCAGTGAGGGGGTCGCTTTTCGGGACTTTCAACTCGGGTAGCCCGATGGGCGGATGCAGGCTGCGCTCAAGCGCGTGCCGGGCCCAGTCGTCATCGGAATGGGCCGGTTGGGACTGGACATACAACACGACAAGGGTGCTGAACAGGATTTCCAATAGGCACGCGTGAAGAAGATAGGGCCTAGTGACGCGAATGAATGTCTCGAGTGCCGCCATGTATCGCACAATTCCCGAGCCCGGCCGTTTAAGGATTACCGCCCTGATCGTCCCTGGTTTTTGATACCTCGGGCCCTTTGACCCAGCCATGGGCGAGCATTGTCAGCAGCACGGCGCTGAAAAAGAGATAGATGCCCGGTTGCGATGAGGCATCCGCGATGCCGGACGATTTGATGTAAAAAATCATCAGGGCCAGGACCAGAACGTCGAGCATCGACCACTTGCCGAGCCATTCCATGCGATGCAGCATCCTGTTCCGCCCCATGTCATCGCCTTCCGGGATTGTCGCGACGGCAAGCAGGTAGACGATTTTCAAAATCGGTATGACAATCGAGAAAATCATGATGATGGCGCTGAGAAAAATCTCCCCGTCCTGATACAGGGCGCGCACGATCGAGATCAGCGAATGTTCGTCGGTCAACACATAGAATTGGGAGAGCTTCACTATGGGCAGTATCAGCCCCAGGACAAGGCAGACGGATGCGGCAACAATGATCAGGCTGAGAAGAAATTTACGGCCACCCACGGACATGCTTCTCATGTTCTGCCTTCCTTGCTAACAAGGGCCGCAGCCGCCGGATGGCCGACGGGCGGCACAGCGCCAAGTCGTCAGGCGCCGAGATCAAGCCGAAAATGATGCGCAATCAGGCGTTCGACGCCGCGGACTGGAAGGGAACGCCCTTCTCGGTCAAATGCTGCTGCAGCTCACCGGCCTGAAACATTTCCGTAACGATGTCGCAGCCGCCGACAAACTCGCCTTTGACATAAAGTTGAGGAATGGTCGGCCAGTTCGAAAACGCCTTGACGCCGTCGCGGACACTCATGTCTTCGAGCACATTGACATCTTCATACGTGACGCCGAGATGGCCGAGGATCTGCGCGACCTGGCTGGAAAATCCGCATTGCGGAAAATTCTTGTTGCCCTTCATGAAAAGGACCACATCGTTATTGGCAACCTGTTTGCGGATCCAGTCCTGCACATTCTGTTCTGTCGGTTCTGACATTTCTTTACTCCGTATTGAGCCCCGGGTGAGGGGAGGGGGAAATTTAATAATCGAATTTATTGATAAGACAGATTATTTGACAAGGCTAATTATTTTCCGGCGCTGATGTCTGCAAGGCGAGTGCATGCAGCACGCCGCCCATGCGCCCTTCAAGCGCCTCGTAAACCATTTGGTGCTGCTGAACACGCGATTTGCCGCGAAAGGCTTCCGACACGATATTCGCCGAATAGTGATCGCCGTCGCCGCGTGTGTCCTGAAGGACAATCTGGGCATCCGGCAGTTTTGCCTTGATGAGACGTTCGATTTCCGACGCTTCCATTGGCATGACTGTATTCTACTCCGCTTGGTGAAATGAGACGTAATCTGTTCAAAATCTGGGTTCGAAGGGCCAAAAATACAAGCCCTGTCATGCCGCAGCGAACGCATTGGGAACACCGGGCTGCTTATAATAGGCCGGGTTTCAAGCCAAATTCATTCACAAATCAACATATATGAATTCATTAGCTTATCTCCATGTAGTTTGGCAACCAGCCTTCATGGGCTTCGCGAAGCTCAGACAGGGCGATGCCGCCCGATTCCTCGATGCTGAGCTTGTCGCCCCCGGTCCGTCCCACTTTCAGGGCGGGTAGGGCGAGCGCGCGGGCTTGATCGAGAATGCTGTCCACATTCTGCATTGGAACGGCCAGAACATAACGTCCCTGATCTTCCCCGAACCAGAAGGCATGGGCCGGGAGATCGCCCTCATAAACGTTCAAATGGGCGCCGGTGCCACCGGCAAGGGCCATTTCCGCTATGGCGACGAGAAGACCGCCGTCGCTGACATCGTGCACGGCCCGGACCTTGCCCGCATGAATAAGGCTGCGCACCATGTTCCCGGCCTTGATTTCATCCGCCAGATTGACGCGCGGCGGCGCGCCCTTTGCATCTTCCGCAATCACATCGAGATAAATCGACTGGCCGAGATGTCCCTTGTTTGCACCGATCACGATCAGCCGGTCGCCCGAACCCGTGAGAGCTATATTCGCCCGTTTCGCTACATCGTCGATAAGGCCGATGCCGCCAATGGCGGGTGTGGGCGGAATGGCCTCGCCCTGGGTTTCGTTGTAAAGCGACACATTGCCCGAGACGACCGGGAAGTCGAGTGCCGAAATGGCTTCAGCCATACCCTCGATGGCGCCGACGAACTGCCCCATGATCTCGGGCCGCTCCGGATTGCCGAAGTTCAGACAGTCGGTAATGGCGAGCGGTTTGGCGCCTGTAGCTGTCAGGTTGCGCCAACATTCCGTCACTGCCTGCTTGCCGCCCTCATAAGGATCGGCCTGGGTATAGCGCGGCGTCACATCGCAGGATATGGCAAGGCCCTTATTCGTGCCGTGCACGCGGACCATGGCGGCATCGCCGCCCGGCCGCGCCACCGTGTCGGCCATCACCATGTGATCATATTGCTCCCAAATCCAGCGCCTTGAGCAGAGATGGGGCGAGCCCATCATCTGCGCGAGTGCGCCAAGGAGGCTGTCGGGGGTTTTCACATCTTTCGGATCGAGCGTCTCGGGGGGAGTCGTCTTCACCCAGGGGCGCTCATAGACGGGCGCGGAATCGGCGAGTTTCGCCACGGGAAGGTCGGCCACGACGCCGCCTTCAGAGGAATGCGAAACGATGAGCCGGCCCGAATCCGTGGTTTCGCCGACAATTGCGAAATCGAGATCCCATTTCCTGAAGATCTCCTCTGCCGCCTGCTCGGTGCCGGGGCGCAGAACCATCAGCATGCGTTCCTGGCTTTCGGACAGCATCATTTCATAAGCCGTCATATTGGCTTCGCGCTGTGGAACCTTGTCGAGATCGAGGTTGAAGCCGACCCCGCCCTTGTCCGCCATCTCGACAGATGAGGAAGTCAGCCCCGCGGCTCCCATGTCCTGAATGGCAATGATCATGTCCGTTGCCATCAGCTCGAGACAGGCCTCGACTAGAAGTTTCTCGGTGAAGGGGTCGCCGACCTGAACCGTCGGGCGTTTCTCGTCCGTATCGTCGTCAAACTCGGCCGATGCCATGGTTGCGCCGTGAATGCCGTCGCGGCCGGTTTTTGATCCGACATAGACCACCGGCAACCCGACGCCCTTGGCGGCCGAATAGAAAATATTGTCTGTCTTCGCGAGCCCCACGCACATGGCGTTGACGAGAATATTACCGTTGTAACGCGCATCGAAATTGGTCTCTCCGCCAACAGTGGGAACGCCGATGCAATTGCCGTATCCGCCGATACCCGCGACCACTCCCGAGACAAGATGCCTGGTTTTCGGATGATCCGGCGAACCGAATCTGAGCGCGTTCATATTGGCTATGGGGCGCGCACCCATTGTGAAGACATCGCGCATGATGCCGCCGACACCCGTGGCCGCCCCCTGATAGGGTTCGATATAGGAGGGATGATTATGGCTTTCCATTTTGAAAATCGCCGCATCGCCATCGCCGAGATCGACGACGCCTGCGTTCTCGCCGGGGCCGCAAATGACCTGCGGACCGGTCGTGGGAAGCTTTTTCAGCCAGAAACGCGATGATTTATAGGAGCAGTGTTCGGACCACATAACCGAGAAAATGCCGAGCTCCGTGACACTCGGTTCGCGTCCGATAATTTCGAGCAGGCGGTCATATTCGTCCGTCGTCAGACCGTGCTCGGCCACGAGTTCCGGCGTAATCGCGGAACCTGTTTCTTTTTCAATGTCTATTGCGGCCTCTGTCATCGATCAATGCCCTCAATGTACCGTTTGCAGGAGCGATTCGAACATGCCCTTGCCGTCTATTCCGCCAAGCGCAGGATCGGAGAGACGCTCGGGATGCGGCATCAGTCCGAGAATGCGGCCCGTGTCGTTGTAAACGCCCGCGATATTGTTAAGGCTGCCATTCGGGTTCGATTGATCGTCAATCTGCCCCTCGGCGCCGCAATAACGAAACGCCACCCGCCCCTCGCCCTCGACCCGCGCCAGGGTATCGTCGTCGGCGAAATAATTTCCGTCATGATGAGCGATCGGCACCTTGATGACTTCGCGCATCTCGTAGCGATTGGCGAAGAGCGTATCGTTGCGTTCGACCCGGAGCGACACGTCGCGGCAGATGAAATGAAGCGAATTATTGCGGATCAGCACGCCGGGCAGAAGACCCGTTTCGGTGAGGATCTGAAAGCCGTTGCAGATGCCGAGCACGGGCACGCCGTCGCGCGCCATCTTTACAACGTCGCGCATGATGGGCGAATGCGCCGCCATGGCGCCGCATCTTAAGTAGTCGCCATAGGAGAACCCGCCCGGCAGGACAATGAGGTCGGATGACGGCATGTCGGTCATGCCGTGCCAGACCATGTCGGGCGCCGTACCGAGGGATTGCTCGAGCGAAACAGCGACATCGCGGTCGCAATTGGAGCCCGGAAAGACGATAACGCTGGTTTTCATCGCTTACGCCGCCTCGATCTCAAAATCATAATCTTCGATGACCATATTGGCGAGAAGGTCGCGGCACATCCGGTCGACCTCAGTTTTCGCCGCTTCCGGGTCGGACTGGTCGAGTTCAACCTCGATGAACTTGCCCTGCCGGACATCCTCGACGCCCTCAAATCCAAGCGCACCCAGTGCGTTTTTGATGGCCTTGCCCTGAGGATCGAGCACACCCGTCTTGAGCGTAACTTTTATTCGAGCTTTCATGTCATTCTCCCACTCGTTGTCCCACTCGTTGTCCAGTCGGCCGGTCTCCTGGCCTGATCAGTTTGAGTTGTCGGTCACGAGAACCGGCCCCGAACCCGCGGCAGGACGGCTTTCGGCCAGAATGCCGAGACGTTGCGCCACTTCCTGATAAGCGTCCACAAGACCGCCCATATCGCGGCGGAACAGATCCTTGTCGAGCTTTTCATCCGTTTCGATATCCCACAGACGGCAGCAATCGGGACTGATTTCATCGGCCAGCACGATCCGCAGGGTGTCGTTTTCCTCAAGGCGTCCGAACTCGATTTTGAAGTCGACAAGCCGAATGCCGATGCCCAGAAAAAGCCCCGTCAGAAAATCGTTGATCCTGAGAGCCAGAGCCATCATGTCGTCGAGTTCCTGCGGATTGGCCCAGCCAAACGCTGTGATATGCTCATCCGTGACCATCGGATCGTCGAGATCGTCCGATTTGTAATAAAACTCCACGATGGATCGCGGCAGCCGCGTGCCCTCGTCAATGCCGAGCCGTTTGGCGATGGATCCCGCGGCGATATTGCGGACCACAACCTCGACAGGAATGATCTCGACTTCCTGAATGAGCTGCTCGCGCATATTCAGGCGCTTGAGAAAATGGGTCGGCACGCCGATTTCCGCGAGCATAAGGAATATATGCTCGGAAATCCGGTTGTTGAGCACGCCCTTGCCCTCGATCACCTCGTGCTTTTTATTGTTGAAGGCGGTGGCATCGTCCTTGAAATGCTGAATGAGCGTGCCCGGTTCCGGTCCCTCATAGAGGATCTTGGCCTTGCCTTCGTAAATGCGTCGTCGGCGGTTCATAACTCAAACCTTTCAGTCATGCTGCTCATGCGCTTGGGAAATGAGAGTTTAGGCAGAAACGCGACGAAATCCATGAACAATCCCGTTGCAATCCGTTTGCAACCTGGCTTCGAAACAACAGAACCGTTTCGAGATATCGGATTTTTCATGCTATCTCGCGATTAAGACCAAATTTCATATCCATTATGGAATCACTTTGGCTATCGGGCGGCACATTAGCGGATGCGCGTGTGCGAAACAATCAATCTGACCAGTTGAAATGTTGCTGTGGGAAACTCTGAATTTCTAGCATTGATTTCAAAGACATGAGAGAGTATTTCACTGCAGGAGACGTGCTGGAACGCCAGTTCCGTAAAATTGCACGGCGCAACACGAGACATCAATAACAAGAGCGATACCAGGGAGTTCTGATCATGTCATCATTTGACGATCGCGAGAAGGGATTTGAGAAGAAATTTGCCCATGATCAGGAGCTTAGATTCAAGGCCGAAGCGCGCAGAAACAAGCTCCTGGGCCTGTGGGCGGCCGGCCTTATGGGGCTCGATGGCGATGCGGCGGACGAATATGCCAAATCCGTCATCAAGGCGGATTTCGCCGAACCGGGCGATGAAGACGTTTTCCGAAAAATCCGCGGCGACTTCGATGCCAAAAACATCGACCAGTCGGATCACCAGATCCGCCGCACCATGGACGAATTGATGCACGAAGCCATCAATCAGATCGAGAACGACGCCTGAGTGCGACGTTATGCCCATGGTTCGAGACGAGCTGTGGCTGTGCCACGAGCTCTCCTCACCATGAGGCTTTTATTTGGTTTCCCGTCCCGCACCCGCCATCCTCATCCTGAGGAGGTGCCAAAGGCACCGTCTCGAAGGATGCAAAGGTAAAGCCTTCATCCGAACACGCGCGCGAAAATCGTGTCGACATGTTTGGTGTGATAGCCCATGTCGAACTTTTCCCGGATGTCGTCTTCGGTAAGGGCGGCCCGGACTTCGTCATCGCCGAGAAGTTCGGTCAGAAAGTCGCGTCCCTCCTCCCAGACCTTCATGGCATTGCGCTGAACCAGCCGGTAGGCGTCCTCGCGCGCCACGCCGGCCTGCGTCAGTGCCAATAGAACGCGCTGGGAATGAACGAGCCCGCCGAGCTTGTTGAGATTGTCTTCCATGCGCTCGGGGTAAACGACGAGCTTTTCGATCACGCCCCTCAACCGCGACAAGGCAAAATCGAGCGTCACCGTGGCATCTGGACCGATCATCCGCTCGACGCTCGAATGGGATATGTCGCGCTCATGCCAGAGAGCCACATTTTCCATGGCCGGCATGGCATAGGCCCGAACCATCCGCGCCAGCCCCGTCAGGTTTTCGGTCAGGATGGGATTGCGTTTATGCGGCATGGCGGACGAGCCCTTCTGGCCCGGCGAAAAATATTCTTCAGCTTCGAGAACCTCCGTGCGCTGCAAATGCCGTATCTCGACCGCCAGACGCTCGATCGAGGAGGCGATCACGCCGAGTGTCGCAAAAAACATGGCATGGCGGTCGCGAGGGATGACCTGGGTGGAGACGGGCTCCACGGTAAGCCCCATCTGCTCGGCGACAAATTCCTCGACCGACGGATCGATATTGGCAAATGTGCCGACAGCGCCGGATATGGCGCAGGTTGAAATTTCCTCGCGTGCGGACAAAAGACGGGACTTGCAGCGGTCAAACTCGGCATAAGCCTGCGCCAGTTTGAGCCCGAACGTCACCGGTTCGGCATGAATGGCATGGCTGCGGCCGATGCAAATCGTGTCCTTGTGCTCAAGGGCGCGGTTTTTAAGGGCCGCCAGAAGCCCGTCTATATCGGCAATCAGAAGATCGGACGCCCGCATAAGCTGCACATTGAAACAGGTGTCGAGAACATCCGACGACGTCATGCCCTGATGCACGAAGCGGGCTTCAGGGCCGATGATCTCCGCCAGATGAGTGAGGAAGGCGATGACGTCATGCTTGACCTCGGCTTCGATTTCATCGATGCGCGCAACGTCGAAAACCGCGTCCCCGCCCTTTTTCCAGATGACCTCGGCGGCCTCTGCCGGAATAATGCCGAGATCGGCAAGTTTCGTCGCCGCATGGGCTTCGATCTCGAACCAGATGCGGAACTTGCTCTCGGGCGTCCAGATATCGGCCATCTCGGCCCTTGAATAACGCGGTATCATGTGTACTCCGCTCAAATGATGGAGGATTGCCCGAATTGTCAGGCTGAAAAATTGCTCAAGTTCTAGAACATATCAGTCATAGGCAATACCACCGAAAACGCATGTTTGCATGCAGGATTTCCACAATATTGTCATGCCGCCGGATTCCTGTGCGGCACGCCCGGGATCAGCCATGCATTTCACGATGTGAAGGAGGATCGCGCCACGCATCTCCGAACGATTGCGCTTCATAGACGCCGCGGGCGATCGCGCGCGCCATGGCGTTTGCCGCATGCCCGCCGAGTTCGGCCAGATCGGCAAACGGATTTTCCAGATCCAACGCGCCGCAGGAAATCGCAAACACCACATCGCCGTCGAGCGGCGTATGAACCGGCCACAAGGCCTTGGCGAGACCGGTTTGCGCCATGACGGCCAGCCGGTGCAGCTCCGCCCTGCCAAGCCGCGCATTGGTGGCGACAATTCCGAGCGTGGTGTTCTGCCGGCTGCCGCCCTTGAGCCGGACCTCGTGCGCATCACCGGGGAGCGGATCGGGCAGGCCGTAACCGCCATATTCTTCATCGAGCTCGAACGGTGCCGCCCAGAAATGCCGGCTGCTCCCGACTGTCGCCGATCCGGCCGCATTGACGGCCGCCAAAACGCCAACCATAAGCCCGTTCTCAAGAGCCAGCGAGGCACTGCCGATCCCGCCCTTGCAATCGGCCGTGGTCGCGCCAAACCCGGCGCCTGAAGAGCCGAGCGAAAAATCCGGCGATGCAGCCGCGCAGGCGCGCCGTGCCAGCGTTTCATAGGGCGGCGCCTCTCCCCAATTCTTGTCGCCACCATTGAGGAGGTCGAAAAGAACCGCCTGGGGTACGATCGGCACATGTGCAGCGCCGATCTGAAAACCGATATTCCTCTTCGCCAGATAGGATTGAACGCCGGTCGCGGCATTTAGACCGAACGCCGATCCACCCGATAGCACCAGGCCATGGATCTTCTCGACGCTGCCCGAAAGACTGAGCGCGCTCAGCTCGCGCGAGCCGGTGCCGCCGCCGCGAATATCGACCGCCGCGGCAACCGGAGTATCGCTCAATAGAACAGTCACGCCGGACCTGAGGGCCGTGTCATGGGCCTGACCGATCCTTAGCCCGGGAATGTCGGTGATAAGATTGCTCGCACCCGCGCGCGCTTTTGGCATCTTTGACTAAATCCGCTTTTTAAAGACCTGTTTCATTTTTTTACTGTAGCCTTTCCGTGTTGATTTCACGAGCTATAGCGAACCGGAAAAATGCCAAAACGCGCCAACATGCCGGAATATATTATGACCCTGACCTGCAAGGACAGCCCTGGCATCGTCGCGGGCGTGGCAGGCGCGCTGGCGGCCTCGGGCTGCAACATCGAGGAAAGCTCCCAATTCGGAGATCCGGATGCAGATTGTTTTTTCATGCGCGTACGCTTTTGCGCGCCAAAGAGACTGACGCGGGAAGATGTCTACGGCGCTCTCGTTCCCCTGGCCAAGCGCTTTGCCATGAAATGGCAGTTGCACGATGTCGGCCACCGCACACGCACCATCATCATGGTTTCGAAATTCGACCACTGCCTGACCGACCTCCTTTACCGCTGGCGTGCCGGCTCCCTGCCAATCGACATCACCCGGGTGGTATCCAACCACGAGAACTGCCGCGTTGCCGTCGAGCATGAGGGGCTTAAATTCAGCCATGTTCCCGTTTCGGCGAAAACTAAAATGGCGGCGGAGAAAAAGCTGCGCGCTATGATCGGAAAGGACGATGCGGAACTCGTTGTCCTGGCGCGATACATGCAGATATTGTCGAACGGACTGGCCGAAGACATGTTCGGCCGGGTTATCAATATTCACCATTCTTTTCTGCCGAGTTTTAAAGGCGCCAATCCCTACAGGCAGGCCCATGCGCGCGGCGTGAAACTGACCGGTGCGACCGCTCATTACGTGACGCCGGATCTCGACGAGGGTCCGATCATCGAGCAGGAAATCGAGCGTGTGCATCATGCCATGTCGGTGAGCGATCTGATTGCCGCGGGAAGGGATGTCGAGCGCCGGGTTCTGGCGCGGGCCGTGAAGGATCACATCGAGCATCGCGTGCTGGTCAACGGCCAGAAAACGGTGATCTTCCGCTGATCCGCCAGAGCAAAAACCGGGCTCTATTTCGCCATATTATTATTGTCCTTGCATCTCCACATAAAGCGAGCCAACATCATTTATGAACAGATTGTATTGCGCTGTCCGAGATGAGTTCGAAGACGGTGCAGGGGAGAACGGTGACATGAAACTAGAAGAAATTCAGGCGGAAATATCGCTTCTGATGAACCAGTTCGAAGAGCGTCCCGAAGACGCCCACGAACTCTACGCCCAGCTTCACGAAAAGATCAACGAGCTGCGCGCTTTCGGCATGCCGGTTCCCCAAGATCTGATAGAATTTGAAAAATCCCTGCAGGCGGAATTCGAGGCCGAATCCCAAGGCCGCTGAAAGACTTTCAGACCGTCTCCGGATCGGCCTCGGCCGGAGCGAACGGCTAATCGAACTCGCCGGCCTTGAGCCTTTGCGTATAGTCGGTCAGCGCCGCCCGCACTTTTCCGCTCAGAAGATAGAGCCCGATAAAGTTCGGAAAAGCCATGCCCAGAAGCGCCAGATCGCTGAACTCGAGCAGCGTATCGGCTTTCGTGACCGATGCGATGACGATAAACAGCAAAAAAATCACTTTGAAGATCATGGAGAAGCGCTCGCCAAACAGATAGGTCCAGCAGCGCTCGCCATAATAAGACCAGGCGATCATCGTCGAATAGGCGAACAGCACCACCGAAATCGACAATATGATCGGGAACCAGGAGATCACGGAACCGAAGGCCTGGGCCGTCAGCGCGGCCCCTTCCCGCCTGGCGATGATATCCGCATATTCGGGGGCGTTGTACACGCCGGTAATGATCACCACGAGCGCCGTCATGGTACAGATGACGATGGTGTCGATAAAGGGCTCGTAAAGTGCCACGAAGCCCTGTCGGATCGGATATTTGACCGCCGCGGCCGAATGCGCGATCGCGGCCGAACCGATACCCGCTTCACTAGAGAACACGGCCCGTTTGAAACCCTGGACGATAACGCCGATGATGCCGCCTGTCACCGCAATGGGTGAAAACGCTTCCGTGACGATTTTCACGAGGGCGGCGGGCACCAGATCTATATTGACAATGATGATCCACAAGGCAGCAGACAAATAGATGAAAATCATCGTGGGCACGACGGCTTCGGCCGTATGCGCAATGCGCTTGATGCCGCCGATGATGACGACGCCGACAAGAGCGGCCATGGCGAGGCCGAATGCCCAGGGATAGGTATCGAAAAAGGCGATCTCATTGCGCACAGCGCTCAACGCCTGACTGACCTGAAAGGCGTTTCCGCCACCCAGGCAGGCAAGCACAGTCAATATGGCGAACAGGCCCGCCAGGCCCGTACCAAGCCCTGCCATGCCGCGTTCGGCAAAACCGCGCGAGAGATATTCCATGGCGCCGCCCATCAGGCGCCCGTCGGGGCGGACCTCGCGATACATCTGCGCCAGCGTCACCTCGGTGAATTTCGACGTCATGCCGAGAAAGCCCGCAACGATCATCCAGAAGGTGGCGCCGGGTCCGCCGATCATGATGGCAATGGCCACGCCCGCAATATTGCCGAGACCGACGGTGGCCGAAAGGGCCGTAGTCAACGCCTGAAATGGCGTGACTTCGCCGGGGGCGTCCTTGACGTGATATCTGCCGGTAAGGATGAGAAGGGCGTGGCGCATGAAGCGCAGATTGACAAAACCCATGCGCAGGGTCAGGAACACCGCGCCCACGATAAGCCAGGCGACAATGAACGGCATGTTTCCCTCGCCGGGCATAATGTCGAAAAACATGAATGCGCCGAGCGCGCCATTGACCTGGCCAATGGTGACATTCAGCATTTCCTCGATACTCTGGGCGGCTGCATGAGATGTGAAAAAGAATTGACCAACGACAAGAACAATTGCCATCGATACTGTGCGCCGTAATGCAATCATTGGTATATCCCCCCAGGAATTTTAGCGTTCGACTCGGTTGTCTATGGGCTTCGACCTACAGCAAATTGTGCGTTCCATCGCAGAAAGGCTCATCATCGGTCTGTTTGCAGCCGCATAAATTGAAAGTTCCGGTTTTCGGCGCTTCAAACTCCATCGGCTCGATACCGGTTCCTTCGTGAGAACCGTCACAAAAAGGCTGATTGAGCGAGCGACCGCAACGGCACCAATAATATTTTGTGCCTTCCTTGAGTTCAACCGGATAGGGGTTGAGCTGCGCCGGGATCGGATCGTCAGCCATCTTTGTTCCTCCCATTCAACCCGCTTGAGGCGGCGAATGGGCCGCGCGGGATTTTCGTTTATATTTTATCTGCCGCATAGGCTTAATCAATTGCGGCGCGTGATACAAGAGCCAAGGCGCTCCTGTCACCAGCCATGCGTCCAAAAAAAACCGCCCTGAAGATGTTCTTCAGGGCGGTTTTTGTCGTCAATCATAGATCGCGACGGATGATAAATCAGCCGACGGTGATCGATTTTTTTGCAGACCATTTCTTGCCGGTGTCTTCAGTCCAGGTGAATTCGAACTCACCCGACTTGTCGACCTTGGCATGAAAAGCCAGATAGGGATTGGCTGAAATACCGGGGTGCAGATTTGCTCTGAACACTTCCTTGCCGTTGAATTTGGCCTGAAAATCCTGAATGATTTTACGAGGAATGAGCTTGCCGGTTTTTTTGTTCTTGCGGTTTCCCGTTTCCATCTTGTGCGCGATCAGCGTTTTGATTTTGATGATCTCGCCGGCTTTTGCCGTTTTTGGTACCTTAACGCGTGGTTTAGCCATTTTTAATGTTCCTTCTGCCGATTAACCGCCGCAACCACCAATGGTGACTTTCACGGTTCGCTTGCCCATGTAGAATTTGCCGTCGCTCATTTCCGCAACGCAGACAACGTCCTGCGTCTTGCCGAGCCGCATGCGACTTGTCGCAGAAGCTTTTCCGCTTCCAGGCGTGAAGTACATGCTGATGGTGTGCGGTCTTGGGTTACCGGTTGAAAAAACATGCATGGCTTTGACGTAATCGCCGGATGACATGGCACTGTCAGCAGATACCGTGAATGGAACGGTACGACCGTTTTCGGCAATTTCCGGAAGCTCGACTGAGACTTTTCCAGCGGCGGGTTTGGCGTCGCCGATGACAGCTTTCATCGTTTCCTGCCATGACACCGATTTTGCCAATGCGCGATTGCCTCCCAAAGGTACGACCGTAGCCAATGCAGCCACAGCGGACGCTCCGAGGACGAAATCACGACGGTTTAATATCTCCAAATGTATTTTGTCCGTCATTGTTTCCTCTCAGTTGTTTGGATGAATATGGGCACCATACTGGCCTGTTACAGACACAAAAACTGTCTTTTTTGAGACCGGTGCCAATCCTCCTAATTTAACCCATTCCCTCTTCCGGTGAATGTCAACCAGTTAAGATCGAGCGGGCATTCAGTATTCGGTTTTACCACCGAATTTTTATTAGACCAAGGGTGATTCAGTTATAATATTTACTGCCGGGCTGCAACGCCCCCCATCACCAAACGATCAAGTAACCCCATAAATTTCACATCCGGTCGCATTTTTTAAACGCTGATGATAAAAAATATGGTGAACCAGGCTCAGCCTTACCATATTAGAATATCGAGATGCAATCGAAATGAGGACTTAAAAAACCAGGTGCGTCAATATGCTGGGGTTCGCAACAAAGGTATTGCGCCTATAAAAAGGCTATGTCATATCGTCGCGAACAGGGCTTGGGCAGGGATGTTTTGATGGTAAATCGCGCCGGCAACGTATGGTTTTAGGGAAGATATGCTGAAAAAAATGATATCCAAGACACGGTTAAAGCCAATGATCGCCCTGATCTTCACGGTGTTTCTCATAATGCCCGTCAATCAGGCTTTATCCACAATAGGCGAAAAACCGGCCAGCGAGAGCGTTCGGCTCGTCATGTTCGAAGAATCGGGTTGCGAATATTGTGAGCTCTGGAATGAGGAAGTCGGGATCATTTATAAAAAAACGTCCGAAGGCAGATTTGCGCCGCTGCGCCGCGCATATGTTGGGGATCCGACCGTAAAACATATCAAGCGAATCGTATACACGCCGACATTTGTCGTTATGCGGGGCAAGACGGAAGTCGGCCGCATCCTCGGTTATCCCGGCGAAGATTTTTTCTGGGAAATGCTTACTCAGATTCTCTCCAAAGCCGGATATAAGCCGAACGTTTGAAAACATACGGCAAGCCGCCGCTGTGACAATGCCAGGATTTTCTCTCCCTGAACGAGCTTTTCCGTCCCAAATCTATTGGCAAAAGTTATTATAAAAGCGCTATGATGATCCTGTGGAGCATGATTATTCCTATGACGGGATGCGGCAGGGCCGGCAAGTGATGTTTTTGTCGAGCCCCTTCACAAAAAGGTCACCCGCGAATAATAATAAGAATTCAGGGAGAACGACTATGAAAGATCTCACTCGTCGCGAGTTTTCAAAATTTCTCGGCGCTACGGGAGCAGCGGCGACGGCCACCGGTGCAATCAATGCGGTGGCTTATGCCCAGGGGGCAGGAAAAGTCGTCATCATTGGCGGTGGCGCGGGCGGCGGAACCGTTGCCCACTTCGTCAAGAAGGGATCGCCGCAACTGGATGTCACGCTGATCGAGGTCCAGCCGAAATACACCACATGTTTTTTCTCCAACCTCTATCTCGGCGGTTTTCGCACCTTCGACTCCATCACCCATGATTACGACGGCCTGGAAAAACTGGGCGTGAAGGTGATCAACGACTGGGCGGCGGATGTGGATGCCGCGAAAAAAACGGTGACGCTTAAAAGCGGCACGAAACTGACTTATGACAAGCTGGTCCTTTCCCCCGGTATCGATCTCAAATATGAGAGCATTGAAGGCTATTCACCAGCGGTGGCGGAGAAAATGCCCCACGCCTGGAAGGCCGGCATCCAGACGCAGACTTTAAAGAAACAGCTTATCGACATGCCGAATGGCGGTGTCGTAGTCATGTCGCCCCCGCCCAATCCGTATCGTTGCCCGCCGGGACCCTATGAACGGGCATCGATGATTTGCCATTACCTCAAGAACCACAAGCCGAAGTCGAAGCTCGTCATTTTTGATCCGAAGCCGAAATTTTCCAAAATGGCTCTTTTCATGGAAGGCTTCAATGGCGTGTACAAGGATTTCGTCGAGGTTAATCTGACGACGGAGGTCGATAATTTTCGCGTTGTGCGGGTCGATCCCAATACCAATCAGGTTGAAACCGCAGCCGGAAACAAGATGAAAGGCGCCGTTTGCAACATCATACCGGCGCAACGCGCGGGCTCGATCGCCGCGAAGGCAGGTTGCGTTGAAGGTGACTGGTGCCCGGTCAATCCATCGGACTTCTCGTCGACAAAGGTCGACGACATCTATGTCCTTGGCGACGCCTCGGTTGCAACCAAAATGCCGAAATCGGGATTCTCGGCCAACAGCCAGGCCAAGGTCGTGGCCAATGCCGTGCAGGCAGCGCTTGCTGGCAAGAAGAAATTCCCGGCCCGGTACCGTAACACCTGCTGGTCGCTCGTGTCGCCCCAGAACAGCATCAAGGTCGGTGCAAGCTACAAGGCTGGTGACGGGGTGGTTGACGTCACTTCGAAATTCATCTCGAAAACGGGCGAAGATGCAAGCCTGCGCGCTCAGACATACAAGGAATCGCTCGCCTGGTACGACAGCATCACTTCAGAGATCTTCGCCAAGGGCTGACAACTGGCAATATTTGCATTAATTGCCAGATCCGTTGGCTGATTTGTCGGCAAGCGTTGCAAAATAGGCGGCCAGCGCCATCATCATCTCATCATCGAGATTCTTTGCCACATCGACCATAACCGGATTATCCCGCTCGCCGGATTTATAAAATTGAAGCGTTTTGATAAATGACTCCGCGTCCCATCCCACAATCGAAGGAATGCCCTTGTCGATGCCGGACGGGCTGTGGCAGGCCGTGCATTCACCGGCAAGATATTCGCCATACGCCAGCACATCGTCGGCCATGACCGCCGTAGCGATATGGAGTGTGAACGCGATACCCGCAGCGAGTAACGCCATATGTTTCTGAAAGTGACGCAATTCCAGCCTCCGAACTCATCGGTGAATCTGGTTCAAGCCGGTCTCTAGTAAAATATTTTGGATGTTTCGTTCGGAATTGCAAGGATCGGAACGACAGATTGTTTCACCCGTCGTATTCTGGCCCAATCCTTCCCCGGGGGCGGGCGCAAGCTCCGGCCCGGTCACTCTTTTGCCCGATCACTCTTTGAGAGGTGCGGAGCCGTTCGGGCAATAATGCCGGTAAAGCGTGGACACGATGTCCTTGGCGAGAGAATCAGCCAGCGAATAATGCGCGTAATGACCGCGACGCTCGGCCTTGACCAACCCGTCGAGACGAAGCCGGGTCAGATGCTGCGAGGTCAGACTTTGCCGTGCACCGATGGCTTCGCAAATTTCGGTAACCGTTTTTTCGCTGTCCATCAAAAGGCAGAGGATCATGAGGCGATAGGGGCTGCCGATAGAACGCAGCAGCTCGGACGCTTCCTGTGCAGCAATCCGCATTGGATCGAGCATGTTCTCGTTTTCATTGGTGGTGGCTTCGTCGGCCGGCAGTTCCGCTATCTCTGAATTTGTCATTTAAAATGACACTCCTGTTTGACAATGAGGATTCCGACTCGTCAAGATTCCTCATTTCACCTTATCATATTCAAACTTCATGATATTAGCAAGTTTGGCACACAACAAATGCAGACACTGAATGCACCATCAAATAGTGCCGTAATTGTGCCGGACCGTGCCTGCCAGCCGACCGGACCATGCAGTCCGGCGAGAGCGGCCAGACGCCTCGAACGACATCCGCTCCGGGGTTCGCCACGCAAAAATATCGTGTCCAACCGTCAATTTCACCAATAAATGAAAACAAGCCCTCATATCAGAGCGGTTTTTGCTGCAGTTTGAAAAAACTGCGCTATACTGATTGTCGGTAAAAACCCCTGTAGAAAGGGATTTCAGCCGGAAGGACCAATTGTATTGCGGCATGTGAACGTCCCGATCTTCAGCGGACCGGATCCCTGACAGGACAAGTCCGCCGGTACTGGAAATCATATATGCGGCCGTCGCATATTTTCATACCGGCCGATGGCTGATGAGGGGAGTGCTCCGGCAGGCGATCTGATTGACGCTTTGGCCAGTTGCCGAGTGTGGCTAACGAGTGTGGCTAAGAAGGGTAAGTTGACGTTAACGTCAACACGTCCTATTTTGTTTTACCCGCGCGTATCGCGGGAGAAAAGAACCCGCAGCGACAATGCAGCGGGAATAACGCTTTGTCAGGGAGGCACCTTCGACATGCAATTCCTATTATTGATCTTGGCAGTGGTGATACCTGTTTTTGCATTGGCCATATGGCGCGCGCCGATATGGGCTTGGGCGCTGGCCGCGGCGGTGATAGCGCTCGTTGTGCAAACGGAATTTTTTACGGCTTCGCTGGAGTTCGGCTTGATGCAGATTTTAGGGTGGATCCCGGCGATTGCCCTGGCCGCCCTGTCCGTACCGTCGCTCAGGCAGACCGCGATCGTCAATCCCGCTTTCGGCATGATCAAGTCGATCCTGCCGGCTGTTTCCGAAACCGAATCCCAGGCGCTCGAAGCCGGAACGGTGGGATGGGACGCGGAACTTTTTTCGGGTAGTCCGGACTGGACGGAACTGCGCAAGATTCCACAAAATACACTGACCGAGGAAGAACAGGAATTCCTCGACGGGCCGACCGAGGAATTGTGCACTCTGATCGACGATTGGCAGGTTCGCCATGCAGAAAAAGAAATTCCCGAGGCCATTTGGAAATATGCCTGCGACAAGGGGTTTCTCGGCATGCTCATCTCCAAAGAGCATGGAGGACTGGGTTTTTCGGCCCAGGCACAATCCCTCATCCTGGGTAAAATCGCCTCGCGCAATCCCGATGTTTGCACCATCGTCATGGTGCCGAACTCGCTCGGGCCGGGCGAACTGGTGGAGAAATACGGAACCGACGAGCAAAAGGAACATTATCTGCCGCGCCTCGCCAAGGGCAAGGACATACCCTGTTTCGCCCTGACCGGTTCGACCTCGGGTTCTGACGCGGCCGCCATGCGCGACATCGGCGTGGTCTGCAAAGGCAGGCATGAAGGCAAAGAAGTTGTCGGCATCAAGCTCAATTGGGAGAAGCGTTACATTACCCTTAGTCCCAAGGCGACGGTCATCGGACTGGCGTTCCATCTCTTCGATCCCGATGGCTTGCTCAACCGCGGTGAAGACATCGGCATAACCGTGGCGTTGATACCGGCCGACCACAAGGGTGTCCGCATTGGCGAGCGTCACCTGCCATCGGCAAGCGCATTCCCGAACGGCCCCAATTGGGGCAAGGACGTCTTCATACCCATGGACTGGGTCGTCGGTGGTGAAAAAAGAGTTGGCGAAGGCTGGTTCATGTTGATGGAATGCCTGTCCGCCGGACGCTCGATCTCGCTGCCCGCTTCGGGCGCGGCGGGCGCGAAGGCCATGCTGCGCTTTACCTCCGCCTATGCCCGCATACGCAAGCAATTCGGTATCTCCATAGGCCATATGGAAGGCATAGAAGAGCCTATGGCTCGCCTGGTTGAAAACGCCTATGTCACCGAAGCCGCGCGCGGCGTCACCGCAGCCATGGTTTCGCGGGGGGAAAAACCCTCCGTGATTTCTGCGCTCCTGAAATATCAGTCGACCAGCCGCCTGCGTCAATCAGTAAACGATGCCATGGACATTCATGGCGGCCGCGGCATTTGTGACGGTCCTTCCAACTATCTCCAATCGGCTTACCAGATGGTGCCGGTCGGGATCACGGTCGAGGGCGCCAATATACTCACCCGCAGCCTGATCACATTTACCCAGGGAGCACTACGCGCCCATCCCTATCTCTACAAGGAGATTTCGGCGGTTCAGAATCCTGATGTAGAGGCCGGGCTGGAGCAATTTGAAGAGGCGCTGGGCGGTCATGTGTCCTACACGCTCTCGAATATTTTCGGAGCTTTCTTTCATAACGTCACCGCTGGCCGTTTTGCCGGCATCCCGCCGAAATCCTATGCCACAGCGCACTGGTACAGGCAGCTTGCCCGCGGTAGTCGTAACTTCGCCCTCATGGCGGACATGACCGTGGCGCTTCTCGGCGGCGGCATGAAGGTCCGGCAGAAGGTCACCGGGCGCATGGCCGACGCGCTCAGCGAGCTTTACCTCCTGTCCTGCATGCTCAAGCGTTTCGAGGACGACGGCAAACCTTCGAGCGACCGCCAGATCCTGGATTATTGTGCACAGAATGCGCTTTATGCTTTTCAGCAATCGATCAAGGCAACGATCGACAATTTTCCCGTAACCGTCGCCCGACCGCTCATGCGCCTTCTGATCCTGCCTCTTGGAGCGCGTTTCAAGCCCGCCAATGACATGGCCGGCAAGAAACTCGCCCGCGTGGTGCTCGAGCCCGGCGATGTACGCGACCGGCTTACCCGGCATATCTTCGTGACAAAGGACCCCGATGATCCCACAGGCATTCTCGAACACACTCTGCCCAAGGTGATCGAAGCCGAGGTCATCGAGAAAAAGCTGGAGCGCGCCATCCGCAAGGGTGAAATCCGCCGCTACCACGGCATCGACTGGATTGCCGATGCGGTTGAAAAGAAGATTATCTCGGACAATGAAGCCGGTCTTGTGCGCGAGGTCGAGGAATTGGTCGCCAAGGTTATCGCCGTGGATCATTTCGATCCCAAGGAGGTGAAGCCCAGTTACGGCGCGGCGTCAGCCGAGAAAAAGAAGACCAAGAACGTGAAAAAAATAGCCGCCGCGGAGTAAATAATCATCATGGCATCCCCCCTATCCGACCTGAAAGACTGGCGCTTCGAAATCGATTACGAGGACATTGCCTGGGCGATTTTCGATCGCGAAGGAGAAACAATGAACACCCTCGGGCGCAGGGCCACCGAGGAGCTGGAACGGATCGTCTCCCATATGGAGAACGCCGCTCGCAACAAGGAGGCCAGGGGGCTTGTCATTATTTCGGGCAAGCAGAATAATTTCATCGCCGGCGCCGATATAAAGGAATTCGAGCAATGGACCGAAGTGAGTGAAGTCGCGGAGGCCATTACGCAGGTTACCGATCTCCTGTCGCGCATCGAAAAAATGCGCGTGCCCGTTGTCGCCGCCATTCACGGTTTCTGCCTTGGCGGCGGACTGGAACTCGCCATGGCGTGCCATTACAGGATCGCCGACCGCGAGGAGGGAACGCGGCTCGGACTGCCGGAAGTCAAGCTTGGTATTTTTCCGGGACTGCACGGCACTGTGCGTTCCATAGCACTGGCGGGCCCCGTCAATGCCATGACCATGATGCTGACAGGCCGCATGCTGCGGCCGAATGTCGCCAAGGCGCAGGGGATTGTCGATGAACTCGTCCCTACCCATCATAAATTGCGCTGGGCCGCGCGCAAAGCCGTTCAGCAGAAGCGAAAGTCCAAGGGTGCGTCAAGGATCCAGAACCTGATGCGGCTATGGCCGATCCGCGGCTATCTCGCCGGTCAGATGAGAAAGCAGACGGCCCGCAAGGCACGTGAGGACCATTATCCATCGCCCTACAAGCTGATCGAAATCTTCGAGCGCTTTGGCGGCGATCTCAAGCGCATGGCGCTTGCCGAAACCCGGGCCTTTGCACCGCTCATGGTGTCCGACCAGTCGCGCAATCTGAGGCGTGTCTTCGCGGTTTCGGAAAAAATGAAGGCTCTGGCGCCCAAGAACATGCCAAAGCTCAGGCGGGCCCATGTTATCGGCGCCGGCACCATGGGCGCCGATATCGCCGCATGGTGCGTCATCTCGGGCATGGAAGTGAGCCTCCAGGACCTCTCCGAGGACCAGATCGGCAAGGCCCAGGCCCAGGCGAAAAAGCTGTTCCGCAAACGCCTGAAGAAAAAACAGGCCGTCGACGCCGCCATGGCCCGGCTCATTCCGGACCCGGACGGCCGCCATGTCCACCGCGCCGATGTCATTATCGAGGCCATAGTCGAAAAGCTCGACATCAAGCAGAAACTTTTCAAATCGCTCGAAGAGAACGTCAAACCCGGTGCTATTTTGGCCACCAATACCTCCTCGCTCCCCATTGAGGACATTGCCAAGCCGCTTGACGATCCCTCCCGCCTCATCGGCCTGCATTTCTTCAATCCGGTGCCGCAATTACCCCTGGTCGAAGTGGTGCGTGCGCCAAATACCGAACAGGAATATGTCGACAAGGGCTGCGCCTTCGTCACCGCAATCAACAAATTCCCCCTGACAACCAAAAGCACCCCCGGGTTCCTGGTCAACCGGGTTCTGGCCCCATACATGATGGATGCCATGGAACGTTTTGAGCAGGGCACGGAGCGCGAACTCATCGACGAGGCAGCGCGCGAATTCGGCATGCCGATGGGACCGCTGGAACTCGCCGATCAGGTCGGCCTTGATGTCTGCATGCATGTGGCGGAAATACTGGGGATTAGCGGCGGCGCCGCCAAAGGCTCGAAACTCGTCGAACTGGTCGAAGCCGGCAATCTCGGCAAGAAGACCGGCAAGGGGTTTTATGTCTGGGCTCCGGACGGGAAGCCTCAGAAGGAAAACTATGCCTATGACAAGGCGCAGCTGGAGCAGCTTGGCCACGACCTGGTGAAACCGCTGGTCGAGGAATGTCAGAAATGCCTCGATGAAAAGGTTGTCGATGACGCCGATCTGGTCGATGGCGGCGTAATCTTCGGAACCGGTTTCGCGCCCTTCAGGGGCGGCCCCCTCCATTACGCCAAATCACTCGAGGAGGGTGGCGACGCGAAGAAAAAGAAAGAGGCGGCAGCGGCATAAACCCGAACTGCAAGGATAAATGATGGAAATGGTCGGCTACGACTTGTTATCGCGAACAGTCGAGCCGCCGGCAAAATCACTGACTATGTCACTGACAATGTCAGCGATATAAGTCAGTGACATAGTCACCAGGAGCAAGAAATGTCTCAGGAAAAAATTCGCCGGGTTGCAGTCATTGGCGGTGTCCGCATCCCCTTTTGCCGCTCGAACACGCAATATGGCGACCTCACCAATCTCGATATGATGACCACCGCGCTCAACGGCCTTGTCGAACGCTTTGGTCTCGAAGGTGAGCTTATCGACGATGTCGTGGGCGGAGCGGTCATGACCCACTCCAAGGATTTCAATCTCACACGGGAAGCGCTGATCGACACCAGGCTCGACCCCCGCACACCGGGCACGACACTGATGCAGGCCTGTGGCACGAGCCTGCAATCGGCCATGGGGCTGGCGGCGAAAATCGCCGTCGGCGCGGTCGAGAGCGGCATCGCAGTGGGAAGCGACACAATCTCCGATGCACCGATCGTATTTTCAAGGCGTTTCGCACAGCGGCTGACGGCGGTCAATCGCGGCAAATCGCCGGGTCAGAAATTTGGCGCGCTGAAAGGCTTCGGTGTGGGCGAACTCGCACCGCAGCCTCCCAGCGTCGCCGAGCCGCGCACCGGTCTGTCCATGGGCCAGCATTGCGAATTGATGGCGCAGGAATGGGGCATCACCCGCGAGGCGCAGGACCAACTCGCCTATCAAAGCCATATGAACGGCACCAGGGCCTATGAAGAGGGCTATATGGACGACCTCATCGTTCCCTGCGCCGGCGTATTCCAGGACAACAATCTGCGCGCGGACATGGATCTCGAAAAGATAGCCACAATGCGTACGGTCTTCGAGAGGTCCGAACGCGGTACGCTTACAGCGGCCAATTCCACGCCCCTGACCGACGGCGCCTCATCGGTGTTGCTCGCGTCCGAAGACTGGGCAAAAGAGCGCGGTCTTCAGGTCCAGGCTTATCTCACTCATTACCAGGCGGCCGGGATTAATTTTGTCGATGGCGACGGTCTCCTGATGGCGCCCACCATTGCCGTGTCGGAAATGCTCAAGCGTGCGGGACTGGCGCTGCAGGATTTCGATTTTTACGAAATCCACGAGGCCTTCGCCGCACAAGTGCTGTGCACATTAAAGGCATGGGAGGATCCCGACTTTTGCCGCACCGAGCTCGATCGGGACGCACCCATGGGATCGATCGACCGCGACAAACTGAATATCCATGGCTCGAGCCTCGCATTCGGCCATCCCTTTGCCGCTACGGGCGGACGCATCATCGCCAATCTCGGAAAAATACTCGAGAAGAAAGGCGGGCGCGGCCTCATCTCTGTCTGTACCGCCGGCGGCATGGGTGTGGCGGCAATCATGGAAGGCGTCGATGGCGTCAAAGGAGCCAACGGAGCCAAAGGAAAACCCAAGGCGACCAAGAAGCCGAAGGCGGCAAATGATGAGAACGACGCCAAACCGGCGAAGCCAGGCGCACGCACTCCAGGGATGGGGGAGAGAAATGCAGGGGTGAGACGGCCAGTGAAGCCCTTGTCGTACCGGCCAGGCACAGCCCAGGCACAGCACAGGCACAGCCAAGGCTGTTGATTGCGACCGTTTCGACAAAAATTGCGTCTGAACAAAAAAGCCCGGCGTCGCGATGCCGGGCTTTTCTGTCGGAGGGGGGTGGTGAAATGGTTGTCAACGGAGATCGCGCTTTTGGAACATGTGCTTGTTGCGCATCCAGAAACGGTCGAACCATGTCGGACGGCGTTCGCGGAGCCCCATATACTCATTGTCGTAACGGTCGCGGAAATCCCGGCGGCGCTCATATTGCGAATAATACCGGTCGCCTGGAGAAGGGTTGAGTTTGGAGGGAACGACGGCGAGAAAGCGCTTGTGCACCCAGCCCTCAACATTGTCATACCGGATCGGGCACCACAGCCCCTTGCAGTCTCCGTAATCCTCGATATTGTCCGCCGAGCCGGGAACCTCGCCGATAATGCGTGAACCCGCTTTGGGGTTTTTGCGGATATTGAGCCCGTCCCAGCTCTCAAGACCGGTGACTTTGTAAACCGTCGGACGGTTGCCGTCATCCTCGGCCAGATAGTCCGTATGAACCCAGCCCGTTCGTCCATCATATTCGACCAGGGCCCAGGAGCCACGCGTCTCAATGCGGTTGTTCAGCCGCCGGGCGTTGAAGGGAAGATTGTAAACCGAACGGGAAAACTTGCCAGGCCGGGCCCGCATATGAAGTGTAGCGGAGCCATTGACCTTGACGACACGGTAAAAGTCGGGGCCATCCGCCGTGGCGAAAGCCGGTGAGGCGGGCAGGGCGACCATGAAAGAAAGGGCTGACAAGGCGAGGGCGAATTGAATTGATAATCTCATCTTCTTGTTCCTTCGAGGGGCGTCGGCATGGAAGACCGGCGCGGATCACTAAAAGCTGATGATTAAAAAAACACAATTTCGCCTGAATATTTCCTGAACGAAAAATTCAGAAAAAATAACGCAATGATATCAATAATTTATCGCGTCTCCTCGAAGAGTTCGCGGCCGATAAGCATCCGCCTGATCTCACTGGTGCCCGCTCCGATCTCGTAAAGTTTGGCATCGCGCAACAGGCGTCCCGTCGGATATTCGTTGATATAGCCATTGCCGCCGAGCGTCTGAATCGCCTCAAGCGCCATCCATGTGGCTTTCTCGGCTGCGAAGAGAATGGCGCCCGCCGCATCCTTGCGCGCCGTCTCTCCCCGGTCGCAGGCTTTCGCAACCGCGTAAACATAGGCCTTTGCTGCGTTCATCGTGGTATACATATCGGCGAGCTTGCCCTGCATAAGCTGAAATGTGCCGATGGGCTTGCCGAACTGCCTGCGCTCGTGAACATAAGGAATCACCACATCCATGCAGGCCTGCATGATACCGATCGAGCCTGCCGACAGCACAACGCGCTCATAATCGAGCCCGGACATGAGCACCCTGACACCCTCATTGAGCCCGCCCATGATATTTTCCGCCGGCACCTCGCAATCCTCAAACACAAGCTCGCATGTATCCGAGCCTCGCATGCCGAGCTTGTCGAGTTTTGGCGTCGTCGAATATCCCTTGAAATCCTTCTCTATGAGAAAAGCGGTGATGCCGCCCGGGCCCGCCTCGGGATCCGTTCTGGCATAAACCACCAGCGTATCGGCCACGGGCCCGTTGGTGATCCACATTTTGCTGCCGTTTAGGATATAACGCCCGCCCTTTTTCTCGGCGCGGAGTTTCATCGATACGACATCCGATCCCGCACCGGGCTCCGACATCGCCAGCGCCCCCACATGTTCGCCGGAAATGAGTTTCGGCAGATAGCGGCGCTTCTGCTCGTCCGAACCGTTGCGGCGGATTTGATTGATGCACAAATTCGAATGAGCGCCGTATGAAAGGGCAATCGATGCCGATCCCCGGCTCATCTCCTCGACCGCCACGCAATGCTCGAGATAGCCGAGCCCTATGCCGCCATACTCTTCTTCAACGGTAATGCCGTGCAGCCCGAGATCGCCCATTTTCGGCCACAGGTCGCGGGGAAAGACATTGGTCCGGTCGATTTCCTCTGCGAGTGGCGCGATCTCGTCGGCTGTAAAGGACATGACCGTATCGCGGATCATGTCCGCAGTTTCACCAAGCTCGAAATTCAGGACGGGCGTTCTGTTGGCGATCATGGAGTCTCTCTACCGGGTGTCGTGGTCCAAGCCTGAACCCGTCAAACAATCGTTTGAAAGCCTTTGAATGTCAACTGGACCGGGCCTGAACGGCACGGCGTTAAGTGGTGGAAAAATGGGACATATGGTGCATTTAGGGGATAATTCTTGTGTGCAAAGCCGCTTAAATCAGCCCCTCGACCATTGAAACGACAGAATTACACGCTACCTAGAGGATGAAGTGGGAGGTACTCATGGTTCATCAGCTGAAGGCATTGCCGATTGTTTTTGCATTGGCCGTGATACTGTCAGGGAATCTGGTTCCGGGCGCCAATGCGCAGGCCCGGGAAAATTCACCCGGTGCGAAAGCTGCTGCCGGTGCCGGGGAAGGCGATGCCTCCCAAGTCCAGGCGCAAAGGCTTCTCAAGGCCATTGACGACATATTGAAAGATACGGCGGAGGAACGCGCCAGTTCGCGTAAGCTCCCGAGCAAGGACGATTATCTCGTCACACCCATATGGACCGAAACCCGCGAAGACCGCGAAAAAAAAATCAGAAACCTGCTTGATTCGGCCCTCGGCGTTGTAACCGACGTGCCGATTGTCGACGTGCAGAAGCAACTTGAAGCGCGGCGCAATGCAATCCGCGAAATCGAGGACCAGATCGTGGCGCTCAAGGAGAAGCGCCTGACTGCGCCCAAAGACGCCCTACTGCCCGGTCTTTTGAACGACACGGTTTCAAGCCTCAATGAAGAGATCGAGGATCTCAACACGCGTGTCGGCGAGAACAGGCTCGAAATCAAGAAACTCAAAACCGACATACACCAGTCGCTGAAGAAATCAGGCATCCAGATGTCGAAGGAACAGCTCGAGCTTCTCCTCGACAGCGTATTGTCGGGCGATCTGGTCAGGCTCGTGGCGACATTCAATGCCGCACGGGTCATCGACCAGCAATTGAGCAAAATGGTTTCCGAGACGGGCGACAATCTGAAGGCCGCGCGAAAATATTTTGCAATGCATGCAGCCCTCTTCGCCATGCTGGTTCATTCCCAGGACAGCCTGATCGAGAAAATCGACCGCACCTATCTGCCGCGCTTGAAAACCATAGAGGGCGACATCAAAAAGGCGACAAGGCAGTCTAGACGCCTGTTGCAGGGGCGTAACAGGCCCGATCAGGTACGTACGCTCAAGGCCAATTTGAAATCGCAGAAATTCGCGGCCCGTGTCGCCTCCTATTACCGCGGCTACCTTCTGACACAGAGAGAGCAACTCGCCAAGGCGCGCCTGCGCGCGGTACGCGACCTCCGCATAGCCGACAACACGTTCGAGACCGTTGAGGCAAGTTTCCAGCTCAACGCTCTGATCAAGGACGCCGCCGCGTCATTCGAGGCGATCCAGAAACTCGAAGCTCCCGGTTTCGACCAGATTTTCCAAAACCAGGAACTGAGGCGCGAGTTTGAAAACCTCACCCGCAAGCTCGACGTGCCGACGTCGTAAGCAGTAATGTCAGGCAGAAATTTATTCCCCTGACTGCTATCGGGCCGCCATGGGAGGCAGCTCCTCGCCACCATGAGGCGGCGGGGATGGTGTCTTATTTCTTCACCCATTTTTTCAGGTGCGCGCGCATGAAACCGGCGGCGCGCAGAGTGCTGTCTTTCGTCGCCAGATCGTCAGCGAATGTGCGCACGCGCGGCGGCCGGAAATCAAATCCGCGCCCGACGCCGGGATAGATGATCAGCTTGACATCGCGCCCGAGCTTTTTCATGGATGAAACAGCCGTCTCGATCGACCGCCGCCGCTGATATTGTTCAAATTCGCCGATAAAAATCATTGCCGGTATCGTCAGGCGGTCGGCATCCGTCGCATAGCGGTAAACCTGCATGGGCTCGGCCAGATTGGGATCCTGCCAGTGTGGATAGAAAGAGACGTAACACGCCACATGATCGTCCTGCCGTTTCATCGCGACGGCGACGCGGAGTGTGTAATAGCCGCCCCGAGTATGGCTGTAGAGACAGATCCTTGAGGTGGAAACATCGGGCTGCTTTAGAAGAAAATCAATCCCCGCATTGAGGTCTGACTCGGTCTCAACCATATGCTCGATGGGAAATTTTTCGATGAAACGCGCCGCATAGACATCGGGTGCGAGAACGATAAATCCCCGTGCCGCCATCCGCCGCGCCAGCCTTTTCGTAAACTCGTCGAGACCGCGCCGCCCGTGCTGAAATATGATGCCCGGGTAACGTCCCTTTTTTTTGGGCCGCATCAACAGGGCGGGGACATCCGTGTCGTCCGCGGAACTGGTATAGCTGACGGCGCGTTCGACGACATCAAAATTTTGCGGAACCTGGAGCTTGCCGTCATCATACCAGTCATCGTCCCACCAGAACTTTTTCTCGGCCGGCAGAGTGTTTACAGGGGCTTCCTGCACCCGCCCGACCGCGATGTCGGACGCTCCCTTGCTGTCAGGCGTGATGTTCTGGGCGTTTGCCGCTGAGCCGAGAGCCAGCACAAATACGAGCCCCTTGAAGCAAGTCCGTGGAAATATCATGCGCATAATATTCCTCCCGATATTGATTGTCGTTAACGATTATCATTGCCGCTTGTATAGCACGCATCCCCCGTTCCACAATCGTCTGGGGAAGCACCACTTGGCGCCGGTGCGATAAGATACAGTGTCACGAAAACTTGTCTGGAAGTGAGCGGGTCAACCGTTTTAGGCTTCCTGTCATGATTGATGAACGAATTGCCCTCATTGGCGTGAAGCGCGGTGCCCATCGGCAAAAGATCATCGGCACGGCCCTTCTCATGCTCACCATTCTATTAAGCCAGTTTTTCGCGTGGCGGTCCCCGGCCGCTGCAAACACACCGGACAACAGGGCCTATCTTGGCGGCTATATGCCCTACAGCGCTTTTGAGAGATTACCGAAAACGATCCGGAATGTGCGTGGCGGCATACTCGAAATCGCCTTCGCGCCCGGCCGTTTAGCGCTCGGACGCGATAAAATCCTGAAATGGATCGAGCGCTCTGCCCGCGCCGTCGAGATATATTACAAACGCTTTCCGGTGAAAAAGGCCAGGCTGCTCATCGTGCCGGTTGCCGGGCGCGGGGTCAAAGGCGGCCAGGCGTGGGGGCATGGCGGGTCCGCCATCAGGGTCACGCTCGGATCAGACTCAACCGAGGCGGATCTGGGCAAAGACTGGGTGATGGTTCATGAAATGGTGCATCTGGCGTGGCCGCAAATGCATGCCCGCCATGTCTGGCTAACGGAAGGCCTGTCGACCTATGTGGAATCGATCGCGCGTCATCAGGCAGGCGATCTGACGGCGGAATTCATCTGGCGGGGATTTGCCAAAGCCATGCATCAGGGCTTGCCGGCCCGCGGCGATCGGGGGCTTGATTTCACCCACACATGGGGGCGCACATATTGGGGCGGTGCGCTTTATTGCCTGCTGGCCGATATCAGAATCCGTCAGCGGACGGGTAACCGATTCGGCTTGCAGGATGCCCTGCGCGGGATCGTGAAAGCCGGCGGCACGAATGAAACCGGTGCCAATATCGCTTATGCCCTCAGGACAGGCGATGAGGTCACGGGCGTCGACGTGTTGATAAAATTGTACCATGAGATGCGCGCGGCGCCGGTCAAACCCGACCTGAACAAGCTCTGGCGGGATCTGGGCGTCGTATTCAAGCGCGGTGCGGTCCGCTTCAACGAGAGCGCACCGCTGGCGCACATACGCCGCAAAATCAATCGGCCCGGAGGGTAATCCCTGAGGCTGGTCCCGGTTTTTCACGGCCACGCCCCGTGGCAGACAAAAGCGGGAAGCGCGATCCGGTCGTAGCTATCGGCGTCAGAACCGCCCGGTTTGTTAATCGCCGACGGCAAGCCGGTAGAGATGCCAAGTCGCGTGCCCCAGAATGGGCAGCACGATCGCCAGTCCGAACATGAACGGGATGGTCGCCACCGCCATGGAAAAGGCGATAATCAGCGCCCAGACGAACATGGTGACCGGATTGGTCAGAACCACTCTGAGGGAAGTGGCAATTGCCTCCGCCGTGGTAACGTCCCGGTCGATAATCATCGGAAAGGATACGACGCTGATGGCGAATATGACGGCGGCGAAGAGGGCACCCACCGAAAAGCCGACATAGATCAGATACTGACCGGCCTCTGTAAATAACACCTTGTCGAAAAATTCGGCGAATGTCGCAGGCACATAGCCGCCCATGGACCGCTCGTAAATCACATGGGCGGTAAACAGCCATAGCGCCCAGGCAAGGCCGAGGACCACGCTGAGCACGAGAACGTAGCGCAGAGATTTGTAATTGAGCAGATTAAAGGCGTTTCTCAGTGATACGGTCCGGCCTTCCTCGAGCAGGCGGCTCACCTCATAAAGGCCGACCGCCGCAACCGGTGCGATCAGGGTGCCGCCCGCGATGATCGGCCAGAGATAGGGCAACACATCAAGGCCGGCGATAAAACGCGCCAGGAATAACGCCATGACCGGATAAATAATGGCCAGGAAAAAGATAAAGGTGGGTTTCAGTAAAAAATCATCATAGCCCTTTTTCAAGGCGACCATGAGGTCGGAAATTTGTATTTTCCTGATTTCAGGCATTACATGATCGTGTAAATTGCCCTCGATTGTCTGTTCTTTCACCATGTTCGGACTCTCCCTGTTTGCGACGAACCAGCCGCTCAACCGATACATATGCGGGCGAGAATCAAAGGGTACCGATATATATCTGCGGCCTTGAACGACATATTACACCAATTTGGCGTTGCTGCCAAAATGCGCACGCGCGAAACGGGAAAACTCACAATCGGCTGAAAACTCTCGATACAGATCAATAGATCCTGCGATGGCCGCCTCGTTGCGCCGGGCCGCGCCGCGCATCAGGGAACGCCTCCGCCTGAAAGCCCTTCGTAAAATCGTCTCAATGACGATGTTGACTGACACCAGCTTGCGCCAGATTGCAATTGATCGGCTTGGGGGATCTTATAAGATGCGAAAAACATTGAGGGCATGAGGGAGTGATGATTGAACTAATGAGACACGGACAAACAGGCCGGCCGAAGAGGCGGACGCGAACCGCGCGCGCCTCATTGGCGCTGCTGCTGATGGCCGCAGCCATTCTGGCAATAACTCCCACAGCCCAGGCCGCCAAGAAAAATGCCAACTGCCGGAACAAAGGCAGCTTCGATGTCTGGCTGCGAGATTTCAGGCGAGAGGCGACATCGAGCGGCATATCGAAGGCGACAATCAGAAGCGCGCTCAATGGCGTGACGCTGGATCCGCGCATCATCAGGAAGGATCGCAGGCAGGGATTTTTCAGCCAGAGCTTTCTCCGCTTTGCAAAACGCGTGATCATGCCTTACCGCATGAAGCGCGGAAAACAGCTAATCCGCAAGCATCGCAGTCTATTCTCCCGTATCGACAAGGAGTTTGGCGTGCCCGCGCCCGTGCTCGTGGCCTTCTGGGCACTCGAAAGCGACTTTGGCGCCAGCATGGGCAAGGACAGGTCGTTGCGTTCGCTGGCGACACTCGCCTATGATTGCCGCCGCCCGGAACTCTTTCGTCCCGAACTAATGGCGGCCTTAAAGATTATCGACCGCGGCGATTTGCGCGCCTCCGACATGATCGGTTCATGGGCGGGCGAACTCGGTCAGACCCAGTTCCTGCCGACGCATTATTTCAACCACGCCGTTGATTATGATGGTGATGGCCGGCGCAATCTCTTGCGTAGCGTGCCCGATATTCTCGGCTCCACGGCAAAATATCTGGTGCATATCGGCTGGCGGCCCCATGAGCCCTGGCTCGAAGAGGTGCGCATTCCGGCGCGGATGAAATGGGCGGAAGCCGACCTCGCCATCAAGCATCCGAGATCGCAATGGGCCAAATGGGGCGTGCGTGCGCGCAACGGCAGACCGCTCAAGGCAGACAATATGCAGGCGTCCCTCCACCTGCCCATGGGGCGCAACGGTCCGGCCTTCCTGGCGTATCCGAATTTCCATGTCTATACGGAGTGGAACAACTCCCTGACCTACGCCACAGCCGCCGCCTATTTCGCAACCCGTCTCGCCGGCGCGCCGCCTGTCCATCCCGGGCGCGGTGTCGACAGCGAGGTCGGCCACAAGGAAATCCGCGAACTGCAGCGGCTTCTTGTACGCAAGGGATATGACGTCGGCGGCGTCGACGGCACGCTTGGCGTAAAGAGCCGCGCGGCCGTCAAGGCGGTGCAGATCAAATACGGCCTGCCAGCCGATTCCTACCCGGACGCAAGACTGCTGCGACGCCTGCGCGGGCGCTAGAGGAAGCACGGACAACCGGTATGAATTCCAAAACTATCAGTTTCGGAGACACGGTTCGCGTCAGAAAAACGGATTTGACCACGAAAGCCGGGCTGGCTGAACTCACAGGCTCGGTTTATGGCGAGACCACGCCTTCCGTCACCGATGTGGACGTGATCGGTGAATTGACAGAGGACTATGCCATCAATGTCTACTTTGAAGACAAGGGGCAGGACGCGTGGTTTGGAGCGGATCTTCTTGAATTTATCGACCATGGGGAAGGGACGGAAATCAGACTTGATGGGGTCGATAAAAAATGGACACGGGCGGAGGACGGCACGTGGATCGAAGAATCCACCGGTGAAAAACCAGTCATGAGACGCCCATGGTGGAAGTTCTGGTCGTAAATAGCGGCGGGTAGCGGACATTTATGCAAATGGAAAAAAACGTGCCCGAAAGTCCGGGAAGAGACGTTTCATGAATGCCTCAATCTTGTATCGCAGCCTTAAGGTCGATGGTTTGATGGATCGCGCGAATAAATTCCGGACCTAGACTGGCTCGATGGTGATTCGCTCTCCACGAAGATCCGGCTCACCACACATTTCAAGCATCTCGGCCCGAGTTTTATCACGAAGCCGGACGGCGGCGGAAAAATCGCTCCCATCTGGCAGTATGAACCGCCCCGCAAGAACCTCGACATCGCCGTGGCGAGGAAACCATTGCCCGCCCCGTAAAATGGCTCGGGTGCCCCGGATTGTCACAGGAACAACCGGCGAACCGGTCTTTGCGGCAACCAGAAACGGACCAAGACGAAAATCCAGCAATCCCGGCATCCGTGTCAGCGTCCCCTCTGGAAAAGAGACGATACGCGAACCTGCGCCAAGACTCTCAATTTGTGGCCGGATATCTTCCACACCGGAGCTGACATCGGTTCGGTGCACGAAAATGGTATTGAGGCGTCTGAGGAAGGGTCCTGCTATCCATTGTCCTGCAAGTTCCTCTTTGGCAACAAAAGTCAGCGGACCCGGAAATGCGGCCAGAATAACAAGACCGTCGAGATAGCTCGCATGGTTTGCCACCAGGATCCCTTTTACGTTTAGAGACTCCTGAGCAATATCGGATTTCAGTGCGGTACCGGTCAGCCACAGGAACCATTTTGCCGCGGCATGCGTTATTTTGTGACGCCACCCAAGCCGGGGAGAAAGAACGACGGCGATCCAGGTAACGGCAGCCATGACCACAACAAGCGTCCACCAGTAAGCCGCATAGGACAAATCCCTGGCTGATCGCCGCCCGCGCCGCAGACGTCCGCCAATACCCGAAATAGCGAGCAACAGAAGCTGCGACCAAAATCCCCTGACCGCTCCGGTGCGTATGCCGGCTTCGTATAAAGCTTTAGCGGCTGCGCGGCGGATCTTGCCGCTTGATGTTTTCGGCACGGTGTGCGGCGGAACCAGCTCAATGACATCGGGCGGCATGTTGAGTTTATCGACGCAGGCTTCCCTGATGCGCCCCTCAAGCCGTTCCAGCTCTTTTTTTTCCGTAAGCCTCGTTTCGACAAGCAATATAAGCCTCTCCGTTCCCGAGACCGGATCGGGGCTCGCGACGGCGGCAACACAGCCCTTGCGCACATCTTCAAGGCCGCCGACCAGTTCCTCTATCTCGTGAGGATATAGGTTTCGCCCGGCCTTGATGATGATGTCTTTGACCCGTCCGGTGATGTAGACGTCTCCTGCGGCGAGATAGGCGCGGTCTCCGCTGTCCAGCCATTCACCGTCAAAGAGTGTCCGGTTTTTTTCCTTGTTGCGGAAATAACCGGATGTTGCTGACGGCCCCTTGAACTGCAGCCGGCCTTCCCGGCGCTCGGGCAGTTCGCGACCGGAATCGTCGATAATCCGTATTTCATGCCCTGTCAGCGGCTGACCGCAGGCGACCAGGCTGATGGCCGTTGCATCGTCAGGTGCCGACCGAACGGCCACGCCGTCCCGTGCGAGGGCCGTGCGATCAATCCTGTCGACAATCGGCTTTCTGCCTAAAGGCGGAAAGGCCAGTCCGACAGAATTTTCAGCGAGACCATAGACGGGCCCCATCAACTCCGGTCGGAAGCCGTATTTGGAAAATCGTTCTTCGAAACGTTTTATGGTTGCCGGGCTGACAGGCTCCGCACCGTTGAGCATAGCGCGGAGAGAGCTCAGGTCGAGACCGACGATATCTTCGTCCTGGATCCTCTTGCAGCACAATTCGAAAGCGAAATTCGGCGCGGCGGACAAGGTGGCGCGGTGATGCGAAATGACCCGCAACCAGCGGGAAGGATCGGCAAGAAACGTCAGGGGCGACATGATGATCGCGAGCACGCCATAATATAGTGATCCAAGCCAGGCGCCAATGAGCCCCATATCGTGATAGAGCGGAAGCCAGCTTACGAATATGTCGGCAGAACTCGCTTCAAGAGCGTCTCCCATCGCCCGGATATTCGAAAGCAGATTGGCATGTGTGAGGACAACGCCCTTGGGATCGCCGGTGCTTCCCGATGTATATTGTATCAGGGCGGTTGTCTGCGCGTCGGCAGGATAAGGCATGTCCAGAGCGCCCTCTCCTTTAAGGTCGGAAACAGTCTCGATACGCCGGAGCTTTTCTGCGAGACCGAGAAGCAGCGGACCCAAGCGGATGATATCCCCGGTGGTGACAAGAATGCTCACCCCGGCATTGCGCAAAATCCCTGCCTGCCGCCGTAAATGATCCTCGATCTGTGAGCGCCGAAAAGGAGGATACATCGGTACCGGCACCCCGCCGGCATAGAGCGTTCCCAGAAAAGCCTCGAAAAAGCTGGTCTCCGTCGGCAGCATGATTGCAATCCGGTCGCCGGGAGTCACACCGCGCTTGATCAGTCCGAAAGCGAGCCTGAGGGCCGCTTCATGGAGATCGCCATATGTAAGTTGTTTTTCGTCGCCTTCACTCTTCCAGATTCGAAGATGCGGGCGATCGGCGTGTGAACGGATGTGGAAATCGACGACTCCCAGCAAGGTCTCTTCCTGCGAAGGAGCCATGACCTCGGGCAGAGTTTCCGGTTCGATTGCAGGAAGAGTCTCCAAATCGGCCGTTACAGGTCCGGCCCCCTCGATCGCCACCAGGAGATCGCGAAGGTTGTCTGCCTCACTCAGCAACTGATCGGGCAAACGCACCTTGAAGGCCTTGTCGATACGAAGAATGAGTTCGGCGCGCCCAAGACTGTCAAGACCGACATCGCGTTCGAGATCGCTATCCAGGGAAATACTCTCTATGTGCCGCAGTTGCGGTCGCAACTCCTTCGCCAGGGAACGCACAATCCGCAGTAGCTCGGTCGCTATATCTAGATCTTTTTCTCCGCTCGCGGCAGGGGCTGGACCGTGACCTGTTTCTATCACCAAGCATGTCCTTCCAATTGACCAAACCAGTTAGCCGGCCAGCTATCTGCAACAATGTCCCACAGCAGAGCCTGGTAATCATTGACATGGCTCAACCTTATTTCCATTCGGGTTCGACCTTGGCCGAGGTGCGGCGCCCGCCTATAGCGGCCAGGCTGCGCCGGCTGGCCGTCAATCTATTGAGGGCGGGACCTGAAACTCACGACAACCAGTCGTAAACGGGTTTCAGGCGCTTGAAACCTGCAAGGCAGGTCGCTGTAAAATCCGGACGTGTGGCCATTCGTACATCGTCGAAATTGCGCCAGACGGCCAGGCTCTTGCGGCGCAGGAGATCGGCGCGCGGGTGATCCTTGTCAAAACCCGCGGGGACGCGTTTTAATTCCGGCTCTGCCGGTTGAATGTTGTCGCGTTGCAAAGACGCGAGTATCCTGACCAGCCGGGGGCCATCGCTTCCTACGATACGCTTGCGGTATGTTTCAACCCCACCCTTGTCGAAGACGAATATTCCGGCACCGAGCGTCAGTAACTCAGGCGACAGGCCGAAGAACCAGCATGGCGGAGACGCCCCGCCGGATTTGGGGATAAACGAGATGTGAAGATGCGCGTTATAGGGCGTCTTGTCCCTGGAAAACCTCAGATCCCGATGAATACGGAAAATTTTTGAGCGATGTGTCTTGCCGGTAAGGCCCTGTAACCGCTCTGTCATGGCGAGACAGAACGCGTCGGCGGGGGCTTTGAAAGCGCGCTCATAAACATGCTTGCTCGCGGCAAACCATTCGCGGTTGTTATTGGCCTTCAAGGCAGCCAGGAAATCCAGCGTCTCGTCCGGAAAGGCTGAAAAATCATCGCCAACCATGAAATAAACTCCGTGAGCGCATTATTTCGGCGGCAGAGTCGACACGAAACGCAGCGCCATGGAAATCCAATCTTTCAGAGCCGCATCATCGCAGACATCGATGGGAACAAAAATGAGCCCGCCCATGCGCCTCCCGCCAAGTTCCACGATTCGCGCCCCGTCGCGTGCGAGTGCTTCCGCTTCGTTCTCCTTGCCGACGCGAAACATGAACCGTCTTTCGCCGTCCTTGCTCCGGTCTGCGCCGCCGATCATGTTGCCGTCGAGAAAAAAGCAGACGCCGCCCATCATGCGTTTTTCCGAGATACCGGCCATTCCGTCGAGCGTTGCGCGGTACCGGTCGGTCATTTCCTCGTCATAAGCCATGGTTTCAACTCCAGCGATTAAACCACGCGTCAGTCGTCATATTGATCGTGACGTCTGAGCCAGGCCATGGTGTGCGGCAATCCGTCCTCGTCCCGGCCCTTCGGCAGAAGGTCGATATATTGATAGGCTACATTCAAATTGTCGAGCCCGCGCGAATAACACGAATAGGTGTGATAGACATCCCCCGCGCTGTCCCGGGCGAAAACGCTCACACCCGGAAGCTCCGTGCTCGAAAAAGTCGATTGCCGGTAATTATATTCGACCGGCCCCTTTTCGAGTTCTTGCGGCGTGCACGACACGTGATAGTCGTGATTGAAGCGCGATCCGAAGCACGAAACCCAATTAAAACGCCAACCCATGCGGGTTTTATAGGCTTCGAGCTGCGCCAGGGGGGCGTTCGAGACCGTAACGAAGGCCGCGTCGCGATGGGCCAGATGCACGTCGATGCCATCATAACCATCGGCCCAGAAGGAACAGCTCGGGCATCCCTCCTTCCAGCCGTCGCCATACATGAAATGCTGGACAATGAGCTGGCTATTGTCGCCGAACAGGCCCGCAAGCGTAACCTCGCCGTCAGGCCCCTGAAAAATATAGTCCTCATCGACCTTGACCCGGGGAAGCGCGCGGCGCTTGGCGTTCAAGGCATCGCGCCGGGCCATGAATTCCTTTTCTTCCGCCAACAGCTCTTTCCGGGCGGCCAGCCACGCATTGCGGGAGACAACTTTGTGATCCGGCATGAAAAACTCCTGTGCTAAGGTCGAGTTTGCGCATGGCACGGCGCATTGGAAAAAATTATAGGCTCTGTGCGCTTTTTCGCAATTCGCGATGGGAGAAAATCGATGCAATATATTTATCTGGCAGCCGCCATATTGATGACCGTCCTGTTTGGACCAGGGACCGTTCAAGCCGGCAGTCGTGCATATTATTGCACGGACGCATCGACTCAGTTCCAGTATGACGGCGAGCAGCTCACCTGGCGCGATCCTGGCAATCCCAAGGAAATGCAGGAAATTTCCAGCAAAAAAATATCCGAAACACTGATTTCATCCGACGAGGAAACCTGCGTCAACAAGGCGGGACGGAAATTCGTGAGCGCCTCGAAGGCTTATCTGGTTATTCTGGAATACACCAACCCCTGGAGCAAGAAACCGGTCCAGGGGCAATTCCTTTGCAATGATGACTACGACTCTTACCCGAGCACGACCGGAATCGATACGAAATGCGTAAAAACGGTCACCAAGACAGGGCGCCTGCAGGACGCCAGCCTTGTCACCCGGACGAAGGTGAAATAGCAGGCGGCGCCATCCTTGCCGGGTCGCCATTGGATGCGGAAAAACGAGATGGACGATTCACGGCGAAGCGCCGCACTATCCGGATAGTCTGTTGGCCAGAATTTCCATTGGAATAAATTCCGTTGCCCGATAATAGCATTGGAAAAAAACCGTGGTTTCTATAGGCTGATTTGTTCTTTTACGTGATTGTATTGCGCCATGGGGGGCCGCCAGATGAAGTCGATCGCTCGTTCTTTCCTTGTAATATTGTTCGCCATAGCCGTTTCAACCAATTCCGAACGCGCCGCGGCGCAGGCCCAGAGCATGCTCTGCGATGGCGCCCTGGCGCTAACGGTTCTTTTTGCCCCGAACGGTGAAAGCGTTCTTCTCGAGTTTCAGGGCCGGATCAAGGTGGTGCTCACCGAGGCCGTGTCCGCATCCGGTGCGCGGTACACCGGTGGCGGCTATGAACTGCATGGCAAGGGCACGGCATGGACGCTGATGCGCCCCGGCAGCGGCAGCGTCAATTGCGCAACGGCTTCAGGCTCCCGGCCGATCCAAAACGCGCAGCCAACACCGCCGCCGGCCACGATCCCAACGACATTGCCGGGTCAGGCAGGCGTCCATATCCGCTTTCCGCATCGCGCCCGCTCCTTTGGCGGTAAAGTGCGGTCGGGCCCCAGCATGGAAACCCGCAAGACCGCCAGTCTTCGAGAAGGCGAAGCCATCACGCTTCTTGAAAATACCGGCCAGCGCATGGGCGAGCATGACTGGTTCAAAATCCGTTTTCGCGGCCGTATCGGCTATCATTGGGGCGGCATCATGTGCATAGACGGCATCAAGGCGGTCGGCATACTGAGCGTCTGCCCGCATTTCAAGAAGGCGGCACCGCTGCCGAAGACGACAACAAAAAGATGTCGAAAAGGACAGTATTGGAGTGTCAGCCGCAAACGCTGCACCTGGTATGCGAAGAAGAAGAAAAAAACCGGATGCCCACCCGGCACGGTCTGGACCAATGAGGGCAATTTCTGCCAGGACAAGTGGGCCGCCTATTGCGGCCCCGGTTATCATTACAACAAGGGATTGAAAAAATGCGTCCAAAACCCTTGAAACGCCATCTGGAAATCACCGAATGCCGTTTGCCCGCTGCAATTCGCGCACATAGCTGATGATCGATGTGACCTGTTCTTCACTGACACCGGGCACGGGCGGCATTTTGCCAAACGGCCAGTGATGTGACAGCACGCCATTTTTCACCGCCATCTGAAAAGCGATATCGCCGTGATGGCTGGGTTCATAGATCTTGTGAACAAGGGGCGGCCCTTTGCGCGAACCGCCGGCGTTTTTACCGTGGCATTTCTTGCAATTGGCCTCGAATATGGTCCGCCCTGCCTGCGCCTCGGCCGTAAGCTCCGGAACAGTGACGTTAACCGGTTCATACCCCGGCAATGGGCCGCTGCGCATGAAGTAAATAATACCAAGACCGATAGCAACAGCCGCCGCCAGCCAGATAAACGAATTTTTCTCCACGCCCGCTCCCCTTAAACTTTGATGCCGTCCCTCTTGAGTTCCGCGAACGTCGCAGCTGTCGCGGTTGTACCCTCAGGGGCATTATACCAACCCGGAAACATGCCGCCAGCGCCAATATAGTCGTACGGACCATCAGTGCCAACCATTGGAATCGAATTTTCCGGCATCTGCATATGTTTGGCGTGCTCCGCCATATCGCCCATGCCGCCAACGCCCATGGTCATGTATCCAGGAAGCAGGTTGGCCATTCTGTAATCGAGCCGGTTCGGTTTGATGCCGACGGTATTGGGAATATCATGCCCCATCTGGTTCATGGTGTGGTGGGTCATGTGGCAATGCATCGCCCAGTCTCCCGGATTATCGGCGATAAATTCGACAGCTCGGGTCTGGCCGACCGAAACCAGGACGGTCGTGTCCGGTTGGCGTCGGGATTCGGGGATTATGCCGCCATCGGTCTCGGTCACCTCGAAAGCGTGTCCATGAAGATGAAGTGGATGGTGATCCATGGCCGACAGATTGCCGACCCGGATGCGCACGTGATCCCCGAGTTTCGCCACCAGCGGCGACGTGCCCGGAAAGCATTTGCCGTTCAGCGTGAGCGTATTGTAGCCGGAAAACACATTGGGATCGGGACGGTAGGTGCCGGGCTTGATGTCGAACTCGTTCATCATCAGGACGAAATCCCGGTCCGGCCTGGGCTGTGTTTCCTTGCGCGGATGAACGATGAACATGCCGGTGAGTCCCATGCCCTCCTGCGTCATCGTGTCGGTATGGGAGTGATACATGAACGTCCCATACTGGTTGATGGTCCATTCATATTTAAACGTCTCGCCCGGCTTGATCTTGCGGTGCGACAGGCCGCCCACCCCGTCCATGCCGGATGGCAGCAGGAGCCCGTGCCAGTGCACGCTGGTCTTGGTATTGAGCCGGTTGGTGACGTAGATGCGTATACGGTCGCCTTCCACCGCTTCGATGACGGGACCGGTCAGCTGTTTGTTATAACCCCAGCATAGAGCCCTGAGGCCGGGCGCGAATTCGTGCAGGAATTCCTCCACATTGGCTCCAGCCCGTCCCAGTCGTCGACGCTGCGCGCGTAGAATTTATTACCTCTGGGATATTTATAGGGATAGGCCTTGCCCGAAACTTTGGGCTGGGTCGTCGGCTGCATATTATGCCCCTCATGGGAGCCGCGCATGTCCTGCGCGTAACTCTCGCCGGCCATGCCGACGCCAGCGATTGCCGCACTGGCGATGGCCGCGCCTCCCAGGCCCAGCGTCTCGCGCCGGTTGAACGTCCAATCATGTTGTTGCTCTGTGTTTTGAGTTTTTGATTTTTTGTCTGACATTTTAATGTCCTCCACTTTCGGCCCCGGCACTCGCAGTTTGCACGGAGCCCATTTGCGCGCCGCCAGAGGGCAGGCGGCCATTCATGAGTTGCTTATATTGAACAATGGTTTGCCAATAGGCCTGCAGCGCCTGGATATAACGTTGGCCGGCCTGTACCTGGCTGCGTTTGGCCAGGAGCAGTCTGAAAACACCGGACTGCATGGCGTTATAGTTGAGCTGGGTTGCTTTGAGAATTTTGGCCGATTGCGGCAGGATCGCGCGATTATAGTAGTTCACCTGTTGCCGGGCCATTTTCAGCCTGGCACGGATGGCCCGCGCGGACGACCGGATTTGTACAGCCATATCCCAATACATGTCCTGGGCCTTTCTGATCTGCATTTCGGCCGCCGCACGCTTGGCCCGCCCCTGATCGAAAATCGGCAGGACCAGTCCGAAGGTCGGACCGCGGCTCCATTCCTTCTCGGCTTCCTCACGCTCGACTTCCAGACCGATTTCCAGATCCGGGATTATTGAGGTCGCGGTATCGACGCCATATTGATGCGCCAGCGTGATGAGCCGCTGACGGCCGGCCTCCAGATCAAGGCTCTTCTCAACGGCGCGTTTTTCGATCTGACGGGTCGATGCAGGAACACCGGAGATGGACGGCAGCCGTGAAGCTGCGCTCCAGCGGGTTTGATCCCCCGTCAGCCCGAGTGCCAGATTGACTTTTTCGCGCCCCTCAACAACAAGCGCCTCGGCCTGAGCGAGTTCAAGTTTCGCCTCGGTCAGAAGACTTTGCTGCGTTTCAAAATCAAGCTCCGTCGTATTGCCCGCTTCGCGCAAGGCCTTAGCGGCTTCCAGCGAAGCGCGCGCGGAATTCTCAACCTGTCGGAATAGTTCGACAAGCTGCCGCGCCGCGACATAATCGATGTATGCCGACTGTGCGGCTGCCGCATGGTCGATCACCTGCGAAGCGACGCCGATCTTGGCCTCTTCGAGTTTAGATGCGGCCACCCTGCGGCGCAATGGAATGTACAGCGCATCGATAAACTGAAAGACTACGCCGAATGCAAGATTGGCGGGCAGACCGCCTTCAACGGGATCGATGATGGAAACGTCAAATACCGGATTCTTCAAGAGCCCGGCCTGAACAAGCCCCGCCTGGGCGATGCCAAGCTCGGTATAAGTGGATTGCAGTCCACGATTATTCATGAGCGCGATCTGGGTTGCGCTTTTCAATGTCAAAGGCCTGCTGAGCAGCATGTCAACCGCGGCGCGGGCCGCAAGGTCGTCATCGGTGCCCTGGTCCCAATCGATACGCTGCCCCGTGCGTTCCTCGATCGTCAGCGCCACGTCTTCAAAGGCTTGTTCGGCCGACAGCGTGGTGCAGCCGCCAAGTATCGCGCCGCTCAGCGCCACGCTGGTTATGATTTTTATTTTGCGCATCGTAATCAACGGCCCCCACCGTGCATGCTATGGTCTATCGGCGGCGTCCCGCTACCTTGCTTGGCAGGCGCGCTCGGCTTTACGTCCGGCTCGACGGAAATGATTTCCGGTGTCAGCGCCCTGGATGCACTCTCCTGCTTGCCCGCTCTCGCGACCGGATCGGCGGGATGGCCGTAGCGCAGATAATCGACACCTTCAAATTCGGTGCAGGCTGTGAGCGCCAGTAAAATGCCGGCACTTGCACTCACACGCCCTATGAAGCGTTTCGTCATAATTTGTTTCCGTTATCAAAATCGAACGATTGGCGGCAACGCGTTTTTCCACTTGAAAAGCAAACAACGCAGACCGGTTCCAGAAGACTTGAATCAGCTACGGATATTGGGAGGAGGAATCGGTGGACGGGTGCCGACTGAATACGGGCCAGGGAACGCAAATTCTACGGGCGTGCCGCCGGCTGGTGCGATCTGCTGAGCGGCAAGAGTCGGTATCAGCATTAGAGAGGATGCCACGGCACAGCATGACGCATCTGATGCCATGGGGCCGGGTTGGTTTTCGCGGTCCGGTTTATCGCTTCCGATTGAAGCCTCACCGGCCGGCAGAAAGTCCATTTTTATGTGTCCATGTTGCGCGAGTAATTCGACAGAAACCTCTCCTGCGTGGCTATCATGGCCTGTGCCGCAACCGTTTTGTGCATGGGCAAACGCCAATGCAGACTGGAAAAATATCCAGTTCAAAACCAGAAAAAGTTTCAGTAGAGCGCGTAACGTCATGTTGAAACAGTTAGCATCGGTCCTGAATTTTAACAAGTAAATCAATGGTGAAGTGATACGCTGTCCGCCATTTTTCCGCAGTTGCGAGGCGGCAAAGTCACACATTCCCCGCGCCGCACTTCCCCGCCCCCTGTGCCGTGAACCAATTTTCCTAAAAAACTGCGATTTTCCCGGCGCGCCCCTTGCCAAGAACGGTTCATCTTGTCACCATAAACAACCGGCGCAAAAGCGCCGGAACTCGGACGCCGGACAATGAAGCCCGGGCCGCCCCCCAACGGCCTAGGGACGAAACAGATTGCGAAATCCGCCAGGAGGGAACGCACCGTAGTTTAACCATCAACGACACAGGAGGAATATATGGCCCAATCCGACGGCCAGGGAGGCCGGAACTCCCGATGCATCGCACTCGTCGGCCCTTATCTCAGCGGCAAGACGACCCTTCTCGAAGCCATACTCGCGCGATCAGGCAATGTTACGCGCCAGGGCAAAACCACCGAAGGCACCACCATCGGTGACGCATCGGACGAAGCCCGGTCCCACAATATGAGCGTTGAACTCAACGCCGCCACCATCGACTTCCTCGACGACAGCTATACCTTTATCGATTGCCCCGGCTCGATCGAATTTCGCCATGAGGCCAATCTCGCCCTGACCGCCTGCGACGCGGCCATAGTCGTCTGCGAGCCCGACCCCAAAAAAGTACCGGCCCTTCAGCTCATTCTGAAACAGCTCGAAACCCGCAATATTCCTCATTTCCTTTTTCTCAATAAAATTGACGCAACCGAGATGCACGTTCGCGACATCCTGCCCCTGTTGCAGCCCGCCAGCACCAAACCGCTTGTGCTGAGGCAAATTCCCATATGGGAAAACGACATCGTCAGCGGTTTCATCGACCTGGCGCTCGAACGCGCATATATCTATCGCGAACATGCGCCCAGCGAGGTCGCGGATCTTCCGAAAGACCACACCGACCGCGAAGAAGAAGCGCGTTTCAACATGCTCGAGCATCTCGCCGACTATGACGATGCATTGATGGAGCAATTGCTCGAGGACATCGAACCGCCGCGCGATCGGGTGTTCGATGATCTGACAAGTGAACTCAGAAGCGGCGAGATCTGTCCGGTGCTTTTGGGTTCGGCGGAACATGGCAACGGCATATTGAGGCTGTTGAAGGCCTTGCGTCACGAGGCGCCGACCATCGCCGACACCGTTCAGAGACTGGGCGTGTCGGGCGCCGATTCGGCTGCGCATATTTTCAAGACATTCCACACCGAACATGGCGGCAAGCTCTCCTTCGCGCGTGTCCTGTGCGGTGAATTTTCCGATGGTGCGACGGTTTACGGCCCCAATGGCGACGAACGAATTTCCGGCATTTTCACGGTCCTCGGACAGGAACCGAGCAAGAGCGGCAATCCGGGTGCCGGAGATACGGTGGCATTCGGCCGTCTTGAAAGCACCGCGACAGGCGACACGCTGACGCTCGAAAAAAATGCCAGCATTAATATCGAAGCACCGCGCGCGCGCGCGCCGGTCTACGGCCTGGCCATCACAGCGGCGGAACGAAAGGACGAGGTCAAACTCACCGCGGCAATCGGCAAGATCATCGAGGAAGATCCGTCCATCAGTCTGGAGCACAACCAGGAACTCGGAGAGATGGTGTTGTGGGGGCAGGGCGAAATGCATTTGCGCATCGCCCTTGAACGGCTGCACCGAAAATTCGGGATCAACGCACAAAGCGGCATACGGCATATCCCATACCGCGAAACCATTCGCAAAGCAGTTGAAATACGCGGCAAGCACAAAAAACAATCGGGCGGTCACGGACAGTTCGGCGATGTCGTCGTCGATATCAAACCCTTACCCCGGGGTTCTGGATTTGAGTTTAGCGACACGATTTCGGGCGGTGTTGTGCCGAAGCAATATATCCCGTCTGTGGCCCATGGCGTCGAGGAACATCTTGCCCGCGGACCTCTGGGATTCAAGGTTGTCGATGTCGCTGTCTGCCTCAAGGACGGCTCCTATCACAGCGTCGATTCGTCCGATCAGGCCTTTAAAATGGCCGGGCGTCTCGCCATGGCCGAAGGCCTGCCGCAATGCCAGCCGGTATTGCTCGAACCCATCATGGCGGTCGAAATTGTCGTGCCGTCGGAGGCGACCGCCAAGGTGAATGCCATCATTCCTTCAAGGCGCGGGCAGATCCTGGGTTTCGATACCCGTCCCGGCTGGGAGGGCTGGGACCTTGTCCAGGCCCATATGCCGGAAGCAGAAATCTCCGATCTTATTGTCGAGTTGAGATCGGTGACGTCGGGAGTCGGCACCTTCGAAGCCAAGTTCGATCATTTGTCGGAACTGACGGGCAAGCTGGCCGAACAGGTGCTTACGAGCCATCAGAAAGAGGCGGCTTGAACATTTCCCCAGGCGATACATGGCGTGACGGTCGCCGCCGCGGCCGGCCAATGCCGCTGGGCATTCCCGGCAGGATGCTTGAATTCGCCGTTTGAGGGAAACAAGACCTCACGAGACTTTGATCGGAGTGACGGCGAAGTTTTATTGCGCGGATGGCGTCATGCGATTACATGCATGAAGGCACTTTGCGAACGAGGATGAAACGATGCTGATCAAACGACCAAAGGGATGGGAACTCTCTGAGAACCTGGCGACGACGGAAGAGGCGTTTCTCAACCGCCGGGAGCTGATGAAGGCCGTGGCCGCCACCGGCGCCACCATCGCATTGCCGGGCATGGCGCTGGCGAAAAGCGGTACGGGCGCCAGCACTAGTGCTGATCCGAGCGCCCATCTCTATCCGGTCAAGAGAAACCCGAAATTCAAGCTCGATCGCGCCCTCACGCCCGAACCGATCAACATCAAATACAATAATTTCTATGAATTCGGCGGCACCAAGGCAATTTCGAACGCGGCACAGGCCCTGAAAATACGTCCCTGGTCGGTGAAGATCGACGGCATGGTCGAAAAACCGTTCCGCATCGGTTTCGACGATATCCTGAAACAGGTGCAGCTCGAAGAACGGCTCTACCGTCATCGCTGCGTCGAGGCCTGGTCCATGACCGTGCCCTGGTCGGGCTTTCCGCTGAGCCAGCTTGTCAAGCTTGCGCGTCCCTTGTCTTCGGCGAAATATATTTCGTTTGAAACCTTCCAGGATCCAAAAATCGCGCCCGCGCAGAATCCGCCAAGCGTTCCCTGGGCTTATGCCTACCCCTGGCCTTATCGCGAAGGACTGACCATGGCGGAAGCCAATAACGACCTGTCCTTCATGGTGACGGGGGCTTACGGCAAGTCATTGCATAAGCAGTTCGGCGCGCCGCTGCGTCTGCACGTGCCGTGGAAATACGGCTTCAAATCGATCAAGTCCATCGTCCGGATAACCTTTACCGACAAACGCCCGGTCAGCTTCTGGGAAGCGGTCCAGGCCCGCGAATACGGCTTCTGGGCGAACGTCAATCCGAAGGTTTCCCATCCTCGCTGGAGCCAGGCCACCGAGCGCGTCCTCGGCACCAATAAGCGCGTGCCAACCCTGCTGTATAATGGCTATGGCGAATGGGTCGCCCATATGTACAAGGGCATGAAGGGCGAGAAGCTCTTTATGTGAGCAGGAGGGGATGTGAGCCAGGGGGAATTTGAGGTCCTGGGCGCGCAGGTGCGCTAGTCCTGCAACAAACGGATTAGCAACAAGCGTTGCGTCCGATATATCCCGCCGGGATATTGAACACTCACGCGGCGTTTTCCATCCCTTTGCCACGTTTCAACAGCATGTGAGATACATCTTCCAGCGGCCTCGGGGGGCTGAACAGGTATCCCTGCGCCTCGGTGCAGCCGTCGGCGCGGATGATTGCCAGTTGCTCATCGGTCTCCACACCTTCCGCGGTCGTTTCCGCGCCGAGCCGGGAGGCAAAACCAACGACCGCCTGTACGATGCCGATGCCGTCGTTGTCCTCCGAAAGATCCCGTACGAAGGTGGCGTCGATCTTGATCTTGTCGAACGGGAAGCTTCGCAGATAACTCAGCGAAGAATATCCGGTGCCGAAATCGTCCATCGATATTCGCAGGCCGAGATCATGCAGGCGGTGAAGGATGTCCAGCGTCTCCTCTTCGTCCTGCAGCAGAACCGACTCCGTTACCTCGAGCTCCAGTCTTGAGGGCGACAGACCGGTAGCTGTGAGCGCGCTGCCGACAACCTGCAGAAGGTTCCCTCTCTGGAACTGAACCGGCGACACATTGACAGCGATCTTGATATCTTCGGGCCAATCCGCGGCATCGGAACAGGCCTGCCGAAGCACCCATTCGCCGATCTGACTGATTTGGCCCGTCTCCTCAGCGATAGGAATGAATTCGGACGGCGGCACCATTCCGCGCTCGGGATGACGCCAGCGCAAAAGGGCTTCAAATCCGCTGATCCTGTCATTTTCCAGGTTCAAGAGCGGCTGATAATGCAGTTGCAACTCGTCTTGGGCGAGCGCCTTGCGCAGATCGAGCCCCAACGTGTGGCGGTCCTGCACGCTTACTTCCATCTCCTGCTCGAAAAAGCAATATGTGCCGCGTCCGTCGCGTTTGGCCCGGTAGAGCGCCATATCCGCATTTTTAAGAAGCTGCTCCTGACCGATGCCGTCTTTCGGTGCAATGGCAATGCCGATGCTCGTTTCCACGACGACCTCGTTATCCCCGAGGGTGATGGGCGCTCTGACAGCTTTGCAGATTCGTCGCGCAAGTGTCGTGGCGTCTACCGGCTGACCTGTCGAAATCTGAATGACCGCGAATTCGTCTCCGCCCAACCGGGCAATCGTGTCGGTCTCCCGGACGCAATTGCGCAGCCGTTCCGCGACATGCTTCAACAACTCATCGCCGGCTGCATGTCCAAGCGTGTCGTTGACGCTCTTGAAGCCGTCAAGGTCAAGACAAAGCAGAGCGAAGGATCCGCCCCGCAGCGCGCGTTTCAACTCCTCGTCCATCCGTTCCCGGAACTTCTCGCGATTGGGAAGACCGGTCAGGGCATCGTGGTGAGCCTGATGGGCAAGCCGCTCCTCGATGCGCCGAAGTTCGGTGATATCTTCGTGGGTTGCCAGCCAGCCGCCATCCGGCATCGGCTGATGCGAGATTGCAATGAAGCGGCCGTCGGAAAGTTCCTGAACTTTCATCGAGGCCGTATCTTCGATGACGGCCGAGCACCGTTCCTGTATGTATTTTTCAGGATCGTTGCAGGTGTAGAAGCTGTTTGCAATGCGAGATTCCAGGATCTGGCGAAAGCGTTGGCCCGGCTTCACCTCGTCGGGTTTCAATCCGTACATCGATGCATAGCGGCCATTGCTGATGATCAGGCGCTGATCGCCGTCAAACATGCAAAGTCCCTGGGACATGTACTCGAGGGCGGCGTTGAAACGTTCATTTTGGTCTGTCAGCTTTTTCTTGCTGCGCTGACGTTCGACGACCTGGCCGATCTGTGCGGCAACATGAGCAAGGATGTCAATGAGTTGGGGATCCGGCTCCAACGGGTGTGTTGAGAAAAATTCGAGAATGGCTACGATTTCACCCCGGACCTTGACGGGAAAGGCAGCACCTCCCTTTAGCCCCGAACTTTTCGCCGCCTCGGCCCTGACACAGTTGGGATCGGTCATCATGTCGGCAGTCCAATAGGGGGTTGCCTGTTCCATGACCTGGCCGACCAAACCCATTCCGGATTCCTGGGACATGCCCTCTGTCGTTTTTTGGAAAGTGCGGTAAAGTCTGTCGTTGGTCATATGCCAGCATCTGGCGGATTCCATTCGTCCCGGATCGTCTTCATCCGAAATATATGCGTGTCCGACCTCCCAGCCGGTGAACAAACAAACCTGCTCGATGCAATAACCAAGCGTGTCCTTCACATTCCCCGACTGGTTGGCCGCGACCGTTATCATATTTAACAGCGCCATTGAAGAAGCCTGCTGCGCCAGCAACCTTTCGGATTCTTTCCGGTCGGTTACGTCTTCGACAATCGCAGCGAATACCGGCCGGCTCTGCGACCGTATGTACTGCAGGGTGATATTCACATCATAGCTGGAACCGTCCTTGCGGCGGTGGACGGTCTCGAGCCGGACATGATTTTTCTCACCGCACCTGAGTTTGGCAACGAGCTTTTCAAAACCCTCAGGCGTATATTCAGGCTTCAGATCGAGGGGAGTCATCTCCATCAACTCCTCCATGGTATAGCCCAGATTCCTGCACGCCACTGCGTTGACCATTTCGAAGTTGAGCGTTTCGGCATCGAACACGAAGATCTCGTTGATCGAATCTTCGACGATGCGTACCAGCATCTGGTTCATCGCCTCTGCGTTCGCCATCCGCACAAAAATATCACGAAACATGCCGACGGTGTTGGCGATGGCGCCGCTTTCGGCTTTACGCGGATTCCCGACGCAGCGGATACCATTCTTTCCCTTTGACCACCGGCCTAAAATGGCCGTGGTCTGCATGAAAGGGGCGTATTGCCGATGTAGAAGATATGTCACTGCGCTGATACAGACGACAACAAAACCACCCATCGTCGCATCGATCGCCAGCGGAAAGTCCATGGCCGCGGCCAGAGCGAGACAGGCAATCATACCCATGAACAGAGCCAGAATGGAGAGGGAGAATTTCATCTTGATTTTCTATTTGTTATTGACGCGATATTCTGGAGAACTGCCCCGGGAAACCAGCCGGGTGAAGTTCATGTCTCTCACAATAACAAGCGGGTGCTGAAGAATAATTACAACCATAGATAGAAATATTTTAAATGTATTCATCATGAATTTTTCAACAATGACTGTCTGAATATTGCACAGGTACGACCTGACAGATCCGACCGCAAACGCCCGTCCGGCCGCCTTTTCAAAATCAAAAATAGGGAACATCCGGCAACCGACCAGAGCTGAGAGGGCATGCTTGAACAAGGGCGCCCATATCCGTCTCTGGCGCGCGGAGCAGGCCGGTTGGCGTTTAGGCCATGCCGCTCTTAAGGCAATGATTTTCTCGGCCCGTTCTTATTTAAAAAGATGCGCCAGAACTTTCCTGGCGACGTTGCTCGCACGAACATGCTCGACGCCGGATCTATATCGGCCAGAATATACCTTCTGGATCATTGCCGCGCGAATGGCGAGGCTGTTCTCGAATGCAATCGCAAAATCGCTGTCGGACTGTCTGGCGACATGGCCAGACAACCATTTGTTGCCTAGAAGCGCGCTGACGGAGGTGCCTGTGCCGCCAGGTGCGCGGCCCGCAAGGCGCATTCCGCCAATGGAAATATCCAGCATGTCGAAGGTCTGCAATTTTCCGCCGATGGACAGGGAAATGTTTTCGCGCCCCTTGAAACGTTCGTTTTTCCGCTGCCGGGGCTTCTCAATGAGGACCGCAATAGCCACAAGCAACACGATAATATTATACCAGCTCCAATAGAGCGCGATGGCGCTTGAATCCTGCAGAGAAGAATTCTCGTTGATGTAAAAAGCCCAGACAATGCCGGCCAGAGTGAGCACAAGCAGCAGCAGGAATGGTCTCATCATCTGCCACTGGACGATTGTTTTGCTGCGGTCGCCACCCTTTGCCGTGACCTGGAATTTGTGACCTTTCGGTTTGACCAGTCCCACGCCCACAGCCGTCAGGATTTCACGCGACGCCAGGAGCTGGCTGACATCCGTCAGGATCGGGAGGATGCGGCCTTCGGAAAGCCATGTGATCAAAGCCACCTGGGCCACCAGGTAAGGCAGAAAATACGAGATACCCTCGACGACATCCACATCAAGTGCATGGATGCCGAACAGGAGATACAGGATCGGCACAACTAGACCGGCAATACGGATCAGATAGGAGCCCGACCAGTAGAGAAAGCCCTCGATCAGTGCCAGGCGATGGACCGGCCTCAATCCGTTGCCGAGGGCGAATGGACCGTCCGGGCTGCGCAGAATTTGAATGAATCCCAGGCACCAGCGGCTGCGCTGGGTGACATATTCCTGTAATCCCTCCGGCGCCAGCCCCAGAGACAGGCGCTCGTTGAGATAGACGGTCCGGTATCCGGAACGAAGCATGCGCAGGGTGATGAGATAGTCTTCAGTGACTGAATCGACGGGAAACCCTCCGATCTTATGCAACGCCGAATAGCGGATGACGGAAGATGTGCCGCAACAAAACGCCGTCCCCCAGGCATCCTTCGATGCCATCACGACATCGAAGAAATAGCGCTGTTCATCCGGCCAGCACTCGGCCGCGGACAGGTTGGCCTGGATAGGGTCGGGATTGGAAAAATGCTGAGGCGTTTGCACGACGCCGACCTCCTCGTCGCGAAACAGGGTAAGGGTGCGCCATAGGAAGTTTTTACCGGGAACGAAATCGGCGTCCAGTATCGATATGAAATCGGGCGGTACCCCATGCTTAGCAATGTAATCCAACGCATGATTGATATTTCCGGCCTTGGCATGATTGTTATCAGGCCGTGTGAGATAGTTGCAGCCGATTTCCTGAGCGAGGTCCTTCAGCCAGCCGCGCCGCCCGTCATCGAGAACCCAGACATCGTAATCGGGATAGTCCATCGCCATCGCGCCGATGATCGTACGTTCAAGAATTTCCTTTTCCTCATTATACGTGCAAATAAAAACGCTGACCGTCGGCATATCCTTTCGAGAAAACAGCCATTCGCGGTTGGCCTCGACTTCTACCGAACGGTTGCGTGTTCGCATCAATGTTACGAGAGACATAAGGACGCCGATGATGGCGGACGCCTCGATGGCGAAGAATATGCTTCCAATCGTAAAATTCAGCGTTTCGGCCTGGGGCGGAATGGTCTCCAGGAAGCGCCAGATGATATAACGGAGGGTCAAAAAAATCGTGAACCCGAGGGCCAGAACGCGCCACCAGCCCTGGCGGTTCATCCACGGCAGAAGCGCCATGGAAGCGCCCGCCGCCAACACGCCGGGCCAGCTCCCTTCGATGAGTGTAGAGAGAACGGGATTCATGGTGAATATTCTCCCGCTTCAGGCGTTCAGAGCTGTTTTCATTTGCTTAGGGTTCCGCGTTCTTGAAACACGACACGTCCCGTGCGCCCGACATTGCACTTTTTATCCGATGCCAGTTCGGGGATCGCAACCATCACCCGGTAAGACTCTTTGATCAGCGCCGACGGCAAAATCGCAAGATTGGCGGGCGCCGAAGCGACCCCTGTCAACTGGACCACATGCCCCCGCAATTCAGCGCCACCTTCGCGAAAGCGGAATCCGGCATCCATGCCAACGCTCAAACTGTTGTAAACCGCTTCGCTCACCGTGGCCGTGACGACCGCGCCTGAACAATCGAGAATACGAAGCACATCCTGACCAAAGGCGACCTGCTCGCCAGGTGCGACCAGAATTTCCCAGATACGGCCGTTTGCCGGCGCGTTGATGATGGCTCTGGACAGCCTCTCAGAACGCGTCTGCTCTTTGATCAAGGCCTTTTTTAAGCGTGCGCGTCTCAGGTTCAGCTTCCCCAGTTCCGATTCCTGAAAAACGATTTTCTGCTTCAACTGGTCCAGGCGCTGTTGTGAACTCGGCCGGTCATTGTAGCTGTCGCCGACGAACGAGCCATTGCGGATGGCATCCAGTTCGACCAGGGCGGCGTCCTTTCTGGCGCGGATAGTTTCCACTCGGTTTTTTGTCACGATTGCGTCGCGCTCAACCGGCTCCAGGCTGGCAGCCGGCACGACCCCCTTCTCGTTTAAGGTCGAGAAACGCGCGAGCTTCGCTTCTGCCGCTTCATGTTGCGCGAGAGCGCCTTTTATTTCCGCATCGAACGCCTTTACGCGCATTTCTATCTGACGCATGCGGCCGTAGCGGAATTGTTCGGTTTGCGATGTGAGCTGGGCGCTCATCACCCTCAATTTGTTGAGCCTGTTCTCGAGCGGTGCGCGGTCGTCTTCGGTTCGCGCCATCATCCGCTCGAGATCGTCGAGCCTGGTGCGGTCCGCTCTGGGATTGGCCAGTACGATCATGGACTGTCCCGGCTGCGTCCGTTCTCCGACGCGGGCATTGCTGCCGACGCTTTGAACGATCCCGGGGATGGGCGCCCGCAAAGTGACCAGCCGTGCATTGACCACGGCCTCGACGCTGGAAACCTGAAACAGCCGCTGCATCGGCTGCCATCCGACGCCAATAACGACAAGCAGGCCGATCGCGCTTTTGACGACCTTGCTCCACCAGTGACTGTTATGATCTTCCTGTTTTGGTGCTGTGTGAACGGCCGGATCGTCGGGATCCTCGGCAGCGGCCGGCGCATCGGCCTCGAAATTTTCTTTCAGAAGGGAATGAAGCCCCAAGGCTCCTTTTTCTACCGGTTTTTCCGAGCCATGATCGTCGACGTCAGACTCTATTGAAGCTTCCATCCAGGACCTGTCGAGCGCCTCCTCGCTGACGCGGACGGCGCTCTCATCCTGCTTTTCAGAGCGCCTCTCGGACTGGCTCGTCTTGAGTGTTTTCTGAGATTTGGGTTTTCGCGAGGGAGAAGCCACAAAAATTACAACCTTGATTGCGCTCAGGGAAAATTGATCACCAGCTCCATCCCGAGTCTCCATGAAACTGATATTTCCCTACGCACTAAAAAGTTGTAGAAGAGAAAAATTTACAATCACTTAAACTGGAAGGCCCGAATAGCACTACGGTCGGGTGGATGAGCGCGAGAAAGCACTGGCGCCAAACCTGCGGCTTGCGCATTAAGACTTGAGGGCTTTCGTGCGGGTAAAAGCTCCGACGACCCTAATTGTCCAGGAACGACCGCAATTTGCGCGAACGTGAGGGATGCTTGAGCTTGCGCAGCGCCTTGGCCTCGATCTGCCGGATACGCTCGCGCGTTACCGAAAACTGCTGTCCAACCTCTTCAAGCGTATGATCGGTATTCATGCCGATACCGAAGCGCATGCGCAGAACACGTTCCTCGCGCGGCGTCAGCGAGGCCAGAACCCGCGTGGTCGTTTCGCGCAGATTTGACTGGATTGCCACGTCGATCGGAAGAATGGCGTTCTTGTCCTCGATAAAATCGCCGAGATGGCTGTCCTCTTCGTCACCGATCGGTGTCTCCAGAGAAATTGGCTCTTTGGCGATTTTGAGCACCTTGCGAACCTTTTCAAGCGGCATGGCCAGCTTTTCCGAAAGCTCTTCGGGTGTCGGCTCGCGGCCGATCTCATGCAGCATCTGGCGCGAGGTGCGCACGATCTTGTTGATGGTCTCGATCATGTGGACCGGTATTCGGATGGTCCGTGCCTGATCGGCAATCGACCGGGTGATCGCCTGGCGGATCCACCATGTGGCGTAGGTCGAAAATTTATAACCACGGCGATATTCGAATTTGTCGACCGCTTTCATCAGGCCGATATTGCCTTCCTGGATAAGGTCGAGGAATTGCAGTCCGCGATTGGTATATTTCTTGGCGATGGAAATCACCAGGCGAAGGTTGGCCTCCACCATTTCCTTCTTGGCGATTGCGGCTTCCCGCTCGCCCTTTTTTACGTGCCGGACGATGCGGCGGAATTCCTGGATTTCAAGACCGGTCTCTGTCGCCAGATCATGAATGGCGGCGCGGATATCATTGATTGTCGGACGCTCGGCCTTCGAAAATTCCGCCCAGCCTTTTTTCTTAAGTTTCGAGACCCGGCGCAGCCAGTTGGGATCCAGCTCATGACTTTGATATTCTTCAAGGAAATCGATTCGCGACACACCATATGAGTCGCCCAGGCGCATCAGGCGCCCTTCATATCCGATCAGCTTTTTGTTAATGGCGTAGAGCTGTTCGATAAGCGCCTCGATACGATTGGTATTGAGTTGCAGGCTTTTCACGGCAGCAACGATCTCGTCGCGCAATTTTGCGTATCGCCGATGCTGAGCCTTGGAAAGGTCGTCGCTTTTCAGGCGCTTCTCAACAAGCTGATCCTGCAGACGCCGGAGCTTTTTGTATTCCGAAGCGATCATGTCGAAAGTCTCGACGACTTTCGGCTTGAGTTCGGCCTCCATGGCGGCGAGAGAGAGGCTGTTTTCAAGCTCGTCATCATCCTCGCCATCTTCGCTATCGCTCTCGGACGCGGCCGGATTGGCGGAGGCATCCGTTTTGGCGCCGTCTGGTGCAGTGCCCGGAGCCGCTCCGTCTGGTGCAGTGCCCGGGGCAGCGGCGGCGGGTGCCGTGCCCTGGACAGCCTGACCGGGAGCCGCAGTTGCCGGTGCCGAAGCGCCATTGGCCGCGGGCGCACCCGAACCGTTTGTAGTCTGCCCCTGAGCAGCGACGCCGTTTTCTCCCGATCCCTGACCCTCGGTTGCCCCCACGCCGACCATGTTGGCCGTTGCGTCGGGCTTGCCCTCGGGTCCAATATAGGTGGCCTCGAGATCGATGATATCTCGCAGCAAAATCTTGCCTTCTTCAAGTTCCTCGCGCCAGATGATGATGGCCTGGAACGTAAGCGGACTTTCGCAAAGTCCGGCGATCATCGCCTCCCGCCCGGCCTCGATCCGTTTGGCGATGGCAATCTCACCCTCGCGTGAGAGCAATTCCACAGTGCCCATTTCACGCAGATACATGCGGACGGGGTCGTCAGTGCGGTCCCCCGGTTCAGAACGCTTCCCGGTTTTTGCAACCTCGTTCTTGGCCGTCAGCTCCTTGCCTTCGGTCGAACCCTCTTCTTGTTCTTCTTCCTCGATGACATTGATCCCCATATCAGACAACATTGACATTACATCTTCGATTTTCTCGGAGCTGACCTCATCTGACGGGAGAAGCTCATTCAGCTGCTCGTAAGTGACAAAGCCCTTCTTTTTGGCGGCATTGATTAGGCGTTTGACCTTCCGGTCGGACATGTCGATGATCGGCTTGTCCTGAGCCTCGGTCGCCTCATTGATTTCTTCTGAGGTTTTGTCGGTGCTCACGGCTTTTTTAGCGGCCGGTTTTTTAGCGGTCGACTTTTTGGCGGCGGTTTTTTTGGTGGCTGGTTTTTTTGCCGCGGCCATTTTCGCCGCAGGCTTCTTCGCAGCCGTTTTCCTGGCAGCGGTTGAACGTTTGGCAGGCGCCTTGCCGGCTGCCTTTGCGCTCGCGGCGGTTTTTCTTTTCGCAGGCGCTTTCGTCCTGGCCGCAGCGGGCTTTTTCGCGGTGGTTCCAGTTTTCGTTGTTTTCACTGCCATACTTAATTCAGAACGGCCTAAATCAGGTCCGTTCCACTCCTTGTTCTGCAATCGGCGCAACCCACCGGCTGGCTTGCGGCCTTATCCTGTGACACGGGTTCTGCTAATGATAGGAACAGCGGCGCGGCCGGCGCGTTTATCGCTCCAGCGCCAGGAACTCATCCGAGCACCCTTGCCGGTACAAACGCCTGGCAAAAAAGCCTGTCCGTCCAGATCATCCCCTGTCTCATCCCCATGTCCCAAATACTCAATAACGCCTGAATCCCCGGATCGTCGGAATCCGAAATTCAAACGCTATCACTTTATATGGACCGGTCAGCCGCAAATTTCCATGCTCAAAGCATGACCGCACCACAATATTGCGAAGCGGCCAGACTGTCCAAATCGAATATCAGCGAGGACTGTTTAAAATACGATGCACACTGGGATCCAGTTGCTTGCGTTGACCAGATTCCATGCTCTGATCAAATTCATACCGGTGAAGCTCGCTTTGTATATTGCGCACGCGTTCGAGCGCCTGTTCGCTTCCCTCGGCCAAGTCCTTCTCTGACGCTTTCAGCTCCCGTTTTAATTCAGTTCCCTTGATATGAATTTCAAGAATATGCCGCCAGCCTTTTTCGACTTCCTCGCGTTCGGTATCCGGGTCCGTAAACCCGTCGCCTCTATGCGTTATGGCATTTTCGATTGTGGCAATATTGGCATCAAAATCCAGACCTTTCAAATGATCATGGATGGCACGTCTGTCAAGAGGAACTTGCAGGGCAAGACAGTCCAAAAGAGCCCCCATCAGTGTCTCGGCAGTACTGTTTTCAAAGCGGATCGTGGCCAGAAACTCGGCATTATCCTCCAAAAGCCAGGGATGAACGAGGAGTGTTTGCAATATCAGGGCCTCGCGCACGGGCATCTGCGCGCCATTTCGCGCCGCAAGCGGACTCGATTTGAGGCTCGAGGTCTGCATGATGCGGCTCATATTGCCGCTGATTTTGTTCGGTCCCTTGCGCCAGGCATGAAACAGGCGGTCCCTGATTTCCTGATCATATCTTGATTTCACCGAATTATCGGCAATTTCGGCCGTTTTATCGCGTAAATTTTGCTCAAGCCTGGCCCGCCGTTCCGGCGTCGACCAGTCCCCCGCGTCCCATTCGCGCTGCCAAAGCATATCGACGAGCGGTTTGGTTGCGCCTGTGACGGCATGGAACGCCTCCGCACCCTGCGCGCGTACCAGATCGTCGGGATCCATACCGGGCGGAAGGAAGGCGAATCTGAGGCTTCGCCCGGGCTGAAGCAGCGGCAGGACCGTGTCCACGGCGCGCGCCGCCGCTTTTTGTCCCGCACTGTCACCGTCAAAGCACAGGATCGGCTCGTCGGTCATGCGCCACATGGCCGAGATCTGATTTGGCGTCAGTGCTGTTCCGAGCGGTGCAACCACATTAACGATGCCGGCCTCAAAAAGCGCGATCACGTCCATATAGCCTTCGACGGCGATAAGCGATTGCGTCTCATAGGCCGCCTGCCGCGCCCGCTTTGCGTTGTAAAGAAGCGCACCCTTGTGAAAGAGCTCGGTTTCGGGGGAATTGAGATATTTGGCGGGCTGATTGTCGTCAAGCGCGCGGCCGCCGAAGGCGATGACACGCCCTTTGAGATCGAGAATGGGAAATATCACCCGGTGCCGGAAGCGGTCATAGGGCACCGGAATATCGTCGCCATGGATGACCATGCCTGACCGGGCCATCTCGTCCTCGGTGTATCCCTTGTCCTTCAGAAAAGATTTCAGCGCGGTCTTGCTGTTTGGCGCGTATCCCAGCCTGAAGGCCGAAACCGTGGCGGAGCTGAGCCCGCGACCCTTGATATAGCGCGCGGCAATCTTTCCGCCTTCCCCGGTCAATGCCTCTTCGAAATACCGGCACGCGGTTTCCATCAAATCGATGAGCCGGTCGCGCGAACGCTCTTCCTCGACCATCTGCGGAGTCTGCCTGGGCATTTCGAGACCGGCTTCCGCGGCCAGTTTCTCGACCGCCTCGGGAAAGCTCAGACCCTCGGTTTTCATAAGAAATGTGAAAATGTCGCCATGCTCGCCGGATGCAAAGCAATGATAAAAGGCTTTTTGATCATTCACCGTGAAGGATGGTGTTTTTTCATCCTTGAAAGGCGAGAGGCCGGTAAACTCGCGCCCCTGCCGTTTGAGCTTGACGCGCTGTGCAACAACCTGACTGACGGGCAGACGGCTGCGGATTTCGTCAAGAAATGAAGAATTGAAGCGCATGCTCTTAAAACAGTTTTTCTGTAAAGGATTAAACTGATTCGTGAACACTAAATGATTCGCGCCATCCTCCGTTCAGCTATTTTCGAATCGCCACAGGAATTCGACTCATGTTGATAAAATTTGGATAACCCCCGCTCATGAGGTCAGATGCGGCGACTTGTCCCGGGGCGAATTATCCCGGTAAGATCTGACCATCTGGAGAATGCGGCCCTTGTCGATCGATGTCCCCGGACAGGTTTTGTCCGTGAGGGGAATCTCGCGATGAAAAAGGAGCGCTTCCGGTGGCAGTGCGAAATATTCCTGAACCTCTGCAATCACCAGAATGACGCTCGCAAGCTGGGCGCCTTCAAGCACCTCGCAACCTTCGTCGAAATTGCCGATCGTCTCGAACATGAACACGCCCTTGTTAAGCCCGCCCCCGACGCTGGCGGGTGTCATGTTCCAGTCGCGGCCGGTCCACAAGGCGCCGTCAGGCGCGATGGAAATATGTTGGGCGATATCGTCCCAGCCGCGGTCCTCAACGTGAAACCGGTACATCTTGTCGATGGTGTCACAGCCGCAATAATCGCTCTGTGTGGGATACCAGGTATGGTGCATATCGACGCGCCAAATACGGCGCGTCCAGCCGAAATTGCCAAGCCGCTCCCGAAACGCCTCTCCGTTCAATTCGTGAAATGGTCTGGGCATGGGCTCACAGGGAGTACAGATACGCGCTATTCAAGACGAACGAAGCTATAAGGGAGAATTCTTATTCGGACAAGATGGACTTGACGATGGCGCTGGCCTTGGAAAAATCCATTTGCCCGGCATAGCGTTCCTTGAGCGCGCCCATGGCCCGGCCCATATCCTTGAGGCCCGAAGCGTTGATCTCCTGCAATGTTTCTTTCACAGCGGCCTCGATCTCATCATCTTCAAGCTGTTTCGGCAGGAATGAAGCGATAATGTCGATCTCTTCCTGTTCCTGCTGGGCCAGTTCCAAACGGCCGGCCTCCTCGTAAGTTGTCACGGATTCGCGTCTTTGCTTGATCATGCGTGAAAGAATTTCAATGATATCGCTGTCATCGACGCCCTCCTTGTCCTGTCCGCGCGATGCGATGTCGCGATCCTTGATCGCGGCCAGGATCAGCCGCAAGGTGGATATGCGGCGTTTGTCTTGAGATTTCATTGCTTGCTTGAGGGCTTCGTTAAATTGATCGCGCATCCGTCGCGACTCCTTTAGCTAAAGCGAATCAAATGGGCTCTCATTTAGGGCGATTTGGCCGTTTCCCGCAAGGGTTGATAATGAATTATCATGCATCAATGCTACCTTGCAGCGGGGGAAAGCAGGCCGGGGCTGTTGACCTCGGCTGGCGCTTCTCATAACGTCCAGCCGGCCGAAATCATCATGAACGAGTCGCAAGAAATATGACTGACGAATTTCTTAACGAACCGCGCGGGCCCGAACCATGGCGGACGGAATCCAAAACCGCCAGACTTGTTCTTGCCGATGGATCGGTGATCGAGGGGCGCGGCCTCGGAGCCCCGGGCCGGGCGGTCGGCGAGCTGTGCTTCAATACGGCCATGACCGGCTATCAGGAAATTCTTACCGATCCCTCCTACGCCGATCAGATCATCACCTTCACATTTCCCCATATCGGCAATGTCGGCGCCAATGAAGAGGATATGGAAACCACCAACATGGCCAATGCGCTCGCGGTCCGGGGATGCGTTTTGCGCGCAGACGTGACACAGCCCTCGAACTACCGGTCAGAGACGCATCTCGACAACTGGCTCAAGGAACGCAACATAGTTGCAATCTCCGGCGTCGACACGAGGGCGCTGACGGCCTTGATACGCGAAAGCGGCATGCCGAACGCCGTCATAGCCCATGACGAGACCGGTGAATTCGACCTCGATGACCTCAAACGCGAGGCAAGGGAATGGTCCGGCATCGAAGGGGCCGATCTCGCGGCTGCGGTCACGTGCCAGGCGAATTACGCATGGGACGAGACTAGCTGGCGTTGGGGCGAGGGCTATGGCGTTCGGGGCAAGAGCGAATTTAAAGTCGTCGCCATAGATTACGGCGCCAAGCGCAACATATTGCGTTGTCTTGCCGATGTCGGTTGCGATATTACTATTGTGCCGGCCGCGACCACCGCCGATGAAATCATGGGACTCGAGCCCGATGGCGTGTTTCTCTCGAACGGTCCCGGCGATCCGGCGGCGACGGGCGAATATGCCGTACCGGCAATCAGGAAGATTGTCGAAACCGGAATACCCGTCTTCGGCATCTGTTTGGGCCATCAGCTGCTCGCCCTGGCGCTTGGAGCCCGCACCCGCAAAATGGCTCAGGGTCATCATGGCGCCAACCACCCGGTCAAGGATCATACCACCGGCAAGGTCGAGGTCACCTCAATGAATCACGGCTTCACGGTCGACCGGGACAGCCTTCCCGACAATGTCGAGGAAACCCATGTTTCGCTCTTTGACGGTACGAATTGCGGATTGCGTCTGAAGGACAAGCCCGTTTTTTCGGTGCAGCACCACCCGGAGGCTTCGCCCGGTCCGCGCGACAGTCATTATTTGTTCGAGCGTTTCGCGCAGATGATGCGCGACGCGAAGCAATAGCATCACGATTATTTCAACCAGTTCATCATATTGTCGCGCTTTAGCCCTTCTGTCCGTGTTAGTCTTCGAAACCGACAAAAAGCCGTTACAAATTTTGAAATCCGAGGCCCTCAAATTGCTCCAACGACTGTCCGCCCTGCTGATTGCCGGTTTGGCATTTACACTGATCCAGACCGCCGACCTGGGCGCTGCGCGGAAGAAGCCGCCCTGGAAGAGCTGGACAACCCATAAAAATGAAAAAAATCCGCTTGTCGGAAAAATCTGGGATGCCGGTGAACAGACTTTTCTCACGCCGTTCGAGCTTGCCGGCAGACTGGCGGGATTCGATTTCATTCTCCTGGGAGAAGTGCATGACAATCCCGATCACCACCGGCTCCAGGCCTGGCTGATAAGGAATATTGCCTATCAGGACCGGCACCCGGCCATCGTCATGGAAATGATCAACCTGACCCAGGCCGGTATTCTGGCCAGAAACCGCGAGAAACGCCAAGAGGCATGGCGCCTGGGCTATCAGGAGGCGAAGCGGAAAAAGAAGCTCAGGCAATGGCGTCGCAAACAAGCGAAGCTGCGGCGCGAGGGTCCGAAGAAACAAGCGGAAAAGTTCGGCGTCGAAATAGGCTGGGAGAAATCGGGCTGGCCCGCCTGGAAATATTATCAGCCGATCGCCCTGGCGGCCTTCTCCCGGCGTCTGCCGATCAAGGCGGGCGATCCGGCCAAAGCTGACATAAGAATTGTCAGCCGTGAGGGTTTTGCGGCGCTCGGCGCCCCCAGGCGGAAGGCTCTTGTGCTGGACCGGGCGCTGGGGCCGAAGCGCGAGAGCGATCTACGCGATGAAATCAAATCGTCCCATTGCAATCTTCTGCCCGATAAAATGCTCCCGGCAATGGCAAATGTTCAGCGCTACCGCGATGCGACCATGGCCGATCAACTTCTCGATAGCGGCATCAGGACGGGCGCCGTGCTCATCGCGGGCAATGGCCATGTGCGCAAGGACCGCGGCGTTCCGTGGTACATCCGCGAGCGCGACGTGAGTGCGACCGTGGCCTCTCTCATGATTGTCGAAGCCGATGCCGAAACGGCAAAGCCCGGAGACTACATTCAAAAGGCCCCTGACGGAACTCCGGTTGCGGATTATGTCTGGTTTACGCCGTCGAAAAAGCGGCCCGACCCCTGCAAGGGCCTGGCAAAGCATTTTTCTAAATCTGCCGCCAAGAAAAAAATCAGCAACGCCGGAAGGCCGCGCGGTGGTGACGAGAAGAAGAAATAGACTGCCGGGGCCGACCTCAATCTCGGTGCATTCGCAATTGCCCGGTATCGCTATTGCGGCTGCTGGCGATACCGATTATCTTATAGCGGCAGACGGCGGGGAGCGTACAACGTTTATACGGAGGTCCGAATGTCATCTGTTCCCGAAGGATTTCACACCATCACGCCCTATATAGCCGTCACGGACGCCGCCGCCGCGATTGAGCATTACACCGATGCCCTCGACGCCGAGCTTCTGATCAGGATTCAGATGCCGGGGAGCGACAAGATAATGCACTCCTGCCTGCAAATCGGCTCATCGAAATTATTCCTGTGCGACGAAAACGAGGGCATGCAAGCGCCCAAAAACGGTCAGGGCGGGTCCAGTTTTTATGTCTATGTCGATGATATCGATAGCGCCCATGCAAAGGCCGTCAAGGCCGGCATGACTGAAACGATGGCGCCTGATGACATGTTCTGGGGCGACCGCATGAGCTCGATTACCGACAAATTCGGCCATCACTGGAGCCTGGCCAGCAAGGTCCGCGATGTCTCGCCCGAGGAAATGGCCAAGGCCATGAGCGAAATGGCGGGGTAACCGGACCGACCGGCGGATCCGGGACGGATTAAAACCGCGTACGCTCCCTTCCCCCTGTCTACGGCAAACAGCGGAGGGCAGGAAATTGTACGAATAGCCCCCCGCAAACTGCCTCCCTCATGGGGTGTAGGCCGGGGGCGTCACGAACTCAGGAGCGTTTTGACTGCACGCTTGCAATCGGCGCAACTTGCGGCACAGGCCTGCAGCGCGGGATGTCCGGCGCCGCGTTGTCGGCATTGCGTTTCGCAATCGTCAAGGAACCTGAGCGAGAGTTTCGCCATCTCCCGGAGACGCACCGCATCGAGCTCCGAAAGCTTGCCCAGGGCATTGGCTACGGGAATCATCGCCTCGACGGCTTGCAGGCAGGGGCCGAGCGTGCCGTCGCCGCTCTTGATGGCCTTGAGGCAGTACAAACGGGCCTTGGCTCCACGGTCGGTACAACTCATGGCGGCATGGAAAAGAGCCGGATGCGGCGTTGAAGCCGGGTCAACCGCTTTCTTCGTATTGGGCAGGATTCCGTCGAGCCACGATTGTTCCGGTTTCGGATTCTGCTTCTTGTAGGCCTGATAGCGCTTGAGTCTGTTACGATATCCGTGAACGCCCTGCGCCTGGGCATTTCCGGCCAGCCCCAATGCATATGCAAACGCACCATATGCGCCGCCACGCAAGAGAACATCACGCCGGGAGACGGTCCGGGAGACTTTTTGCCTTGTTCTGTCCATGCTCAAATTTCTCTATTTCATGTCCCGCGCATCGCTTTGCGCGCTCGTCCTGTTTAGCACGAAATTAACCGTCATCACCACCACTGAAAATCAACGCGGCCATGGATTTTCTGGACAGTACGCGACAAAAAATGCCATAAGCTGAGCCAACAGGGGTGCGGTCTGTGCGCCGCCTATGCGCGGATTTCAACGAGGATTTGGATCGGAAATGGGTGTCTTTCGAGAGCTTTTCATATGGTGGAGCGGCAATACGCTTGGCCAGAGGATCTACACATGGCGCAAGGGGCAGCTTGTCGGAGAGGATGAGTTCGGCAACCGCTATTATCAGCAATCCAGTGGCGTGGGCCCATTGGACGTGCCGCGCCGGTGGGTCATATACAAGGACCTTGCCGAGGCCACACTGGTGCCGCCGGACTGGCATGGCTGGCTGCATTACACCGAGGACGAGCCGCCGACGGTGACCGACTACATGCCCCACCCCTGGCAGGAATCACATCAGCCGAACCATACCGGCACGCCAAAGGCCTACCGGCCGCAGGGCAGCACGCTCTCCACCGGCCAGCGACCCGCGGCAACGGGCGATTACGAGGCCTGGGAGCCGGAATAACCGGACCGGGAATTATGAACGATCAACAGACATGGAACGCCGAAACTTACGCACGAAATGCCCGTTTCGTCTCCGAACTCGGCGCTGAGATCCTGAGCTGGCTGGCGCCAAGGCATGGTGAGTATATTCTCGATCTCGGATGCGGCGATGGGGCGCTCACAGAAATCATATGCTCGAAGGGCGCTCATGTGATCGGTATCGACACCAGCGCCGATCTGCTGGAAGCGTCGCGGGCGCGCGGCCTTGACGCACGCGAGATGGACGCGCTTGAAATGAAATTCGAACATCAGTTCGACGCCGTGTTTTCAAACGCGGTCCTGCATTGGATATTGCAGCCGGACCGGATCATCAAACGCATTGGAGAGGTGTTGAAGCCCGGCGGCCGTTTCGTCGCCGAATTCGGCGGACACGGCAATGTCGCCGCGATCGTAACGGCCATGCGCGCCGTCGCCCGTGAGCGCGGCGGCGATATGGATATCGCAGGACCGTGGTATTACCCGACCGTGAGCGAATATCGCGGCAAGCTCGAAAAAGCCGGTTTTGAAGTCGGGCGGTGCGAACTCCACCCACGTCCGACCCCATTGCCAGGCGAAATGGAAGATTGGCTCTATACCTTCCGGAAGCCCTTTTTCGACCAGTTCGAACAATCTGAGAGAGGGGCGGCCATGTCGGATACCGTGGAGCTGCTCAGGCCGGTTCTTTGCGACAGCGGCAATAACTGGACGGCGGATTATGTCCGCATCCGCGTTGAGGCACGCGTTTAACGAAAACTGCAATTCGGCAGTATTTTTGCCAATTTTCAGGCTAGTATGGCCCATGTTATGAAAAGCCGATGAGATTCGGCGGGAATTCCCGAACGGGCCGGACAATATCAATATGCGAGAAGAGATGGTCAGGATTAAAAATCACCTAGGAAAACTCGGCCGCATCGCCTGTATTTTTCCGGCCGTGATGCTGGCAAATGCATCCCCCGCCCTGGCAGAAAACATTCCCAATGGCGTCGCAATCTTCGCCGCTCTCGACAAGGTCACGGCGCGCATATCGAGGCTCGAAGTCGCCCTTGGCGAAACAGTCGAGTTCGGCGCACTCAAGGTCACACCCCATGTCTGCTATACCCGCCCGCCGACGGAGCCGCCCCGGACCACGACTTTTGTGGATGTTGAGGAAAGAAAACTCGACGGCTCGGAAAAGAGGCTGTTCGCCGGCTGGATGTTTGCACAGAGCCCGGGACTGAACGCGGTAGAACACCCGGTCTATGATGTATGGCTGACCGGTTGCGCCAAGCCGGCCTTCGTCGCCGTCGATCCGTCCAAACGAAAATCCCAACCCCGCCGCCGCTATCGCCGCCTGCGCCGGCGCTAGGCCTTGTCCCCAACCTGCTGTTTCTTGTCCATCGCCATTTTCCGGTGATTGCCGCGGATGATGTCGATCACCTCGACGCCACTTAACGTGTCTCCCGGTTGCGGAAAGCGGCCCGATACCTCAAGGGCGTTTTCGAGCATGACCTGAAAACGCTTGCGCTCGATTTCTCGCGCGCCGAACTGGCGCAAATGGTCCGTTACGAATTGCGTATCTAGCAATCGGAAACCGCCCTTGATCATGTGGGCAGCGAGATGCATCAAGGCGATTTTACTGGCGTCGCGCACCTCGGAAAACATGCTTTCGCCAAAAAAAGCACCATCGAGATGAACGCCGTATAGCCCGCCGACCAATGCGCCATCGCTCCAGGTCTCGAACGTATGGCAATGGCCCATATCGAAGAGTTCTGCATAAAGCTCGCGAATTCGCTCATTGATCCAGGTGGAGGGGCGCGATGGATTGTCGCCCGCGCAACCGTCAATGACCTTTTGAAAATCTGAATCAATGCGGACTTCCAGGGACTCCGCCCGGATTGTCCGCGCCAGCCGCCGCGAAATATGAATATTGTCGAGCGGAAGGACGCCCCGGTGACGCGGCTCGATCCAGTAGAGTGCCGGATCATCGGCGCTCTCCGCCATTGGAAAAATCCCGCATCCATAGGCCTTCAGCAAGACCTGTGGCGTAATCTCTATGGCAATGTCGTCAAAGGAGGCCATATTGGACTAATCCCGTTATCAGAAACACTCCCCCCAATAACTATTTAAGGTCTTTTCAGATATTTTTCGAGCCAGTGAATGTCATAAATTCCATTGACGATATCAGGCTCGGAAATGAGTTCCGAAAAAAGCGGGATCGTGGTCTCGATCCCGTCAATGACAAACTCGCTGAGAGCGCGTCTCAGCCGCATCAGACATTCATTGCGGTTCTTGCCGTGCACTATGAGCTTGCCGATCAGGCTGTCGTAATAGGGCGGGATCGTATAGCCCTGATAGACACCTGAATCAACCCGTACCCCGAGGCCGCCCGGCGTATGAAAATAGCTGATGGTTCCGGGCGAGGGCGTGAATGTTTTCGGGTTCTCCGCGTTTATCCGGCATTCGATGGCGTGGCCTGAAAACTGGATGTCGTCCTGGGACAAGGCCAGCGGCGCGCCGCTGGCGGTGCGGATTTGTTCGATCACCAGATCGAGGCCCGTGATCATTTCGGTGACGGGGTGTTCGACCTGCAGTCGCGTATTCATTTCAATGAAATAAAACTCGCCATTCTCATAGAGAAATTCGACAGTGCCAACGCCACGATATTTGAGATCGGCAACCGCCTTGGCAACGATGGCGCCAATGCGCGCGCGCTCCTCCGAATTGAGGGCGGGCGAGGGCGCCTCCTCGAAAACTTTTTGATGGCGCCGTTGCAGCGAGCAGTCCCGTTCACCGAGATGAACCGCATGGCCGAGCCCGTCACCCAGTACCTGTACTTCGATATGCCGTGGTTTCTTGAGGTATTTTTCCAGGTAAACCGCATCGTCGCCGAAGGCTGACTTGGCCTCCGACCGGGCGGTCGAGAGGGCGGTTGGAAGATCCTCGGCTGTTTCTGCCAGCTTCATGCCCCGGCCGCCACCGCCGGAGGATGCCTTGACGAGCAACGGAAAACCAATTTTTTCGGCGACTTCCGCCGCTTCTTCATTGCTCCCCACGGCCCCGTCCGAACCCGGAACGACGGGAATGCCGAGACGCTGCGCGGTTTCCTTGGCGGCGATCTTGTCTCCCATCAGACGGATATGTTCTGCCGTCGGACCGATGAAGGCGACCTTGTGCTCATCGAGAATATCGGCGAAGCGAGCATTCTCGGAAAGGAAGCCATATCCTGGATGAACGGCCTCGGCGCCGGTGATTTCGCAGGCGGCAACCAGCGATGGAATGTCGAGATAGCTCTGGGCCGCCGGTGCTGGCCCGATGCACACGCTTTCGTCGGCCAGGCGGACATGCATTGCGTCCTCGTCGGCCGTTGAATGTACGGCAACCGTCTTGATGCCGAGTTCCTTGCAGGCGCGTTGAATCCTGAGCGCGATTTCGCCGCGATTGGCAATGAGGATTTTTTCGAACATCCCGGGCTTATTCCAAAATGACCAGAGGTTCGCCAAATTCGACCGGATGCCCATCCTCTATGAGAATGGCCTTGACCGTACCGCTTTTCGGAGAAGGGATCTGGTTCATCGTTTTCATGGCCTCGATGATCATGAGCGTTTGCCCTTCCGCGACTTTCGATCCGATATCGATAAAAGGCGGCGCACCGGGTTCGGGCGCGAGATAGGCGGTGCCGACCATCGGCGATGGCACGACGCCAGGATGTCCTTCGACCGGCGCAGGAGCGCTGTCCTCGCCGCTCTCGGCAGAAGGCTTGGCGCTTGCCGGGTGCGCCGGGGCCTCAACCGCAGCCATTGGCTGTGTCACGGGCGCTATGCCACCGCCGCGGGCAACGCGCACGCGCAGACCGGTGCGTTCTATTTCAATTTCAGTAAGGCCTGTCTCGGTCAGAAGGTCCGCGAGTTCGCGAATGATTTCCTTCTCGTTCTCCCCGGCCTGTTGTTTTTTGGGAGCCGTTTTTGGAGCCGTTTTGCGCCCACTCGTGCCCTTTGCCATAGTCACCCGTAATTAATTTGTTCTTATCTGTTGTTGAAGCGCTTCAAGCGCAAATTCATATCCAGGTGGACCGAAGCCGCAGATAACACCATGCGCCACCTTAGAGATATAGGAGTGATGCCGAAAGTCCTCTCGCGCGAATATGTTGGATAAATGCACTTCTATCGCCGGAATATTGACAGAAGAAAGCGCATCCAGCAGCGCCACCGACGTGTGCGTATAGGCACCGGCATTGATGATCAGCCCGGCGCCTTCGCGCCCCGCTTCCTGTATCCAGTCCACCAGCTCGCCTTCGGAATTGGATTGCCTGAATATAATGCCCATGCCCAGGCTCAAAGCTTTTTTCGCAGCACGCGCCTCAAGGTCCTCAAGCGTCTCGTGCCCGTAAACCTCGGGTTCACGCGTACCGAGAAGATTGAGATTGGGTCCATTCAGAATATAGACGGGTTTGTCCATACGGTCTCATTCGCTCGATCGAGAGAGATTGGTTTCGCCAGCATCGACAACCGGCGAGAACACAAAACGAACCGCATCGTTTAGCAGATTTTGGCGTTTCTGCAACCGGGCTTTAGCAGATACTGCACCCTTCTTTCCTGATTGTGCTCACATGCTTTTTCAACTGGGCGAGCAAATCATCGGGTGCGCCGGGGATCATCCGGTTACCGACGAAGAAATGCGGAGTGCCGTTAATGCCCATATTTTCTGCAAGCTGCCTGACTTCCTCGATGGTTTTCGTGGTTGCCGGTGATTTCATGTCGGCCTTGAGGCGCGTCATGTCGAGCCCGTGCTTGGCGGCGATCCTGAGAGCCTTGGCTTCATTGGCGCGGCCGGGCGTGGAAAGAAGGTCTTTATGGACCTGCCAGTATTTGCCCTGAACGCGCGCAGCCAGGGCAACACGGGCCGCGTCTTCCGATTCCTTCCCGAAAATGGGCAGTTCCTTGAAAACCACCTTGACGTTCTTGTCGTCCTCTATCAGCTTGGTAACGCCGATGAGTGCGCGTTTGCAATAACCGCAATTATAATCGAAAAACTCGACAACTGTGACATCGCCTTTGGGATTGCCGGTATAGGCGGCATTGGCGTCCTTGAACAACAACTCGGCATTTGCAGCGAGTGATTTTTCCATCCGGGCGTTACGGGCAAGCTCCATTTTCTTCTCAAGAGCGGCCTGTACATCAAGAAGGATTTCCGGGTGCTTCAGGAGAAATTCACGGACAATTTTTTCAATGGATTTTGTCTGGTCCGGATTGAACGCGGAAGAGGCGGCCGGTTTTGACGCAGCCGTTTCGGCGCCGACATCCTGCGACGTTGCCGAAAGGAAAAAGCCGGCGGTGGCGAGCATGGCCAACACCAGGCCGGTAAATATTTTTGATCCCGAAATATATCGTTGCATGTTTTTCAAAGGCTCGAAGCCCATCTCCACAATTGTTTTGTTTGACAAACCTCCGGCATGGAAAAGCCGGGCTTAAGTCGGTGGTTTGTAATTAATAATATCGTCGGCCTTGATCCATAGCGGCGTACCGCGGCGGAATTGGGCCTGGGCGCGTTTGGCCAGCTTCTGCGACTCTTTCAGCTTGCCCTCCTGAAAATAGGCCTGAGCGGAAGCCAGATAGGCCTGCGAGCGATCGCCTTTTTTGAAATAGGCATTGGCGAGTTGCCGGTAAGCGAGAGAACTTTTTTCATCGACGAGCGCTTTCCTCAAATATTTGATCGCGGGATCGACATATTTCCGCTGGTTCGACGCCAGCATAGCTTGCGCCAGCCTGACGCGAATGAGATTGCTGCCCCTGACCATCGACAGGGACTTTTTAAGGGGCGCGATCGCTTCCACCGCCCGCCCGCTGCGAAACAGAAAATCGCCTTTGAGTTCTCTGAAATAGGGATTTTTTGGCCGCTCTGCAATCAGGGCCTCGATTTTTGGCAATGAGGCCTTGAGGCCGCCCTGGAAAAAATGGGCGATGGCGCGGGCATATCGCGCCGGCAGGCTCTGATCGCTTTCAGGGTAGGCGTTAAAGACGCTGCGCGGCTTGTCGAGAAATCCGGCCAGCTTGGCGCGCATGAGATCATGTCTGAGCTGCAACGCATTGGAATCTTTTTTAGTATAATAAGGGCTCGTTTCCGCGAGCTGGCGAAGCTGCGCAATCCGCCGTTGCGGCATCGGATGGCTGCGTACATAGGGATCCTTGAAACGGCCGGAAAAATATTCCTGCTGCGCGAAATACTCGAAGGTCTCAAGCATGCCGTAAGCCGATTGGCGGGTTGCGTTGAGGTAGGAAATTCCGGCCTGGTCGGCGGCGGATTCCTGCGCCCGGCGATAGGACAATATGGAAAACATGGTGACGGAATCTGACCCGTATAAAATGGTCTTGCCGAGACCGCCCGCGATATCCTCGGCGCCACCTCCGGCCACCGCACCACCGATCATTGCGCCGATGCCGAGAATTTTCATCAGAAGGTTGCGCGTTGCGTCGCCCTTGATCTTGGCCCGCATGCCCGCAAGATGCCCGCCGGCGATATGACCGGTTTCATGGGCGATCACGCCAATTACCTGGTTGGGCGTCTTGGACTTCACCAGCGTGCCGGTGTTCATGAAGACGTTGCGGCCATCGAGAACGAAGGCGTTGAATGAGGACTGGCGGACAATCCTGACCGTGATCCTTTGCGACCCGAGCCCGGCGGCATGAAAAATCGGCCGCGCGTAATCATTCATAAGATTTTCGATTTCCGTGTCGCGTATAAAGCTGATGCCCTGTGCCTGGGCCGCAGCGCCGGGAAAACACGATACCAGTACAAAACCGAGCAGCAGGGCCGCGCTGGAAAACCGCTGCACGAACAGGCGCCATCCGGGATTTGCCTCGAGCCCCGTAGCGGCATGGCGGCGCGTAGACCGTGTTGCTGGTAATTGGCGGCCGGGCGGCATCCCTGTCATCTCGCTTGAATATGTGCGCATCAGAAGCCGCAACTCCTATATTGAATTTTCAGCAAAATCTAGACATGTTCCCACATATGGTCAACGCGGCCAGCCTCTGAAATGAGCCTTTGTCACCATCACAAATACTTGAAAGGCAAGCCCCAACTCGAATCCGTCGCGCAATATGCCTGATCGGGAAATCCCGGTCATGATGCGCCAGTCTCCGATTGTGCGCCTTGAATTCGGGCGAGAACGTGGCGCGGCCTGTCAAGATAGGGCGGAAACGAGTCACAGGGTATCATGTTGGGGCAAGAATGAGCAAAAAACGATCCGAACATGGTGCTGGATCGGCGAGATTGGGCGAGACGGGAAGCATTGCGGCAGTGGGAAGGACAGATGTTGATGAAAAACTCGGATAAGCCGCGCCGGCAGGGAAGGGCGGCAGGCAGGGCAGAGGGAAGGGAGGCGGGAAGCGTGCGCAAAAGCACGGCCTCAAAACGCTCGGACATCGATCCATTCATCGTTATGGATGTCATGCGGGCCGCCCATGAACGGGAAAAATCGGGCCACGACATCATCCATATGGAGGTCGGGCAACCCGGTACGCCGGCGCCGCATAGCGCCCTTGAAAGAGCCCGCCGCGCCCTGGACGAGGGAGCCATGGGCTATACCCTCGCCCTGGGGCTTCCCGAGCTGAGATCGGCTATCGCCGCCCATTACCGAAAAACCTGCGGTCTTGAAATAGATCCCGAGCGTGTGGTGATCACCACCGGCTCGTCGGCAGGCTTCATATTTGCGTTTCTGGCCTGTTTCGATCCAGGCGCGCGGTTGGCATTGCCGGCGCCCGGCTATCCCTGCTACCGGCATATCGCCCGCGCGCTCGACCTCGAACCGGTCACGGTTCGGACGACGGCCGAGGGGCGCTGGATGCCGCGTCCCTCCGATATCCTGAACCTGAACGATCAGGCCGCACTCGACGGGCTGCTTCTGGCAAGCCCCGCCAATCCAACCGGCACGATGATCAGCAACAAGCTATTGAGCAGCCTGATCGATACCGCGGATGATCTCGGGATCCGGTTCATTTCCGATGAAATCTATCACGGGCTGACCTATGAAGGGCGCGCCCGTTCAGCGCTCGAATTTTCCGATGACGCGATCGTCATCAATAGCTTTTCCAAATATTTCTCGATGACCGGATGGCGGGTCGGCTGGATGATCCTGCCGGACGAACTGGTCCGCCCGGTCGAGCGTTTGGCGCAAAACCTCTACATCGCACCGCCCACGATCTCGCAATACGCTGCCCTCGGTGCATTGGAAGCCGGCGACGAACTGGAAGCCAACCGCCGCATTTACGAGGAAAACCGCGCACTTCTGTTGAGGGAATTGCCGAAAGCCGGATTTGACCGGCTCCTGCCCGCCGATGGGGCCTTTTACATTTACGCGGATATCGGCGAACTGACGACCGACAGCGTGGCTTTTGCAGAGAAAATGCTGAATGAAACCGGAGTGGCCGCTACGCCGGGCCTCGATTTCGATGCTGAATTCGGCAGCCGGTATTTACGTTTTTCCTATGCCGGCGAGCCGTCGCAAATGGCCGAGGCTGCCAAACGCCTCAAAGACTGGCGCAACAGGGACTGGGGCAGCAGGTAGTCCGGCGCTCATTCACGGCGCTGCCACCAGCCTGACTTCGCAGGGCCGTCCGAGTCGCTGCCAGCCGTCGCCGCCGAAGCCGTTTCGGCTTTCACCGGTTTTGCGCGTCCTGCGGTTTTTTTCGCGGCCGGCTTTTTGCCGCCTGACTTTGTACCCGGCTTGGGGGTCGAAGTCCCCTTGTCATCCGATGAGGCCCGGGCGCTCTTTTTCGCAGCGGCGGTCTTGGAAGCGGCCGCCTTTGGAGCAGCCGCGGTTGGGTCCGACGCCTCCGATGTCGCATCGCCATTGCCCGCCGCCTTGCGCGGCCGACCGGGTTTGCGCCCGCTCGCCGCACGCCTTGGTTTTGGCGTCGCGGCTTTTGCTTCGCCGGTATCGTCCCCATCCGTCTTGTCGGTGCTTTTCGCACCCGATCTGGCTTTGGGTTTCGCAGGCACATCGGTTTGCGCCTCCGTTTGAGCGGAGCCTTCGCCCGATGCATTGGGAGTGTCCGCCATCTGCGCATCATTCTCGCCGGCTTCGCCCGCACCACGCCGACCGCGGCTGCGGCGTCCGCCGCGTCGTCCACGGCGCCTGGGTTTCTTCGCGGCCTGGCCGTCCTCCCCGCCCTCGGAAGTTTCTGCGGCCTCCGAAACCTTCGCATCGGTGGTATCTGCGGCTTTTTCGTCCGCAACACGCGTATTCGGCGATTTCGCCTTGCGCGCACGGCCCGGTGCTTTCGCGCGGCCAGTGCCGGCTGCGTCCTTGCCGCGCTTGCGACCGCCACGCTTGCGGGTTTTACCGTCTCCGCGTCCACGGCCGCCTGTTCCGGCATCGGGTGCGCCCGCACCCCAGTTCATGGTCATGATGACCTTGCCAGCGGCGACGCCATTCTCTGCGCTTCCGACGGTCTCGATGGAGAAATTTCCACCCTGGAGCTTTTCATCGGCGGAAATGTCGATTTCGACATTGTAGCGCTGCTCGATCTCGTTCAGGCTTTCGCGCTTTGAATTGAGTATGTAAAGCGCCACATCGACCGAGGTATTCGCGCGCAGGCTACCGGTTTCTCCACTGATCAACACATCTTCGAGTGCGCGAATTACGGAAAGGGCGACCGAGTCCGTTGAGCGAATGATCCCGGTTCCCTGGCACTGAGTGCATTGCGATGTCGACCCTTCGAGAACACCCGTGCGCAATCTCTGGCGCGACATTTCAAGCAGCCCGAAATGACTGATCCTGCCGACCTGGATGCGCGCCCGGTCGCCTTGCAGGCTGTTTTTCAAGCGCCGCTCGACGGCCCGGTTGTTCGACCGCTCCTCCATATCGATATAGTCGATGACGATAAGGCCGGCGAGATCGCGCAGCTTGAGTTGCCGGGCGATTTCTTCCGAAGCTTCGAGGTTCGTTTTCAGCGCAGTTTCCTCGATCGAGAACTCGCGGGTCGATTTGCCTGAGTTGATATCGATGGCGACCAGCGCTTCGGTCTGGTTGATAACGAGATAGCCGCCGGATTTCAGCGTCACATAGGGGCTGAACATGGCTGCCAGCTGCTGCTCGATGTCATATTTAATGAACAGCGGCTTGTTGTCCTTGTATTGCTTCACGTTCTTGGCATGAGAGGGCATGATCATGCGCATGAAGTCTTTCGCCTCGCGGTAGGATTTCTCGCCCGAAACGACCACCTGATCGATGTCCTTTGAATAAAGATCGCGGATCGAGCGTTTGATCAGATCGCCCTCCTCATAGACGCGGCAGGGCGCGATCGAGGTCAGTGTCAGGTCACGGACCTTTTCCCACAGGCGCAGCAGATACTCGAAATCACGATTGATCTGAAGCTTGGTGCGCGATGCGCCGGCGGTCCGGATAATCAGCCCCATGCCCTCAGGGACTTCCAGGGCGTTGGCGATTTTGCGGAGATGACTCCGGTCCGTCGCATTGGTGATTTTGCGTGAAATGCCGCCGCCACGAGCCGTATTCGGCATCAATACCGTAAAACGGCCAGCGAGCGACATATAGGTTGTAAGCGCCGCTCCCTTGTTGCCGCGTTCTTCCTTGACCACCTGAACGAGAATGATCTGCCCGCGCTTGATGACTTCCTGGATTTTGTAATAGCGTTTTTTACGCCGGCGGCGCACGGGAACTTCTTCGAGTGCATCGCCCTCGCCGATTTCGTCAACGGATTCCGCCTGGTCGGCGCCGTTGCTGGCCGCCTCCGCCTCCAAATCGTCTCCGCCATTGACCTCGACCACACCGCTGTCCTCGACCAGCCCGTGCGGCTCGGGCGCATCGCTGAAGTCATCGGCCGGTTCTGCGTCATCGCTGTCTGCCGACGGCGCCAGATAATCACCGGAGAAGATGGGCGCGAGAAATTTCTCCGCTAACGAACGGCCGCGTTTTTTGCCCGCTTTGGGCGCGGCTTCCGGGGCAGCTTCGACAGAAGCATCGGACGAAGCTGCCGCCTCATCCTCTTCTTCACCGTCCGCGCCGGAACCTGAGGCGGCGCCCCCGGCGTCTTCGGCTTCGGCCTCGGCTTCAAGAGAAGCCTGGTCTTCGCTTTCATCCTTGCTGGACGCCTCCGCATCGGACGAAGCGCCGTTGGTGTCGCTGTCATCGTCTTCAGCCGCGTCGCGCTTTTGTTCGACGGCCTCTTCCTCAAGAAGGGCCTGCCGGTCGGCAACGGGAATCTGATAATAGTCGGGATGGATTTCGCTGAAGGCCAGAAAACCATGGCGATTGCCGCCATAGTCGACGAATGCCGCCTGCAAGGAGGGTTCTACGCGGGTGACTTTGGCCAGATAGATATTGCCGCGCAATTGTTCACGAGCGGTCGATTCATAGTCGAATTCCTCGACTCTTCCATCGCGCAAAACCACGACCCGGGTTTCTTCCGGGTGGGAGGCGTCGATGAGCATCTTGTTTATTGTCATTGGTATTTTCCTTTGCGCGTATGGACGCTCCAGGCAGCGACGGCGGATTACGCCAAGTCGTCTCAACCTCAAATCCAATGCGCTTTAATGATAGACGCGCAGCCGACAAACGGTCGTCGCCAAAACGGAACGACAACCATTGCGAAAGGGCCAGAACAAGCGCGCCCGTCAAACGCTCAAAATCGCGTTGGGGGTGCGGCATATGTGTGGCGTTGCGCATCATTGCTAAAATTATCACTCATTTTGAAGCCGTTGAAATACCGGGCTTCAGTTTGCCATAAGCGGGACCGGATCCCGCTATTCTGAATTCAGGGCGCATCCATTCATCGATGCCCCTGGCGCCTTCGCATTGCTCGGATTTACAGCAAGCAATTTCCAGGCGGAAAACTCTTCAAATCTGCCGGGCCGACATTTATGCCGGCCGGCGAATACCGCATTTTCCAACCGTCACTGAGATCCGGCACGAAGACGATGACTATCACCGTCTTGGTTCATGCGCGGCCTTCTTGCATGTGCGCCCTTCCAGGCAGGCCAAGTCAAACTTTACGGCCCGTTGGGATTTGCGGTGAAAAAACCAGTCGATTTATGAAATCTGGCCCGCCAATTACGCCTTTACGCCTTGATACATGGGGCAAAAGTCCAATTTTCTCGACATTACGCGACTCTTTCCGCAAAATGCGATGTATTCTTAATAAGGTCAGATCCGGCAACTGGCAAGTGTCTCTTGATGAAACTTTGCCGAACACAGGATCAGGCAAGGAGAGATTAACGCTTGTTTTCTATAATTTGGCGTTAATTGTGGGATTTGAAGGCATTTTTCCGGTGAACATGCGCATTAATGACGAATGCATAACCGCATTAATGACAAATTTTTAACCGCATTAAAGAGCTTGATCGGCGCCTAAGGTTGCCAGTGATTGTCCCGGAGCCCGGAAAATTTGGCAGATTTTGTTAATTGGCAGATAAAATGAGTTATATCACCGCGTTGTCGAAGACGCCGCAGTTGATTGCCCGGATCATGATCGCTGCGATGATGATATGGCTGCTGTTCCCCGTATCGGCGCAGGCGGGCCCGAAAGGGACCGGCGCCATTGCCAAGGGCGCGCGTCTAGGCGGCGACCTGACCCGCACGAGATTTGTCGCCGACCTTTCGAAACCGGTGGATTTCAATGTATTTACCCTGGCCGATCCTTATCGGGTGATCATCGATCTCCCGACCGTTAAATTTCATCTCCCCGACGGCGTCGGCCGCAGCGGCAAGGGGCTTGTTTCCGCGTTCCGTTACGGCCTGTTCGCCAAAGACAAATCCCGCATCGTGATCGATGTAAAATCCCCGGTGATCATCGAAAAAGCATTCGTGATGAAAGCCAATCTGGGACAACCGGACCGCCTCGTACTTGATATGGTGGCAACGACCCGGGCGGAATTCGATAAAAGCCGGCAGCGGCAGAAACGGCGCATTGCCGCAAATACGCAGCAGGCGATTGTACCGCCAGTAGCGCCGAGCCTGCTGAGCACGGGACGGCCCAAAGGTTCAAAACCGGTGATTGTGCTGGATCCGGGGCATGGCGGGATCGATTCAGGCGCAATCGGAATAACCAAGTCGAAAGAAAAGGATATTATTCTCGCCTTTGCCAAGGCTCTGCGGCAACGTCTCCGGCAGACGGGGCTGTATGAAGTCGTGATGACGCGCGATATAGATGTCTTCGTGCCCTTGCGGGAGCGTGTGCGCTTTGCCCGCGAGCACAGGGGAGAGCTATTTATCTCCATACATGCGGATTCGGCGCCCGGCAGGTCGGGATACAAGGCCACCGGCGCATCCGTTTATACGCTGTCGGAGCGAGGGTCGGACCGTGAGGCGCGGCTGCTGGCAAAAAAGGAAAACCGTTCGGACATAATTGCGGGCATCGAGCTGCCGTCGTCGCGCGACGTCGTGACGAATATTCTGATCGATCTGGCACAGCGCGAAACCAACAATCTTTCGGCCGCCTTCGCCAACACGCTGATTTCAAGTATGCGCCGTGCGACGGCCATGCGGCCGCGTCCCCATAAATCCGCCGCCTTTGTCGTGTTGAAAGCGCCCGATGTGCCGTCCGTTCTTGTCGAGCTCGGCTATTTGACCAACCGAAAGGATGAAAAGCGGCTGAAATCGAGGCGCGAACGAGCGAGAATAGCCGATTCAGTCGCGCGCGCTGTTAACACTTATTTTTCGAAACGCTTGGCCCGCGCGCCGTTTTAGGAAATATCTGTGAGGGACCGTAACCGTTTCGCGTGAATATAAGTTTCAGTGGGAAATGATGCCCGGATCGTGCAATTTCCGTATTGCCGCCGCTTTTATGAGAAAGATGCACCATTGCACGCCATATTCCGTGTTAGATTAGATTGATTGACCTATCGCATTCAAAACAGTACCAGTTTGCTGGGATCTGTTTAATTCGAGATTGTTGAACGAACGCCGAAATAGGGAAACGAATTCGCATGACGCCGCCTGTATTGCCGCCACCGCAGCGCAGGAAGAAAAAGCGCCCGCGCAGTTTTATGCTGCGCTTCCTCGGCTTCGTTTTCGCATCCGGCGTTATCGTTTTCATCGCCGGCTCCGCCATCGCCGGCTATTTACTTTGGCAGGTCTCGCGCGACCTGCCCAATTACGACAAGCTCGCCCGATACGAGCCGCCCGTCATGTCCCGCATTCACGCCAACAATGGCAATCTGATCGCGGAATACGCACGGGAGCGGCGTATTTATGTGCCCATAAACACCATTCCCAAAGTTATTCTGCAGGCCTTTCTGTCGGCTGAGGACAGCAATTTCTTTGAGCATGGCGGCCTCGATTTCAAGGGCATCATCCGCGCCATGTACAACCATTTCGTGAAGAAACAGCGCCTGACCGGCGCCTCGACGATTACTCAACAGGTGGCCAAAAACTTCCTCCTCACCAATGAACGTTCATTCAAGCGGAAATTGCGCGAGGCCATTCTGGCAATACGCATCGAGCGGGCCTATACGAAAGAAAAGATCCTCGAGCTCTATCTGAACGAAATCTATCTCGGGCTGAGCTCCTACGGCATTGCAGCCGCAGCTTTGAACTATTACGGCAAGGAGCTTGACGAGATCACCGTCTCGGAGGCGGCTTATTTCGCCGCCCTGCCAAAAGCGCCGAACAATTACCACCCCTTCAAACGCGTCAAGGCGGCCACGGCGCGCCGAAACTGGGTGATCGGGCAAATGCAGAAAAACGGCTTCATTAAGCCCGAACAGGCGAAAGCCGCGAAAGCCGAGCCCCTGCACGTCAATCCAAGACCGTTTGGCGCGCATATTTTTGCCGCGGAATATTTTGCCGAGGAAGTACGGCGGACCCTGATCGGCATGTATGGAGAAGAGAAGCTTTATGGCGGCGGGCTTTCAGTGCGTACAACCCTAGATCCGCACATGCAGCAAATGGCGCGCAAGGCGCTGGTTGACGGCCTTGTGCGTTATGACCGCCGGCATGGATGGCGTGGCGCCGCCGGCAAGGTCGAGATAAGTGGCGACTGGGGCAAGGAACTGAGCAAACTGGAAATGCTCCACGACATTCAACCCTGGCGCATGGCGGTGGTGCTGGAGGTGTCCAAAAAAGCGGCAGTGATCGGTTTTCGCCCGACGCGGCAAAAAGACCGTCAATTGAAAAAGGAGAGAGAGCAGAGCGTCCTTCAGGCATCGAAGGCAAAATGGGCTTTTTCCTCCAAGGCCAGATCGCTGCCCAGGCTTTTGCAGCCGGGTGATGTGATCTATGTCGCGCCGACGGAAAAACCGGATAAAAATGGCGAAACCCAATGGCAGTTGATGCAGATACCCGAAATTGGTGGCGCCATTATCGCGATGGAGCCGCATACCGGCCGCGTGTTGGCTCTCATGGGCGGTTTCAGTTTTGCCGCCAGCCAGTTCGACCGGGCGGTCCAGGCCAAGCGTCAGCCGGGTTCGTCTTTCAAGCCATTCGTTTATGCGGCTGCCCTCGATAACGGCTACACGCCGGCCAGCATCGTGCTCGATGCGCCCATCGCGATCGAACAGGGCGCCGGTCAGGATATCTGGAAACCCCAGAATTACGGCAAGAAATTCTATGGTCCCTCGACGCTGCGCCTTGGCATCGAGAAATCCAGAAACCTGATGACCGTGCGCCTGGCGCAGGATATGGGCATGCCTCTCATTTCCGAATACGCGCGCCGGTTTGGCATTTATGACAATTTGCTGCCGGTTCTGTCCATGTCGCTCGGCGCGGGCGAGACGACGCTTCTTCGCCTGACCAACGCCTATTCGATGCTGGTGAACGGTGGGCGCCAGGTCAACGCAACTCTGATCGACCGTATTCAGGACCGCTATGGCAAGACGATCTGGCGCCATGACACGCGGAAATGCGAGGCCTGCACCGCCGATGAATATACCGGTCAGGATGAGCCGAAACTCGAAGATACCCGCAAGCAGATCGTTGATCCGCACACGGCTTACCAGACGGTTTCCATGCTTGAAGGCGTCGTCAAGCGCGGCACCGGAACGCGTGTCCACAAGGGCCTGCCAAATTATCCGCTCGCCGGTAAAACCGGCACGACAAACGATGAAAAAGACGCCTGGTTCGTGGGCTTCGCGCCGGATCTCGCGGTCGGAGTCTTTGTCGGTTTCGACAATCCGAAACGCATGGGCAAGGGCGAGACGGGCGGCGGAGTTGCTTCTCCCATATTCCGCGATTTCATGAAGATGGCCCATGCCGGCAAACCGGCAGTGCCGTTCCGCATTCCCCCCGGCATCAAGCTTGTACGCATCAACCGCAAAACCGGTTTGCGCGCCCGCGCAGGGGAAAGCGACACGATTTTGGAGGCATTCAAGCCCGATACGGAGCCGCCCGACACCTATTCGGCCATCGGCTGGACCAGCGAAGGCGGCGGTGCGTTCGGAGCGCCCGGCCAGGACGGCGATAGCTATTATCCGGACCGGCTGGATTCGGGGCGCGGCCTTTACTAGGGCTCCTTTCAGCGATATTACCCCTTTGGCGTCGTAAACCGCCCAGGCAGGCCTGGGCCCTGTTTACATGCAGGCGGCAACCCTCTAGTTTCGCACGGCTCAGCTAGCGGCCGGGACGCGCCGGGTAGGGCCCGACGTCGGGATTTAAGTGACCAGAAATTTAATTGAGAAATGACAATCAGATGCGCGCTGAAGCACAGGGCATGGTCGATCAAATCAAGGAGTCACTCGAACTCCTGAGGAGGCATCTTTGACTGGGATACAGCCCTGAAACGCCTCGATGAACTCAATCACAAGGCAGAAGATCCGGATCTCTGGAATGATACGTCCAAGGCACGTATCGTCATGCGCGAAAGACAAAGGCTTGACGATGCCATCAATGCTTATCGCCGGCTTGAACGGGAACTCGACGATTCGGTCGGGCTCATTGAGCTTGGCGAGGAGGAAGATGACGCGGATATTATCGCCGAGGCGGAAAACGCCCTTGGCGGGCTTCTAAAGGAAGCGCAGCGGCGGGAAGTCGAGGCCCTGCTGTCCGGCGAAGCCGACGGCAACGACTGTTTTCTGGAAGTCCATTCGGGCGCTGGTGGCACGGAAAGCCAGGACTGGGCTCAGATCCTACTCAGAATGTATACGCGCTGGGCCGAGCAACGCGGCTACAAGGTCGAGCTCATCGAACAGCATGCGGGCGAGGAAGCGGGGCTTAAGTCCGCGACAATCCTGATCAAGGGCTTGAACGCCTATGGCTGGCTGAAAACAGAATCGGGTGTCCATCGACTTGTACGCATCTCTCCCTTTGACAGTCAGTCCCGCCGTCACACGAGTTTTGCCTCCGTCTGGGTTTATCCAGTGATCGACGACAATATCGAAATCGAAGTCAATGAGAGCGATTGCCGTATCGACACCTATCGCGCATCGGGCGCCGGTGGCCAGCATGTCAACACGACCGATAGCGCGGTTCGCATCACCCACGCGCCCTCCGGCATTGTCGTTCAATGTCAAAACGAACGCTCACAGCACAAGAACCGCGCGACCGCCTGGTCGATGCTGCGCGCCCGCTTGTATGAGGCGGAATTGCAGAAACGTGAAGAGGAAGCCGCGGAAGAAGAATCGCAAAAATCGGAAATCGGCTGGGGGCATCAGATCCGTTCATATGTGCTTCAGCCCTATCAGATGGTGAAAGACCTGCGAACGGGAGTCGAGAGCGGAACCCCGTCATCGGTTCTTGACGGCGATATCAATCCGTTTATCGAAGCGGCGCTGGCCCAGCGGGTTGAGGGCGGCGGCGGTGTCGAGATCGAGGATATCGAATAGGATCGCACCCAGGGGAAAGCCGGTTCCGATGCCACCCCTTAGAGAAGGCACCACTGAAACAAAGAGAGCCCCGAAAGCATTTTCATGCATGCGGGACTCTCAATTTGTGTCGATGCCGGGCGATGCGGGCAGGCCGTGAATATTATCCGGCTATTTTCCGATCTGCCGGTCGATATTTCAATTGACGGTCGAGCCGGGCTTTACCGATGGCGAGAGGCTGCTCCCGCTTGCGGATTTCTGGCCATTCCCGGCGCTTTCCGACTTTAATGCGGTCGGATCCTCGACACGCCGGGATTTCCCTTCAAAGAAGGCTCCCTGTTCGATCGCAAGCGATTTATGGAAAATGTCGCCTTCGACATGGGACGACGATTGCAGTGTCACGCGCATGCCTTTGATCGTTCCCATCATATTGCCGCGAATGACGATATCCTCTGCAACCACTTCGCCGGTCACCCGCGCATTGTCGCCAACGATAAGCGACGCACATTTAATATCGCCCTGAACTTCGCCTTCGACCTGAATTTCGCCATTGGATGCAAGATTGCCGTTGATGGTGAGGTCCATGCCGACAACGGATGGACCACCCTTGTCACGAGCAACCACGGTTGTCTTGGGTTTCGATACAGGTTGTGTCAGCGTTTCGGGAGTTCCCGATCCTGAAGTCACGCCACCGGATGTCAATTCCGGTTTTTTACCACCGATAAATGCCATTACTTAATACCCCTTTACGCTAATCAGTTTAACGATACTCAGCCCTTATCATTCGGCCTCAACTGAAAAACTTGTCCCTCCCCGTGAGCAGGATCAAAAAAGATCAATCGGCCCTGAATGCAATCACCTATTCCTTTTCCGAGGATATTTTATGGCAATCACGCTCCTACTTTTATCACGTCAGCCGGAAATAGTAATAGAAAACTTGGCCAATCCCTAATTGGCCACAAGATTGTGGCACACCGGACAGGATTGACAAAAGCATTGAAGCTGCATCTCAGGCCCCGGTCTCATTGGGGACCGTAACATCTCTTCTACCGAGGCCGCGCGGTGTGACATCTTTTGGGCGCACCCCGTCAAGAATTCAACTCTCTGACCGCCTCCAAAACCTCGTCCACATGTCCCGGCACCTTCACCTTGCGCCAGATTCTGGCAATTTTTCCGGTTTTGTCGATCAGGAAAGTCGATCGCTCAACGCCCATATATTTCCGGCCATACATTTGTTTTTCCACCCAGACGCCGTATTTCGATAAAATCTTCTTTTCCTCGTCCGAAGCCAGAACGACCTTGAGGCCATGATCGGCGCGAAATTTGCCGTGGCTCTTCACCGAATCCGGAGAAATTCCGACAATGATGGCCTTTTCCCCGTCAAACGCCTTGATCTGTTCGGTGAATTCGATGGCCTCTCTCGTACAGCCGCTGGTATTGTCTTTCGGATAAAAGAAAAGCACCACCGCCGAACCTTTCTGATCGCTCAACCGGAATTTGTCGTCACCATCTGTCGCAAGCGTAATCGCTGGCGCCTTTTTTCCCTCTTCAAGCATGTTTCCGCCCTTTCCATGAGTGCCGTTTCAGGTCTGTTTCGCATCTCAATGGATGCTCGGCAAGGACGGACATGCGCCGTCATGACTGAGCATCCGAAAGACACTTTAAATACAGATCTCCCGCGCGATGTAAACGGCGCTCGGGAGCGGCCATCATTTCATCAACAAGGGCGGTGTCATTGCCATTCTTTGGTCTTTATTGAGTTCTGTTATGGCAGTTGAAGAGGACAGATTCGAACGCTGAATGAAGGAGGGCTCCACGACTTTAGCGTCAAAGACCAAACATGGCGCGGTCTCGATGTACAGGAAGACCTGACCGGCTGCGGCCTGTTTCGGGTCCTGCCATTGTCCGGAACGCAAACTGTGAATTGTCCTCTCGATATATCCTTGCGGCGCACTTTACGCGCTAGACTGGCAAAGAATCAAAGATGATTGATTGAAATGAGCCGTGTGGGTTCATGTTTTGAGATTGCCTGATACAGGTTAAGCATGAAACGCCGATGGTTTGAGAGCGTCGGTTGAGGAGTGCTAGAAACGGCATCAACGACCAGTGTACCGATTATCGGTTCAGGAGTTAACCGATCAACATGCGCACCAAAAACAGAGGGGACCAGGTGGGCACGACCGAACAGCCAACAACAGGACCGGAGAGCCGCGAAACCGGCAAAACCAGAGAGCTTCTCAAGTCGGGCACCAGGGTTGTCAGGACCGGGCTGAGCCGTGGGATCAACCTCGAATCCAAACGCATCCCCTACCGCTCGCTCATCGTTGCGTTCGAGATAGTCGGCGGTATTGCCTTTGTCGCCTTTCTAGCCGTTCTGTTTGCGCATTCGCGGCTGCAGAAGGGCCCCGTTTCCCTCAGCTTTCTCGTCTCTCCGATCGAACAGGCGATCAATCGCGAGCTTCCGGACAGCACCATCCGCATCGGTGACGCGGTGGTTCAGTATGACCAAAGCAATAACATCCGCTTCCGGCTGCGCAATGTAAGCCTGCTCGACATCAAGGGGGACGTCGTCGCCCAGGCTCCGCGCGCCGCGATCAGATTGAGCGGCGCAGCGCTTCTGAAGGCCAAAATAGCGCCGGCCATAGTCGAGTTCATCGAACCGCGCATCCTCGTATTCTATTCGAAGGAAAACGGATTTTCCCTGAGCTTTCCCGAATACACACGGACGGAACAGGCACCGGGCGGCCTGAAAAATGCAAACCGGGACGAACCCGGCGGGGCGGTCTCCGAGGAAGAGCGGACGATCGAAATCTCGCTCACCCAGACAATTAGCCGTGCGTTCACACTTGCGCGGCGGCGAAGCACCGCATCTTCCTACCTGACAAGATTCGGTTTGCGTAGAGCCGTTGTTGCGTTTGAGAGGGAAGGCCGCCAGAGCTTCTGGCAGGTGCCTCATTTTGAAATCAACATGAAGCACCAGAAAAAGAGGAGCACGATCTCGGGCCAGGGCCGGATCTTGTCGGAGGATAAGGATTGGGGGCTGAATTTCAAAATGATCGAATTCGCCCGCAAGAACCGCATTGAAATCGACACCCGGATCAGTGATCTGATTCCCGCCAAGCTGCACCGGAATCTCCCCTATCTTTCGGCAATCGAAAATATAACAACGCCCGTCCAGGCCAATATTAAAATGATGCTGTCGCGGGACTGGAATATCACCGATGCGGATATCAAACTTGATCTCGGCGCCGGCGCGTTCGGCGTTGCGGGCCTGAAGCGGCCGCCTCGCATTGCTCCATCAAGTCTCAATTTCCATTATTCGGGGGAGCGCGATCAAATTACACTCCGGCCGTCACTGGTGCGATGGGACGACAGCAGCGCGATGCTGTCGGGCACCGCCGAACGCGGTGGGCAGGAGGAAGGTTCGCAAAGGTGGAATATCGGTCTCGTTGCCGACGATGTGAAACTCGGTCTGAGCCGCAATGCCGTGACGCTCGACCATTGGAGATTCAACGGCAGCCTCGACCCGCGGTCACACCGTCTGGAGATCGGTAATTTCGAACTCAAGGCCGACGGCACCGCAATTTCCATTTATGGACATGTGGCTATGCGCGAGCCGGTGCCGGATATCGAAATCAGCGGCAAGTTCGATCCGATGCCCGTGAACCGCCTGAAAAACCTCTGGCCGTCTTTTTTGATGCCGGACGCCCATGACTGGTTTCAGGAGAGTGTATTCGGCGGCGATATCACAAGGGGGGTGCTTAGAATATCCACGCGCGGTCTGAACGCCGCCACGGCACAGGCGGCGGGGTCATCCGGCGGACCGCTGTTGCGAAACGATCACGATGACTGGTACCGAAAAATTATCCACTTTGAACTCGACGCCGACAATGTCGAAGTCGAATACCTGAAACATCTGCCATATCTACGGACCGGGCCGGTCAAGCTGGCGCTCAGCGGCCAAACCGTCCTTGCCAGCATATCGCGCGGATCGATCTCCCTGCCCTCGGGACGCGAGATCACGCTCCGGGACGGAGAAATCCGCATACCCGATCATTTCCCGGATGTTCCCCAGGGGCAAATAATTTTCGAAGCCGATGCCGATGCCCATGCGGCGCTTGAATTGCTTGACCACAAGCCGCTGGGCTACGTCTCTGAAATCGGTATCAAGACCGATGCAATTTCCGGCAGGGTCAAGGGCAACATTCATCTCAACATGCCCTTGTCGCGAGATGTCCGCTTCGAGGACATAAAAATCGACGGCCGCCTCAACCTCGAGGACGGCGCGCTGAAAAGGCGCTTCGGCGGCATCAAGGTGAGCGGCGGTTCCGTCGGTTTTGGAGTGACCGAAAAGGCGCTGGAGGCCAATGGCGATATCCTGATCAATGGAGTCCCGGCCAGACTGCGATGGCAGCGCATATTCGCGGCGGCACCGGGCCGTCAGCCGCCGATCCGCGTCACTGGCCGGTTTGACGATGCCGACCGCGATCAGCTCGGCCTGGAGCTCAACCATATCGTCCAGGGCCAGATACCGGTCGATCTCACGATCACGCCGGCCGAAAACGGCGTCCGGCAAGTCAGTGCCCAGGCCGATTTGACAAATGCGGAACTGATCATCGAGAACATGGCATGGCGCAAACCGCCCGGTCATACCGCCATCCTCGAATTCGACATTATCGGACGCGACAACAACCGTACAGAATTGCAGAACTTCAAGATCGTTGGCGACAATATTGCCATTGACGGCTGGCTTGGCCTGAACGAGAAAAACAGGCTGGATGCTTTTTACTTCCCCGAATTCTCGATCAATCTGATTACCCATATCGAAATCGAGGGCAAACTGGACGAGCAGAACGTCTGGAAGGTCAAGGCCGGGGGTACGACATTCGATGGCCGCAATCTGTTCCGCTCTCTGTTCTCCGCCGGACGGATTACCGAAAAAAGGCTCAACCGGCCCAAGGACCGGGCGGGTATCGACCTCGAAGCCCAGATCGCCAATGTTGTCGGTTTTGAGGATACGATGGTGAAAGACGTCTCGATCAAAATGAGCAGCCGCCAGGGCAAGATGAGCAGTTTGGCGGTGCGTGGAATGTTTAGGGACAATTCTCCGATTAACGTCAGCCTTGTCAAGGAAGCGGGAAAGCCGCGTTACCTCTTTTCCGAAACTAAAAACGCTGGCGAGGCCTTTCGCCTTGTCGGCTTTTACCCGAGTGTAATCGGCGGTCATGGATCCTTGCGCGTCAATATGGACGGCGAGGGTTATGCTGAAAGAATAGGCACGTTATGGGCACGGAATTTTTTCATACGCGGTGATCCGGTGGTCGGCGAAGTCCTGGTCAACACACCCGATGAGAGCTATATGACCTCACCGGGCGAAAGCCGGAAGAAGGGCCGTACGGGAGGCAAGGTCAAATATTCGAAAACACAGTTCGACCGGTTGAAAATGGCTTTTTCCGTCGGCCAGGGCCAGCTCGTATTGCGCAACTCATACATTAACGGGCCTTTGATCGGCGCGACCATACGCGGTCGCGTTGATTATGACCGTAAGCGCCTTCAGCTCGGCGGTACTTACGTGCCGCTCTACGGTTTGAATTCGGTTGTCGGCGAAATTCCGATCCTGGGCCAGCTTCTGGTCGGGCGTCGCGGAGAAGGCTTCCTGGGCATAACCTTTGCCGTCAACGGACCGATGGAAAAACCGAATGTCCTGGTCAATCCGATTTCCGTGGTTACTCCCGGCATCTTCCGCCAGATCTTCGACATGACCCCTCAGACGACCAAAGTGCGTCCGCGGGCGAAAAAAAGAACCGCGGCCACAGAAGCCGGTTCAAAATCTTCAAGCGCGCCGCCCGTCATGACTTTGCCGACGCCTACAACAATCGCGCCGCCGCCGCCGCCGATTCCGGCACAGCGCCCGAAAGCGGCCGAGCCGGACAGCTGGTCCGTCGAAACCCTGCCCAACTGAGCCCTATTGAGAAAAACCTCTATTGTCTTGCCCGGCCATGGCTTTCCCGACCTGCCGTAAGTTCGGGCAGCACTCGGTGTTCAGGTCAGGTGCAGCAGCGCATGGCGCTTTTTGCCAATAGACAGTTTGACCACGCCATCCTCGTTCAGATCATCGAGCGTAAGTTGCCCGCGTTCGTCTTTGGCCGGTTTGTCATTGACCTTGGCCGCACCGGCCTTGATATGCCGCCGCGCTTCGCCATTGGATTGTGCTAGCCCTGCCTGAACAAGTGCCGTAAGCAGTCCCATCCCCGCTTCCAGCTCGGCTTTCGAAACTTCCACGCTGGGCAGTCCCTGGGCCGTTTGCCCCTCCTCGAATGTCTGCCGGGCCGTCTCGGAGGCAGCCTCCGCCTGCGCGCGCCCATGCATGAGCGCGGTCGCCTCGGTCGCCAGGATTTTCTTGGCCTCGTTCAATTCCGAGCCTTCGAGTTTCTCGAGCTTCGCGATTTCATCGAGAGGCAATTCCGTAAAGAGCCGCAAAAAGCGCCCCACATCCGCGTCCTCGCTATTGCGCCAGAATTGCCAGTAATCATAGACGCTCAGCATGTCGCTGTTGAGCCAGACGGCGCCCGCGGCGGTCTTGCCCATTTTCGCTCCCGACGAGGTGGTCAGGAGTTCCGTCGTCAGCCCAAAAACCTCCGCGCTGTCGACCCGGCGTGCGAGCTCGACGCCGTTGATGATATTGCCCCATTGATCCGAACCGCCCATCTGCAGCCGGCAGCCGAGCCGCCGGTTCAGCTCGAGAAAATCATAGGCCTGCAGGATCATGTAATTGAATTCGAGAAAGGTCAGCGAATGCTCCCGGTCGAGCCGTGACTTCACGGAATCGAACGCCAACATGCGGTTGATGGTGAAATGCCTGCCATAATCGCGCAGGAAGGCAATGTAGTTGAGCTCGTCCAGCCAGTCGGCATTGTCGACCATGATCGCGTCCGTGGGGCCGTCGCCGAATGTGAGAAACCTGTCGAATACCTGGCGGATGCCGGCCATGTTGGCTGCGATTTTCTCATCCGTCAGGAGCTGACGGGTTTCGTCCTTGCCCGACGGATCGCCGACCCGCGTCGTGCCGCCGCCCATCAGTACGATCGGACGATGCCCGGCCTGCTGCAATTTGCGCAGCATCATGATACCGATCAGGCTGCCCACATGCAGGCTGGGCGCGGTGCAGTCGAATCCGATATAGGCCGTGATGATCTCGTCGCACGCCAGCTTGTCGAGCGCTGCCTCGTCCGTGCATTGCCTGAGATAACCGCGCGCGCTCAGCTCTTTTAAAAAATCTGATTTATATGTGACCATGAATGTGTGATGTGCCTCTATTATCTCAACCGCGTGAGGCGGTTTAGCAGTTTCGAGGCTGTAGGAGAAGCGACTTTGACAAAGATCTTGCGTGCCATCGGCCTCATGAGCGGGACGTCCATGGACGGCATCGACCTTGCACTCGTCGAAACGGACGGTGAAAGCGTGCTCAAACGGGGTCCGGGCCTCGCGGTCCCATATGATCCGGCGTTCCGCGAACGATTGCGCGGCGCTCTCGAAGACGCCTGCGGTTTGGGCGCCGCCGATGAGCGTCCGGGTTCTTTGGCCGGGGTCGAGGAAGAACTCACCTTCAAACATGCGGACGCGGTCGCGCGCTATCTCGAGGAATATGGCTGGGACGCAGGCGACATCGATATTCTCGGCTTTCACGGCCAGACGGTCATGCACCGGCCGGAAGATCATTTGACCGTCCAATTGGGTGACGGGGCATTGCTCGCCGATAAGACCGGTATCCGCACCGCCTGTGATTTTCGCAGCCGGGACGTGGCGGCAGGCGGCGAGGGCGCGCCGCTGGTGCCGGTCTATCATCAGGCTCTGGCCGGATCTACGGGGCTCGATCTGCCTATATGCATCGTCAATATCGGCGGCGTCGCCAATGTGACGTGGATCGGCGAGGGCGATGAGCTTCTGGCCTTCGATACCGGACCCGGCAATGCGCTTATCGATGACTGGATGGCGCGGCATGGCGCGGAGCCGATGGACCGCGACGGCAAATGCGCGCTTGAGGGAAAACTGTCGGAGCCGAGGCTGGCACGGCTCCTGGACAATCCCTATTTCGCCGAGACACCCCCCAAATCCCTCGACCGGGACGCCTTTTCGCTCGACGCGGTGGAGGGGCTTTCACTTGAGGCGGGCGCCGCGACATTGACGGCCTTCACGGCTCTTTCAATAGCCCGGGCGGATTTTCATTTTCCCATGCCGCCGAAACAATGGATCATCACCGGCGGCGGTGCGCGCAATCCCGCCCTCATGGGTGAGCTCCAAAAGCGCCTCGACGGCGAGGTCATGGCCGCCGATAAAATCGCTTGTCACAATGTCACAAATGACGGGGACACTGATGGCGAAACCGCTCGCGACAGGGCCACAAGCGCCGTCGCTAGCGACGTCGCTAGCGACAATTGGTCGAGCGAATTCATGGAGGCGGAAGCCTTCGCATACCTGGCGGTGCGCTGCCTCAAAGACCTGCCCCTGACCTTCCCGGGAACGACGGGGGTGGCGCGGCCGATGACGGGCGGGAAGGTCGTTGAGCCGGCCATCGCAGGGCGGAGCACTCATTAAATTGCCGGAGATGTTTGCCGCTACTAATCCAGTGGAGACATGATAGCCATAGTGACAAACACCACTATGTCTTCTTGTCGAGCTCGGCCAGGCGGGCATCGAGATAGGCATCAGTCACTTTCATCAGCTCGTCCACCTTGCCCGCGAAGAAATGATTGGCACCGGTAATGAACTCATGCTTGATCTCGATGCCTTTCTGGGTCTTGAGCTTGCCCACCAGTATTTCCACCGATGGATTGGGAACGACGTTGTCCTCGACGCCATTGACCATCAGGTCCGATGACGGGTCGGGCTGGTTGAGGCGAATGAGCCGGGTGTAAGAAAATCGGCAAGGCCGATCAATCCCTTCGCGATTATATAAGAGATCGCGCATTGCGCGAACTTATGCGTCGCGGTAAAAAATCCGCTTACGGAATTACGCGGCCGGCATGCCCCTCACACCCCGGCGGCACGCCATACAAAATCAGTGATCAATGGAGCGCCAGCGTTTGGGCGAAGGTTTACCTTGATGGCCAGAAAAGCCGGTTCGGAACGTAAAAGAAAAGGCTGTCTTTGGGTTTCTTTGAAATATTTCGGCATATTTCTGTTTCTGTACGTAATCCTCAACGTTTGGATCAGAATTGACATGCGGGCCAAATGCGTGGTGCTGCCGAACGGCTACATGATCGGCCGTGCGGGGGTATTTCAACAAGGCGATCGACCGTTTACTTACACGGTTTTAAGGGATGCGCGTGGGAAAATTTTGATAACAACAGATAAGATGATTCAATTCCACCGCCACCCCACCAATTCAGACCTTGTCATTCTCGAATATGGCAAAAAGCCTGAGCAACGCATGGAAATGCCGGGTCATGAAATGATGACGCTCATTTTCGATAGTAAGTTTTTTAAGAGGAAGTGGAACGAAAAGAAAAAAGAATATCCGCTTGATACTGCAATTATTGCGACTAGTTTCTACACGGTATTTTTAGAGCTGCGGCGTAGTCCAAAATTCAAAACCGTGAGCTGTAATACGCCGTGGTTTGCGCCCTAAGATTTGAGCGCAGATTTTTTCACACCGGCCTGTAGGTCCGTGGCGTCCGATCAGAACTCTCTCTGTTCTGCATCTCTGGAGAAAAATATTTCATATTAAATCTCACAGAAAAAAAGGGATCAGCAAAGCAATCATACCAAGAGCAAGCGCAAGTAAATATAAAATTCCATATATGTAGGTAAACAAAGAAAATAAGCCGTAGCGCTCAATACCTTCAAGAGTAGCAAATACATAAAAAAGTGAAATGAACAGAAAGTTCAAAATGATCAGTGCGGAACTAAAAAAATATCCGGCATCACGTTCTTTCAGCACTCGAATCCTGTGGCGATGTTGATACCTCCAACCCAATTCGCAAAATCCAACGAATATCAAGGCTGGAATCCAGCCCAAGATCAAATAGATCGCAAAATTGGCGCCGAAATTTCTGGGTTTGCGTTCCCCCTCACAATGTTTGTATTCACACTGAGGAAAATGTGCGTGATATGCATCAATCCCCCACCACTGAAAATTATAGCTGAGATGCAAGATCAGATTGGCTGAGAAGTAAAGCAAACCGATTGCGCCAACGAGGCGCACAACCCGCCAACTCGCTGAGCTGTCAGGTTGCGCCTTGAAAACAAGTTTAAACGACAGGATTATAGGTGCCCACATCAAGATCCTAAGATTGTCGGAAAGGAAGTAATAGAAACTATAGTCGGTCACAGAGCACCTTTTCTCTTCCTCGACGCATGACATAGACAGGCTGTTTTTGTAGCCAACACGCTTTATCAAGACAATGTGGGACGTGGACAAACAATCTTGTTCTTGCGATCGGTTTGTTCTGTGTGATCCAAGAGAATTGCGGCGTAGTCCAAAATTCAAAACCGTGAGCTGTAATACGCCATGGTTTGCACCCTAAGATTTGATTGCAGATTTTTTCACACCGGCGTATCGGCAATTGGCCCTAACCGGACATTGATATGTTCAAGACAGAACGCAACTTTCTCCTTCCTTTTTGTAAGGAGGGCTACAAGTCCAATCCTCGGCTGAATAGTCGAGGTGAGCGTTCTCTGGCATTTTAATAATTGCACAAGTTTCTTTGACGGCCCGGTATCCACGCTCACACTTCCATCCAGATCCATAAGAATCGTCTGCGAGATATCCGTGGGCGGGTACTTTGACTGCAACACAGGCACCATCTGCGGGTCGATACCCTCGATCGCACTTCCATCCATCTCCGTATGAATTGTCCACGAAATATCCGTGAGCGGGTACTTTGACTGCAACACAGGCACTGTCGACCGCGCGGTACTTTCGATTGCACGCCCAGCCTGATCCATAAGAAGACCCCGAAAGGTATCCATTCACCGGTACTCTAACAACAACGCAGGTATCGTCGCTCCTCCTATAACCTCGTTGGCATTCCCATCTATCTCCTGAAGACTTCAGATATGCGTTGGCGGGAATCGCGAGGGCGGCGCAGATCTCATTGTCTATCCGATATCCCCTCAAACAGGCCCAGCCCCGTCCATAGGATTCATCTGTCAGATATGCATGTGCCGGAACCTTAATGGCCGCACAAATTCCATTCAATTCCCGATATCCGATATCGCATTGCCATCCAGTCCCGTAACTCTTTGCCCTTGCATGATCTGGTATTTTATCGGGCGTGCCCTGTGCAAACACTCCGCTGGGAACAAAAAACAGAAGCGTCAAAAGTGCGACGGAAAGAATAAAAACATCACGCAGGCGTTGCATTCTACTCATGGGTTTCTCCTAATATGGATGGTAAGCTCTGCACTGCGGCAAGTCCGGGTACGAAGGCAGGGAGTTCGCTCCTGCGCAACGCGATTTTAACGATCTTCAATACGACGCTTGCATAGGACATCATACCGTTAATATTACAGGCACGTGGAAAATAACTCGTCCCAGGCGTCATGCCCGGAACAAGATTTGCCTCTATAAAGTGTGGGTTGCCGTGCGCATCCATCTTGATATCGATACGTCCAAAATCGCGCACCTCCAGAGCGGAGAACACTTTGCCGGCCAGTTCAGAAATAGCTGTCCTGGTAGGCTCGGCCACTTGCAGAAGCACCTCCTGATTGTTGGATTTCTCCAAACAGCCCAGGACTCTGTCTCCCTTGGAATTTCTGGGAACAATAACCTCAACCGGGTAGATCAAGCGAGAATTGTGTGCAGGTTCGTCGAAGACGGCTACCGTGAACTCTCGACCCGGCAGGACTTCCTCCACCAGTGCGGAGCCGCCATAGACCGCATAAATCTCCGCGATCTTTGCTTCATAACTAAAAAAATCATGGACCAACGAGTTTTCATCAATGCCGTTCCCGTTAGCCGCATCCAAAGGTTTGACAAATAGAGGCAGAGGAAGAGGCAAATCACTTTCATCCGTGTATAATCCTGGATGTGCGAGGAAAAACTCCGCTGTGGCCACCCCTTTTCGCAGAAGTGCATTTTTCGCTTTGCCTTTGTTGGAGTCAAATTCAAGTGTTGCCCTGTCCGATCCGGTAAAAGGAACTTCGTGACGCGAAAAATAGTCCGACAACCAGATCATTGCTCCCTGTTCTTCTTCAATGATGTACTTGACACATAAAACAACGAGATCTGGCGCAAGATTGACGATACGCTGCAAATCCTGTTCTGTTTGGACCACGTTAAGATGCACGTGCTTATAGCGGTGTTTCAGAACGTCGTAGACACTTCGGCACGTCTCGACCGAACCGAAAGCCGTTTCCTTCAGATCCGTAGTATCGGTCGTAATGACTTCAATATGTTGGGCGATCTTCGTCACAGCATCGTCTTTGTTCATATTCATAGCCTTTCCGTTGGCAAATTCAATATTTGCGTATCAGAGAGGGGTGAAACGGCGGTGCAGCCGCTGCCCAATTTTGGCAAGAGTCTGAAATCTGAAAATATTTTGAACTGATCAGATCGGTCGTAGCCTCACTGCTGAATTGCAGCTTCGGCGAATTGCCCAAGATCGTGCCGCGACTCCACTTGCTTTTGGCGTCCGCCTGGTCTCACCTGTGTTTTTCGAAATAGCAATGCAGAGAGGATCGTCGCAGGGCGACCATAGTGCCATGCGTTTAGTGATCGGATTGTTGCTAGAGAATGTCGGGCCGAGGGACGCTGGCGCATCAAGAAGTCATACCCGCCCACACAAACAATGTGGCTTTATGGAGGTCAATTGCGGTTTAAATAAGGCACCGTGTGGATGCCATTCTAACCTCATTTTTAACTGCCGTGACGATCCAGCTGTACTAATACGTCGCACCAGATTACATTCATCCGCATGCCAATAGAGACTACAACGAGTACGCCAATAATCGTTTGCCATGCGGGCTCTGCCTCAAATCCGACCCAGTCAGACGGGCCTCGACATGCGTGTCACGCCGGGATCGAGATTATTGCCCAACAAAAAGGAGCGCTGGATGCCGCTATCTGCGCGACGCAAGCTTTGGAAGACGACGAACGCTTTAACGCAGGAACCGGCTCAAACCTTCGCCTCGACGGTAAAGCCATCCAAATGGATGCCTCATGCATGACGAGCGCCGGGGATTTCGCAGCAGTGGCCGCCATTGCGAGAGTAAAAAACCCAATCTCCGTTGCGAAACGCCTGCTTGGCACCCCCCATATATTGCTTGTGGCGGATGGGGCCACCGAGTTTGCTCGCCGTTGCGGCTTTGGTGAATATGATCCGACGACGCCCAAAGCGAAGAAGCGGTTTAGCCAAGTGATGGCTATTACTGATCGGATGGGAGAATGGTCGTATACCGATCTTGAACGTGCGTGGAATTATGATACGCCTCTGCGAGAGGTCCTTGGCGGTGACACGGTAGGCAGTGTTGTTTGGGACGGACAGACCTTTGCTTGCGCCCTCAGCTCTGGGGGCACAATGGCAGTCTTGCGAGGGCGTGTGGGGGATGTGCCGCTACCCGGTTGCGGGCTGTATGCAGGTAAGCACGGAGCCATCGCTACGACAGGTGATGGCGAGTATATCGCAAGGTCCTTGCTCGCCTATCGGGCCCATGCGGAGCTTGAAGGGGGGCGGAGCCCCGAGCAGATCGTCGAATGGGCCCTTAACGAACTTGCCGAAAACGTGGACCTTGGGATCATCGTCGTCAACAAAACAGGCTTTGCCGGCGGTGCACGCCACGGCATGGCTTGGCACGGACAGTTCCTGGAATCTGCCGCGAGATAATTCTCGAACAACGAGTCACCAGCTGGCCAAATCGTTACAGCCATTATTCAAAATCGTCATGCAATTGGATATTGGTGAGCTCTAAGAGCAACCTCCTGACACCCTCCCCGTTTTCGCCGACCGATTGGTCAGGCTGCTCCCGTCCCTGTACTGTCGTGGTTGCGCGCGGTAGTCAAAAAGATGCGCCCGGCCGTCGACGGCCTTCGACGGCCTTCGATGTGACGGAATGCTCGTTGGCGACACGATTTTACCGCTTACAGCTCGCGATCATAACGACATCTCCCATTGACATTGCGGCTGTGGGTGGAGCTACGCCGCCAGAATTTTATCTCATTTTCACCGAATTACCCTGAAAAAATATGACTAGTGAAATGATTCGGTAGAGCAATTCGGAACAGGGGGATGTCATGACCACCAAATCAAATGATTACATTAATAGCATTCACACACGGATGAGTAGGGTTGCGAAGCGGGAGCAAATGCTCATTGAAGCATTGGGCGAAGCGCTGACTTATGCGGATAGACGGCTTCTTGACGATGTGAGAAGTGTCACCATTGAGCATGAGACCCGCCGTGCTGCAATTTTGACGGAACTCCAGGAACTCGCCGCACGGATCGGTGCATTTCCAGCGACGGCCGATCCGATAGACAGTCTCGAATATGAGGCATTCGATTTGCCACCCTACACCCCGGTCGAAGAGCCGAAAAAAGCTGAGCAAACATCAGACGGTGGAGATTGGCGTCAGGCGCTTGAGAATATTTCAAGCAAGCCGGATTGCGAGTCATCAACGGAGGAGCATCATAACGGTAGCTCATCAGACGGTTGAGGACCGATTAGAAGCTGATATGAGCGAGTGCTTGACACATGTGGTCGGCAGTCCCCATGCGGCGCCTTTACGATACTGCAATCACCAGAGTTGGATGGTCTGCCGTTTGATCCGTTCTCTTTGTATCAACATGATGTGCCCTCACCGAAAGTAGACATTGGCTGACGTGAGATAGGCCGGCTTACTCGAACCGAAGTTTGTCAGAACGGGAGCAATTTCCCAGCCGCCGAGGTCCGGTTCTGGCACCTGCCGGACATGACATCCGAAATTAAACGCGTCGCTATGCCTTCTTGTCGAGCTCGGCCAGGCGGGTGTCGAGATAGGCATCCGTCACCTTCATCAGCTCGTCCACCTTGCCCTCGAAGAAATGATTGGCGCCGGCAATGAGCTCATGTGTGATCTCGATGCCTTTCTGGGTCTTGAGCTTGGCCACCAGTTCTTCCACCGATGAATTGGGAACGACCTTGTCCTCGGCGCCATTGACCATCAGGCCCGATGACGGGCACGGGGCGAGGAAGCTGAAATCATAATGATTGGCGGGGGGCGCCACGGAGATGAAGCCGGCGATCTCGGGCCGGCGCATCAGGAGCTGCATGGATATCCAGGCGCCGAAGGACACTCCCGCAATCCAGCAATAGCGCGAATCCGGATTGAAGGATTGCGCCCAGTCGAGCACGCCGGCCGCATCCGACAGCTCGCCGATGCCGTTGTCGAACAGGCCCTGGCTGCGTCCCACGCCTCTGAAATTGAAGCGGATAACCGAAAATCCGCGTTCGACGTAACTGTAATAGAGCCTGTAGACGATCTGATTGTTCATTGTGCCGCCGAATTGCGGGTGCGGATGAAGAATAATCGCAACAGGCGAATCGGGCGCAGGATTGTGATGGTAACGCGCCTCAAGACGGCCGTCCGGGCCGTTAATCATGACTTCTGGCATGGCGGGAATAATTGCCTTTTGTGAATCTGTCTCAAAGGTGGTGCCGGCTGACGGCCAATGCAGAAAGCCGGGTATAAGCGCTCCGGAATCCACCTAAAAGCACGTTGGATATTAAACTTGACTTGTCAGCTCAGGATTAATATATGAAGTACAGATGCGCTGTTTAGAATGGTTCAAAATAAGTTTTGACAGGCACAAAACCCGTCGCCGAAAAATTTATGTTCCAGCGCGCTGCGTTTCAGGCCTGACATGATCTGACTGGATATAGCGAATAGGCCCTCGCAGTCAAGCGGGACACGACCCAAGACGTTGAACACAAGGTGGAATGTCGCCATGGAGCTGAATACCAAAGGTCGCTATGCCGTCATGGCTATGGCAGATCTCGCCAAGCATGGCGATGATCAAACCATCGCCCTGTCCGCGATATCGGAACGTCAGCAAATCTCGCTTTCCTACCTCGAACAGCTCTTTGTGCAGCTCCGCCGCGCCAATCTCGTCGAGAGCCAGCGCGGCCGCTCGGGTGGTTATGTACTGGCCAGAACCGCCGACGAGATAACGATTGCGGAGATCATGTCGGCAGTCGGCGAGCCCATTCAGATGACGCGCTGCGCAGAAGTTTCCGATTTCTGTCACGGCGGCCAGAAATGTCTGACCCATGATTTATGGCGCGCCCTGGGCACCCACATCCTTTCCTTTCTCTCCGATGTGACGCTTTCGGACGTGCTCAAGAAAAACGTTCCCCTTTGGCCGGTTGCCGAGGCGGGGCGCGAAGTCACGGAGGTCGCCTCGAATTGAGCCCGGCACGCACATATCTCGATCACAACGCCACCTCGCCGATGCGGCCCGAGGTGCGTGATGTCATGGTCGAGGCGCTGGGCTGTAATGGCAACCCATCCTCGGTTCATGAAGAGGGACGCCGCGCCCGCGGGCTGATCGAGGGAGCGCGCAAAAGTGTGGCACAGCTCGTCGGGGCCGCGCCGAAAGAGGTTATTTTCACAAGCGGCGGCACTGAAGCGAACAATATGGTGCTCAGGCAATCATGGGACGCGGTCGTCACCACAGCGACCGAGCATGATTCGGTATTGAGCCCGGCCATGGCTTGCGGAGCGAAACATGCCATCCTGAAGGTTGATAAGAATGGCCTGGCCGATCCCGATCACCTCGCAGAGCTGTTAACAGATTTATGCCGGGAGAACAGCAATGTTCTGGTCTCGGTGCAGATGGCGAACAATGAAACCGGCGTCTTGCAGGATCTCGGTAAAATCAGCGCCATAATAAATCAATTTCGCGAAGACAATCCCCCCGAGGCGGGCGACGTGGGCGACATCGTGCTGCATACGGATGCCGTTCAGGCTGCGGGAAAAATCCCGGTCGATTTCGTGGCAACGGGTGCCGACGCCATGTCCCTATCCGCCCACAAAATTGGCGGGCCGAAGGGTGTGGGGGCGCTGATCAAGCGCCCGGAACTTGAACTCGCACCGCTCATGACGGGCGGTGGCCAGGAGGGACGCAACCGGGCCGGAACCGAAAACACCGCCGCCATTGCGGGCTTTGGAAAAGCAGCCGGGCTGGCGCTTGCGGGCCTCGGCCGGATCGCTGAAATATCCCGTTTGCGCGACCGTCTTGAGGGCGATATCGCCAGGCTTGCAGCCGAAGCGGAATTCATTGCCCATGATGCGCCCCGGTTGCCCAACACATCGGCAATTGCCCTGCCCGGCCATGCGGCGGAGACCCTGGTGATCGCTTTTGATCTGGCGGGTTGCGCCATAAGCGCCGGCGCTGCCTGCACATCGGGCAAGGTCGCTCGCTCGCGGGTTCTCGAAGCCATGGGGCTGGATGACAGCCTGACCGGCGCTGCCATCAGGGTCAGCCTTGGCTGGGACAGCAATGATGCGCATATCGACAATTTCATCAAGGCCGCCAGGGACATACTGAGCGGGCAGTCGGATAAGGTGACGGATACGGACACGGATACCAATACGAATACCAATACCAATACGAACAGGGCGGCCTGATTGGCCGGCCCGGTTATAAATTGAACGCTTTAAAGCAAAGAAGCACACGGAGAAGAACATGGCCGCAGTTAGAGAAACCATCGAACAGGTCAAGGACATTGACGTTGACCAGTATAAATACGGTTTCAGCACGGATATTGAGACGGTAAAGGCCCCAAAGGGCCTCGATGAAGACATTATCCGCTTTATTTCGGCCAAGAAGGATGAGCCGGAATGGATGCTCGAATGGCGGCTTGACGCATATGAGCGCTGGCAGAGCATGCAGGAGCCGGAATGGGCGCGGGTGCATTATCCGAAGATCGATTTTCAGGATCTTTATTATTACGCCGCACCGAAATCGGCCGAGAAGCTGAAAAGCCTCGACGAGGTCGATCCCGAGCTGTTGGCGACCTATGAAAAACTCGGCATCCCCCTGTCCGAGCAAAAAATGCTGGCCGGCGTCGAGGGTGCAGGCCCCCTCGCGGGCGCGCCGGGCGTCGCCGTCGATGCGATATTCGACAGCGTCTCCGTCGTCACCACCTTCAAGGAGGAGCTGGCGAAGGCGGGTGTGATTTTCTGTCCTATTTCCGAGGCGATCAAGGAACACCCCGAACTCGTCAAAAAATATCTCGGCTCCGTCGTTCCAAAATCCGACAATTTCTACTCGGCGCTGAATTCGGCCGTCTTTTCCGACGGTTCATTCGTCTATATACCCGAAGGCGTGCGCTGCCCGATGGAGCTCTCGACCTATTTCCGTATCAATGAGAGCCAGACGGGCCAGTTCGAGCGCACCCTGATCGTGGCCGAGAAGGGCTCATATGTGAGCTATCTCGAAGGCTGCACGGCGCCCATGCGCGATGAAAACCAGCTTCATGCCGCCGTCGTCGAGCTGGTAGCGCTGGAAGATGCGGAGATCAAATATTCGACGGTCCAGAACTGGTATCCGGGCGATGCGGACGGCAAGGGCGGTATCTACAACTTTGTTACCAAGCGCGGCGACTGCCGTGGTGACAATTCCAAGATTTCCTGGACCCAGGTTGAAACCGGCTCCGCCATAACCTGGAAATACCCAAGCTGCATCCTGCGCGGCGACAACAGCCAGGGCGAGTTCTATTCCATCGCCATTTCCAACGGCTACCAGCAGGTCGACAGCGGCACCAAGATGATCCATCTCGGTAAAAACACGTCGAGCCGGATCATCTCCAAGGGCATCTCCGCCGGCCGCTCGAACAACACTTATCGCGGCCTGGTGTCTGCCCACCGCAAAGCGACGAATTCGCGCAATTTCACGCAGTGCGACAGTCTGCTCATCGGCAATGATTGCGGTGCCCATACGGTTCCCTATATCGAGGCAAAGAATTCAACGGCAAGCTTTGAGCACGAAGCCACGACATCGAAGATATCCGATGACCAGATGTTCTACTGCATGGCCCGCGGGCTCAATGAGGAGGAAGCGGTGGCATTGATTGTCAACGGCTTCGTCCGCGATGTGCTGCAGCAATTGCCGATGGAATTCATGGCGGAAACCCAGAAACTGATCGGCATCAGCCTCGAAGGCAGTGTCGGCTGATGCAGAGAATTCCGCTCGCCGGTATGGCCGGTTTCGGACAAGAGCAAAGAGGCCGCGATATTTTCGGCGGCGAATGAACGGACAGAAGATAAAAGAGAGAGTATTGCGAAATGCTGGAAATCAAGAACCTACATGCCAAAGTCGATGGCGACATGATATTGCGCGGCGTCGATCTTGAGATACCGCAAGGAGAGGTCCACGCCATCATGGGCCCGAATGGTTCGGGAAAGTCGACACTTTCCTATGTCCTCGCAGGCAAGGACGACTATGAAATCACAGAGGGCTCAATTGTCTGGAACGGACAGGATCTGAGCGAGCTTGAAGTCGACGAACGCGTCGCGGCCGGCTTTTTTCTTGCCATGCAATATCCGGTAGAAATTCCGGGCGTGGGAACCATGAATTTCCTTCGCTCGGCGATGAATGCCGTTCGCAAGGCGAGGGGCGAAGATGAATTGAACGCCGCTGAAACGATGCGCATCGTCCGCGAAAAGGCTGAGGCCCTCAATATTCCACTGGACATGCTGAAGCGCCCGCTCAATGTCGGCTTTTCGGGTGGTGAAAAGAAGCGCATGGAAATTCTTCAGATGTCGCTTCTTTCGCCGACTTTATGCGTTCTTGACGAAACCGATTCCGGCCTTGATATCGATGCCCTGCGCATTGTTTCCGACGGCGTGAACGCCATGCGCGGTCCCGACAAGGCGATACTGGTCATCACCCATTATCAGCGCCTCCTCGAATATATCGTGCCCGACAAGGTGCACGTACTCTCGAAGGGCCGCATCGTGCGGTCGGGCGGCAAGGAACTGGCTCTTGAGCTTGAAAAATCCGGCTATGCCGAATATGGCGAGGACGAAGCGGCCTGATCGGCCCAGGAGCGGAAAAATCATGAATATTATGACAGACAGAAAAACAACGGCGGCGGAAGACGCGTTGGTGGAGCGGTTTGACGGCGTCGCCTCGAGCCTGCCGGGCGCAAATGTCGATTGGGTTCGCAAAATGCGCGAGACCGCCATGGCTCAATTCAAAGCGCTCGGTCTGCCCGACCGCCGTGTCGAGCAATGGAAATATTCCGACCTGCGCGCCAAAATGAGAGAGGCGCACGAAACGCGCGTGGAAAGTGACGCAATCTCGGAATCCGATATTTACGACGTGCTCGGTGTCGATCTCGATGAGATGCTGAGCTACCGTCTCGTCGTTGCGGACGGCGTTTTTGACAAGGAGCTATCCAATATTGACGGCGCCGAGGGTAAATTCGAAGTCACGAGCCTGGCCGAAACGCTCAACGATCCCCCGGCATGGTTTGAAGAAAAATTCGGCAAGGTCAACCCTCAGAAGAACGAGGCTGTCCTCGCCCTAAATACGGCGTTCATGAGCGACGGCGTGGTCATCCGCGTGGCCGATGGCGCTGAACTCGATCGCCCGGTCCATCTCATCATGGTAACCGGGTCGACAAAGCCCGGCCTGGTGACGACCCGGAATTTCGTTCATGTGGGCGAGGGGGCCAAACTGACCCTGATGGAATCGTTTTCAGCCCGCCGCACCCCCGATATGCAGCGCAACTGCGTCACCGAAATGGTCGTCGGCGACAATGCGGTGGTCGAGCATGTCAAATATCAGAACGAGGGGCGCATGGCGATACATGTCGCATCCTGGTTGACGGAACTCGGTCAGGGCGCCGATTACAACGCTTTCGAATTTGCCATTGGCGGCGCCATGGCGCGGCACCAGAATTTCCTCAGGTTCAATGGCGAACATGCCAGTGCGGCGCTTTCCGGCGCAATGATGCTGTGGGATAATCAGCACGTCGATGCAACAACGGTTGTCAATCATGACGCGCCCAACTGCCAAAGCCGCGAACTCTTCAAATGCGTGCTCGACGATAAATCCCGCGGCGTCGTCCAGGGCAAGGTCATCGTCGCGAAGGAAGCCCAGAAAACCGATGGCCATCAAATGGCCCGTTCGCTGATGTTGTCGGAGACGGCGGAATTCGATTCAAAGCCCGAGCTTGAAATTTATGCCGACGATGTTCTGTGCGGTCACGGCACAACCTCCGGCGAGCTGGATGAAAATCTGCTATTTTATCTCATGGCGCGCGGCATACCGGAGAAGAAGGCAACCGCCCTTCTGGTCAATGCTTTCATCGATGAAGCCATAGAGAATGTCCGCAACGAGACCATTCGTGAGGCATTTCTGCTTCGTTCCGCAGACTGGCTCGGTGAAGCAAGGGGGTAAGGCAAAAAAGATGGCGAACCTGGAGACAGAAACGATCGAGAATACGGGCGCGGCTCCGGCGGCGGAATTCGACGTCGAGCGTATTCGCGCCGATTTCCCCATTCTCTTTCGCGAGGTGTATGGCAAGCCGCTTGTATATCTCGACAATGGCGCATCGGCCCAAAAACCGAAATCGGTCATCGATGCGGTAACCGACGCCTACAGCCTGGAATATGCCAACGTTCACCGCGGGCTTCATTACCTCTCCAACGCGGTTACCGGCAAATTTGAGAATGCCCGCACGACGGCCGCCAATTTTGTCAACGCCGCCCATGATGAAGAAATCATTTTCACCGGCAACGCGACCGAGGCGATCAATCTTGTCGCCCAGTCGTTCGGCGGCATGGTGATCGGCGAGGGCGACGAGATCGTGCTCTCCATCATGGAGCATCATTCCAATATCGTGCCATGGCATTTTCACAGAGAGCACAATGGCGCGGTTTTGAAATGGGCGCCCATTGCGGATAATGGCGAGTTGCTCCTGGAGGAATTCGAAAACCTTCTGAGCGATCGCACGAAAATGATCGCCATTACCCATATGTCGAACGTGCTGGGAACGGTGGTCCCCGTAAAGGAAATCATTCGCATTGCCCATGCACGCGGCATTCCGGTTCTCGTCGACGGCAGCCAGGCCGCGGTTCACATGAATATCGACGTCCAGGACCTCGATGCCGACTTCTACGTCATGACCGGTCACAAGCTTTATGGTCCAAGCGGCATCGGCATTTTATACGCCAAGAAAAAGCACCTCGAGGCAATGCCTCCCTTTATGGGTGGCGGCGAAATGATCGAAACGGTCAGCGTCGATGAAGTGACTTACGGCGCGCCGCCGCACCGCTTTGAGGCGGGAACGCCGCCGATCGTCCAGGCCATTGGATTAGGCGCAGCCCTTGACTATATGATGCAGGTCGGACGCGACAACATCAAAGCCCATGAAGAGGCCCTGATCGCTTACGCCCAGGAGCGGGTAAGCGAACTCGGCTACGTAAACGTCATCGGCAACGCGCCCGGCAAGGGGGCAATCCTGTCTTTTACGATGGAAGGGCTGCACCCCCATGATATTTCAACTGTAATCGACCGCTCCGGCGTTGCGGTCCGCGCCGGGCATCATTGCGCCCAGCCGCTGCTCGATCGTTACGGGGTAACCGCGACCTGCCGCGCATCCTTTGCCATGTACAACACCATGGAGGAAGTCGACGCGTTCATAGAAGCCTTGAAAAAGGCGCATGATTTTTTCTCTTGAATTTTTCTGTCAGACACGAGTGTAAAACAATGACAACAGATCAAAACAACGAGCGTCCCCAGGAACTGAAGCCTGAAAACTTCATCACCATGGATGAAAGCACATTGAAAGCTCCTCCCAGCGTCGCCGATGGCGGTACGGAGATAACGGGCACCGCGTTTTCACGCGAGGAACTCGACCAGATGACGGCGGATATCGTGGCGGCGCTTAAAACCGTCTATGACCCGGAGATCCCCACCGACATTTACGAACTCGGACTGATCTACAAGGTCGACATAAGCGATGAGCGAAATGTCACCATCGACATGACCCTGACCGCGCCCGGCTGTCCGGTTGCCGGCGAGATGCCGCAATGGGTTGAAAACGCGGTGCGCTCCGTCCCCGGCATTCAGGACGTCAAGGTCAATCTGGTTTTCGATCCGCCATGGGATATGAGCCGCATGTCCGACGAGGCACGGCTCGCGATAAACATGTTCTAGCAATGGTGTGGGCCAAGCCCCATATAAGGACGGAACGAGAAAATTGAGAGAGTTTGACCAATGAACGCAATGCCGAAAATTATGACCCTCACCGACGCCGCAGCGGAACGAGTGCGCAACATCATGGCAAATTCGGACAATGACATCACGGGCATCCGGATCGGTGTCAAGAACGGCGGCTGCGCCGGCATGGAATACACCATGGAATATGCCGATGAGGCGGCCGCGGGCGATGACGTCATCGAGGACAAGGGCGTCAAGCTGTTCATCGATCCGAAAGCCATTCTGTTTCTTCTCGGTACCGAGATGGACTACAGCGTCGAAAAACTGTCCTCGGGTTTCGTTTTCAACAATCCTAATCAGACGAGCGCATGCGGCTGCGGCGAATCGGTCGAGCTTACCGCCGCCAATATCGACGCGTTGAACGCATTCGAAAAACCCGCCACCGCCGGCTAGGCCCTATTTTCTTCGTGGCTTAAAAACTTTCTTCTCCCCGTGTACAGTATCCCAGGCCAGACATGGTTCGAGACGGCGCACTTCGCGCACCACCTCGCCATGAGGTCGTGTATTTGGCTGGTGGCAAAAGAAATTCCCATCCTTGTCTATGATGAATGCGCCAGCGTCGGCACGGGCAGGAGACCGTACATGGATATTTTCATCCCAAGAGTCTTCGCATGGGCCGGAGATCGCGCTAACAAGTCGGGATGGATACAAAAATTCTGCTTGTGATCGGAGGGATCGGCCTGTTCCTTCTCGGCATGGTGCTGATGACGGATGGTTTAAAGGGGCTGGCGGGCGACCGGCTGCGCCGCCTGCTTTCAAATTACACCAAAACACCGATGTCGGGCGCGGCGACAGGCGCGGTCGCCACCGCACTCATACAATCATCCAGTGCCACCATCATCACCGCGGTCGGTTTCGTCGGCGCCGGTCTGCTGACCTTCCCACAGGCTTTGGGGATCATATTCGGCGCCAATATCGGCACGACGATCACCGGCTGGCTGGTGGCGATACTAGGTTTCAAACTACATCTCGGCGAGGTCGTTCTGCCGCTTGTATTACTCGGCGTGATGCTCCGGCTGTATGGCAGCGGACGTGTCCGTCATATTGGCCTGTCGCTTGCCGGCTTCAGCCTGTTGTTTTTTGGCATTGATGCCATGCAGCAGGGCATGGCCCAGTTCGAGGGCGCCGTCACGCCGGATGTCTTCCCTGACAATACGCTCTTCGGCCGGTTCAAATTATTGCTGATCGGCGTTGCTATCACCCTGGTCACGCAGTCCTCGAGCGCAGGCGTGGCGACGGCATTGGCGGCAATCGGCGCCGGGGCGATATCGTTTCCCCAGGCGGCCGCCATGGTCATCGGCATGGATGTCGGCACAACCTTTACCGCGGCGCTGGCGACAATCGGCGGATCCACGGCCACCAGGCGGACCGGCTACGCCCATGTAATATACAATGTCATGACGGGCGTGATGGCCTTCTTCCTGCTCGGACCGTATGCGGATTATGTAGCGGACTGGATCTCGCAGGGCGGCGCCGGGAACACGCAGATTTCGCTGGTCGCCTTTCATACCCTGTTCAATACCATCGGCGTTATTCTCATCCTTCCGTTCGTGCAGCCCTTTGCCAGATTGATCACCGAGCTGGTTCCTGAAAGCGGCCCGCCGCTGCTTCGGCGCCTTGACAAACGGCTCGTGGCGAGCCCGGGGAGCGCGATTGATACAGGACTGGCGACGATGGGCGACATCACCACAGAACTCATCGGAGTTATCACTCATGCTCTCGAACCTGATGGAAAAGGTCGGCCGGATGAGGCGCGGCTGGGCACCATTGAAGAAGCGCTTGAAGCAACCCGCAGCTATATGGCGCGGATCGATACAGCGGATGAGAATGAGACAACGCGAATACGCCACACGGCGGCCTTGCATATCCTCGACCATTCGCGCCGGCTTTCGCGGCGCTGTATGCAGCAAAACAGGATCGCAGCAATCCATGAGGAAAAACAGCTCAGGCAATATGCAGCTCTATTGCTGAGCGCTGCAGCGAAACTGACCAAGGGCAATAATCTTGAGGAGGCCGGGCACGAGCTTGATCATGCCCGTAATGAGCTGCGCCAGCAGCGCCGGTTGTACCGGGATAGAACCATCGAGATTGCATCGCAGAGTAAATTCAGCACGGAGGCCATGCTGGAGCGGCTCGATAGTGTCAGATGGCTGCATCGCGTTGCCTACCACCTGTGGCGGATCGCGCATCATCTGAGGCAGGCCGAGCTGAAAGTTGTGTCGGAGCCGCCGGGCAATGAGATCGAACTGGACCTCGAGGCTGAGGACTGATCAAGGCCGGGCGCGGGTGGGTATAGGGCGCTCTTCGGAAGTGGCAACCGGTTTAGCCGCTCGGTCCGGCAAGCGGTGAATCACACGCTACTTTTCGCTTCGTCCTTGAGATCAAAATTGCAACCGATGCCCCCGGGCACGCGAGCGGTAGGTCATATCACATTCATTCTCCACCGACCCGTAAAGTTTCCAGAAACCATGAAATTCAGACAAATGGCCGCCTGATCATCAACGAGTACAAGTATTAGTGCCAAGGACAGGCCGGTTGCCAAAGGCAGCGCATGCATTGGTTACAGGCGCAGGCTTGTTCGAATTGCATATTGTATCGGTCATGCAGAGTGTCGCCGCGCCGACCGCAGCACCGCCCAGGGCCAGCGCTACGAGGCCGCCGATAGTGTTTGCTTCAAGGCCAAGCGTCGTCGGTTCATTCATCAGCCGGTAGATCTCGATCATATTGAAGCCCATGACTTCACCCATGGAAAGGCCGTCATTATTGAAGGCGAAATCAAGCACCGTCGTCTCGCTGAATGTATCGATAGGCCCGGAATTGGTCTGGTAAACTTCCTGAATCATCTGCAGCCCCAATTGCACATCCTCGGTAGCGGGCACCTTTCCGCCAAATGGCAGGGATATATATGCACGCAGCACTTTTCCCTGCTCGCTCGCCGAAGCGGGCTCAGCCGGTACGAGTGCAAGTGAAATCAAAACCAAAAATATGCCGACGAAGAAATGTGAATTGAAATATTTCATAGCGACCCCCTGAAGTGTTTCGAAGACCTTAAAGTGATTCGCGATGCAAGCTGCATGTATTGATAAGGCCAGTGCGTTAGTTGCGACAGGCGGATAAGCTCTGATCCGGTTCGAACGCCCCGATAACATGGCCCTGATTTAGATCTGCTATTCCTTTGGGCTCCAAAATCGCGACAACTGCAGGAGCCGTCGAGCGAGGGCACTTGCCGACTTCCGACTTGAAGAGGACGCAGAGAACGCGCATTATCGCGCGGCCCACTGGCTCAGGCGCCATACTGTCTGGGCTAAAGTTCGATTTTTGAAAGATGTCCCAGATGCAGGCTGAGATACTGAAACATTCGACGCTGTTTTATGGCCTTGACGAGGACGCCATGCAGGCCATCGCACTGATCATGAAAACCTTATCGCTCCCGGCCGGCGCCGTGTTGATGATGCAGGACGAAGAGCCTGACGGTTGTTTTGCGGTTTTGGATGGGATGCTCAAGGTTTCGACAATAACGGCCGAGGGCGAGGAAACGGTCCTGGCGGTTCTGGGGTCGGGCGAGATCGCGGGCGAGATCGGGTTGATTGACGGCGCACCGCGCTCAGCCACTGTAACGGCGCTGAAAGATTGCGAGCTGGCCTATCTCTCTACCCGGGATTTCAAGACGATCGCCGACAGTAACCCGAAGATTTATCAACACATGCTCAAGATCATGGCGGAGCGCATCCGCGCCTCCAACACCTCCCTGACCGCGTATCAGAGGCTGCCCGTGAGCGGGCGGCTGGCGCATATCCTTTTGCGGCTTTCAGAGGCCTTTGGCGAGCCCGTCGATGACGGCCGTATTTTGATACGCCAGAATTTTACCCAGGAACAAATCGGCATAATGGCGGGAACCGCCCGGGAAAATGTCTCGCGACAGATCAACAAATGGCGCCAGGACAAGACCATCACGCGCATAAGCCGGTATTACTGCATAGAAGACGCCGACAAGCTCCGACAACTGACAAACCTCTAGGGCTCAATTCACTCATATGCGCATAAGACATATTCGCCGTCGCCGTAAATCATCACCGAACGACACGATGGAAATTTTCTCATGAGCCGCGCCCCCGGAACAGAAGCAACGGCCCATGGGCGCCTGACATGGCCTAAAATACGGGCCATCATGGAGAAACTTCTCAGTTTCGGCACCCATGACTATCCGCCCGAAACGCAACGAAGATTGCGGGTGATGAATGCCGTTGCCTATCTGATCATTGTCGCGACGATCATTTATTCAATCCAGCATATTACCCATTATTCGGAAAAGTTCGCACCCGTTATTGCGATCAACATATCTCTGATTTTTTTTGCGGCCCTGGTGCCGTTTGCACACCGCTTTCATGAAGTGGCAGGCGGGCTGCTGCTTGTTTTCGCCGAGTATATTGCGCTTTTTGCGTTTGCAGCCTATCTCGGCAGCCCGGCAGGCATGCAGCTTCAATATTTCGTCGGCGCGGCAGCCCCTTTCGTTATCCTCGGTTTAAAAAGGAAACTGCTCGCATTCTCCATCGTTCTGGTGGGACTGGTGCTGCACCTCCTGGCCTGGTTCTGGTTTCCAAGGCATGCGGCGATCATCGACGTCGACAACGGAACGCTCAATGCGCTTTATGTGAATGCAGCCGTGACGACCACGGCGCTGATCGCCGCAGCAGTCTACTACGCCTATACCCTGGCCGAAAAAGCGCAAGCCGAGGTGGAGAAGCTGCTGCTCAACATATTGCCTGCAGATATTATCGAGCGCCTGAACAGGCAGCCTGATGAACCGATCGCCGATATGTACGACAGCGCTTCGGTGCTTTTTCTCGATCTCAGCGGTTTCACCGTTCTGGCGCAGAAGCTTGGACCAAAGGACACCGTGAAAATTCTCAACGAGATCGTCACCGAACTTGACCGTCAGGCGGCAGCGGCGGGGATTGAAAAAATCAAGACCATCGGCGACGCTTATATGGCCGCATCCGGGATTCCCGGCGCCGATCCCGATCATCTTGTAAAACTGGCGAACGCCGCGCTGGCCTTTCGAGCAGCCATCAAACGGGTTTCTGCGTCGAACAAGGTCGATATCGACGCCAGAATCGGGCTCGCTTCGGGACCCCTTATGGCGGGCATTATCGGGACACGGAAGTTCAGCTATGACATCTGGGGGGACACGGTCAATCTGGCAGCGCGAATGGAAACCAATTGCCCGCCCGGAAATATACTGGTGCCGGAGAATGTCGAACGCGCGCTTACGCAGCACTTCGAATTCGAAGCCGCGGGCGCCAAATCCGTCAAGGGATTCGGCGAAATGAACACCTGGTACCTCGTCGGTCATGGAAAATGAGGAATGATGATCCTGCCTGCGCCGAATGACCCAGAATGATCCGGAATGCGTTGAAAGACGCCTGACGATCTCCAGGATCGTGCCCCGTGACGCAAGACAATCAAGGAAAATGACAGGAATTCTCCAAAACCGTCAAAAGTGTGATGGCCGTCACATCGCGCCCGCCCGCTTCTCCCTAATCTACATACATCGCAGCCAACAAGGCGCTGCAGCAACCAGACAGAGGAGAAGACAGATGACGATGATCAAGAACACAATGATGGCACTGGGCGTTAGCGCAATCGCATTGACAGCTATGCAGGGCGCGGCCGAAGCAGGTGGAAAAAAACACAAACGTCATTTCAATCATCACTGGGGACATCACGACGTTTATCACGGCAACTACTACAAACATAGCTATCGCGGATGCTGGCGCTTCAAGCGGAAATATCACCGGACCGGCAAGAAATACTGGCTCAAGCGTTACTATATCTGCCGCTATGACCGCTACTAGGAGCTGACCAATTCCCTCCCAGCCAGACCGAGCGCTCCCTGTCGAAGTGACGGGGAGCGTTTGGCTCGTTATGTGGACAAAAGATTGTTCGCGGGCTGTCACGAAGGCTGAATATTGCTGATTTCGACCAGGTTATTGTCCGGATCGCGCAAATAGATCGATCGGATGGGACCGGTCGCACCGGTTCGGGAAACCGGCCCCTCCTCAATCGCAATGCCGGCTTCCTCGAGATCTTCGATAATTTCATCCAGCGGTGTTTCGGTGATGAGACAGAAATCTGCGCTGCCCGGTGTCGGACTGGCCGCCTTGGGCAGGAATTCGGCACCGGCCTCGTGCAGATTGATTTTCTGATTACTGAATTTCAGCGCGGTTCGTCCGTCGCCGAACGCGATCCGTTCCATACCGAGTATCCCGGCATAGAAGTTTGCGGTGACTTCGATCGAAGCCACGGTCAGAACGAAATGATCCAGGCGGACGATTTTCATGGCCGAGCCTATACCATGTCGCTGCCGCCGTCCAAAGCGGTCATGCAACCGAACAGGCGTAGCTCATGCCGCGGCCCGCCCATCCAATTGGAAATGAGAATTGAGAAATGCGATCTGGTCGGCCACGGTAGTTTCGAACCAGTCGCCGAGATAGAGCTTGAAATGACCGACGTCATAGGATTTGAGCTTCACGCGCCGATTTGTCTTCGCCGCCGCGATGGCGGCGCCCGGCGGCGTCGTCTGATCCTTCCATGCCACCTGCATCAGCACCGGCGCCTTGATCCTGTTGAGCTTTGCCGCGGGTGAATAAAACATCACCTGGAGGAGGAAGCGGGCGGCGATACGCTTGTCAAAATCATAGGTTTCGGGAACGAGGTCGAGATATTGAAGCGCTTCGGGCGCAGTCATGATCGCCAGCGATCCCGGCGGCCCACAGGCATCGATATAATGCGGTTTCAGTCCAAGAAGGCCCTTCAGGCCGTCATACAATCCATGCGGCGCCAGGCGGGCCCCGTGCCAGAGGCCGGTCGCCTGCAAGGAGCTGAGTGCATAGGCATGTGGAACCTGCGCGATCACCGCGGCCACGGCGTCATCGCCGGCGGCGACCTCCATCACATGGCCGCCCGAAAGCGATGATCCCCAGAGAATGATCCTGTCCGGATCGACACCATCAAGGTTACGGGCATGGGTGATGGCGCTGCGCCAGTCCTGTAGCTGCCTGCCAATATCGAGCAATTGCCGTGGTTCGCCTTCGCTGCCGCCGAAATGGCGGTAGTCGAAGACAAGCACCCTGTAGCCCTCGGCCGAAAAACGCTCGGCATAAGCGTCAAGCCGCATTTCCTTTATCGCGCCAAGCCCGTGCGCCATGACGATGCAGGGCCCGGGCGCATCCGTTTCAGGATCGAAAAACCAGCCTGCGCAGGTCAGTCCGCCGGATTTGAATTCAATGTCGCTGCGTTTCATGTGTTCCTCCCGGTCGAGCGATGGCCGGGTAAAGTACTTGCCGGGAATAGCTTGTGCCAGACAGGGCTAATGCCGGTCCGGTCATGCAAATCCGCGTTCGGGATACCCAGGCCTCAGTTTTTCACCGGGCGCTTGAGGAAATCCGGCACATGGTCGCCCATGCCGGTCACCGGCTCGCGCTTGCCACGTTGCTGACGCGGTTTTATTGCCGCATCGTCATCGGCTTTCTGAGGTTTTTTCGGCGCACTGGCTTTACGCGCGGGCTCTTTTCGAGCCGTTTCTTCAGCTTTCTGCTCGGCCTGGGGGTCGGGTTGCGACTTGGGCTTCTGATCGGAAGATTCATCCGACCTGCGTCCCTGAGCCGGTTTGCCACGACCGCCGCTCGACCGGCCTCCCTGACCACGACGCTGTCCACCACCCTGACCGCCCCGGCCACCGGAAGAGCCACGCGCTGATCCGCCACGGCGCCCACCCCGGTCGCCATACGAGCTGGCGGCATCGGGATCGAGAGGTTCGCCGATCCAGTCGATCTCAAGTTCGGCCATCTCTTCGATTGCTTTCAGTGACTTGGCGTCATCAGGCGTAACCAGAGTGGCCGAAAATCCCTCTTTCCCCGCGCGGCCCGTGCGGCCGATACGGTGGACGTAATCCTCTGCCTGATAGGGCACGTCATAATTAAACACATGGCTGACCTCCGGGATATCGAGCCCACGCGCCGCGACATCGCTGGCCGCGAGAAATGTTATCTCGCCATTCCGGAACGCTTCCAGCGTCGCCATGCGCTGGCGCTGATCCATATCGCCATGCAACTCGCCCGTGTTAAATCCATGCTTGGTCAGCGATTTCATGATGACCGCGACATCGCGTTTGCGGTTGCAGAATATGATGGCGTTTTTGACTTTCTCGGATTTCAGCAATTCGCGCAGAGCCGCTCGCTTGAGGCGCGGATCGGACGGGACCGCCATGAACTTCTGCTCGATCGTCGATGCCACGCTCGCCTGCCGCGCCACCTCGACCCGGACCGGGTCATTCAGGAAGCTGTCGACCAGGCGCTGAATTATCGAAGGCATGGTCGCCGAGAAGAAAAGCGTTTGACGGCGCGGCGACAGCAATTTGCAGATCTTCTCGATATCGGGAATGAAGCCCATGTCGAGCATCCGGTCCGCTTCGTCGATAACCAGTATCTCGACACCGTTAAGCAGTACCTTGCCGCGCTGAAAATGATCGAGCAGCCGACCGGGCGTGGCGATAAGAACATCGGCGCCGCGATCGAGCTTGCGCACCTGTTCGTCAAACGAAACGCCGCCGATAAGAAGCGCCAGTGTCAGCTTGTGACCAGCCCCGTAATTTGCAAAACTTTCGGCCACCTGGGCCGCGAGTTCCCGTGTCGGCGCCAATATCAGGGTGCGCGGCATGCGCGCCCGGGTGCGGCCCTTTTCGAGCCGTGTCAATATGGGAAGCACGAAGGAGGCCGTCTTGCCGGTTCCCGTCTGGGCGATCCCGAGAACGTCCCGGCCTGTGACCGCAACAGGAATAGCTTCAGCCTGTATCGGCGTCGGCTCGTCATAACCGGCCGCTTCAATGGCGCTTAAAACTTTTGGGCTGAGGCCCAGTTCGGAAAAAGGCATGTATGGACTGGACGTCCTTTTCTCTTAGGTGGCGTGATCGTGAAAAAAACAAACGGCACAGGATCGCATCCTGAGGGGCCGAATCACGGCTGTTGTACAGCACTCAAGAGTTCTATAGCCCGGGAAAGCATGGATTCACAAGGATTTATCGAAGTAATATTTGCGCTTCCCTGCCTAACATGAGACACCCTGGAAAACATGGCCGGGACCGGACAGGCCTTGTTGTTTTAGGCTTTCCGGACGGGAAATCCCTGTCCAAACCGGTGGATGAGGAAAATTGGAAAAAATCATGAGTGAAACCCATGAGCGATAATCTGCTTCTGGTTCCGGGGCTCCTGTGCACGCGTGCGCTTTTCGCACCGCAAATGAACGAATTCGAAGGCCGGCTCAATATCGAGGTCGCCGATCACACCCGACACGACAGCATGGACCGGATCGCGGCAGACATCCTCGAATCGGCACCCGAGAAATTCGCCCTCGCGGGCCTGTCCATGGGCGGTTATGTTGCCTTCGAGATTTTACGCCGCGCGCCCGAGCGCGTCACCCGCCTCTGCCTCATCGACACTTCGGCCCGCGCCGACCGGCCAGAGCAGGCGGACCAGCGCCGCGCGCTGATCGGTCTTGCGTCAAAAGAGGGATTGAATCCCGTTATCGATATATTGCTGCCGCTACTCATTCATCCGGCCCGCATGGCAGATGCGGTCCTGACGCACACCATCAGGGACATGATGCGCGACACCGGCGCGGAAGCTTTCATCCGTCAGCAAAACGCCATCATAGGGCGCAAGGACGCGCGCGAGGAGCTGAGTGCGATCAAATGCCCGACCATGATTATCGTCGGCGAGGAAGACGGCCTGACACCGCCCAAGGTCGCCCAAGAAATGGCCGGGCGGATACCGGATGCGGATTTGGAAATCGTCCCCGATTGCGGCCATCTTTCGACGATCGAGCAGCCGGCGGCCGTCAATCGGATTTTTGCCGGCTGGCTGGGCCTCTAGCCGGGGGGCAATCCAGGGGAGAGGCGATGTGGGGAAAGGCGAAGCGGGAAGAGAAAAAAGATGAAAACCAATAGCTAGGGCAGCAAAATGCCCCGGATCATGAAGTAAATGAGCGCTGCCAGCATGGCGGCGACCGGAACCGTGATGATCCAGGCGGCGATGACCTTGTAGACCATCGATCGTTTCACCAACTCCTTCTGGTAGACCTTGCGCAGACCTTTCCGGTCTTGTTTGGATAAGGCGAAATGTTCGCGATCCTTTTTCAGCGCTTTGAGCATCTGCCCTTTTTCCTCAAGATTGGCCGCTTCATACTCGTTTAAAAACGCATCGAGAATATCGGGCGCGTCCTCGCCGTGAAGGTCGCGAATCTGCTCGATTTTCCGGGCGTGGTTTGCTTCGACCATTTCGCGCAGGAAACCCACGCCGAAGACGGCGCCAACCGTAATGTGGGTCGTGCTCACAGGCAGGCCGAGATGGCTGGCTATGATAACCGTAATCGCAGCTGCAAGCGCAATGCAGAAAGCGCGGATGTGGTCGAGTTCGGTGATCTCCTGGCCGACCCTGCGAATGACCCGTGCGCCAAAGAGGATGAGGCCAAGGGAGATACCGAGGGCGCCGATGACCATGACCCAAAGGGGGATCGCCACCTTTTTGGCGATTTGTCCCGTGGTCACGGCATCATTGATGGCGGCAAGAGGGCCGACGGCATTGGCCACGTCGTTGGCTCCATGAGCAAAGCTCAACAGGGCCGCGGAAAAAATCAGTGGAACCATAAACAGCCCGTTGATTTCTTCCCGTTTGTTGGAGAGATCCTTTGCGGCCCGGGAGATGATGGGTTTGACGATAAAATATGTCGCGACCGCCACGGCCAGGCCCATTAATGTCGCTGAGAAAAAATCGATTTTCCAGAGTTTTTTCAGTCCTTTCAGGACCAGATAGGTTCCAAAGGCCCAGGCCATAATGGATACAAATAACGGCACACGAAGTATCGCCGCACTCACCATATCGCGCCGGAAGATGATTGTTCTTTTGATCAGATAGAGAAAAAGGGCCGCGATAATGCCGCCCAAAAATGGTGAAATCACCCAGCTGGCGACGATGGCGCCGACCTTGTCCCATGCCGCAATATGCCAGCCTCCGGCTGCAATTCCGGCGCCCAATACGCCGCCAACGATCGAATGCGTGGTGGAAACGGGCGCCCCCAGATAGGTCGCGAGATTGAGCCAGAGCGCCGCTGCCAGAAGCCCCGCCAGCATCAGCCAGATATAGGTGGAGCTGTCGTTGATCAGCGCGGGATCGATAATGCCTTTCTTGATTGTGCCGACGACGTCGCCGCCGGCAATCAGCGCTCCCGAAGCCTCGGCAATGGCTGCCATCACCATTCCGGCACCCAGGGTCAGGGCGCCGGCCCCGACTGCCGGACCGATATTGTTGGCGCTGTCATTGGCGCCGATGTTCATGGCCATATATCCCCCGACCATCGCAGCCACGATGAGTAGGGTGCCGCCCGGCAGACCAATATGTGAATTGTAGGTGAAAAGAAATATTATTCCGACGAATGAAGCCGGCAGCAATATGCGCCACAGAATAATTCCAGTTGGAAAGGAGATCCGGCCAACCGAATCTTTCGAGCCTCGTTCAAGCAAAGTTCCAACTCCGATAGCCCAATATTCTCAAGAATCGCACCTCGCTGATTTATGTAGAGAACGAAGATTTGGTGCAAGCGAATTTATCAGCCGTGCACATATTCGCGTGTGGATCATTTCGTGAGGAGAGAAAAGAGGGGCGACGCAGGCAGGCGAGGCGGTCTAAATATCGAGTTTTTCCGCGAACTGCGCATGTTCCTGAATGAAGCGGAACCGCGCTTCTGGCTTGTTTCCCATCAGATCCGAAACCGCGCGCGCGGTCCGGTCCTTGTCGTCCCCGACGATCTCGATTCTAAGGAGCTGGCGCCCGGCCGGATCCATGGTTGTTTCCTTGAGCTGGGCGGGCATCATTTCGCCAAGCCCCTTAAAGCGTGAAATTTCGACCTTTCCGCGACCCGTGAATTCCGTCTCGATGAGATGGTCCTTGTGCGCATCATCCTGCGCGTAGGCCGTTTTCGAACCCTGCGAAATCTTGTAAAGCGGCGGCACGCCCATATAAAGATGTCCGTTTTCGATTAGCTCCGGCATCTGCGAATAAAAGAAAGTGATGAGGAGGGAGGCGATATGCGCCCCGTCCACATCCGCATCCGTCATGATGATAATGCGTTCATAGCGCAAGTCCTCGTCCCGGTAATTCCGCCCCGTTCCGGCACCGAGTGCCTGTACGAGGTCGGTGAGGAGCTGGTTCTGCGCGAGCTTCGCCGCGGACGCATTGGCGACGTTCAATATCTTGCCGCGTAGCGGCAGTATTGCCTGATTTTTCCGGTTGCGCGCCTGTTTGGCCGAGCCGCCCGCGCTGTCGCCCTCGACGATAAAGAGCTCCGTGCCCTGAGCCGCCGACTGCGAGCAATCGGCGAGTTTGCCCGGCAGTCGCAACTTGCGCACGGCCGTTTTGCGCGAGACTTCTTTTTCGCGCCGCCGCCTTAGTCGCTCATCCGAGCGTTCGACAACCCATTCGAGCAGCTTGTTGGCCTGGGCGGGACTGTCCGCCAGCCAATGGTCGAAGGCGTCCCGCAAGGTCGCCTCGACGATCTTCTGGGCCGCCACCGTCGCGAGCCGGTCCTTGGTCTGGCCCTGAAATTCTGGCTCGCGGATGAAAACCGAAAGCATTCCGCCGATTGACGACATGACGTCATCGGCCGTTATCTGGGAGACTTTTTTAACGCCCGCCAGCTCCCCATAGGCCCGGAGCCCCTTGGAGAGCGCCGCCCGCAGCCCCGCTTCATGGGTACCGCCATCCCTTGTGGGCACCGTGTTACAATAGGAATTGAGAAAACCGTCCCGGTCGATGAGCCACGAAATCGCCCACTCCACTGAGCCGTGTCCGCCCTTTTTCGTCAGCTTGCCTGAAAATAATTCGGTAGTGACGGCGTTGCTGCCGGCGATTTTCTGGGACAGAAAATCCTTCAGCCCGCCCGGAAAATGGAAGACCGATTTTTCCGGTGTCGTGTCGTTTTCCTTGAGCAGTTCGGGTGCGCAGGACCATCGGATTTCGACGCCGCCGAAAAGATAGGCTTTCGAGCGGGCCATGGTAAAAATGCGGGCCGGTTTGAACCGTGCCGGTCTGCCGAATATTTCCGGATCGGGCTTGAAGCGGACTTTGGTGCCGCGCCGGTTGCGTACCGAACCGAGATTTTCGAGCGAGGTCTGCGCGATGCCCCGCACATAGATCTGCCGATAGAGGTTTTGCCCGCGCGCGACCTCGACCTCGAGAACCTCAGAAAGCGCATTGACCACCGATACGCCGACGCCGTGCAGCCCGCCCGATGTGGCATAGACGCCTGAATCGAATTTTCCGCCCGCGTGCAGCGTCGTCATGATCACTTCAAGGGCCGACTTTTTCTTGAACTTGGGGTGCGGATCCACGGGAATGCCGCGGCCATTGTCCGACACGCTGAGATATCCCTCGGCATCGAGCGAAACGTCGATCCAGCTCGCATGCCCAGCCACCGCCTCATCCATGGAATTATCGATCACCTCTGCAAACAGGTGATGCAGCGCCTTTTCATCGGTGCCGCCAATATACATGCCGGGTCTGCGGCGCACGGGCTCAAGCCCTTCCAGCACCTCAATATCAGCCGCTGTATAGTTTGCCTCGGCCCCGGAAAGGCCTTTTGCTTTTTTTGCCGGTTTACTGGTCACTGCACTCTCGATATTACCAAACAGGTCCCGCGATGCAGCCATCTGCGCCCCCACTTGCGATATAAATTATTGCCGATTTATTTTCAGTTTCACTTGGCGAATCTGTGCCCTTCAAATCGGATTCGTCGCATGTGTCAGGGTGATTTGGCAAGTGATAGAGCACAACAGTCGCCCAAATTCGGCCTAACGCCCCTTTATGGCGATATTGTCGATAAGCCGGGTCTTTCCCAGACGCACAGCCGCGAATATCCGGGCCACCCCGGTAATTTTTCCTGTGACGGGTGCAAGCGTTCCACCATCCCGCAGTTCGAGATAATCAATGGCAAATCCGGCCTTTTCCAGTTTTTGGCGGGCCGCCGCAACGACATCCGCTGCATCATCGCCCCGCATCAGGGCATCAGCCATCTCAAGCATGATTTTGTGCAGGAGCGGCGCTATGTTCCGTTCCTCAGGCGTGAGATAGGCATTGCGCGAGGAAAGCGCCAGCCCGTCCGCTTCGCGCACCGTCGCACCGCTGAGTATTTCGACAGGGATGTCGAGATCGCGCACCATCCGGCGAATGATCAGCAATTGCTGATAGTCCTTCTCGCCAAAGACCGCCACATCCGGCATGGCTTGCAGGAGGAGCTTGGCCACGATGGTCGCGACGCCGGAAAAATGCCCCACCCGCGATGCGCCGCATAATTCATCTTCCAGCCCTTCGACATTGATCCTCGTCGCAAAGCCGTCGGAATAGATCTCTGAAACACCCGGGCAGTAGGCGAGATCGGCGCCGACTGCGGCAAGTTTTTCCAGATCGGCCGCCTCGGTTCTCGGATAAGCGTCGAGATCTTCGCCGGCGCCGAATTGCGTCGGATTGACGAAGATCGATACCACCAGCCGGTCGGCACTGTCTTGTCCGCTGCGCATGAGCGAAACATGCCCCTCATGGAGCGCTCCCATGGTCGGCACAAGCGCCACCGTTTCGCCCGCGCGGCGCCATTCGGCCACTTTCTCACGAAGAGCGGCGATCGTTCGCACTGTATCGACCTGATTTTTATCAAGCGCGCCCACGCTTCTTTCTCCCGGTTCTGTCTTGAGCTTTCTTTTGGCGATTATGCTTCCCGTTCTGATAATATGGCAATGCGCGATTCACATCAGTATGATTCGGTTGCGCCTGATCAAACGACGATTTCGAGGAATTCCGTCGAATCGTCAAGTGCGGGAAATCTCCTGGAATGCAGACAATGGATGAGGCCACAACATACGAAGCAAGTGAAACGGATAATGATTTGTTGAGCACGCTGCCCGACCGTCGCGAAATAGCCGATCATTACATGATAGACGAGAGCCGTCTGGTGAGCGGTCTGATCGAACAGGCGATAATGCCGTCGGACGACGGGCGCAAGATCGAGAAACTGGCCCGTAGCCTCGTCCGGACGGCACGCGAAGGCCGGCGCGATTTTGGCGGCATTGACGCATTCATGCATGAATATGGCCTCTCCTCGGAGGAAGGCATCGTTCTCATGTGTCTCGCCGAGGCGCTTTTACGAATCCCGGATGCAGAAACCGCCGACGATTTCATTGCCGAACAGATAACGAGTGGCGACTGGGAAAGCCATCTGGGCCATTCTGACCGGCTGTTTGTCAATGCATCGAGCTGGGGCCTGATGCTGACGGGCCGCATCGTCAGGCTGGGCATGCCCGGCGATGACGGCGAGACAAACATATTGGCGCGCCTGGTCAACCGCACCGGCGAACCGTTCATCCGCCAGGCGCTGAAGCACGCCATGCGGATCCTTGGTGATCAGTTCGTCATGGGCAGGACTATCGAGGAGGCCCGCGCCCGGTCGGCGCAATATGAAAAATCGGGCTATCTCATCACCTACGACATGCTTGGCGAGTCGGCGATGACCACACCCGATGCCGAACGGTATTTCGAGCGCTATAAAAAGGCGATCGATGTCATCGGCCGCGATCTGCCGCCCCTGAATCATCATCATGTCGATGCGCTGATGGACAGACCCGAAATATCCGTCAAGCTTTCAGCGCTTCACCCCAGATTCGAACAATCTCAAAGTGCGCGAGTACGCCGCGAGCTCGGCGCTCGCTTGAACAGTCTTGCCAGGGCCGCACGGGAAAACAACATCCCCCTGACCGTCGACGCCGAAGAGCAGGAGCATCTCGACCTGACATTGCAGATTTTCGCGGATGCCATGGCCGATCCGGCCTTCCAAGGCTGGCCGGGTCTGGGCATTGCAGTGCAGTCCTATAGCAGGCGCGCCCTGCCGGTTTTGCGCTGGTTGCTGAAAATTTCAAAATCCCTGGACCGCAAAATCCCAATACGTCTAGTCAAGGGCGCCTATTGGGATAGCGAAATAAAATACGCCCAGGCGCATGGTCTGGCGAATTTCCCCGTCTTCACCCGAAAGGCGAACACTGACATTTCCTATCTCGCCTGCATGCGCCAGATATTGACCAATCCACAGGCCTTTTATCCGCAATTTGCGACCCACAACGCCCACACCATTGCCTCGGCGCACATTCTGTCGCCTCGCTCATCTTTCGAGTTTCAGCGTCTTCATGGCATGGGGGAGGCGCTCTATGGCGATGTCATCGATCCCATGAAGATGAACCGGAAATGCCGTATTTACGCGCCTGTCGGAGGCCATGAAGACCTGCTTTCCTATCTGGTGCGGCGTCTTCTTGAAAACGGCTCCAACACATCGTTCGTCAACCGCCTGGCGGATGACGAGACACCGATAGAGGAAATCGTCCGCGATCCCGTCGCCCGCATGGAGGCAATCGAGTTCAAGGAACACCCCGCCATTGCACGGCCCGGCGACCTCTTTCAACCCGAGCGGCCCAACAGTGCCGGGTTGGCGCTGTGGGAAAATCATGTGCGCGGACCGCTGAAACGCGGCATCGAGGCCGAGCTGAAACTGACGCTGGCCACCGGGCCGATTGTCGGAGGTGAAGCGGATACAGGGGAGCATGGACGGGAAATCCTGTCACCTCATGACCGGCGGACGCTTGTCGGTCTCTCCGTGGATGCGGATGAAACTCATATTGACCGGGCTCTCGAGATCGCACGGAATGCCCAACATTCCTGGGACCGCCTCGGAGGAAAGGCGCGCGCCGGAATTCTCGAAAATGCAGCCGATCTTTTTGAGAGGAATCGTTCATCCCTGATGGCCGCCATGATACGCGAAGCGGGAAAGACGCTCGACGCTTCGCTTGCTGAAATCCGCGAAGCCGTCGATTTTCTGCGTTATTACGCCGCCCGCGCGAAAGATCAGTTCGGAGCCCCGACCATGCTTGACGGTCCGACCGGGGAAACCAATCGGCTCGAGCTTCATGGACGGGGTGTATTCTGCGCCCTGTCGCCATGGAATTTTCCACTGGCGATATTTACGGGCCAGGTGGCAGCCGCTCTGGCCGCCGGCAATGCGGTCGTCGCCAAACCGGCGGAGCAGACCCCGATAACGGCCTATATGGCGACCCTGTTGCTCCTTGAAGCCGGCATACCCCCCGAAGTCCTGCATCTTCTGACGGGCCCTGGAGAAACGGTCGGAGCGCGGCTGGTCACGGATCAGAGGGTCGGGGGCGTGGTGTTCACGGGCTCGAACGAAACGGCCGAAATCATCCAGAGCAATCTCGCCCGGCGCGGCGGTCCCATCATTCCCCTGATCGCCGAGACCGGCGGCATCAACGCCATGATCGTCGATTCATCCGCTCTGCCGGAACAGGTTGTGCACGATGCCCTCCGTTCGGCATTTGATTCAGCCGGTCAACGCTGCTCGGCCCTGCGCGTGCTTTACCTGCAGGAAGACATCGCCGATGACGTGATCGAAATGCTGAAAGGGGCCGTCGAGGAACTCAAGATCGGCGATCCGATTCTCTATGAAACCGATATGGGTCCGGTCATCGACCAAAGCGCGCTGGACGATCTCGAGGCCCATAAAATGCGCATGCGGCGCGAAGCTGTCGAAATTATTGATCGCCCGATGCCGGACGATTGCCGCTCCGGAACCTTCGTCACGCCGGCGATTTACGAGATCAGGAAAATCTCCCAGCTCAAGGGCGAGGTTTTCGGCCCAATATTGCATGTCATCCGATATGCCCGGAAAAATCTCCTCGATGTTTGCGATGAAATAAACTCTACGGGTTACGGCCTGACACTCGGCCTGCACAGCCGCATCGAATCAACCGCAGATTTTGTCGCCGACCACGTCGCTGTCGGCAATTTATACGTCAACCGCGATCAGATCGGTGCCATCGTTGGGTCCCAGCCCTTTGGCGGCGAAGGACTGTCCGGTACCGGCCCAAAAGCGGGCGGGCCCCATTACCTGCAACGATTTGCAACCGAACGCGTGCGAACGGTAAATATCGCGGCCACCGGCGGCAATGCCGAACTCCTGGCCCTCAATCCCGAGCCAAAGGAAGACGGGCAGGACGAGCCGTCGGAATAGCATGTTTTTCCAATGGAACGGGCGTCTTGCGATATAGTGCCGGAAACGCCATCTATTGGGTCAGGACGCAATACAGGAATATTGGATGGCATCCAAACGCGACATAACAAGCAAACCGGACCGGTCGGAGCTCGAACGGAAATCAACATCGAGCGACAGCGAGGTGGCGGAATTTCTGGGCAGGCTGAATGAGCTGGATGCGCGCAAAACCGGCGGCGCCGGCCACGGCAGGCTGATTTTCGCCATGGACGCGACCATGAGCCGCCAACCCACTTGGGACATGGCGCTCGAGCTGCAGGCGGACATGTTCAACGCCGTCAGAGATACGGGTGGCCTCGACGTCCAACTCGTCTATTTCAGGGGTTTCGGCGAGTGCCGCAATTCGAAATGGGTCAGCGATGCGGCCGGTCTCGCACGCTTGATGACCACGGTATCGTGCAGGGGCGGCAAAACCCAGATCCGGAAAGTCTTCCTACATGCCGAACGCGAAAACGACCAAAAGAAGGTCAATGCGCTCGTTTATGTCGGCGATTGCATGGAAGAAAATATCGACGAGCTTTCAGAACTCGCCGGCCGGTTGGGATTGAAGGGCGTGCCTGTTTTTCTTTTTCAGGAGGGGCATGACCCGGGCGCCGAGACGGCGTTTCGCGAATTCGCCCGGTTGAGCAACGGCGCCTGGTGCCGGTTTGACGCAGGCTCGGCGCACCAGTTAAGGGAACTTCTCTCCGCCGTCGCGATATTTGCCTCGGGCGGCAGGGCGGCGCTTGAAGATCATAGCGGAAGCGGCTCTGGCAAAGGTGCGCGCCTGCTTCTGGAGCAGTTGAAGTAATGCAATATCTCATTCTCGGCATGGTCGTTTTGGCGCTGCTGTTGCTCGCCGCGAAATATACCGTGAGCGCCAGCCCCGCGACGCTCGCGCGTCAGTCGCGGACCTTTGGCGGCATTGCGTCGCTTGCGGTCGCCGCCCTTTTTGCCGCGCGCGGCGCCCTGGCAATTGCCGGTCCGCTGGCGCTATTCGGTATCGGTCTTCTGAATGGCGGCTTTTCCTTCGGCAGCCGGCAAAAAGCCCCGGGCCAGAATTCGAAGGTGCGAACGGATTTTCTTGAACTTGAACTCGACCACGACAGCGGCGAGATGGAAGGCACTGTTCTCAAGGGCAGCTTCAAGGGAAAAGCCTTGAGCGCGCTCGATCTTGAGCAGCTTCTTGAATTGCGCCGTGAATGCCACGCAGCCGACCCGCAATCGGCCCAGCTCATCGATGCCTATCTCGACCGCACCCGGGAAGATTGGCGGCCCGGTGCCGGGGCCGAAGCAGGCGCAGATGCCGGCACCGGCACCGGGCAGGGCCAGGGACATGGCCAGGGATATGGCCAGGGTGCTTATGACGGTGCGGAGGCAGGCACGCAATCGGGCATGACCCGAGAGGAAGCCCTTGAAATCCTGGGGCTCGCCGAAGGGGCTGACAAAAGGGCCATTCAGAAGGCGCACCGGGCGCTGATGAAAAAACTCCATCCCGATCAGGGCGGCAGCACCTATCTGGCCGCCAAGATCAATCAGGCCAAGGATATGCTGCTGGGCTGAGGGGCAGCCCCACCCGTCACTATTGCGGCATCCTGATCACGGCCATCTTGTCTTCCGTCATATCATGCATGGTATAGCCGATGCCGCCCGTGCCGTAGCCGGACTGGCGCCGCCCGGCAAAGGGCATCCAGTCGACCCGGAAAGCGGTGTGGTCATTGATCATGACGGCGGTGGCATCCAGCGCGTCGATGAGCCGCGTCGCCACATCGAGACGCTGGGTGAATCCTGCGGCCTGAAAGGCGAAAGGCAGGGCGTTTGCCTGCGCGATGGCCGCATTGAGATCGTCATAGCCGTAAACCCCGATGACCGGGCCGAAAATCTCCATCGTCGAGAGGCGGCATGAGGCCGGTGGCTCGAACACCACCGTGGGCGCAAAACTGGTCGGCCCAAGGGGCGCGCCACCGGTCAATATTTCACCGCCGCCGCTCCCGGCTTCCTCGACCCACTCGGCCACGCGCGTGACCTCGCCCGGACGGATCAGGGGGCCAACCTCGGTCTTTTCCTCGACCGCATCGCCGACGATGAGCTTTTCGCCCCCTGCCGCGAGACGCATGGCGATATCCCTGGCTATCGCGGTCGGTGCAAAGACCCGCTGCACTGACACGCAGACCTGCCCGGCATGATAAAAGCCGCCCTTGAGCAGGAGCGGGATCATGGCCTCGATATCCGCCGTCTCGTCGACGATCACCGGGGCGGCGCCGCCATGCTCGAGCGCACAGCGGGTGCCGGGCGCGAGTTTGGACCGGAGCATCCAGCCGACCTTCGCCGAACCGATGAAGGAGAAGAACGCCACCCGGGGGTCGGTCACGAGCTTTTCCGCGGTGGGGATGTCGCAGGCGAAAAACCGGCACCAATCGGGCGGCAATCCGGCCTCGTGCAGAATATCGACAAAGGCCTTTGCCGAGAGCGGCGTATCGTCGGCGGGCTTGACGATGACCGGGCATCCCACCGCGACTGCGGGCGCCACCTGGTGCACGATCAGATTGAGCGGATGATTAAAGGCCGATATGGCTGCCACCGGCCCGATGGGCTCGCGCCGCGTGAACGCCATCCGTCCCGCCCCCGCTGCAGTGAGATCCATGGGGATTTCCGTGCCGCGCAAATGCAAAAGCTCGCGCACCGCCAGTTCCACCCCGTCAATGGCGCGCTCGACCTCGACGCGGGCGTCGATGAGCGGCTTGCCGCCCTCATTGGCGATCTGGTGGGCGAGATCGGCGAAGCGCTCCCGCATGATCTGCGCGGCGCGGTTGAGGATCGCGATGCGCTCATGGGCGGGCAAGGGGCTCGACTGATCGCGGTGCAATGCCTGAGCCCGGTCGAGCCAGCCATCGGCCTGCCCCCAGTCGCTCATCGGCACCTCGCCGATCATTTCGCGCGTATAGGGATTTTCAACCGGCAATACGGACATTGAGAACCTCGTACTCTAACTGTCAGGGTACGGCAGCTTAACGGTCCCGGCCGGACATATCCAGACACGAAACCGCGATGGGGAGTTCATCGCATTTATGGAGAAATTACCATCGGCCAATCATTTGGTGTGGTGTTCATCTCTCCGTCATCCCGGCGAAGGGGATCTGGATGCCGGCACCTAAAGTACTGACGTTTTTCGCGACCTATGCAAATTGCACTCAACCGTCCTCATCACTCTCACCGTCATCCCGGCGAAGGCCGGGACCCAGATTCATTTCCGCTTGCGCGACATGTCGGACTGAATAAAGATGCAAGCAAATAGGATGTCACCCGCTCCCATGATCACACCTTGTGTCTATATTCTCGCCAGCCGCCGCAATGGCACGCTCTATATTGGCGTGACAGGTGCGCTACCCGATCGCATGTCTCAACACAAACAGGGGCTGATCGAGGGGTTCACGAAAGACTATGACGTCAAGACACTTGTTTATTACGAGATGCACCAGACCATGGATGGCGCCATTCTGCACGAGAAGCGTTTGAAGGAGTGGCAGCGGGCGTGGAAAATTCGAATGATTGAAAAAATGAACCCCGAATGGACCGATCTATTCGATGAAACAACAGGTGAAATCCTTGACGGACCAGCCGATAGCGCTCGAAATTACCGCTAATGTCGAGCTTGCCGTTAACCACACTGGGTCCCGGCCTTCGCCGGGATGACGTGAGGTGGGGATTGAAGGCGTTTGCTCCAAACACACCGTCACCCCGTTGTAGAACGGGGCCCAGTTCAATTCACAATAGGCGCGCGGCTAGAGTGACACACAACTGTGAAGCCAACAGGATTTACGCTTCGATCCATCTCCCGTGCGGATGTCGCGCATTCAGACACTGCGTGTGTGCTGATGCTCCAAAGGATGCCCACCTCCGTGAGCATGACGGTTTGGCGGCTAGGTATGAACTGCTGTCATAACGTCTGAAAAGGGTCAACAGGGTCTAGCGCTCATTGCATTCTGACCGGTTAAAGATTATCCCTCCCGCGATCAGAGGTGGACATTTGCGCTTTCACGGGCCTAGGCCCTAGCCAAATGCTTAGGACTCCAGTAAACCAGCCCCCGACATGCCAAAAAGAACAGACATAGAATCCATCCTGATCATCGGCGCCGGGCCGATCGTCATCGGCCAGGCCTGCGAGTTCGACTATTCGGGAACCCAGGCCTGCAAGGCGCTGCGCGAGGAAGGCTACCGGATTATCCTGGTGAATTCGAATCCGGCCACCATCATGACCGACCCGGACGTGGCGGATACAACTTATATCGAGCCGATCACCCCCGACATCGTCGCCAAGATCATCGCCAAGGAACGCCCCGACACGATTCTGCCGACAATGGGCGGGCAGACGGCGCTCAACACGGCGCTGTCGCTGAACAAGGACGGCATATTGAGCACGCTGGGCGTGGAGATGATCGGCGCCCGCGCCGAGGCCATCGACAAGGCCGAGGACCGTGAGCTCTTCGCCAAGGCCATGGCAAAAATCGGTCTCGAAACGCCGAAATCCATACTCGCGCACAATATGGCCGAAGCCATGATGGCGCTCGAGGAGGTCGGACTGCCCGCGATCATCAGGCCGTCCTTCACCATGGGCGGCACGGGCGGCGGCATCGCCTACAACCGCGAGGAATATCTCGAGATCATCGAGCGCGGCTTCGATGCCTCGCCGACAAACGAAATTCTGATCGAGGAATCCATCCTCGGCTGGAAGGAATATGAGATGGAGGTCGTCAGGGATCGCGACGACAATTGCATCATCATTTGCTCGATCGAGAACGTCGATCCCATGGGCGTCCATACGGGCGACAGCATTACGGTCGCCCCCGCCCTGACGCTCACCGACAAGGAATACCAGACGATGCGCGACGCTTCATTGGCGGTTCTGCGCGAAATTGGTGTGGAAACCGGCGGATCGAACGTCCAGTTCGCCGTCGATCCCGAAACCGGACGCCTCATCGTCATCGAGATGAACCCGCGCGTATCGCGGTCCTCGGCTCTGGCGTCGAAGGCAACCGGCTTCCCCATCGCCAAGGTCGCAGCCAGGCTGGCGGTCGGCTACACATTGGACGAACTCGAAAACGACATTACAGGCGGCGCGACGCCGGCTGCTTTCGAGCCGACCATCGACTATGTCGTGACCAAGATCCCCCGCTTTGCCTTCGAAAAATTCCCCGGCGCCGATCCGGTGCTGACAACGGCCATGAAATCGGTGGGCGAGGTCATGGCGATCGGGCGGACATTCAATGAATCCCTGCAAAAGGCCCTGAGCTCCATGGAGACCGGCCTCACCGGGCTCAATGACGTCGAGTTCGAGGGACTCGGCCAGGGCGACGACAAAAATGTCATCAGGGCCGCACTGGGCACACCCACCCCGGACCGCATATTGAAGGTGGCCCAGGCTCTGCGTCTCGGCGTCTCGCACGCCCAGATTTATGAATCCTGCAAAATAGACCCCTGGTTTATCGAGCGCCTGCAGGAAATTGTCGATCTTGAAAGTCGTGTAAAGGCGCACGGTCTGCCCGACACGCGCGCCGGGTTGAACATGCTCAAGAACCATGGTTTTTCCGATATGCGCCTTGCCGAGCTCGCGGGCTGCACCGAGGCCGAAATGCGCGACAAGCGCCGCGATCTGTCCGTCGCGCCCGTGTTCAAGCGCATCGACACCTGTGCCGCGGAATTCGCATCGCCGACGGCCTATATGTATTCGACCTATGAGAACGGGCTCTTGAATGGGCCGGTCTGCGAGGCCGATCCCTCATCCCGCGACAAGGTGGTCATCCTGGGCGGCGGGCCGAACCGCATCGGCCAGGGTATCGAATTCGACTATTGCTGCTGTCATGCGGCGTTCGCCCTCGCGGACGCCGGTTACGAGACGATCATGATCAACTGCAATCCCGAGACGGTATCGACCGATTACGATACCTCCGACCGGCTCTATTTCGAGCCTCTTACCAACGAGCATGTACTCGATATCCTGATCAAGGAGCAGGAGGCGGGATCGCTCAAGGGCGTGATCGTCCAGTTTGGTGGGCAAACCCCGCTCAAGCTGGCCAATTTTCTCGAAGAAGCGGGCATTCCGATCCTTGGCACGTCTCCCGATGCCATCGACCTTGCGGAAGACCGGGACCGGTTCAAGGAGCTTGTCGAACGGCTGAAACTGAAACAGCCGCGCAACGGTATCGCCCGTTCCGGCGACGAGGCCCGCGAGATCGCACTCGATATCGGTTTTCCCGTCGTCATCCGCCCGTCTTATGTACTGGGCGGCCGGGCCATGGAAATCGTCCATGACGAAGCCCAGTTGAAACGCTACATCACCGAAGCCGTGATCGTCTCGGATGGCAGCCCAGTCCTCATCGACAGCTATTTGCGAGATGCCATCGAGGTCGATGTCGATGCGCTCGCCGATGGCGAAGAGGTGTTCATTTGCGGCATAATGGAACATATCGAGGAAGCCGGCATTCATTCGGGCGACAGCGCCTGCTCCCTGCCGCCGCATTCGCTGGGCGACAAAATAGTCGAGGAACTCGAAATTCAGACAAAGGCGCTTGCGAAAGCCCTGAATGTCATCGGTCTCATGAATGTCCAGTTCGCCATTAAGGACGACGCCATCTACCTTCTCGAAGTCAATCCGCGCGCCAGCCGCACCATTCCATTTGTCGCAAAAGTGATCGGCCAGCCTCTCGCCGGCATCGCGTCAAGGGTGATGGCCGGGCAGAAAATATCGGAGTTCGGACTGAAAAGGGGGGAGTTCGATCATATTGCTGTCAAGGAAGCCGTATTTCCGTTTAACCGCTTCTCGGGCGTCGACCCGATATTGGGGCCGGAGATGAGATCGACAGGCGAAGTCATGGGGATCGACCGGGACTTTTCGATAGCCTTTGCCAAGAGTCAGCTCGCCAGCGGCACCAACGTTCCCGACAAAGGCACTATTTTCGTCTCCGTCAAGGATGCCGACAAGGAGCGCATCATAGCACCCTCGCGCGAACTCCATGAGATGGGTTTCGAGATCATAGCCACGGGCGGCACCATGCGCCATCTCGAGGCCAACGGCATCCCCTGTACGAAAATCAACAAGGTGCTTGAAGGGCGTCCGCATATCGTCGACGCGATCAAAAATGGTGAGGTTGACATCGTCTTCAACACCACCGAAGGTACGGAGGCGTTGCGCGACAGCAAGGATATCCGCAGGACGGCCTTGCTTTACCACATTCCGTATTATACAACGCTCGCCGGTGTTTTGGCGATCACCAAGGCGATAAGGGCGCTTCGCGAAGACGAATTGAAGGTCACGCCGATCCAGAGTTATGTGAGCCGCATATCCTGAAAAAGGCGCGTAACGTCGAACCGTCTTTGAGTTGTAAAAATCATATAAAATATTCTGAGCATGTGAATTGCGTACCGGGTGATACGGTTGTTCGATATCGGGAGAAAATAAAATGTCGGTAGATAAGGTGCCAATGACAATTGAGGGACACAGCGCGCTGGAAAGCGAGCTGCAGCACCGCAAGTCGGTCGAGCGCCCGCGCATAATTCAGGCGATCGCCGAAGCGCGAGCCCATGGCGACCTGTCCGAAAACGCCGAATACCATGCCGCAAAGGAAGCGCAGGGCATGAATGAAGCCAAAGTGTCCGAACTTGAGGGTGCGCTGTCGCGCGCGGATATAATCGACGTTAAGGCGCTGTCCGGCAATTCGATCAAATTCGGCGCCACCGTCGATCTTGTCGATGAAGACACCGACGAAGAGGTGACCTATCAGATCGTCGGGGAATATGAATCCGATGTGAGCAAGGGAAAAGTCTCCATCACAAGCCCGATCGCACGGGCGCTTATCGGCAAGGAGGCCGGCGACACGATCGAGGTCAACACGCCGAAACTTTCCCGCTCCTACGAGATTTTGAAGGTCAAATACAAATAAGAGAACGGACCGCTATTCGCTGTCCTGTCCCAGATCGAGCGGCACGCCCGGTTCGTATTTCGACCGCCGGATAACCAGCGACGTTTTCACGCTGTCGACATTGGGTGCGGCCGTCAGTTCATGAATGATGAAATCGTGAAAACTGGCCAGATCCTGTGCGACGCATTTCAGGATGAAGTCGGTCTCGCCCGACAGCATGTGGCATTCGCGCACGATCGGCCAATTGCGCACCCTGGCCTCGAAGGCGAGGAGATCGGCTTCCGCCTGGCTGGAGAGCCCGAGCATTGCGAATGCTGTGAGTTCAAAACCGATTTTCTTCCCGTCGATGAGACAGCGGTAACCCTCGATGATACCCGCTTCCTCAAGTGCGCGAACGCGCCGCAAACAGGGCGGTGCGGAAATGCCAACCCGGCGCGCAAGCTCGATATTGGTCATGCGGCCGTCATGCTGAAGCTCGCTCAAAATCCGCCAGTCCGTCGGATCAAGGGTGGATTTCATGAAACCTGGCCTTTATTCAACAATGAGATAAAACGGGCGCGTCCCGGAGCTCCGAGATAGCGCAACAACCATAAACCTTGTCCCATGAAAAAGGTAACAATATTACGCTCAGGCGCAAGTTTTTTAAATTGTCCATGGGATAGATGACCTGACCACAATTCTGCGCTATCGAATTTACAGCGAAAGAATCACGAAACGGCAACAATGTCTGATAATAAAAATCTGGCGGCGGAAGTCGGTATCCGGAATTGCTGGATACTGACGGATGGCAAGGCGGGAGATGAACTCAAATGCCTCGGCGTCGCGCATGAGCTTGGTTTAGAGGCCCAAATCCGCCGCATCTCCCCGCGTCCGCCCTGGGTATGGCTGATGCCGTTCGGACCGATCGATCCGCGTGACAAGAGCACCAACTCCGCCGGCCCTCTTGGTGGAAAATGGCCCGATCTGGTTATCGCCTCGGGCAGGCGGGCCATTGCCTATGTCCGGCAGATCCGGCAGGAAACGGATGGGGACGTCTTTACCGTCATTCTCATGGATCCGCGCACCGGCCCGGAAGCGGCCGATTTGATCTGGGTGCCGGAACATGACTGGCTGCGCGCCGACAATGTCCTGGTCACGTTGACGAGCCCGCATATGATGTCCAAAGAGCGTTTAAGCGAAGCACGGCAGCAATCCGATACGATGATTGACCGCTACACCAGACCCTATATCGGAGTTCTGTTGGGCGGTGACAGCAATTCGTTTCAATTTGACGAGCAGTCCGAGCGCGAACTGGCCTATCTGCTCGAGCAGGTTGCCAAGAGCGCGGAGGCGGGCGCGAGCCTGCTCATCACGCCATCGCGTCGGACCCGAAAATCCACGCTTTCGCGTATTCGCGATCAATTAAAGGGCCTGAAATATTACCTTTGGGACGGCAGGGGCGAGAATCCATATTTGCAGATCCTCGCCAAATCCGATCAGTTCATCGTGACCGCCGACAGTGTCAACATGGTCGGTGAAGCGGTATCGACAGGCCGTCCCGTTCATGTTTTCCGCCCCACTGGCGGCCATCACAAAATCGATTATTTTCTGGAGAGGCTCGAAGATGAGGGCGCCATAAAACCCCTTGAGCTGCCTCTTCAACCATTTACTTACGTACCGATAAATTCCACACCGCGGATTGCACGTGAAATAGCAGAGCGTTTTCGCGACTGGCGCGGGCAGGCGGCAAGCGAGAGAGCCCGGCTGGAGGCATCATGAGCGGTCATTTGCCCTATTGACCGGGACGGACCGCGGGGCGATATATGCTGCAACATAAAATTCACACTACGGCCGCTCGATATTTGAGCATACCCTTCTTTCAAATTCTGAAATGAACGAGACAACCCATGAGCGACATCAAGCATTCAAAAATAATCATACTTGGTTCCGGTCCTGCCGGTTACACGGCAGCCATCTATGCCGCCCGCGCCATGACGGAACCGGTCATAATCCAGGGCATACAGCCCGGCGGCCAATTGACGATCACGACGGAAGTCGAAAACTACCCCGGTTTCGCGGATGTCATTCAGGGCCCCTGGCTGATGGAGCAGATGGAAGCCCAGGCGCGCAATGTCGGTACCGAGATAATTTCCGATCACATCACATCCATAGACCTTCATCGGCGGCCATTCCGCCTGGAAGGGGACGGAGGCCAGACATATTCTGCCGACGCTCTGATCATATCCACCGGTGCCCAGGCCAAATGGCTGGGGCTGCCGTCTGAAGAAAAATTCAAGGGACATGGCGTCTCGGCCTGCGCTACTTGCGACGGCTTCTTTTACCGTGACAAGAAAGTTGTGGTGATCGGCGGCGGCAATACGGCCGTTGAAGAGGCGTTGTTCCTGACCAATTTCGCCGCTAAGGTAACCCTCGTTCATCGACGCGATGAACTCAGATCGGAAAAAATTCTCCAGGACCGCCTGTTCAAACACGAAAAAATAGAGGTCATCTGGGATAGCGTTCTTGAGGAGGTCCTGGGCAACGAGGACCCGCGCAGCGTTACGGGTGCACGGCTCAAAAATGTAAAAACGGACGAGACGAAGAATATCGATGCCGATGGCGTATTCATCGCAATCGGTCATGCTCCGGCGACGGAACTTTTCCGCGGCCAGATTGAGATGCGCGCCAATGGCTATATTATCACCGCGCCTGATTCAACAATCACCTCCATCCCGGGCGTGTTCGCCGCCGGTGACGTTACCGACGACACTTTCAGGCAGGCCGTGACGGCCGCCGGCCAGGGATGCATGGCAGCACTCGAGGCCGAAAAATATCTGGCCGAATTCAACGAACATGCCGAAGCAGCCGAATAGTGCGACAAATCTTCAGCATCGGAACATTTTGTTTTAATAACGGCCCGACAAGTTAAGGGCCAAGCCGACGAGACGCGCCGCCATATGGATTGGGACAAGCTGAGAATATTTCACGCCACTGCCGAAGCCGGCAGTTTCACGCGCGCGGGTGAGTTGCTCAAGATCAACCAGTCGTCGGTGAGCCGTCAGGTAAGCGCGCTCGAACACGAGCTTAACGTCGCGCTGTTTCACCGTCATGCACGCGGATTGACGCTGACGGAGCAGGGCCAGATGCTCATGCACACAGCCACCGAGATACGTGAAAAACTACAAGCCGCGGAAACCTTGATCAACGATACCAGGGAAAAGCCGTTCGGCCCCCTGAAAATAACGGTACCCATAGGCCTGGGATCCATCTGGCTCGTTCCGCGCCTGCCGGAATTCATGAAACTCTACCCCGATATCGATCTCGAGCTGCAACTCACGGACGAAGAGCTTGAACTCTCGCCGGGGGTCACGGAGGTTGCGATCCGGTTTCGCGAGCCCCAGCAATCGGGGCTGATCCGCAAGAAGATGTTTACTGTGCATTTCCATATTTATGCCTCCGCCGATTATCTCAAGCGCTCGGGCACGCCGCGCAGCTGCGAGGAACTGAACAGTCACGACATCATGCTGCTCGGCGAGACGGCGCCGATACATTTCTTGCCCGCCAACCGTCTCGATCTGGTCCGGGAGGACGGCAGCCGGCGCAAACCCGTGCTCAAAACCAACGGCGTTTATGCGCAAAAACAGGCGGTCAAGGCTGGTCTGGGACTGGCCGTACTGCCGGACTATATGGTTCGCGATGACAGTTTTCTGGTTCCTGTATTGCGTAATGTCGATATGCCGGAACTTGACGTGTTCTATGTCTATCCGGAGGAACACAGAAAATCCAAAAGGATCGATGTTTTAAGGGATTTTCTGGTCTCCAAGGCACGGCAATGGAAGGATTAGGGAAATGAATTCAGGCCTTTAAGGACATGCCATGCATTTAATGCATGCCTCATATGCAAAGCCAGCCCTTGATGATTTCTCCGCATGGACTATTTTTTTGTCATGTTGTCGAGAGGCAGCAACGAAGGCAATCCTCCCTAAGGACCTTCACTGCGCCATTCCCAATAATGGCGCGGAACCCAGAGACTGAACCGGACCGGCGCATCACGTGGCGGTCCGGTTTTTTTTGCGCCATTCCCCCGTAACGCGCGATTAACCCTCATCCTTTGTATTTCTCTTTATTTAACAATCAGTGCCTATTCTGAGCGCGCAGGCCGAAAATGGTGTGAATCATGCATTAGCTGACATGCATGATGCAAACACGCATTCGGCATGGGAAATCGGGTGAAACGGTTCGCTGTGAAGAGCGTACTGATTGCGCTTCCTGGGAAGAATTACAATCGGGTTTTTTTGAGAGACCAATAGATGACGTTGCAAGACAGCAATGAGTGGAGACGCGCTGACCTGAAGGAGCAATCGGCGCTCGCATCAGCCCTCCCGTTATCCTGGCCGTTTAAACGGCGCGGCGAGGCTGGACAAGTGTTTCATTACCGGATTTACGACGATTTGAACGCCTGTGAGGCCGAATGGCGTGCATTTCAATCCACTGCCATTGCCCAGCCCTTTCAGTCGATAAACTGGTTGAAAAACTGGTGGCAGGCCTTTCAGGAGAGCGATCAGGCATCATCTCTATCGCCGCGTATAATTTTTGTCGATCAGGCAGAAGATCTCAAGCTGATCCTGCCTTTGGCAATCGAGCGGCGCTGGGGGACAAGCCGGTTGATCTGGCTCGGACATCATTTGAGCGACTACAATGCGCCGCTGATCGACAAAGAGTTCTTCGCGACGCTCAATGCCCGGAACACGAAACAAATCTGGCAAAACGTTCTGATGGAATGCCCGGATGTGGATCTCCTTTATCTCCCAAAGCAGCCCGAACTCCTGGCAGGCCTGAAAAATCCATTCTACCGGACCGATGCGTATGATTTTGGCCTGGGCTATCACGCTGCGAATATCGGCGCCGATTGGCAGGCTTATTATCAGCGCCGCCGCGGGGCCAAATCCCGGCGTCGCCTGAAAGACAAGGCAAGGTCCCTCGCGGAACAGGGAACTTTGCAGTTCCGCGAATTGACCATGCCCGATGACCGCGCCGAAATGATCCTTCAAACCATCCAGTGGAAGCGCGATCAGGTCAGAGGCACAGGTGCGATCGATCCGTTCGCTGATGCCGAAACCGGACGGTTTTTCGACAAGCTGGCCCGCGATGCCCAGATGACGGAAAGTCTGCGCGTCTTCACTCTTGATCTCAACGGCGAAAGTCTGGCGAGTGCCTTTGGCCTGACGGATAAGTCGAGTTTCATTCTCTATCAAACGGCCTATGGCTTGAGCAAATACACAAGATTTTCGCCGGGCACGCTGCTGCTCATGGATATGATGGAGCGCATGGCTGAGGAAGGCCGGGAGTTGTTTGATTTTTCCATCGGCGATGAACCCTATAAATTCGAATGGGCTGACCAGCATTCGGAACTCATGGTTTCAATCCGTGCCAACTCGCTCAGGGGCTGGTTTGCCAAACAGGCGATGATCGGCAAGCTGAGATTAAAGCGCTGGGTCAAAAGTTCGGAGTCGCGGTTCAACCGGATCAAAGCCATGCGGCAGCGCCTGAAGAACTTGACCGGGTCCTGACACCGGACCTGGGTGTCTGCGCCGGCGTCATGGCCGTCCATCCCGGTTTGATAACATCAGCATATGACAGCGATCGCAAATTGCACAAATGTTATGATGTAACATTCTTCATTTTCAGTTATAAATCTGCGGCAGGACGCGAGCAGGATGAAACCCCGCGATAGGGGTGAAGTATGAAGGGTGATCGATAAGGTGCGGCAGCTGGACCAGGCGCAAAAGCCCGTCAGTATAGGGCACGGGTGGTCGAAGTGGGCCTTTCGCAGCACCCTGGCCGTGATTTGCGGCGCCATGCTGCTTCATGCCCCCGGCCATGCTCAGGCGGAGCTGAAAGTGGTGGCGACCATAGCCCCCCTTCATTCACTCGCGACAGGCATATTCAAGGGAGCGGGCACTCCTGATTTGCTTATCCGCGGCACGCACTCACCACATGGATACAAATTGCGGCCGTCCGAAATCGACCTTCTCGGCAAGGCCGATATTGTGATCGGTGTCGATGAAAGCTTCGAAACAGGCCTTAAGCGCCCAATCTCGCGTTTAAACGGCAAGACAACGGTACTCTGGCTCGCGGAGATAGGCGGGATGAGGCGATATCACTTTCGCGGCTCGGGACTTTGGCCGCGCGAAGCGATGTCAGGTCAAGCCGGCGAACCGGCCGCCGAGAACCCCGGAAACCCACGCCACAGGGATCATGAGGAAAGTTTCGATCCCCATCTCTGGCTCGATCCCGCGAATGCAATGAAATTCGTGACCGCCCTTGCGGATCTGGCGGCGGAACGCGATAAAATCCACGCAGATACGATCAGAAAAAACGCGGCGGAGCTCAACAGGCGTTTGCGCGAGCTCGACTTGGAATTGAGAAGCGAACTGGCCTCCGTCCACCAAAAACCCTTCATCGTTTATCATGACGCCTATCAATATTTCGAGAAGCGCTATGATCTCGGTTCATGGGGCGCGGTAGCGTCGGACGCACATATCCAGCCGGGTGCGCGTCATCTGGTTCAGTTGAGAAATATCTTCAAATCGGGACGCGTGAAATGCCTTTTTACGGAGGCGCAATTTCCACCCGGGCTGGCGCGGCGTCTGATCGAGGGAACACCTGCCCGGCTTGGCGCGCTCGATCCCCTGGGCGCGGCCATCGCGCCCGGACCCGATCATTATTTTAAACTGATGCGCAATTTGGCAGCGGCACTGAAAGCCTGCTTTGAGGGCACGAAACGGGGATAGAATTCACCCGGCCCGATTAAAACTCACGCGGCAAAGTGACGGTCATGGGGTGGCGCAATCCGTGCGAGCGCCAGTTCGTCGGCAATGCGCGATGTCGGACGGCCGGTTTTTTCAGACCGAACGAAAATCTCCCGCAAAGTGTCTCCAATTCCCGCAACATGCGCCCGTAGCCGGGCGGGATCATAACCGTGCTTGTCATGGGCGATTGAAATAACGCCGCCTGCATTGATCACGTAGTCCGGCGCATAAAGAATGCCGGACCGCTGCAGCAAATCGCCATCATGCGCGGAGCGGAGCTGATTGTTTGCCGAACCGGCAACCACCCGCGCCGTCAGGTCCGGTATGGTCTGCGCGTTGAGGCCGCCGCCCAGGGCGCATGGCGCATAAATGTCGGCAGCCACACGGTGCGAGTCCTCGGGCGACACGGGGCATGCGCCAAAACGGTCCTGCGCCTCGCGCACGGCCTCAATACGAATATCCGACACGAACAACTCCGCTCCCGCATCGTGCAGATATTGGCAAAGCGCCATACCGACGGCGCCGAGTCCCTGGACCGAAACGCTCATCCCCTCAATGCCGAGGCTGCAATATTTATGTTCGGCCGCAGCCAGAAGCCCGCAATAGACGCCATAAGCCGTGAAGGGCGAGGGATCACCCGCATGGCCCGAAGAAGTGCCCCTTATATGCGGCGTGACCCGAGCGATTATATCGGCATCCGCCACACGCATGCCTACGTCTTCACCCGTGATAAACCGGCCGCCGAAGCGATTCAGATAATGGGCGAAACTCGTCAGCAGTTCGGGTGTTTTGTCCCGTTTCGGATCGCCTATAATAACCGCTTTTCCACCGCCATATAGAACGCCCGCGAGCGCATTTTTCAAGGTCATGCCGTAAGAGAGCCGCAGAACGTCGCGCAGGGCGGCGGCATCGCTTTCATAGGGCCACATGCGTGTGCCGCCAAGAGCAGGGCCGAGCGTCGTGTCGTGCACGGCAATGATCGCCCGAAGACCGGTATTCGGATCGTCGCAGAACACGACCTCTTCGTGATCCGCGAATGCCGCGTTTTGAGAAATGGATAGATTGAGATTGTGCTTCATCACTGAGGCTCCATGCTATGGCCGCCCCCCGGGATAATTCAAACCACCGCAAACCACCTGTTTTACGTCAAACAGGTGCGCGGTACTTCCTCTCCGACCCGGCTGTGTGAAATCCAGTTTATAATCAAAACATGGGCATCTCGTGGTGCAAAACAAGATCAGCAAACAGGCTCGTGTTCATCGCCGTTAATAAAATGACAAAGCCACCGAACCGCCCCCGCGCCTCCGTAAATGCGAGATGCCCCTTGTATAAAGCGCGAGAGCGAACTATTTTGCCCGCTTCCGACACCCCAGGGTGCCGGACCGTATGATGCCAATCACGAATATTTTAAGGATCGATCATGGGCTTTCTGGCGGATGCGTTGGCGCGCGTCAAACCTTCAGCAACCATCGCAGTCACCTCCAAGGCGCGCGAACTCAGAGCCGCGGGCAAGGATGTCATCGGTCTTGGCGCGGGCGAACCGGATTTCGACACGCCGGACAACATCAAACGGGCGGCCATCGACGCCATCAATCGCGGCGAGACCAAATACACAGCCGTCGACGGCATTCCCGAACTCAAGCAGGCCATATCCAGTAAGTTCAAATCTGAAAACGGCCTCGATTACGCGCCCTCTGAAATCACCGTCGGTACGGGCGGCAAACAGGTTCTCTACAACGCGCTCATCGCCACCCTCAATCCAGGCGACGAAGTCGTCATCCCGGCGCCCTACTGGGTTTCCTATCCCGACATCGTTCTTCTGGGCGGGGGCACGCCGGTCATGCCCGAGACGCGGATCGAAGACGGTTTCAAACTGAAGCCATCGGACCTCGAAGCGGCGATAACGGACAAGACCAAATGGCTGATATTCAATTCGCCTTCCAATCCATCTGGCGCCGCCTACAGCAAGGACGAGTTAAAAGCGCTCACCGATGTTCTGATGCGCCACCCGGGCGTCTGGGTGCTTACGGACGACATGTACGAGCATCTGACCTATGACGGATTCGAGTTCGCTACGCCGGTCGGCGTGGAACCCGCTCTGCGCGACCGCACATTGACAATGAACGGCGTCTCCAAGGCTTATGCCATGACCGGCTGGCGGATCGGCTATGCCGGCGGACCGGAACATCTCATCAAGGCGATAGCAAAAATCCAGTCACAGTCCACCTCCAGTCCCTGCTCGATCAGCCAATGGGCGGCGGTCGAGGCCTTGAGCGGTAGCCAGGACTTCATTGCCGAACGTGCCGAGGTGTTCAAGGCCCGCCGCGATCTCGTCGTCGAAAAACTCAATGAGGCGGACGGCATAGAATGCCCAAAACCGGAAGGCGCGTTCTATGTGTATCCATCCTGCGCCGGGTGCATGGGCAAGACGACAAAAGCCGGAAAACGCCTCGAAACGGATGAGGATTTCGTCACGGCCCTGCTCGAAGAGGAGGGTGTTGCGGTGGTCCATGGCGCTGCGTTCGGATTGTCGCCCTTTTTCCGCATATCCTATGCGACATCGACGGAAGCGCTTGAGGAGGCCTGCGTGCGTATTCAGAAATTCTGCGCCGGCCTCACACCAGCCTGATCAAGAGCGCCATCGAATACTGCTCTTTATTCGGCGCGCATTACAATGCAATCGAATTTTGCGGCTTTCACCTTGTCGCAAAAAGATGACGCCAGCGACCTTGTGAATCCGGCAAAGCGGGCACGATAATAAAGCTTCTTGTTTTTCGCGTTGAAGGGCTGCGTGAATGCCTTATGCGCGTTCAGGTCCGGCCCTACACGGCGGCGAACCTGCCAGAGGGATGTCTCTGCCTCTTGTTTTGTCGCGAAGGCGCCGACCTGAATATGAAACGGGCCATGCGCCCGGTTGTTTTGAGCCCGGCGGGCATCGACCCGGACAGGCTTCGTTCGCCCCCTGGATTGTGCCGCCCGGTATTGAACCGGACGCCTGAGAACAGGTTGGGGAATGGGGACATTCAATCGAGCTTTTGCGCGGCTTGGGCGCGAGAGGCCGCGCGATACAGTCCGTGTGCTTTCTTCCGGCCTCAGATTGGCGATCATGGGCGTGGCAATCCGTGTTCTCGGAGCCGCCGCATAGACCCGCCGGGACTTTTTCCTCGAGGCTTTCTTGAACGCGCCGGCCAGCATGGTTCGCATATTGGCGTTGCGATGGCGTGAGGTTTTGCCGCCCATCACCACACCGATGAGATGCTTGCCGCCACGTTTCACCGAAGCCACGAGGTTAAAACCGGAGGCCCGCGTATAACCGGTTTTGATGCCGTCCGTACCCTTGAAATTATGCAGAAGCGAATTGTGATTGCGGTAGGACCGGCCCTTATAGGCAAAATACCGTTGTTTGAAAAAGCTGTAATGCTTGGGAAAATCAGCAATGAGCCGGTCGCCGAGCATGGCCATGTCCCGGGCCGTCGTTACCTGCCGCGAATTGGGCAGTCCCGAGGCATTTTTAAAGACAGTTTTTTTCATGCCGATCTGGCGCGCTTTCCAGGTCATGATCCGCGCGAATTTTGCCTCCGTGCCCGCCAGGTTTTCCGCAATCGTCACCGCCACATCATTGGCGGACTTCGTCACAAGCGCCCTGATGGCATTGTGCAGAGAAATCTTCGAGTTCGTTTTCAGGCCGAGTTTCGACGGCTGCTGTCGAGCGGCATTAGCCGTCACGCGCAATTGCGACTTATAACTCAACCGCCCGCTCTCGATGAGATCGAAAACGATATAGAGCGTCATCATTTTGGTAAGAGAAGCTGGGTATCGCTGTGCGTCCGCATTCCTTGAATAAAGGGTCTTGCCTGTATTCCGGTCTATCACGATTGCTGAATATTTAGGTTTGGCCGAAGCGGTCACCGGCCCGGCGGCCACCATAGCCAGAGCAATCAGCGCAATACACGCGCTGTCGACGAGCCGTAAGCATCTCATTTTCGGCCCTGTGAAACTGAACCCACTGATTTTCATGACAAATAAAGACAACCCGATAATTACAACCGACAGAACGGAAGACAAAACCTGGAACGCGACCGGCAGAGACCGACAAGGCCAAATGATCATTCCAATGGGGCATCAATTTGACGCGAGCGGCAATCTGCAACGTTACGGATCTGAAGTTTTGCAGATCCGGGTTAGTATCCCGTTAAGCATGTTCATTGTTTACTGCGTCATGCCTGCGACAAATCTCTGACGGTGCGGGTTCCAGATGCTTGACATGAAGGGGCGCTCCTATAGAGTGCGCTCCCAATCAGTCAAACTCCTGACGAATGTTGTTTTGAGGATGGGTTTCGCTCGGGGCTCTCAAGCCCCCCCGACCCGACTCTTTTGGAGATATCAATGGCCAAGTCAAATACGCAGAAAATCAAGCTCGTGAGCACAGCCGACACGGGTTATTATTATGTGACCAAGAAAAACCCCCGGACGCAGACCGAAAAACTGGTCCTGAAAAAATATGATCCCGTGAAGCGCGCTCACGTCGACTTCAAGGAATCAAAGATCAAGTGACGAGGCGCATGGCCCGGTCATAAGTTTTGCTTTTTTTCACGGAATTTCTACAGCAGGAAATTGAATTCAGCCTGGCCCAAATATTGGTGGCCGGGTTTTTATTGTGCGGGTGAGGGGAGCGAAGCTGCGGGAGGTTGGGGGAGAATGTGACCGGCCCCGCAACACTTCGGCAGCGGGGTTGTGTTCCGAAGAAATTGCTGGACCGGTCGATTGAGCCTGATGAACCAAAGAGGGCACTGGTCACCTGGCTCGAACAGGTTGGTCATTTCACGGCATCAACGAGGAGGCCACTCTAAGCCGTTTTGCGACCAACCACTTACCCGTCGAAGCGAAGGAAATGCGGCGGACCTTGCACTTCTTCAGGCAAATCTCGCATCGCACGAAGCAAATTTTCTGAGTTAATTTGTGTGAAGGATGGAAACAGTACCAGTTCAGGTTTCCTGCTAGCCGCGTCCCTTTTACAACCCAAATTCCGCTACGCGCTACAAATACATCTCATTGTTTTTTCTTGTCTGCCCAAACAAATGAGACTTTCAGAATATCGATTTTTCTCCTTACAGCCACCTGTAAACTTCATCATCATTAATGAAATTGTTGACATTTTGATGACGTCATTAAGGCACCCTCATGCATTCATACAGGCTTGGCTAAAAATCCTACAGCAACAATTATGTCACGGGCAAGCGAAAATTGGTCATGAGGGCCCTTTGCCACCCTGGCGCCATGCCGTTTAACGGTCCGGATATGTTCAGTTTTTTTGAAATGGGGATGGATTTTGCAGAGCGGCCCTAAAATCAGGCGGCTTCCGTAACGACGCGGTTCCGTCCATCTCGTTTGGCGGTGTAGAGCGCCTGGTCGGCCCGTTTAAGAAGCGTCTGCGGGCGATCGTCTTCACGCTCAAGCGTAGTCACACCGATGCTGGCAGTCACATCGAGAGAACCTTGAGTCCGACCCATGCTGAAAGGGTTTGCCGCGATCGCATTACGCAGCCGCTCAGCAACGATACAGGCATCATTCTTGGCCGTTTCAGGCATGAGGACGACGAATTCCTCGCCGCCAAGCCGGCACACCAGGTCGATACCACGTACATTTCGACGCAGCCGGGTGGCAAACTGCTCAAGAACCATGTCACCGGTATCATGTCCGTGCTGGTCGTTTACGGATTTGAAATTGTCGATATCGATAATCAGCAACGACAGGTTTGATCCTGTCGCAAGCGACTCATCGACAAACATACTCATGTGTTTTTCCATATAGCGCCGGTTATAGAGCCCTGTCAGCGGATCCGTAATGGCCATCTCCACGCTTTGCTCGAGCCGCGTGCGCAACTGATCGGTAAATCGCTTTCTCGAAATCTGAGTCCGAACACGTGCGACCAGTTCGTTTCTGTCTATCGGCTTGATGCAATAGTCATTGACGCCGAGGTCCAGCCCCTTCAGTAAACGCGCATTGTCGCCTTCACCGACCATCATGATTATGGGCAGATGGCGCGTTTGGTCGGTAGACCGGATTTGCGAACAAAGCCGCAAGCCATCAGATTCCTGAAGGTGCAGGCTGATGATGACAAGGTCGAATTCGGCATCGTTCAGTTTGTGAAATGCCTGTTCGGAACTGGGTTCTATAAAGGTGGAAAAATGCCGCTGCAGGCTGTCCTTGATGCGTTTGGCCGCGCGTTCATTGTCATCCACCAGTAGGATCCGTCCACTGTTGCCGACTTTTCCGGCCAATTCACTCAAGCTTTCCTGCAGGCCGACCTGTTCGCCCGACGAATATCGAACGATCATCTCGTCGGTCAGAACCTTGAGCCGGGCCAGATTTTTCACCCGGGTCATCAAGGCGACTTCATCGACAGGTTTTGTTAGAAAATCGTCAGCACCCGCCTCAAGGCCTTCGACCTTGTCGGATGGTAGGTCAAGCGCCGTCACCATGACCACTGGGATATGCTGGGTATTAGGGTCGGCTTTCAGCCGGCGGCAGACTTCAAATCCATCCATTCCCGGCATCATGACGTCGAGTAGAATGACATCTATTTTTTCACGGCTGACAATATTAAGCGCTTCCGGCCCACCATTGGCCGTCAGCACCTCGAAATACTCAGCCGACAATCTTGCCTCGAGAAGCTTCACATTGGCAGCTACGTCATCTACGACCAATATCCGCGCACTCATTGACTGCCCCCCTGCACTACTACCCGCTTACACATCAAACGCCTAGCCGATCATTAATTTTACGCTTCGCCCAGATAATGGCGCACTGTATCGAGAAATCCGGCAACCGAGATCGGTTTGGCGATATAGGCTTCGCACCCACCATCTCTGATCCGTTCTTCATCCCCCTTCATGGCAAAAGCGGTTACTGCCACAACGGGGATATTGCGCAGCTCGTCATCTTCCTTAAGCCATTTCGTGACTTCGAGACCCGATACTTCAGGCAGCTGAATATCCATAAGAATGAGATCGGGATTATGATTTCGGGCTGTAGCGAGCGCTTCCATACCATCTCGAATCAGGATGGTCTGATAGCCTTGGGCATCGAGCAGATCATGAAAGAGTTTCATGTTCAGTTCGTTATCCTCGACGATCATGACGGTTTTCGTCATTTGAATTTGGTCTCCAGCCTGATTTTTATTATCACCAAATACTTCGACTCTCATGAACCCTTTGAAAGGTGTCGCCGGAATGATGTAACGTCAATGTAACTGAACGTACATACATGCACTGATTCGAGTGATGATTTTACAGCCGTCACCATACGCGAAACAGGTAACCAACATTTTAAGAATGTCGTTAAAATGCGATCTCAGGAAAAAGTAGTTACTTCAAATGGTTGGCAAATTATGAGACGAAGCAGGAAAAAGCTGAATGTGGAAGAGGCCGAAGCGATGGCCATAGAGGGATTGAGTTTTCTTGTGCTGGAGCCTGAACGGATTGGACAGTTTCTCGCCGCGACTGGCCTGGGACCGTCGGACGTGCGCGAAGCAGCGGGCGAACCCGGTTTTCTAGCCTCCATTCTCGAATATCTTCTGCAGGATGAATCATTGCTCCTCGTGTTTGCGTCCGAACGCGCAATAGCTCCCGAATTGATCAAGCCGGCGATGTATGCTTTGCGGGCTGCCGGGAAGAATTAAGGCCATGCGACGCATTGGAATTGATCTGGGCGGAACCAAAATCGCGGCCATCGGTCTTGAAGGAGAGGATCGCTTCACGTCCATAAAACGCAGCCCCACCCCGCGCGGCGACTATCACGCGACAATCGAAGCCATGAAAAACATCGCTGGAGAGATCGAGGATGAACTGGGCGGGGCGGCTCATATCGGCATCGGGATGCCGGGTTCGATCTCGCCCGATACGGGGCTGGTTCAGAACGCCAATTCCACATGGCTCAACGGCCGGGCCTTCGAAAACGACCTGGCCCGCGATTTGGAGCGCCCGCTTCGGCTTGCCAATGATGCCAATTGTTTCGCGCTGTCGGAAGCTGTCGACGGCGCCGGGGCGGGGACAGGATCGATTTTCGGCATCATCATCGGAACCGGCTGCGGTGGCGGTCTCATTTATGACGGGCGCGTTGTTGACGGCCGGCACCGCATTGGCGGGGAATGGGGGCATAATCCGCTGCCATGGGCGGAGGCGTTTGAGTTTCCGGGGCCGGAATGTTGGTGTGGCCGGCGGGGCTGCATGGAAACATGGGTTTCTGGGCCTGGACTAGCTGGCGATCATGAACGCCATACGGGTGAACAGGCGAGCGTGGAAACGATCGCCGAACGGGCGCAACTAGGCGACAAGGAGGCGCAGGCGACGATCGGCCGCCACTCCGGCCGCCTGGCGCGCGGCATAGCCGCTGTGGTGAATGTTTTCGATCCGGAGCGGATAGTCCTGGGTGGGGGACTTTCAAACCTCACTCATCTTTACGACCGTTTGCCGGATCTGATGGCGCCTCATATTTTCGCGGACGCGCCCGCCATCGACATCCGGCCACCCCGTCATGGAGACATGAGCGGAACTCGTGGCGCGGCAAGGTTGTGGCGGTTGGATGAGGTTGTTTGAGGCGGCTTAAACAGCCTCGAACGAAAAGCGCGGCAGGCTAGGCATCCTGCGGAACCTTGCCCATCGCCGCGCCCGCAGAGACGCGTGCGGCTTTGCAGATTTCTTCTTCCAGTTCCTGATCGTCGATTGTTCGTGTCAGCACCATTGCGCCGACGCAGGTCGTCGCGATTGCCAACGCTTGCTGGCGTGGAGAGGCGCCATTTGTCTGCGCGAGGTTTATTTCAAAAACACCGACGAGGGCTTCGAGAAGTTTCTGATAGGCTGCTCTGGCCTGAGGGCCGGCACGGGCGACGTCTGATGGTAGGGCCATGAGCGGGCAGTGATCGTCTAGATTTTCGAGATGCTGGCGCGAGATATACTGATCGATGATATGCCACGCCAGATCGTTTTCGTCTGCCACGTCGTTCATGCTTTTGACCATATTGCTTTCCGCATAGGCCAGGAGGGATTCGGCGTAAAGGTCCTCCTTTGTATTGAAGTGATTGTAAAAGCCGCCGCGCGTGAGACCTGCCGAAGCCATTATTTCATCGATAGACACGTCGGTGAATCCGCGTCGGTTAAAAAGATGACGGGCGCATTCCAGTATGCGTGCGCGGGTGCGTTTCTTGTGTTCGGGAACATAGGGCATTTGTTATCCTCCAGCGGTTTTCGTCATCCTATACCAGCTGAAAAATATGTTCTTTAACATATTTTATATTGGACCTAGTCTTCTCTCTCATTCCAATTTTGAGGAGACCGTCATGAAACTTTTTTTCTTCGAAACGCCGAACTCCCATAAGCCCTGCGCCGTCGCGAAACACCTGAATTCGCCCGTTGAATATGTCCATGTCAATATTGCCGAGGGTCAGCAAAAGAATCCGGACTTTTTGGCCGTCAATCCCAATGGCAGGGTGCCGGCGCTTGAGGACGGCGATGTCAAATTATGGGAGAGCCACGCAATCATGGCCTATCTGGCCTACAAGGCCGGTTCCGACATGTGGCCGTCTGATCCGGTCAAGCAGATACAGGTGATGAAGTGGCTCAATTGGGATACCGCACATTTTTCACGTCACGCCAGCCGGATTTTTTTCGAGAATGTCATCAAACCCAAATTCGGTCTTGGCGATCCGGTGCAATCCGAAATTGACGACGCGACCGGATATTTCAAGCAATTCGCGACCGTGCTCGACGACCATTTGCATGGGAAAAGCTATATACTGGGCGATAGCCTGACCATTGCCGATTTTGCTATTGCGTCATTCCTCCCCCATGCCGAGGAAGCAAATATTCCCCTCGACGGCTGCTCTGAATTACAGCGCTGGTACGGGACGATCAGCGCAATCGACGCCTGGCGTGAGCCCTGGCCGGAGGAACGTTCGGCAGCGGCCTGATCCCCATACCGGCAGCCGCTCATGCTTCAATATTTGGCATACACTTCCGAAGTGCCGTCCTTTTTTAATAGAAGGACGTCATAGGAATCTGGTTTTTCGCCCGGGACTTCCATTCCGGGCGAGCCCATGGGCATGCCGGCCACGGCCAGGCCTTTGGCATCGGGGCGCTCTCTCAATAGCCGCTCGATCTCCCTTAACGGGACATGCCCTTCGATGACATAACCGCCGACGAGTGCGGTGTGGCATCCCTCGAATTTCTCCGGCACATTGTACATTTTCTTGATCGCATCCATGTTAAGGACGCCTTTTTCAGTGACATGATGTCCTTTGGCGCGCAATTGCGCGGCCCACCGCGCGCAACACTGGCAACCGCTGTTCTTGAAAACCTTGATGTCCTCGGCCTTACTGCTTGAGGGAAGGATGGTCCAGGCCGTGCCAAAAGAGATAACCAGGACTGCTAGCAATCCGAGCCCATTCACGGCGGCGCGTTTCCAATGATAATACCGGTTGACGATCATGCTTTTTTCCTTCGCGGCTGATAAAGTCTGTCTGGTCGATCGGACGGCAGTATTGACCTTCCTGTTGGAGGAAGGTCAATACTGAACGCTTGTGTTCATGTGCAGGCAGGGACGTGTTTTTTTGTCATGCAACTTAACGCCATTATACCATACGCGATTGCAGCATTTCTATGGAAAGGCAATTTGAAGAGTAATGGAACGACGTAAATTTTTGCAAGGTACTGCCGCCATTGCAGGCAGCGCATTTTTGACGGCTCCAGGTTCCATGACGCCCGCCGGCGCCAAGGGGAGGGAGGATGGCTTTCTTGTACTCGAAGCCAGACCCGGCGAGGCCAAGCTGAGGGGAGTGGACAAGCTGCCCACCAAAATCTGGTCCTATCAGGGCATGTCGCCGGGGCCCGAAATTCGCGTCAAACAAGACGAGCTGGTCAAGGTCCGTCTGGTCAATAAACTGCCGCAACCGACAACCATCCACTGGCACGGCTTGCGCAGCGACAACGCCATGGATGGCGTTCCCGGCCTGACCCAAAAACCGGTACCGCCCGGTGCAAGCTTCGATTATGTATTCCGTGCGCCCGATGCCGGAACATTCTGGTACCACTCTCACGAGCGGACATGGGAACAGGTGGCGCGCGGTCTCTATGGTGCGCTCATTGTCGAGGAAAAAACATCCCCCGGATTCGACCGCGATTTGCTCATGGTCATCGATGACTGGAGACTTGATAATGATGGCCAGATCCATGAAGAAAGCCTGGGACACATGGGTGAGATGTCCCACGGAGGGCGCCTGGGCAACTGGCCCACGGTTAACGGCCAATACAGGCCGGCCTATACAGTCGGAAAAAATGAGCGCCTGCGTTTACGGCTCGTCAATTGCTGCAATGCCCGCACTCTCAACTTGATATTGGGCAATTGGAAAGCCTCGGTGATCGCAATCGACGGACAACCGGCAACGCATATTGGCGCTACCAGAAAATTGATAACCCTGGCGTCGGCGCAGCGGGTCGATCTCGATATCAATGTTGAAGGCTCCCCGGGGGAAACGGTGTTTCTTGACGAAGTGTCACAGGATTTTCCGGTGCCCCTGACTTCTCTCAATATTGCGGAGGGTGAGGCGAAGCTGCCGCACAGGCGCGAGCCCATCAACCTGCCGCCCAACCCGCTGCCTGACGCGTTGCCGCTCGACAATGTGGAAAGGTATGAAATGGTGATGGAAGGTGGCGCCATGGGCGGCATGCGGAACGCGACCTATAAGGGCGAGAATATGGATATCCGGCAGCTTGTAGGCGCCGGTCAGGTCTGGGCCTTCAACGGCCAGGTGGGAATGACCGAGAAACCGCTCTTTGACGTGAAAAAGGGACAGACGGTTATCGTCGACCTGATCAACCGCACCGCCTGGCCCCACCCCATGCATATGCATGGCCATCATTTCAAGGTCGTGCGCAGAAACGACAAACCGGTGAACGACGCGCCCTGGCGTGATACGGAACTTGTCAGACGGAACGAAAAAGTATCCATCGCCTTTGTCGCCGACAATCCCGGCAAATGGGCATTGCACTGCCACATCCTGTCGCATGCGGCGTCCGGCATGTTTACCTGGTTCAATGTCTCAGCCTGACGAATGCATGGAGTTGAGTGGCCTTTTGAGCAACAAAAGCCGCTCCACCGGACGTTTTATGCATATGTCCGGTCATAAAGAACAAAGAAAAATAACCCCATATCTTATTGTAATTAAACAACTATTTAAACATGAACGCAGTGTGAAGGCCACGTTCAAGGACCATTCAATGGCAATGCTCGATTATCCGTTTCGTGAAGTGAATTTGGATAACCACAACAAGGAGCACTGCCATGTTTTCGAAATTAGGACTTGCAGCAGCCATTTTAGCGGTCGGCTCGTTTGCGACCGCCGACATTGCCTCGGCGAAACGCCTCGATAAAGGCAAGCGGCATGCACGCAACGCTGTCGAGCATCACGGACCGGTTGCAAACCATCGCGCCCCCAAGCTGCGCAAGAAGAAGAAAAAGAATATCAAGAAAATTGTCAGGGCTCTGGGCGCGGTTGCGGTCGCCGCTGCGGCAAGCCAGCGCAATCATTATCGCTATCGCGACCATTATGTTGCGCCGCGCGATTCTCGCAGGAACCGCTGGTCGGGCAGACGTGACCACTTCCGCCATCGCGGTGTTGGCAAACTATGTGTCGCCGTCGCCAAACGCCGCCATGGATATGGCCGCCGGATCCCCGTGACCCGTGCAAAGGCATATGGACGTCGCGCCTGCCGTAAAGCCATGAACCGGTGCGAGAACAGGCTTTATGACCGCCAGGCCCATGGTCGTAATCCGCACGCTTCATGTGTGATCGTTCGCCGCGGATACGCGCGCCGTTAAGCTGAATAGCAAACAAGATGAGACAGAGGAGCAGGCTCGACGGCCTGCTCCTCAATTTTTTGAATTATTCGCACACATCCGCTTTGAAGAATTCGATTTCCTTCAATACGCCGCGGATTGAGAAATCCCCATAATTAATCAGAAGATTCCTGCTCACCCCATTGGCATAAATGCGGAACGCCAGTTCATACACCGGCAATTCCTCGCCCCGGCTGGCACTCTGGCCAATCTCAAAATAGCTGATGGCAATAGGCCATGACGGCATGGATTTGAGGCGCGCCAGATTTGCGATGCTGTTCGGTAATTGCTTCGATCCGGACAGCTGTAATTTTCCGATGATCGTCGTTGTGTCGAAAACTTTCTCACCCTTGTCCGAACCGTCATAAATGCGGGCCTGCAAAACCCGGTCGCCTGAAAGGGCATGTTTCAGGACAGAAATGGAATGCTGATTGGGAAAGAGCACATTGTCGGAAAACTTGAATTTTTGTGCCTTGGGTTTTGAAAGCGCCACCTCAACCTCGGTTCCCCGCTCGGAGCGGACGGCATCGCCCTTGACCGACTCCTTGAGCTTGCGGTCCCGGTAATGATGGGAATTAAAGCGAAACCGCTTGCCCGCACCGTCTTCCCAGCTCGAACTTCTAAGGTCTGTCAGCGTCGATGTGCCCTTCTGGTCGATCACCACGGTGACGAACCGCATGTTCTGCGTGTATCCGTCACATGCATTGCCGTTGAATTCGAACACCAGCCGCCCCTTGACACCGGCAACGCCCGAGGTGCGGTCGGCATTACCCAGACTCATTTCATAGACGGCCCGGTGTGGAGCAAGTTCGGGAGACTTACTTGGCGTAAGCGCATCTGCCGGCAATGTGTAATTGGTACAGAACAGGACCGATACGGTAAATGCGGACGCGGTCCGTGTCGTGAGTTTCAGGGCTGATCTCATCGTGTTCTCCAACAGGTCCTGAAAGCCAGATGTAGGTTTTGCCCATCTCGGGGGGAGTAAAACCACCAATGGCTGGTGGTCTGAAGAGACCACTGGGACGGGTTCTGTGGCAAAGACCCTAAGGGATGATTTGGGTTTGAGCAAGGCATTGCTTTACCGTAGAATAATGGCATCAAACAACTTCAACGAGGGGGAGGTGGGGTCATGGACGCCATTGAGACACAACTGCAAGCTATGGGCATCACCTTGCCCGATGCTCCCGCAGCCGCTGCTAATTATGTTCCATTTCAATTGTGCGGAGAATATCTCTATATTTCCGGACAACTGCCGATGAAAGACGGCAAAATCGTCTATGTCGGAACGCTCGGGGCGGAGCCTGCGGGAACGGGTGCTCCGGGGCAGGGGATTGATGTGGAGGACGGTATTGCCGCGGCACGCCTCTGCGCCATCAATATTCTCGCCCAGGTGAAAAGCGCCCTGGGCGATTTCGACAGGGTTACCCGGTGCGTTCGCCTTGGTGGATTTGTCAATTCGACAAACAGTTTTACCGACCACCCGAAAATCATCAACGGTGCCTCTGATCTTATTGCGGAGGTGCTGGGCAAACACGGACGGCATACGCGCATTGCGGTGGGCGCTTCAAGCCTGCCGTTTGGCGCGGCTGTTGAGATTGAGGCGCTGTTCCAGTTCTATATCGATGATGAATGACTCCGGTCATGTCGTGCACAGCCGATTTGATCAGGCCCATCGCCCATCGCGGCCTGCATGACAGGTCGAAAGGAATAGTCGAAAACACCGAAACGGCCGTGTGCGCCGCGATCGAGAGCGGCTACGGCATCGAGGTCGATATCCAGTCGGCAAGGAATGGCGCCCCTGTCGTCTTTCATGACCGTCGCCTACACCGCCTCACGCAAGGCGAGGGACATGTGGCCGATTATTCGTTGAGCGAGCTCAAGAACATCCCCATGCAGGAGACTGGAGATCGCATTCTGGGGCTTGGCGAACTGCTTGAAATCGTCGACGGAAAAACACCCCTTCTCGTCGAGGTGAAAAGCGATTGGCGCGGAGCCGGTCCGTTCGAGGACGCCATTGCCCGTGCCGTGCGGCATTATAAGGGGCCGATCGGGATCATGTCCTTTAATCCCAACAGCGTCCGCGCCATCGGCCACATGGCGCCCGGGATACCAAAAGGTCTGGTCGCGGGCGGTCTTGGCGGACGCCGCGGCGTTCCCATACCGGGCCGGCTCAAGCGTCTGGCCTTGCGCCACCTCCTGAGCAGTGTCATCGCGCGGCCCGATTTCATCGCCTATGATATCCGCGCTCTGCCGAGATTGGCGCCAATCATAGCGCGTAAATTCTTCGACCGCCCGCTCTTCACATGGACGGTTAGAACGAAGGCGCAGGAGGCGTTGGCGACAAAGTGGGCCGATGCGATGATATTTGAAAAATTGCGTCCACAAGCGGACCCCATGGTTTATGATCACGCATGAAAAACTCCAACGGTAACGCGTTTCGAAAAAGCAGGCTGTTTGCGTGATAAATGGGTGATAGCGACAAATATATTGTTCGGCTGGAGCAGGAGATTTCCGCAATCAAGCCTGAGGCCTGGAATGCGCTGGCAAATCCCGAGGGCGAGCCGGCCAATCCGTTTATCGCGCACGAATTCCTGAAAGCGCTCGAAGATACAGGCTGCGTCGGTGAGGGGACCGGTTGGGCCCCGCAACATCTGGTCCTCGAGGATGAGACAGGTGTCATACGCGGATGCATGCCGGTTTATATGAAATCCCACAGCCAGGGGGAGTTCGTGTTCGATCATGGCTGGGCCGATGCCTATCTCCGCGCCGGCGGCCGTTATTATCCGAAACTTCTGAGCGCCGTACCCTTCACGCCGGTCACCGGCCGGCGGTTTCTTGTCGGCGCTGGAGTCGGCGCCGAAAAGGCGCAGCGCCTCCTGGTCAGTGCCGCAATCGAGCTGACGGAGCGCGCGGGCGCGTCGTCCTTTCATATAAATTTCCTCAGCGAGGGTGAATGGCGCGAGTTGGGCGCACAGGGGTTTCTGCTGCGTACCGATCAGCAATTCCATTGGCGGAACGAGGGCTATGCCACTTTCGACGATTATCTGGACCAGCTTTCATCGAGGAAACGTAAGGCGGTCAAAAAGGAACGAAAAACAGCGCTGTCGAACGATATCGAGATCGAATGCGTCAGCGGAGGTGAGATAAGCGAAGCGCATTGGGACGCATTTTTCGCGTTTTACATGGACACGGGCGCGCGCAAATGGGGCGATCCCTATCTCAATCGCAGCTTCTTTTCCAGCATCTCGCAAACAATGCCCGCACATGTACTCCTGATCCTGGCCCGAAGAGAGGGGAAACATATTGCCGGCGCCTTGAATTTTATCGGCGGGGATACGCTTTTTGGTCGCTATTGGGGCTGCAGGGAAGACCATAAATGCCTGCATTTCGAGGTCTGCTATTACCAGGCAATTGACTACGCCATCCGTCACGGCCTGAAATATGTTGAAGCGGGCGCCCAGGGCGGACACAAGCTTGCGCGTGGCTATCTGCCGAAAACCACCATGAGCGCGCATTATATTAAAGATCCTGATTTCCGCCGGGCCGTCGCCCATTACCTGGAGCATGAACGCAGCCATGTGGAAATGGAGCAATCCGAGCTCAATCTTCACTCGCCTTTCAAAAAGGCTTGATTTAAAAACGCCCGTCCCATTCGCATCAACTGCACTGTATTTAAAAACGATATGGAAAATCACAATGGCTTATGACGATCAGAATATTTTTGCGAAAATCATTGCCGGCGAATTGCCCTGCCACAAGGTCTATGAGGACGATCATAGCTTCGCTTTTCTCGACATCATGCCGCGAACGGCGGGGCACACTCTCGTCCTGCCCAGGACGGCGGCTGAAAATATCCTCGACATCGATGCCGAAAGCCTTGCCCATCTCATGGCGACGGTGCGCAAACTGGCGCCGAAAATCGTCAAGGCAATGGATGCCGACGGCTTCATCCTGCAACAGTTCAACGGAGCCGCCGCAGGTCAGACCGTTTTTCACCTCCATGTCCATATCCTGCCTCGTAAAGAAGGCGGGCGGCTGAAACATCACGGCTCGGAAGACAACATGGCGGATGAAAAGGACCTTGAAGCCGTCGCGGCCCGGATCAGAGCGGAAATCGACGCGTGACGGCGACAACCGGTGGCATGATCGAACCATGTGGAACACGCCGAACAAACCGGGCGATTTACGGGGGTTATCGGCGCGGTCCGGGAATTCGCTGGAGAGACAAATTCATCTTTTTGACAGAAGCGCCAAAGCTTAAACCTCGAGCGACAAGGTTCTAGTCGTCCTCGGACAGGGGAACGGTGGGAACCTGGTTCGGACCGCTCCGTTTCGGACCTTTCGGACCCGGTTTCTTTTTCCCGGCCTTGGGTTTTGGCAGGGCCTTGCGCTTGGTCGATCCAATGGCCTTGCGGGTGGTTTTGGCGATCCTCTTTCGCTGAGGTTTCTTCTTCGCGGGCGGGATGAATTCGAAATCAAGCACTTCCTCGCCTTCGCCCTTCTTCGCACCACCGCTTTTCTTGACGGTCACGCGCACCGTGCCGCCATTGTCAAGCTTGCCGAAGAGAAGTTCGTCCGCCAGAGGTTTCTTGATATATTCCTGAATGACACGCGCCAGCGGCCTGGCGCCGAACTTCTCATCGAAGCCTTTTTTCGCGAGCCAGTCATTGGCCTCCTCGCTGAGTTCGATCGCGACGCCGCGATCGGAAAGCTGCGCTTCGAGCTGGAAGGCGAACTTCTCGACCACCTTGGCAATCACGTCGGGCGACAGGCTGGCAAACGGAATGACCGAGTCGAGCCGGTTGCGGAACTCAGGCGTAAAGAGTTTTTCAATAGCCTCCGTGTCGTCGCCCTCGCGCTTGCCGCGATTAAATCCGATGGGTTCGCGCGCAAGATCCGCCGCGCCCGCATTCGTGGTCATGATCAGCACGACATTGCGGAAATCGATGCTCTTTCCGTTATGGTCGGTGAGCTTGCCGTGATCCATGACCTGCAAAAGGATATTGAACAGATCCGGATGAGCCTTCTCGATTTCGTCGAGAAGCAGGACGCAATGGGGGTGCTGATCGACGCCATCGGTCAGCAATCCGCCCTGGTCGAAGCCAACATATCCCGGGGGCGCGCCGATAAGGCGCGAGACCGTATGTTTCTCCATATATTCCGACATGTCGAATCGCAGGAGCTCTACGCCCATCAGTGAGGCAAGCTGCTTGGCAACCTCGGTTTTGCCGACGCCGGTTGGCCCTGAAAAGAGATAGCAGCCAATGGGTTTTTCCGGTTCGCGCAGGCCGGCCCGCGCCAGCTTGATGGCAGATGACAGGGCCTCGATGGCCTGATCCTGGCCGAACACAACACGCTCCAGATCGCGCTCGATGCTTGAGAGAAATTCTGCGTCCGTCTTGGTGATGGTCTTGGGCGGAATACGCGCCATGGTCGCGATCGTTGCCTCGATCTCGCGCACACCGATCGTTTTCTTGCGCTTTGAAGCGGGCACAAGCATTTGCGACGCGCCGGTTTCATCGATTACGTCAATCGCCTTGTCCGGTAATTTCCGGTCATGCAGGTATTTTGCCGAAAGCTCGACGGCGGTCGTCAAGGCCTTGGCCGTGAATTTGACCTTGTGAAACTTTTCGAAATAGGGCTTGAGGCCATTGAGAATCTTGATGGTGTCCTCAATGCTCGGCTCCTTGACATCGATTTTCTGAAAACGGCGCACGAGCGCGCGGTCTTTCTCGAAATGCTGTCGATATTCCTTATAGGTCGTCGAGCCGATGCATTTTAATGTGCCCGACTGCAGAGCGGGCTTGAGCAGGTTGGATGCATCCATGGCGCCGCCTGACGTGGCGCCAGCGCCAATCACCGTATGGATTTCATCGATAAACAGGATGCCGCCTTCGTATTTTTCGATCCCCTTGATAACGGCCTTCAGCCGCTCCTCGAAATCACCGCGATAGCGCGTGCCGGCAAGCAGCGTTCCCATATCGAGAGAGAAAATCGTGCAATCCTCGAGCACTTCCGGAACTTCATGCTGTGTTATCTTGCGCGCGAGCCCTTCCGCAATCGCCGTTTTACCGACACCGGGATCGCCGACGAACAGCGGATTGTTTTTCTGCCGCCTGCACAAAATCTGAATGGTCCGGGAAATTTCGTCTTCGCGGCCGATCAGCGGGTCGATCCTGCCGTCGCGCGCCTTTTGATTTAGGTTGATGCAATAGGCATTGAGCGCCTCGACTTCGGCGCGCCCGTCCTCATTGCCCTCCACCGTGGCCGCATCGTCTTCGATACCGCGCACCGGCCGGGTTTCCGAAAGGCTCGACTGCTTGGATATGCCATGAGAAATATACTGGACCGCATCGAAACGGGTCATATCCTGTTCTTGCAGAAAATAAAGCGCGTGGCTTTCGCGCTCGGCGAAAATCGCCACGAGTACATTTGCTCCGGTTACTTCTTCACGGCCGGAAGACTGCACATGAATAACCGCGCGATGAACGACCCTCTGGAACGCGGCGGTCGGTTGCGCCTCCTGATCGTCCGCACCGATCAGCTGTTCGAGTTCATGATCCACATGCGTGATCAGCCGCGCCCGGAGTTCGTCCATGTCCACGTCGCACGCGCGCAGAACCGCCGCGGCATCCCGCTCGTCGATAAGCGACAAAAGCAAATGCTCAAGCGTGGCGTAATCATGTTTGCGCTCATTGGCGTAATCGAGCGCACGACGGATTGATTCTTCAAGACCGGATGAAAATGACGGCACGGACCCAGATTACTCCTTTTCCATTGTGCATTGTAACGGGTGCTGATGTTGCCTGGCAAAGTCCATCACCTGAGTGACTTTGGTTTCCGCAACCTCATATGTAAACACACCGCAAATGCCGACACCCTTTTGATGTACATGTAGCATAATTCGTGTTGCTTCTTCGTGACCTTTTCCAAAAAACTGCTCCAGAACGAAAATCACGAACTCCATGGGCGTGTAATCGTCGTTCAGAAGCAGCACCTTATACAGGCTCGGCTTTTTCGTTTTCGGTCTGGTCTTGGTGATCAGACCGGTATCTGATTTCTCATCGCCTTTGCGATCACCGCCCGCCATCAATCGCCAATCTGTCATGACATCGAGCACCTTAGCTCGGGGCGCATGCCCCCATCGTCTAACCTTAAAATGGGGAGAAACTGAGAAAGCGCTCTTCCCCGAATAATTTTATTTTCATCCATCATTGTAAATGGATCGCGCACGGGGCGCAAATAAATGTGTTTTGTCCCAGACACGGTTGAGATGAATTTGGCTTCACGGCGACAATAGCCGCAACAAGTTACAATCAAATTCACCCGACACCGTATGGTCCCTCAGCGGGACCGGAACAAGTGGGACAATACTCAAAGCATTGATACTCGTCACATATGAGCGATCAACACGCTTAATTCAACGCCTCAATAGAAATCAGCGCGGGTTTTTAAGGGGAACCGCGAATAAACGGGCATAAAAAAGCCCGGCTTGGCAGCCGGGCCTTTTCAGGATTTTGTTAAGAAGAGACGTTGAACGATTACTGCAGACGCTGCGCGATCTCGTTGACGGGCTTGTATGTGTCCTCGGCCATCCGCGCATAAAGACCGGAAAATCGGCTCATGTGCCCGAGATAGGCGTCATAAGACGATTGCGCGAAATCGGATTGGGCGGAAAGTGCTGATTCGACTGAGTCCGCCCGCATAAGACGTTCAACCGTTTCCTGGCCCTGCGCCAGCGAATTCTCCGCATACTTGTTCCACTCCGATGCAAAGGCCATGAAGCCGCGCTCAAAACTATTGAGGCTCTGAAGTGCGGCGTCCACACTTTCCTGGCCATATTCGTTGAAATCGTTGAATGAACCAAACATTGTATATCCTTTCACGATCTCCAGAACTGGAAATCGACTTTTCTATTGCGTTGCAACATAATCTCTTGCAATGCAGCAGAGTGTCAAGCCCCCATCCACAGGAATAGGCGTGCGCGGTCCCTTCAGGCCGCGATGACCTCACGCCTGAAACGCCCGTTTCTCATATAATAATAGGGTATGGGGCCGCGGCGAATGGCGCCGTTGCCGGTGTCGATACGACCCATGACCTCGTCCAGGATCGTCTGCGTCATGGGATGCAGATCATACGCCGCCGCCTCATCCTGCGTTACCCATCGGGTTTCGACAAATTCACCGTCGCCTTTTCCGATCGTCCGCGCGATCGTGCGCCTTGATGCGAGAAAGAACCGCGTGTCAAACCGTTTGTTCCGGCGCGGCGGCGTTATCGCGCGGGCGACGAAGTTGATACAACTCAGGTCGGGCCGAACGCCGGCCTCGAGATAGCCACACCAGTCGGGCGACCGGGTTTTTTGAGGAGCGGTACAAGTCCGGCCGATCAGAACGCCGGTTTCCTCAAAAGTCTCGCGAATAGCAGCAAGTGCCAGACCGCGTGCCCGCGCAGCACTCGCCCGCCCCTTCATGTCGAAAAGCAGCCGCCTGCGATCTTCCGGGCTGAGGTCGTCAGCGACATGAAGCCGGCTGTCCGATGCCAAAACCCCGCCTCCTGGGAAAACAAGCTTGCCCGGCATGAATTCCTGCTTCGGATGCCGCATGCCCATGAGCACGCGTGGGTGTGCCGGCGTCTCGAGATCGACGATCACCAGGCTGGCGGCATCCCTGGGCCTCTGATTTGGATGCGATTGATTGCGTTTCAGACTATTGAGCCGGCTGAGATGATCGTTTGGCATTATGGATGGCGAGCAATTCATGATCCGGTTGATCGGGTTGATCTGGATGACCGGCCAAGTCTAGGCCATCGGCCGTGCCAAATCCATGCATTCTATAAGCCCATTGCAATCCGATTAGCGCACCCTTGATGACAGGCAGGAGAACCAGCGTGAGGATCAGCGCCATGGGCAGCCAAAGCGTGGCATGAACCCAGAGTGGCCAGCCAAAATTCACTTCGATGAAAAGAACGGCCGGTATGATCAAGTGACCGATGATAAAGATCGCGAAATAGGCGGGCGCATCATCGGCCCTGTGATGGTGGAGTTCCTCTCCACATGAGTTGCACACCGCTGACGGTTTCAGATAGCGCGCATAAAGTGTCTTTTCATGACATCCCGGGCAGCGCCCGCGCAGGCCCGCCCACATGGCCTGCCATACATTTCGTTGAGATTCATACGTAGCCCGGCTTGTTCGCTCGGCCATGATCGCCTGTCTTTCGTTTCACAATGAAATGTCGAAACTGCTCGAGGGTAAAAAGCAAAATCCGGTCATGCGGTCAATGCGTCATAGTGGCGGAATGCCTTTTGTGGCAGTGCATGAATGGCATTGTTACCGCCGCCGGCGTCGACCCCGGTGCGACGGTTTCTTGCGCATCCCGCCGCGGTCTCTTTTGTCTCTTGTGGGTTTTTTTACCGGGCCGCTTACCTTTTGGCCGGGACTGAGCATGTCGAACCTGAGCGCACCGGCACTTGCCACGGCTTCGACAAGCTTCACCTCGACATCGTCGCCGAGCCGATAGCCTGTACGGCTTTGCTCGCCGATGATCATCATGCGGTCTTCATGGAAGTGATAGAACTCGTCGCCGATTTTCGAAATCGGTACGAAACCGTCGGCGCCGCTATCGGTCAGCCTGACGAACAGCCCACTTCGCGTGACGCCCGAAATCCGGGCCGGGAATTTGGCGCCCAGATGTTCCGAAAGATGCGCGGCGATCAGACGGTCGTTGGTTTCGCGCTCCGCCGCCATGGATCGACGTTCGGTTTTCGATATTGCCGACGCGATTTCTCCAAGACCGTCGCCTCTGTCGGGCTCGATGCCGTCTCGACCAAATCCGAGAGCGCCGATCAGCGCCCGGTGCACGACGAGATCTGCATACCGCCTGATAGGCGATGTGAAATGGGCGTAACGGGCGAGATTGAGGCCGAAATGCCCGGCCTTTTCGGCGCTGTATTCGGCCTGGGATTGTGAACGCAAAACAACTTCGCTGACCAGATCCGCGGTCTCCGTTCCGGCCGTCTGCGCCATAATGCGATTAAAATGAGAAGGCTTCAGCAATCCCGAACTCGGGAATTTCACATCCAGGGTTCTGAGGAAATTCCTGAGCGACATGAGCTTTTCCTGTGACGGCGCATCATGGACGCGGTAGATAAACTGAGCCGTCTTCCCTTCGAGCACCTCCGCTGCGGCGACATTCGCCTGGATCATGAATTCTTCGACGAGCCTGTGTGCATCGAGCCGTTCCGGCACCTGGATCTCGGCCACCTTGCCGTCCTCGCCGATAATGATTTTCCGTTCCGGCAGATCCAGATCGAGCGGCTCGCGTTTGGCCCGGGCTTCGTGCAGGCTTTGATAGGCCGACCAGAGCGGCTTGAGCACGGTCTCAAGAAGCGGTTTCGTACGCGCATCGGTCTTGCCGTCGATCGCCGCCTGGGCACCCTGGTACGAAAGCCGCGCATGGCTGCGCATGACCCCGCGAATGAAGCGCGCACTTTTTTTACGGCCACTCCTGTCGAAAACCATGCGCACGGCAAGACAGGGACGCACCTCGTTTTCCCTGAGCGAACAAAGGTCGTTGGATATGCGCTCCGGTAGCATCGGAACAACCCGGTCCGGGAAATAGGTTGAGTTGCCGCGCAGTTGCGCATGATTGTCGATGGCCGAGCCCGGCCGGACGTAATGCGCGACATCTGCAATGGCGACGATCACGTTCCAGCCGCCCTTGTTTTCCGCGCTCAAATCCGCCTCGGCCCAGACCGCGTCATCATGGTCGCGCGCGTCGGACGGATCAATCGTAATCAGCGGTGTGTCGCGCAGATCCTCGCGCTCGCCATAGTCCGGTTCCTCGAGTTCCTCGACAGCGCTCATGACGGAAGCCGGAAACACATTCGGTATGCCGTGGGCATGAATGGCTATCAGGCTGATCTGTTTTTGATCGTCCGGATTGCCGAGCACATCGAGAATGCGGGCCGTCGACACGCCGCTGCGTCGCTTCGACATGATTTCATACCGTACCAGATCGCCGTCACCGGCCTTGCCTGCATCTTCTTTCGAGACGTGCCATTCGCGCAGTTGCTTCCGGTCGATGGGATCGATGACGCCGCCTTCGCCTGCGATGGACCGGAATATGCCGAGGAGACTCACCTGCGGCCGTTCCAGGCGCCGCATCGGGCGCGCCAGATATGGATAATCATGCGCACTGGCCGGATCGAATTTCTCAAGCCGGGCAAGCAGGCGGTCGCCAATGCCCGCAGTGCCGCCCTGAAGAGGTGTTTTGTTCGACTGCATGACGAGAATTGAAGGTTTTGGCCCGTCTTCATCCTCGTCCCAGACAGCGGGATGGGCGATAAATTCGCCTTCGTCATCCATGCGGGTGATCTCGATCACCGCGACGGGCGGCAATTCGCCGGGCCGCCTCAGCTTCTTGCGGCTGCCCGATATAAGGTCCTCGTCCCGCATCTCCCGGAGAAGTTTTTTAAGATCCGTGCGATCCTTGCCCTTGATGTTGAATGCTCGGGCGATTTCGCGTTTCCCGACTTTTCGCTCAGAGCTCTTGATGAATTCCAAAATGTCCGTCTTGCTGGGAAAACTGCGCCGCTTCTTTTTCGATTTTGGTTTTTTGGTCACTCAACTGGTGCTCTTCTTTGCCGCGGCCTTCTTTGTTGCTGGCTTTTTTGCTGCGGATTTTTTCGCGGTGGTTTTTTTCGCTGCGGTTTTTTTCGCAGCAGGCTTCTTTTTGGCTGCCGCCTTTTTCCTGCCCCCGCCTTTGGCCTCCTTGGCCGCGATCAGCTCGAGCGCTTCCTCAAGCGTGACCTTTTCGGGATCGATGCCCTTGGGCAGCGTCGCATTGATCCGGCCGTGCTTCACGTAAGGCCCGTACCGCCCATCCATCACATCGACCTTGCCGCCAAGCTCCGGATGCTCGCCCAGTTCCCTGAGTGCCGTCGATGTCTTGCCTCGTTTCTTGGCTTTTTCCGCAAGCAGGCTGACCGCCCGGTTGAGACCGACCGTGAAGACGTCCTCGACGCTTTCGAGATTGGCATAAAGCCGTTCATGCTCGACAAACGGCCCGAACCTGCCAATGCCGGCCTTGATGGGCTTTCCCGTCTCAGGATGCGGACCCACTTCGCGCGGAAGATTGAGAAAGGCCATCGCCTGTTTAAGGTCCATGGTCATCGGATCATAGGTCTTCGGGATCGACGCGCGTTTCGGCTTTTCCTCGTCCTCGCCGGTGCCAAGCTGAAGATACGGGCCGAACCGTCCGGTCCGTACACTCACCTCGAGGCCGCTGTCTGGATCATTGCCCAATATGAGCCCGTCGCGCGGGATCGCATTGGCGGCACCTTCGCCATCCTCGGAAAACTGCCTGGTAAAATTGCATTCCGGATAGTTCGAGCAGCCGATAAATGCGCCATAGCGTCCGACCTTGATGCTCATCCGGCCATCTTCGCAACTCGGACACTGGCGCGGATCCTTGCCGTCTTCGCGGGCATGAAAAATATGCGGGCCCAGAATTTCATTCAGCGCGTCAAGCACCTCGGATACGCGCAGGTCCTTGATCTCGTCCACCGCCCCGGTGAAGTCCTTCCAGAAATCCTTGAGCACGTCTTTCCATTCGAGCTTGGCGTCGGATATCAAATCGAGCTGCTCTTCCAGATTGGCCGTAAAATCATATTCCACATAGCGCGTAAAAAAGCTTTTCAGGAAGGCCGTCACCAGCCGTCCCTTGTCTTCAGGAATGAAACGCTTGTCCTCCATGCGGACATATTCCCGGTCGCGAAGCACGCTCAGCGTCGATGCGTAAGTCGATGGCCGGCCGATACCGAGTTCTTCCATTTTCTTGACGAGCGTCGCTTCTGAAAAGCGCGGCGGCGGTTGTGTGAAATGCTGATCGGCCGTCACTTTCTCGCGCCCCAGTGCCTCGCCTTCGCTGAGCTTCGGAAGCCTGCGGCTGTCCTCGTCGTCACCGCGGTCGTCGCGCCCCTCTTCATAGAGCTTGAGAAAACCGTCAAAGGTCAACACCGAACCGGTGGCTCGGAATCCGTAATCCCGGCCGTCGCTCCCCTGGGTGGTGATATCGGCGGTCGTCCGGTCGAAAACCGCGACCGCCATCTGGCTTGCTATCGTTCGCCGCCAGATCAGCTTGTAGAGCCTGGCCTCATCCTTGCCGAGATGCTGCGAAACATGCTCGGGCTGGCGTGAGAGCTCCGTCGGACGAACCGCCTCATGGGCTTCCTGTGCGTTTTTCGCCTTGGTCTTGATGATTTGCACCGCGTCCGTCCGCATATATGTGATGAGCCCGACCATTTCGCCATCCAGCGAAATGCCTTCATAGAGTTTTTGCGCGACCTGCATGGTCTGGCGCGCGGTAAAACCGAGTTTCCGGGCCGCATCCTGTTGCAGCGTCGATGTCGTAAAAGGCGCCATTGGATTGCGCTTGACCGATTTGGCCTTCAGGCCGCTCACCGCAAAAGCGCCGTCCTTCACCGCATCGCGAATGCCATGGGCGTTTGCCTCATCCGCGATATCGAATTTCTTGACGGTCTCGCCCGCGATGGAATGCAGCTTCGCGGTGACGTCCTTGCTCTCGGAGGTCTTAAGCGCCGCTTCGATGGTCCAGTATTCCTGCGGTTTGAAAAGTTCGATTTCGTCTTCACGGTCGCAGATAAGTCTGAGTGCGACCGATTGAACCCGCCCCGCCGATCTCGAGCTGGGAAGTTTTCTCCAGAGAACCGGCGACAGAGTAAAGCCAACGAGATAATCGAGAGCCCGCCGCGCAAGATAGGCCGACACCAGCGGCTGGTCGATGGCGCGCGGGTGACTGATTGCTTCGAGCACGGCCTTTTTTGTCACCGCGTTAAAAGCGACCCTCTCGATATCGATGCCTTTCAGGGCCTTTTTCTCGTCGAGGATTTTCAGGATATGCCACGATATGGCCTCTCCCTCGCGATCCGGGTCGGTCGCCAGTATGAGTTTATCGGCGCCTTTCAGAGCGTCTCTGATTTCCTTCAGGATTTTTTTCGATTTGGCGTCGACCGCCCAATGCATTTCGAAATCCTGATCCGGTTCAACCGAGCCGTCCTTCGACGGCAGGTCGCGGACATGCCCGTAGGATGCCAGCACGCGGTAGTCCGGACCGAGATATTTATTGATCGCTTTGGCCTTGGCGGCCGATTCGACAATGACAACATTCATCGCGTATGCGCGCCTCATTTATTGGCAGGGTCGCAACGACCCCTAAGGCCGAGGCAAATGACACAGAGCGCCCGATGTAACAAGCCATTTTTTACTGTCGGCAGGGAAAAAGAGCTCGAACCGCGCCCTGTTTGATCGGTTTCAATCATGAAATCAGGGTGAAAAGAAGAATTAATCTTGCCTAAATTACAACCAATGGTTAATCTAATACAACCTATAGTAGCTTTTACCTGATCAACTAGATGGAGATCCCATGCCAGATCGCGACAACAAAACCAAACCAGGTGATCTACAAGATTTAAATCGTGCAGAACTTTCCAGCAAGGAAGAAACAACAGATCCGGAGCACTATAAAATCGCCGATACCATCAAAAGTTCAAGTCCGCGGCAGACTGCCGCCTATATGGCCGAAATGCTGCAGGAATTGCAGATAATGGCAACAAGGTCGGGGCACATCTCTCTGGGCGAGTTGCTTGAATATGCCCATCGCGAAGCCGTCTGGCGCAGCCGGTTGGGCAATAATGTAAACGGCGACGGTGACAATACCGCCTGAAAACAGGAGGAGCCCGGCTTTGGCCGGCAGCCGCTGCGAGCGCGCTCCGGCATCATTGATCGGCATTCAGCGCCACCAATTGTCCTGGATAGCGGGTCAGCCGGCCGGCGAGGTCGAACTCCAAAAGAATGACCTGAAGCTCGCCGGCGCCAAGTTCCGTAACACGGCCGAGTTCGTCAATATCCACCGGACTGGCCCCTAGAGCATCGAGCACGCGCTGACGCGCCGTAAGGCCGTTTTCTCCGTCAAGATGCTGATCGGTCAGCGGCTCCTCATCTTCACGCGATTCTTCGAAATCCAATTGCGATTGCCCTTCGGGCTGCGAGCCGTCCTCGGCCCGCAATAATGGCGCCAGTGCTTCGATGATGTCTTTGCTGTTCGTGACCAGTGTCGCCCCGTCGCGTATCAGGCCGTTGGTGCCGGTAGCGCGCGGATCGAGCGGATTGCCCGGGACCGCGAATACCTCGCGCCCCTGTTCAGCAGCAAAGCGCGCCGTGATCAATGAGCCCGAACGCGTCGCCGCCTCGACAACCACGACACCCGCAGCCATGCCCGATATGATCCGGTTGCGGCGCGGAAAATCCTGCCCTCGTGGCTGCAGGCCCGGTTCACGCTCGCTGACAAGGAGACCGCGCTCCGCAATGGCGTGGTAGAGCGCTTCATTTTCACTGGGGTAAATCATGTCGATGCCGCCGGCGAGAACTGCGACCGTACCATGTTCAAGAGCGGCCTTATGCGCCGCCGTATCGATCCCGCGCGCAAGTCCGGAACCGATAACAAATCCAGCTTCCCCGAGCTCCCTTGCGACAAGCCGGGTAAATTTCTGGCCGACCGCGGAACCGTTGCGCGCGCCGACGATCGACACGATAGGCTGATCGAGATGGCCGATGTCGCCTTTGGTGTAAAGGAGGGGCGGCGGCGCGTCCACATGAGCGAGCCATGGCGGATAGCCGGCTTCGCCGATAGCGTATAGTCCCAGGCCGAGCTTGCGCGCACGCTCGAGTTCTTGCTCAGCCCTGTCATGGGCGCAAATGACGATTTTGCGCTTGAGACCGCCACGCTTCGCAAGATCGGGAAGTGCCTCAAGGGCCTGAACCGCACCGCCAAAACGATTGATTAGATCGCGGAATGTAACAGGTCCGACATTCTCGCTGCGGATCAGCCTGAGCCATGCGAGACGCGTGTCGTCATCGAGCGTGCGTGGCGCCGGGCGCGCAACCGGCCCCGACTTATGGCGGTTCCCGCTATTCACCGATCCTCGATTCTTCTCCGCGCAGCAGCCGGGCGATATTTTTCCGGTGCGTAAAGAAGATGACGAGTGACATGAAGGCGAGAAAGCGGACCAGGTCGAATTCTATTAATAATGACGGTATGAATGAGCCTGGAAGCAGCGGCACGATGGGTATGAGCGCGGAGGCCACCAGGGCCGAAAGAGACGATATGCGCGTAATGAGCGCCGTCGCGAGCCAGATCAGACAGAACGCCAGACCCAACGGCCAGGCCAGTGCCCAAAGAACGCCGATATAGGTCGCAACCCCCTTGCCGCCCCTGAACAAGAGCCAGACCGGAAAAACGTGACCGATAAGGGCAGCCGCTCCTGCCAGAAACGGGGCGGTGGGTAAGAACGAGACTTGCTGAACAAGGAATACGGGAATGAATCCCTTCAGCATATCGAGCAACAATGTAGCGGCAGCGAGCGATTTTTTGCCGGTGCGCAGAACGTTCGTTGCGCCGATATTGCCTGATCCGCTTTGGCGAATGTCGCCGAGCCCTGCGAATTTCGTAAGCAGCAGCCCGAAGGGAATGGACCCCAGGAGGTAGCCGCCGGCCAAGGCGGCGAGATAGAGTGTTGTCGCTGTCAAAATCGTATCGTCACCAACAATCATGAGGTGGTTTCCGGTATAAAATCCCCAAACATCATTTTTATGCGGACAATATAGGCGGATTAACCGCCAATTGTCATGTAAAGCGCCCGTCTGAAAAAATCAGGCGGCCGGAAACGATTGTCTTGAGAACCCGCCCCTGCACCCGCGCCTCGTCGAACGGCGTGTTCTTCGAACGCGATTGCAACTCGTCCCGGTCAACCACCCAAGGTGTATCCAGATCGACCACGATGAGGTCGGCGGGCGCGCCCTTCGTGAGCCGTCCCGATGGCAGCCCGAGCAGTTTTGCCGGGTTGATCGTCATGGCGCGCAAGAGGTCCATGAGCTCAAGTTCGCCGCCGTGATACAGTCTCAGCGCCGCCGGAAGCAGCGTTTCCAATCCGATCGCGCCGTAAGCAGCTTCTGAAAACGGCCGTCTTTTAACGTCCACGTCCTTCGGATCATGCGCCGAAACAATCACGTCGATTGTGCCGTTCCTGATGCCCTCGATCATGGCAAGCCTGTCATCCTCGGGCCGCAGTGGCGGACGCATTTTCAAAAATGTGCGGTAGGAACCGATGTCGTTTTCATTGAGGGTCAGATGATTTATCGAAACGCCGCATGTCACCGGACGTCCGCGTGTTTTTGCCGTACCGATCATCTCGAGCGACCCCGCGCAGGAAATCTGCGCGGCATGATAGCGGCCATGGGCGAGCTCCAGAAGCTGAATATCGCGCTCGAGCATAATGGTTTCGGCAACCGCTGGAATGCCCGGCAGCCCCAGCCTGCTCGAAACCTCGCCCTCGTTCATGACCCCGCCGTCGGCGAGATCGGCATCTTCGAGATGATGGACGATGAGCGCTTTAAAATCCCCCGCATAGTCGAGCGACTGGCGCATGACCTGGGCGCTGGCAATACTTGTCCTGCCGTTTGAAAAAGCGATCGCACCTGCTTCCTTGAGGAGTCCGATTTCTGCCATTTCCAGGCCCTCGAGGCCCTTCGTCATCGCCGCCATGGTGTGCACATGAACAAGTGCGGTATCGCGTGCGCGTCTTTGAATGAAATCGACCAGCGCCACATCGTCGATGACCGGGTCCGTATTCGGTGTCACGATCATCGTCGTGACACCGCCCGCGGCCGCGGCACGGCTGGCCGTCGTCAGCGTTTCGCGATGTTCGTGTCCCGGCTCGCCGGTGGTGACATTCATATCGATCAGGCCCGGGCATAGAACATGACCGCCGCAATCGATCACCTCGGCGCCATCGGGCGCATTGCGTCTGAATTCAGTACCGAGATCTTTAATTAGCCCGTTTTCGACAAGCAGTCCGCCTTCTTCGTCGCGGCCGCTTTCCGCATCGACAAGCCTGGCATTGATAAGAGCGATCGTCGCTTGCTCGCCGCCTGTTCGAGATGTCCCGCCGCTGTTCATAAATCGGTCGCTCACTCTTTGGGTAATTGATAGGAGAGGGCTTCGAGCACTGCCATGCGAACGGCGACACCCATTTCAACCTGTTCCTGAATAACGCTTCTTGGCAGCTCCGCCATGGAAGAGGCGATTTCGACCCCCCGGTTCATCGGCCCCGGATGCATCACCAGCGCATCCGGCTTGGCGTAAGCCAGCTTTTCCTGATCGAGGCCGAAAAAGTGAAAATATTCCCGCGTCGATGGCACGTATGAACCGGTCATGCGCTCCCGCTGCAACCGCAGCATCATGACCACGTCGGCCCCCTCGATGCCCTGCTCCATGAATGTGAACACCTCGGCGCCAAGCCGTTCCGGGCTTGGTGGCAGCAGCGTCGTCGGCGCGACGATTCGCACCCGGGCGCCGAGCGCATTGAGCAGCATGATATTCGACCGGGCGACACGCGAATGCAGGATGTCGCCGCAAATGGCGACAGTAAGCCCCTCGATGCGGCCCTTGTTGCGCCGTATCGTCAAGGCATCGAGAAGCGCCTGTGTCGGATGCTGGTGGCTGCCGTCCCCGGCATTGACAACCGAACAGTCCACTTTCTGCGATAAAAGCTCCACCGCGCCCGCTGCATGATGACGCACTATGAGTATGTCGGGCCGCATGGCGTTCAGCGTCATGGCGGTGTCGATCAGCGTCTCGCCCTTGTTGATCGACGAGGATTTGACCGCCATGTTCATGACATCCGCGCTCAGGCGTTTGCCCGCCAGCTCAAACGAGCTTTGCGTTCGCGTTGAGGCTTCGAAAAAGAGATTGATAACCGTGCGCCCGCGCAATGTATCGCGCTTTTTACGGACGTCGCGATTGATTTCCGCCGACTTGTCCGCAAGATCCAACAGACCATTGATATCCGCAGGGGTCAGATCTTCGATAGAAAGAAGATGGCGGTGCGGGTAGACGAAGTCAGTGCTGGCTTGAGCAGGTATCATTAAAAGCCGAGCTATAGTGGGGAATTGGACTGCCGACAAGCCCTGATTTCGATGATGGCGCCATAAAATGATGCTATCCTGAAAATAACCGGTGTAAACAGGCGCGAGTAGCGCTGTTACGAGACCATAATCGGGCATCGGGCCCATCAATATCAGGGAGAGCGTGATGTCTGAGCAATCAGAACACGAAGCAAACGAAACTCCGACGACTGGATCGGTTGAGAACGGGCCGGCGCCGTCCGAAACTGCCCTGACCGGAGCCGCGGAGCCTGCGCAATCCCCCGCCGCCTCGCCGGGCGCGCTTTTTGATACCCATGAAATATTCAATCAAAGCCCGGCCTTTGAAGATCTCAATTTCGCCACCAGCGACATTCCCTTCATGGAGGCCGTCAAACGCGAAAACGGCGCTGACGAGTTGGGCTGGCTTACCCAGTTGGGCGCGCAAACCGGTAGCGCCGATGCCCTGGAGCTTGGCCGGCTGGCAAATGAAAATCCGCCCAGACTGAAACGCTATGACAATAAGGGGCGTCCTTACGACCGGGTCGAGTTTCATCCCGCCTATCATGAACTGATGCGCATGAGCATGGGCGAGGGGCTGCATTGCAGTGCCTGGGAGGGGATCGAGGACGGCCGGATCAGACCCGCAGCAAACCTGTCCCGCATCGCCGGACTTTACATGACGGCCCAGATGGAGGCCGGCCATTGCTGTCCCATCACCATGACAAACGCCGCCATTGCCACGCTGAAAATCCAGCCCGGCATTGCCGATACCCTCTTGCCGAAAATATTCAACCGGACATACGACCCGTCCTTCAAGGCTATCCCCGACAAGAAATCGATCACGATCGGCATGGGCATGACCGAAAATCAGGGCGGTACGGATGTCCGCGCCAACACCACCCGTGCCGAGCCTGTCCGCACGTCCGGCCCCGGTCAGGAATATATTCTCACGGGCCACAAATGGTTCATGTCGGCGCCCATGTGCGATGCATTTCTCGTCCTGGCCCAGGCCGCCCGGGGGCTGTCGTGTTTTTTCGTGCCGCGCATTCTGCCCGATGGCGGCATCAACAAGCTTCGCTTTCAGCGCCTCAAGGACAAGCTCGGCAACCGGTCGAATGCCTCCTCGGAGGTCGAGTTGCGCGGTTGCCATGGCTGGCTGATCGGTGAAGAGGGCCGCGGCGTCGCCTCAATAATCGAAATGGTGCAATATACGAGACTTGATTGTGCCGTATCCTCAGCCGCCCTGATGCGTCAGGGGCTGGCCAACGCCATCCATCACAGCCGCCACAGAAAAGTGTTCGGCAGGCATTTGGTCGACCAACCTATCATGACCTCCGTGCTCGCCGATCTCGCGCTTGACGTTGAAGCCGCGGTGGCGCTGTCGTTCCGCCTCGGCCGGGCATTCGACGAGACCGGCGATCCGCTGGGCGCGGCCTGGCAGCGCGTCATGACGCCGATTGTAAAATACTGGATCTGCAAGATCGCGCCCGGTCATATTTACGAATCGATGGAATGCCTGGGCGGCAATGGCTATGTCGAAGACGGCCCCCTTGCGCGCGCCTATCGCGAGGCCCCCGTCAATGCCATCTGGGAGGGATCGGGCAATGTCATGTGTCTCGATCTATTGCGCGCCCTGCAAAAGGAACCGGACGCCGTCGGCCTGATCATGGACGACCTGGCTGAGATGACCTCGACCAGTCCGGTCTTGCAAAGGCATTATGACCGTCTCGCCGATCTTCTCCACCGGCCCAAGGAGCTCGATCAAAACGCGCGCATGCTTGTCGAGGGACTGGCGCGCCTTGCGGCAGGCGGTCTTCTCAACGCTCACGCCCCCGCCGAGGTGGCCGATGCGTTCATGGCCTTGAGATTTGATGGATCCGCCGTCCAGACTTATGGCGCAGCAGGATGCCCGGGCAATGCCGGCTCCATCATCGACCGTGCCTTTTCCTGACTACGTGCCGATATTCTTCAAGCGATCAAGCGCGCCCTGGAGAATATAGGCCGCAGCCATCTTGTCGACCACTTCCCCGCGCCGCTTTCGTGAGGTATCCGCCTCGAGCAGGGTTCGCTCGACCGCCACGGTCGACAGGCGCTCGTCCCAAAAAACGACCGGGCAATCGGAAGCGCCTGAGAAATTCCGCACAAAGGCCCGCGCGGACTGGGCCCGTGGTCCTTCCGAGCCATCGAGGTTGAGAGGCAGCCCGACAATGACGCCGCCCACCTGATGCTCGGCGATCAGCTCGGCAAGACGCGCCATATCGGTTTTGAACTTGCCCTTCGACAGCCCCTCAAGCGGCGTTGCCACAATCCGCTGGCTGTCGGAGAGCGCCACGCCGATCGTCCGGGTCCCGAGGTCGAGGCCAAGCAGCCGGTCGCCGGGCGCGAGGTGCGCGGCGAGTTCTTCAAGCGTCAGGTCCGGTGTTGAAGCGGACGATGGTTTTTGTTCTGCCATTGGGGCTGTACGATCCGTTATTGTGAATTCCGGGCAATATATACGCGGTCCCGGTAGATGCGGAAATTAATTGCCGGCACCCTTTTTCGCATGTGCAGACCTGCCGGCAGGTGCGTAGATACAACCAAAACAACTGGTAATAATGCCGATATTGACACCAAACTGCCATGAATATGCCTGGACTGGCTGTTATTGCGCTTATATTGCTTAGACGAGCCGTCAATCAGCTTTCTGACTTTTGAAAGAATTCAATCCTATGACGCCATCAAAACACAAGCGCCTGACATGGCGCCTGACATCGCGCCGGGCATCACGAACAAGCGCCCGCATGGCAGCGCTGCTGACGCTCGTGACGGCGTCGTTTATGTTCGCGCCCGAACTGCATGCAGAACCGCGCATCGAAGTCGTTCCCTCCGTTGCCGTTCCCGTACCGCGCCCGGCATTTAAGCCGAATGGAGATCGTGCAACGCGCGCAGACAACAAACCCGCCCCGGCCTCGACGGCCCGGCCCGCGCCTATCGCAAAAAAGGAGCCGCCAGCCGCACCGGCGAAAAAACCATGGGACGCCCTGCCGCCGAAAGAAGTGGCAAAGGAAACGCCAACCATCCCCAAGTCGAGATGCGACCGCATCGCGGCGCCCTATAAAGCCGCTTATGCCAAATTCAGAAGCCGCGCCAATACCTATTGGAGCGGCGTGTCGAAAAAGCGATCCGGCCGCCGGGCGAAAAAGAAAAAAGGGCTTGCGATCACGCGCAAGGACTATGTCCTGACGCACCCGCCGGAATATAAGGGACCGCAAAAACCGCAATGCCTGATCGCGCTTGAAAAAAAGAAGCCCAGGAAGAAGCGCAGGGATCTGCCCGTCGTTGCCGATTATCTGAGCGCGCTGAAACGCGAATATGGCTTCACGCCCCCCATCGTCAGCGAGCGCAGGTTCAAGGAAATTTACGCGCGCGAATCCCTGACCCTGGGGCTGACAGCGGATCAGGTGATCGGCGTCTACGCCCTCGAGACGGGCGGCATCGGCCCTTATTCCCGTCTGTCCGGCATTTTCCCCGTCGATTACAAATGCCGCAAGATCAAGCCGCGCGGACGCGCCGCCTCGACCGCCCTTGGCTACGCGCAATTGCTGGCGGCTAATTCAAACGCCGTGCTCAAGTCCCATGGCGTGGCCTTTGCCAAGCGCCTTGAGTTCAAGGCCTTGATGGCCGATGGCCCGCGCGCCCGGGAGCTGCGAACGAAAGCCAAACTTCTGCGCCGGGTGCGCAGCGATATCGCAAGCGGGATCACGCGCTACAGCAATCGTAACAACTGGCGCGAATTCATCGCCTTCGGCAAGACATCCAAGGGTTTTGCCGCCCACGCCCTCAATCTCGACCCGGATATCGGCCCCATGATGCAGGTCCAGAAGCTCAAGAAAATCGTCAAGGTTGCGAACAGGAAGGGCTTCGCCCGCGTCTCGGCCGCCGAACTCGAATTGATGAACCTCGTCGGCTATGGCCGGGGGCTCGAGATGATGACGCGCGTGGCGCGCGGCGTGCCCACTTCGAATTTTTTCAGCCGCAGGGGATATAACCGCAATCCCGTCTCGAAAAACCTCACCGCCGAGGGGCTCTTGAAAAAGATCGGCAGGATCATCGTCAAGCGGCGCAAGAACTGCGGCGCCATCGAGTTCGAAGAGGTCTTCCGCGAAGCTCAGCGGAAAAAACCTGATGCGAGCGCGAAGTCAGCAGCAAATCAGTAGCTAAATACCAACCACACTCCGTCATCCCGGCGGAGGCCGGGACCCATGTCACTTTAACAAAAGGGCGACATATCGTTTGAATTGATACCGCTCACCAAGGCGATGGTCGACTGGATTCCTTGCATCTGGATGCCCTTCGCGGGAAAGACGTTGAGTGTGGATGTAGGGACGGCCCCAATTTAAAGTGACAGCAAGCCTGCCCCCACGCTTGCGCCTGCGTCCCTCCGGCGCTATGAGATGAGCAAATCAGGACGACCGTTCATCTCAATCGCAAACATTTGCAAATCCCAATGAGGCTATTTCCATGCAGGTCGATGAGGCACTCGTGCGCAAGATCGCACATCTCGCGAGAATCAAGATAACCGACAAGGAGGCCACGGCGCTCAAGGACGAGCTCACCGGCATTCTGAAATGGGTCGAGCAGTTGGAGGAGGTCGACACCGACGGCGTCGACCCCATGTCCTCGGCCGAGGAGGTACCTCTGAAAAAACGCGCCGATGAAGTGACGGATGGCGGCTACCCGGAAAAAATCGTCAAGAACGCGCCCATGTCGGAAGACAATTTCTTCATGGTCCCCACAGTGGTCGAATAGGGCACGAGGTCAAGCAGAGGCGAATATGAGCAAGCAATCGGAACTCACCAATCTGACCATAGCGGACGCGCGCAACGGACTGCGCGCGGGCGATTTCACGGCCCATGAGCTGACCGAGGCCCATCTCGCCAATATCGAAGCGGCCAACGGGGCGCTCAATGCCTATGTGCTGACCACTGCCGACCGCGCACTTGAAATGGCGAAGGAAAGCGACAAGCGCCTGGGCGGCAAGGGCAAGAGCAAGAATGACGCGGGCGAGCTCGAAGGCATTCCCCTCGGCATCAAGGATCTGTTCGCCACCAATAATGTTCGCACCACCGCGTGTTCGCATATTTTGGACGGATTTGTACCGCCCTATGAATCGACCGTGACGCAAAATCTCTGGGACGCGGGCGCGGTCATGCTCGGCAAGCTGAACAATGACGAATTCGCCATGGGCTCGTCTAATGAGAACAGCGATTTTGGCCCCTGCATCAATCCGTGGCGGCGCCAGGGCGACGAGACGCCGCTGGTCCCGGGCGGCTCGTCCGGGGGCTCCGCATCGGCGGTTGCCGCCAATCTGTGCCTCGGCGCAACCGCGACCGACACCGGCGGTTCGATCCGTCAGCCCGCAGCCTTTACCGGCACGGTCGGCCTCAAGCCGACCTATGGCAGATGCTCGCGCTGGGGCATTGTCGCCTTCGCGTCTTCCCTCGATCAGGCAGGCCCGATCACGCGAACAGTCGAGGACGCCGCCATCATGCTTGGCGCCATGGCCGGACACGATCCCAAGGACTCGACCAGTGTCGATCTGAAAGTGCCCGATTACGAAAAGGCGCTCACCAAGGGCGTCAAGGGGCTCAAGGTCGGCATCCCGAAGGAATACCGCGTCGACGGCATGTCCGGGGAAATCGAAGATTTGTGGCAGCAAGGCATCGACTGGCTCAAGGCGGCGGGCGCTGAAATCCAGGAAGTCAGCCTGAAGCACACCAAATATGCGCTGCCCGCCTATTACATCATCGCTCCGGCCGAAGCCTCTTCCAATCTCGCCCGCTATGACGGGGTGCGCTACGGCCTGCGTGTCGAAGGCGACGACATCGTCTCCATGTATGAAAACACCCGCGCCGCCGGATTTGGCGCCGAGGTCAAGCGCCGCGTTCTCATCGGTACATATGTGCTGTCTGCCGGCTATTACGACGCCTATTACCTCAAAGCCCAGAAAATCCGCACCTTGATCAAGCGCGATTTCGACCAGGCCTTCGACAAGGTTGACGTGCTGCTGGCGCCGACCACGCCGAGCCCGGCATTCGGTATCGGTGAAAAGGGGGCCGATCCGGTCGAGATGTATCTCAATGACATATTCACGGTGACGGTCAATATGGCCGGCCTGCCGGGGCTGTCCGTGCCGGCGGGGCTGTCCGGCGAAGGCACGCCTCTCGGGCTCCAGCTCATTGGCAGGCCGTTTGACGAGGCAACCATATTACGCGCCGGGCGCGTCATCGAAGAGGCCGGCGGGGGATCGCCGACGCCAGAAAACTGGTGGAGCGATGCACCCGCTGCTGGGAAGGTTGCCAGGCCCGCCGCCAAGTCTGCGAGCAAAAAGAAGAAGGGCAAAAAGTCATGAGCAAGGTCCGCCCCGAAGAATGTAAAAACATGGATCAGGTCCGCATAGAGATCGACCGGATCGACGAAGAACTCGTAGCCCTGATTGCGGAGCGGCTGACCTATGTCGACCGCGCCTGGCAGTTCAAGAAAACCCCTGCCGACGCAACCGTCCCCTGGCGCATACAGCAGGTTGTCGACAAGGTTCGCGCCCGTGCCGAAAACACCGGGCTGCCGCCCGAACTTGTCGAAGCGCTTTGGCGCCAAATGATCGGATGGTTCATCCAATATGAGGAAACCAAGCTCGGAGAGAACGGCCGTTCCAAGGACGATTAATTCCAGGGACGGGCCACGGGTCGGACACATGGCCTTGGCGAATCCGGCCCAGGGACGGAAGGCGTGCAAGACCATGGCAAATGGCACATCATTTCTCGCCCGGATTATACTCCCGACGAAACACCTGCCTTCACTCCTGTCGCGATGATGTTTTCACGAGATGGAGTTTTCACGAGATGATGTTTTAAATGGCGCCGCCCTTATGTTAATAGCATTTACATGGCAGAGGAAAAACACAAGCCGAGACGGTCCTACCATCACGGCAATCTCAAGGCGGCATTGATCGATGTTGCCCACCGGCTGATTATCGAGAGAGGCCCGCATGGCTTCACGCTTGTCGAGGCTGCCAGCCTGGCCGGTGTCAGTCCGGCCGCGCCCTACAGGCATTTTGCCAACAGAGAGGCGCTTTTGGCGGAAGTGGCGCGCACCGGCTATGAGCGTTTCGGCTCAAGGCTGGAGCAGGCGTGGAACGAGGGCACCCCGGATCCCGTTACCGCATTCAGACGCATGGGGGATATATATCTCGATTTTGCACGCTATGAGCGTGCCAGCTATATCGCCATGTTCGAGGCTGGTCTCGCGGGCGATGAAGCAAAGGATTTGAAAACGGCTGCCGACAAAGCCTTTTCCATTCTCATCACCGCCGCCACCGCGCTGGGTGGAACGCTTCCCGACGGCAGGCCGATTTCTCCTCAAGTGCTCGGAGCCCATGTCTGGGCGCTCTCCCATGGCATGGCGACATTGTTCGCCACTTCGGAACATGGACCCGATAAACGGATAAAGGGAGACATGAAAAGCCTTTTTGATACGGGCATAGAGATCTATCTGAAAGGTCTCGGTATCGAGGTTCCCCCGGCGGACAAGCCCTAGGCTAGCCTAGGCTAGCCTAGCCTGTGCGTGATATCGGGCGCGAAGCCTCTTGAAATGAAATATCCGAATACCCAACTATGTAAATGTCATTTACATTAACGCTTGGGGACGCCTGATCGGAAAAGATGTTCCCTTATGAGAGGAAAGGAAAAACAACATGACATCCCGAACGTCATCGATGGATTGGTTCTCCGATCTGATTGATCGTTTTGACGAATTGCCGAAAGGCGTCCGCATTGCACTGATGTTGGGCGGTTTTATCATTTTCTGGCCGATCGGGCTGGCGATTCTGGCTTATCTTTTATGGAGTGGACAAATGAATTGCAGTATGAAACGTGGCCGTTCGCACTACAGAAGCTGGGCAGGGCATGGCAGCGGACGCAGGCGATCGTCGGGCAACCGGGCGTTTGACGAATATCGCGACGCAACCTTGAAACAGCTCGAAGAAGACCAGCTTGAATTCAGCAAATTTCTCGATCAGCTGCGCCGGGCCAAGGACCAGCAGGAGTTCGACACGTTCATGTCCGAACGCATGCGCAAAAAGCGCGAGGAAAACGGCAGGGAGCCGCGCCCGGACGAAGGCAGTCCTGCATCATAAGGTAATCCCGCAGCATAATGGAAATATCGGGCGCGTCAGGGTTCTGGCGCGCCCGAAATGCATCCCGGTATACGCGGTCCATTCAGGTGATCGAGAATTTCTCCGTCTTGATCGGACCTGCGGTCGGAGATAGGGTCAAAACACCTTCTTCTTAAAGCTCTGACAGCAAGGTGTTTGTCATGCCGGCTCCGTCACGAAACTCACCTCTTTTTCCAGTCACTTTTCTGCTGTTGGCCATCACAGCGCATTTGCCCGCCTATGCCCTGGCCGACAACGTATTGCAGGTAAGGTCCCAGAGCGGTGCAAAACTGAGGACATTGCTCACCGGCGATCCGGGGAGTGCAAGAGCGAACATCATGCTCCTGGTTGGCGGCAAGGGCATTCTCAAAATCTCCGGAAAGGGACAGTTAAAAAAGAAGACAGACAATTTTCTGGTTCGCACGCGCGATCTGTTTGTCAGTGCCGGATTTCTCACGGCCCTCGTCGACGCCCCGCTGGACCGGCGAGGTGGCAACGGCCTTCTGGGAGGCTTCAGGGCATCCACCGAGCATGCCAAAGATCTAGCCAAAGTCGCGCGCAAACTCAACGCCCTTAACGGCAAGCCCGTGATCGTAATAGCGGCTCGATAAAGGCTGTGGTGCTAACAGCCTCGATTACGAAGCCCAATAAAAAGGGCAAAATCATCACAGACCTCCCATTGAGCAAGATCGGCAAGCCGATGCTTTTCGTTCACAATGACGGTGATAAATGCGTGACCACACCGCTCGGCCGCGTCAAACCCATCGCCAAGCGGCTGAAAGCCGGACTTGTTGTTTTCTCCAGCAGGAAAAAATCGGGCAGGCATTGTGGCGGCAGTTCGCCCCACGGCTTTTTAGGTATCGAACGCCAAGTGATCGGCAAAATTCTAACCTGGATCGAGCAGAGGCTTTAGCGCCGCTTTAGAACACCCAGCCCCACCGACCCTGCACTTCGCCATGAAATTGACGCAAGCCCATGTCGAAATGGGCGAAGACAAAAAGGCGCGCTTTCGATCGGATCATCGGGAGCGGCGGTTTTTGTCTATTGGGATATGCCAGCTGGGGAAACGCCGAGGACAAAATGATCAAGACAATTTGCGCAACGCTTGCACTCATTTTTGCCGGTTACTCGCTATCGGCAATCGCGTCCACAGGGGACGCGCGGGATCACGGCTTTAAAAGCCAGCGCCATTTGCAGAGATGGATTAACGATTACCGCGATAATCCCGAACCGGAGCTGATGCCCGGTGCGGTTCATGCCATGCGAGATTTCGGCCTCCTTGAAAATCAGGAGAAAGCCGGCACCTATGTCGGTTTCATCGCCGGTGTCATCGGTTTCAATCAGGTGCAATCGAAAAAGCTGATCAAAGAAATGTTCCCCATGCCGCCCAAGGAACAGGCGGTTATCATCAAGGCCATCGCCTATTCCGGACTGCCCGAATGGCATGCGCTCCTGACAGAGATGAGCGAGCGCATGCCCGCCCGCAAGGCGCTGATCGGCCAATATCTGAAAGACGAGAAAAAGACGCTGCTCGAAGTCGCCCTCGACAGCGACCCAACCATCATCGACACCCTGTGGGGATATTATGTCGCCACCGGCTATTCCGAGCCGGTCCTGCGCATCATGCAGGCGCTGCCATGGACGCGCGATGAAACCGACCTCGAAAAAATAACCGCGGGGCACATGGCCAAATGGACGCTGGCGGCAAATGCCGAACGCGACCGCGGACTGCTCCGCATCTACCGTGCTGAAGTCGATCATCACCCGAAAAAACTGCGCAAGCCCTTAAAGGAGGTCGTGGCTGCGGCCGAAAATTTCGAAGCCGATAAACTGCGCAAGGAGGCCGTCAAGGTCATCTCGACCGCAAAGGCGAAAACACCGTTTCAACGGTCGAAATGGGCCTTCGCAAATACCGTTGGTTCCACGCTTCTTTCGGTGGGGTGTGTGGCCGCGGGCGTCCTCGGTCACCCCGAAATCGCCGTGCCCTGCGTCATCACCGGAGCCGTCTCCTCGGGTGCGGTCAAGCTTCTCAGTCTCAAGAGCGACGACTAGTCTCGAGTGACTTGTGACAAGTCACTTGTCACAAGCGATTGATCGCCCGGCTTCGGTCTCGCAACGAAACAGTCGTTGCGCGACAAAGATCCGGCCGGCTGAAATATATATTTAAATATTATATCCCAACCGGCCGGCTGCAGCCCGCGACTGATGGAGACAGGTTGCGGGTAACCTGGGTGCTATTGGACGCTAGACATGCTCATAATAATTACGCAGAACGCGAATGCGCTGACGGTACTTTCGCGCGATGCAGAAACGTCGCCAGCCGCAGGCGTTGCGTGCGCGCAGCCAGGCGCGTTGCTCCTGGCGCAGCCATCTCGTCTGATCGAAATAACGTGCCCGCTCCTTGGCGCGGCCATACCAATAGGTGAGCCGGCGGTCGAGACGGCTGAGCCGTCTGCTTTCGCAAATGGAAATTTCGGTGGCGTTCCGGGCGGTCGAGCAATCGAAGCCCGGACCTCTATGGGCCTGGGCCGCACCTGCATTGAGAAAAAGGAACAAAGCCGCCGTGGCGCCGAGCAATAATTTGTTCATGACATTTCTCCTCAAATCCAATGAATGGTAACTGCATCATAAAGATCGGATTTGAGCGCAAGCTGAACCGGACATTCATCTGACGTTCAGCCGCTCACGGCAGCGCATCGAGGCGTTTCAGGTGATCCCGGCCTGCCTCATGTTTGGGGTCGAGCGCCAAGGCCTTTCGGTAGGCTTTGATGGCTTCGTCCGTCTTCCCCAGGGCTTCCTGAAGGGACCCCAGAGTTTCCCAGGCCTTGGCGGATTTGGGATAAAGACTGGTGGCGGTTTTAGCGTGACGCAATCCGCGTTGGGGTTTTCCTGCGTCCTTCCACGCCTGGGCGGCAAGGATGTAGTCTTCGTCGGTATATGTCCTTGCCTTACCAAGCGCCCTTTCCAGATCGATGGCAGCCTGCAGCAACAAGCCCTTTTTGCGGTAGGCTCTGCCGCGAAGGCCATAGGCCGCACCATCCGCAGCGGAATTGATACTGAGCGCCAACGTGGAGGTGAAATCGATGATGGCCTTGTCAAACTCGCCAATTTTCAAATATGTCTCGCCGCGAAAGAGATGAACTAAATATTTCAACGGATCCAATGCGATGGATTTATCAAAATCCCTGATGGCTTTGCGGTTTTTTCCCAATTTCAGATAGATGAGAGCTCGGTGCTTATAGACGGCGGCTGCGTTCGGATTTATCGCAAGCGCAGCGCTAAAGTCGGCCAGAGCATTGTCAAATTGACGTTTATTGTAAAAGGCCATCCCGCGATGAGAAAACGCCTCAGACATTTTCGGATCGAGCGTGAGGGCCTTATCAAAATCTGCGAAGGCTTTGTCATACGCGCCTTTTCTCGAGTGTAGCTTGCCGCGGTTCAAATAGGCCTCCGCGAAATTCGGTTCGAGTGCAAGCGCCCTGTTGATATTCATCAGCGCCTTTTCGAGCTTTCCGCGGCTGCGCCAGTGATTACCCAGATCGCTCAAGGCCTGGACATTCTTTTGATCGAGGGAAACCGCCCTCTTATAATCGGCCAAGGCCTTTCTCCTGGCGCCCAGTTTTTCATAGGCTCGACCTCGTTTATTGTGAGCCTTCGATAGCTCCGGGCCTGACAAATGTCCCGACACTTGATCACGCTCGATGATGCGGGTGCAGCTCTTGATGCTCATCTTCGGTTCGGCGCTTGCGCAGTCGCTCTGATCGTCGGCCAGGGCTGTCCCGGGCGCGGCATTCGACATGAAAATGGCAATGAGAAGGAGTGGAAAAAGGCTTGCGTGCATAAAAGTTCCCAAATCGATTAGTGAACGGAGCGACAGACATTTTGCTAACACTTCGGCTGTGATTTTATTCGATAATTGATTCACTATTTTGAAACTTGCGGGCGCGGCCCTGGTGGGTTAACCAGTATCAAATTTCCAACAAAATTCACACCGGAGCTTGAACCATGGGAACGGCAGTGGTTGACAACAAGAATCTCATTGAGGGCGCCACCGGCGACTGGGAAGTGGTCATCGGCCTCGAGGTTCATGCCCAGGTCACATCGAAGTCGAAACTTTTCTCGGGCGCGTCGACCGAATTCGGCGGCGAGCCGAACGCTCACGTCTCTCTGGTGGATGCGGCCATGCCGGGTATGCTGCCGGTGATCAACGAGGAATGCGTCGCACAGGCCGTCCGCACCGGGCTCGGCCTCAAGGCCGAAATCAACCATGTTTCCGTCTTCGCCCGCAAAAACTACTTCTATCCCGATCTGCCCCAGGGCTACCAGATCTCCCAGTTCGACAAGCCCATCGTCGGCGAGGGCGAGGTTCTGCTCGACATGAAGGACGGATCGACCATAACCATCGGCATCGAACGGCTGCATCTCGAGCAGGATGCGGGAAAAAGCCTGCACGATCAGCACCCCGATTTTTCCTTCGTCGACCTGAACCGCTCCGGCGTGGCGCTCATGGAAATCGTCTCCAAACCCGACATGCGCTCCGCCGAGCAGGCCCGCGCCTATGTCACCAAGCTGCGCACCATCCTGCGCTATCTGGGTACCTGCGACGGCAATATGGAAGAGGGATCCATGCGGGCCGACGTCAACGTATCGGTAAGACGGCCGGGCGAGGCGCTGGGCATCCGCACAGAGACGAAGAACGTCAACTCCATCCGCTTTATCGGCCAGACGATCGAACATGAGGCCGTGCGCCAGGTCGACATTCTCGAGGATGGCGGCGAAATTCATCAGGAAACGCGGCTGTTCGATCCCAAAACCGGCAAGACGCGCGCCATGCGCTCAAAGGAAGAAGCCCATGACTACCGCTATTTTCCATGCCCCGATCTTCTGCCGCTCGAAATCGACGATGAATATATCGAGGAGCTCGCCAAACACCTGCCAGAGCTTCCCGACCAGAAGAAAGACCGCCTCATGAGCGAATACGGCCTGTCGGCCTATGACGCCAATATTCTTGTGGCCAGCCGCGCCAATGCCGATTTTTTCGAAAAAGTCGCCAATGGACGCGATGCCAAGCTGGCGGTCAACTGGGTGATGGGCGACCTTTCCGCCCATGCCAATGCGAAAGGCGTCGCCATAGCGGAGGCCGGGGTGACGGCAGATCAGCTCGGCGGCATAATCGACCTCATTTCCAACGGTACGATTTCGGGAAAAATCGCCAAGGACGTGCTTGAAATCATCATGGAGGAGGGGGGCGACCCGGCGGAAATCGTCAAGGCCCGCGGCTTGATGCAGGTCTCGGACTCGGGCGAGATCGAGGCCATTATCGACGAGATCATCAAGGCCAATCCGAAACAGGTCGAAGAAGTCCGGGACAAGCCGAAGGCCATCGGCTGGTTTGTCGGCCAGGTCATGCAGAAAACCAAGGGCAAGGCCAATCCCGGCATGGTGAATGCGCTGCTGCGCGAAAAGCTCGACCTGGGCGAGTGACACCAGGTCCAGCGACCGGGGCGCAAGTGACTAAGTCAGAAGTGACGGGTCACTAGTGACGGGTCACAAGTGACGGGTCACAAGTAACGGTTCTCGGTTTTAGACAGGCCCATAAAAAAATCCTCTCCCCTCAAAACAACCGAAACCGGTATATTGAGAGGGAAGAGGATCAAATTTTGCTGGAGGCCGTCAGGAACCTATGGCTCCCGAACCGGCTTTCCCGCTCGACTAGTCGAGCGCTACCAGATTTTCGGCGGATGACTTGCCGTTTTGGCCTTGAACGAGTTCATACTCAACTTTCTGACCTTCACGAAGGCCTGTGAGGCCGGCATTCTGAACGGCCGAAATATGGACGAACACATCTTTCGTGCCGTCTTCGGGCTCAATAAATCCATAGCCTTTTGTTGGGTTGAACCATTTCACTGAACCAGTGCTCATCGTCTTGTCCTTTCAGTTCTTCTTCAGTCGTACCTGGCTTTGCGCCATGTCACGGGAACGGGTCGTGTCGCAAATTTTCGGGGTAGATCGACCAAGCGCGCAGGCGACGAGGAGATACTCAGGAATAAATTGCAACGTCGAGTCTGATATCTGACCTGATTGCTCGCAATGTGCAAGCATAATTTTCAATTTTTTTATGGATTTGAGTACGAAGAATGCCAAAAACAAATCATCCCGAATCGGGAAAATTATTTCGGCTCAACCGGTTACACGAGCCAAATCGCTGCCAGTCCCAAAAATACGAAAAACCCGACGACATCGGTAACCGCCGTTACGAAGACCCCCGATGCCACCGCAGGGTCGATATGATAGCGGTCCAGAGAAATCGGTATGAGAATGCCGGTGAGGCCGGCCACCAGCATGTTGAACAGCATCGCCGCCCCAATCACGAGGCCGAGTTGCGCATTGGCAAACCAGACATAGGCGACGACGCCCATAACGAACGCGAACAGGATTCCGTTCAGCAGCCCGACAAGGGTTTCACGCGTGATCACCCGGGCTGCGTTGATTTTACCCAGTTCGCGCGTCGCGAGCGCCCGCACCGCAACGGTCATGGTCTGGGTAGCCGCATTGCCCCCCATCGACGCCACAATCGGCATCAAGACGGCGAGGGCCACCATTTCCTGGATCGTCGCATCGAAGAGCGCGATGACCATGGAAGCCAGCACTGCGGTTACGAGATTTATGAGAAGCCACGAGAAGCGGCTTCCGGTTATGCGCATAACGGTGTCGCTCAGCGCTTCGTCGCGAACGCCGCCCAGTGCATGGATGTCCTCCTCGACTTCCTCCTGGATCACATCGACGATATCATCGACGGTCACGATGCCGACCAGGCGTTCATTCTCGTCGACCACGGGCGCCGAAATCAGATGGTATCGCTCGAATTGGCGGGCGACCTCTTCCTGATCCTCAAGTGCTGAAAACAGTTTCGGATCGCGCGTCAGAATATCCTCGATCAGGACCGTCCTCGGGCTGCGCAAGAGTTTTGATAGCGGCACCATGCCGAGAAGGTGGAAATTCGGCGCCACCACGTAAAGCTCGGAAAAAGTCTCGGGAAGATCCTCGGTTTCGCGCATATAGTCGATGGTCTGTCCGACCGACCAGAAAGGCGGCACCGCGATCACGTCCGCCTGCATCAGACGGCCGGCGGAATCCTCCGGATAATCAAGGCTTCGCTCAAGCGTTGCGCGATCGCCCTCAGGCAACTGCCCAAGAATATCGCTCTTATCGTGTTCCTTGAGATTTTCGAGAACGTAGACCGCATCATCCGACTCAAGCTCCTGGACCGCATCCGCCAATTGTTCATTGGGGATGACCTCCACCACTTCGTCCCGCACCGCCTCGTCAAGTTCGCTCAGAAGGGCGGGCTTGAGGTCGGATCCTATGATTTCGATAAAGCGCGCGCGTTCATCGACGCTCAGGTTTTCAATCAGGTCGGCCAGGTCCGCTTCGTGCAGATCCTCGATAATCCCGGAGAGTTCGGTCGCCTTGTCGGCGACAAGGCGTTCGCGGACATCGTGAAGGAGATCCCTTTTCAGGGCGCCTTCTTCATCGCGAATAAATTCCTTTTCCATCGGCTTGAATCCCCGAATTCCGCCAGCATCCGGCCACAGGCACGCGTCATCGCTACGTCCTTATCATGGCGGCTGAATAAACGCCATTGCATCAACGAAACAGGTGCCGCATTGCGGCCCGAAAAACACGGTTTGAGAAAATCTTAGAGTTTTGGGCGTTAAATGCTTGTGTTACATTTCGCGCCGAATAATGTTGGGTTTAGTAAATTGCGTAAATCATTTCAAGGGCACTCAATGCGGGCCGTATTTCTATGCATATTCATTTGTGTAAGTCTTTTGGCCGTCGTCAGCAGTGCCGAGGCACGCTCATGCGCGGGTAAGCCGGACGTGCTCGGCGTTAGCCGGGTAATCGCGCTCGATACCGCGTTGGGCCAGCGATTTGGCAGAATGCAATATCGCGAGGATGATTTTCTCGCCGATCGTGAAGTTGTCCTGACCTTTGATGATGGCCCGCTGCCGCGCTACACCAAACCCATATTGGCGGCCTTGAGGGCGCATTGCACCCTGGCCACCTTCTTTTATGTCGGGCGCATGGCAAAAGCCTATCCGGACATGCTGAAAAAGGTTTACGCGGATGGGCACACCATAGCCGGCCATACATATTCTCATCCCCTCAATCTTGCTCGGAGACCTCTGGCCAGCGCCAAATATGAGATCGAGCGCGGATTTTTAACGCTGGAACAAACGCTCGGACAGAAAATAGCGCCGTTCTTCCGCTTTCCGGGCCTCTCGGATTCAAAACCGCTGATGGCCTATCTTCGCGAGCGCGGTGTCGGCATGTTTTCGGTGGATGTCGTCTCGAATGATTCCTATACCCGCAATCCGAAGCGCCTGGCGCGCCAGACCATGAGAAAACTCGACAAGCTGGGTCGTGGCATCCTGCTGTTCCACGACATAAAAGCCTCGACCGCGCGGGCCTTGCCGGCAATTCTGGCCGAGCTCCAGAAAAAGGGCTACAAGATCGTTCACATGAAAGCCCGGCAGGAATTCAAGCCCCTTGCCAACGACCACAGAAAGCTGCCCGGCGCCATCGCCAGGGTTCAGCAGAAAAAATGGATCAGCTACAAAATGTTGACCCAGAACCCGGTCCCCCTGCCCATAAGACGCGTCAGGCAGGAATTGGCGGAGGAGGATGCTGCGTCCAATGACGGTTCCGCCGGTGACACCGCGGACCGCGCCGGTGACAAGACGGAAGACAAAGGACGCGCCGACACGACGGAAGAGGGTGCGATGGCGCCCGAAGATGCGAAGCCAGATGTAAGCGGCGAAGGCGAAAATGTTGAAACCCGGGACACGGCGGAGCTCAAAATAGACGGTCCCGGCAAGGGCGAAGACGGCAAGGGCGCCACGGTCGATGGCGCCACGGACGCTGCGACGGCCAAACCGAAAGTCAAATCCTATCGCCGCGAGCTCAAAAAGATGCCGCTGCCGGTTAAGAAAAACCCCGTTAAGGCCCAATTCAATCCCTTCGGCATCTTTTCTCAATAATGCTTCAGACGATCCTCTGAAATCTTCCATTCCCAAAACGGACCTGTATAGTACGCAGCGGCTGACACGCCGCGGAATGAAACTGCGAGGAGAACGGGAATGGCGGATGAAAACGAAAAACCGCATATCGTGGAGCGGGAAAACGGACCGCTCGTCGTAAAGAACGTTGGCAAGATGATCGGGCCGGACGGCGAGGATCTGGGCGCCCGCCCCGCCATGGCGCTCTGCCGCTGCGGCGCCTCGAAAAACAAACCCTTCTGCGACGGCACCCACATGGGCACCGGTTTCTCATCGGATCATGAAGACATCTCCCATCGCGATCGCGTGCTGACCTATGAGGGGGAGAGCATCACGGTTCACTATAACCGCGTGCTTTGTTCGCACGCCGCGCGCTGCGTATCAAACCTGGAGGGGGTTTTCGATCCCGCCCGTGATCCCTGGATCGAGGCCGACCGGGCACCCGCCGAAGAAATCAAATCTGTCATCGAGGCCTGTCCCTCCGGCGCGCTTTCATATAGCGAAAAGGGCGGCGACCCATGCCATATTCACGACGATGAATGCGTCATATTCGTAGAACGGCATGGGCCCTATCATGTCCGCAATGTCGATCTGGAGGGGGCCGAATGGGCCACCCAGGCATGTCAGAAGAAATATGTCCTGTGCCGCTGCGGGGCGTCAAAAAACAAACCCTTTTGCGACGGAGCCCATGTCGATATTGGCTGGCGTGACGACGCCGAAGAGTGACCGGCTACGCACCGGAGGGAATGGTGCCGATGGCCGCAAAGTGACTGACCGAAAAGCTACAGTCATTTGTCAGGATCGGTATCGCAAACGGTGATGGACACCGTCGCCAATGACGGCTCGAGCCCATGAGAGCGACTGGGAAATTGAAAGGAGAATGGTGCGGTCGAGAGGAATCGAACCTCCACGAGCAAAGCTCACAGCGCCCTCAACGCTGCGCGTCTACCAGTTCCGCCACGACCGCATATTCCGGGATAAACATCTGCAAAACGAGAGACACAATATCCGCTGATTTGTAAGACAGCCCGGTAAAACAGTCCTGCTCACCAGACTGAAAGGGCTCTAACAGACCTGCGTTTTGATTGCAAGTCCGCATCGGTCTTCTATTTCCGCTTCCGTCTCCTATCAATGCCCTGGCTTGCGAAACATCGCCCGGGCACGCCGTTCCTGATATTTACTTACGAATTTCAGGCTCAAAACATAGGCCATCCAGGCGGAAAATATCGACAAGGGTATAGATCCCAGCAGCATCGGCAGGCCCCAGCCGTTTATCATTGTTTCGAACCAGTGCGTCACGGCCTCCCAGCCGCCGTCGGGACTGTTGAATGAATTCTTCCAGACCTCGGCGAATTGCTGATAGCTGGATATACTTTCCTCCGCGCCCAACATCAGATTGCCGGTGATAAAGAACAGATAGAAAGCCGGCAGGAGAGTGAAAACATTGGTCACCCAGGTCCAGGCCAGTCCGTTGATGAGCGAAAAATCCCATCTGAAAAACTTGTTCGTGAAGAGCCAGGTTCCCAGGACAAGCGCCATCTGGATCCCGAAAAACGGTGTCATCGCCCAGAATATGCCAACCATGACGCCGCGAGCCGTGTGCTCGGGCGAGTGTCTGCTTCGCTTGAGCGGAATAATCAGCTTGTAGCGAACGGGCCGGCTTATAAAGTTGATTGTTTTCTTGATGGGCATCGCATAGTTTGACATTGATGATCCGGGTAACATCTTAAAGTAAGATCGTGTGACATTTTAAGGCACAATGACGGTTTTGAAAATACGCGCCTATGGGTATCTGCCGTCATGGCTCAAGATGTCAGATGGCGATGACACTCCCCTCAATCACTTGCGCCATGGCTCCAGATAGCTAGACTGCGCGGCCCAGAGCTGAGGATCAATTCAAACACTTTTTTATCAATATTCTATAAAGACAGGCAATGGATCACGTGACCGGTATATCTCAAACAGGAATTGCCATATTGCTTGGCGCGGCAACGATGCTCCTCTGTGCTCAGCCCGGATTGGTCGATGCACGGGCAAATGCGGCGGATACCACGATATGCGTGGTCTGCACGGACCCCGACCAGACCTACCGGTGCAGCGCCCTGCGCGAGGACGGCACGCCGGGCAATTCAGGATATCAATTTCTTTGTATCAGCGAAATCGCCCGCGAAATGGGACACCGGAGCTGCGCCGTCAGGCGGCAGAACATCAAGGATTGCGACGGCATAGAGAAAGTCGTCAGTTACCGGGAAAATTCGCCGGCAGATACGATTCCGGGCGCCGTGCCCCGAGATCCGGCAATCTCCCCCGGCGATAACACCGGCGTACCGGCTGACGCCGCAGGCGGCGATACCGCAGGAAACGACGGCAATGATGAGGAACCGAAAACGCTGTTGGAACTCACCGACCAGACGGTGAAAAATTCTCAGGAACAGATCAAGAAGACCGGCGAGACCATTTCGGGTGCGACCAAGGCGACAGGCAGGAAGATCTCGGATGCCGCGAAGAAAACCGGCAGTACGGTTGGCGGCGCTGTCAAGAAAACGGGTGAAATGATCGGCGGCGCGGCTAAGTCAACCTATCACTGCGTCACATCGCTCTTTACCGACTGCTTTTAAGCGCTCTAATGCTTGGCGAGCCATTCCCGCGCAAGCTTTTGCGCACTGGCGATCTCTTGCCGTGACATTTCCTTGGCAATTTCGATCCGGTATCGCTTGGCATCTTCATTGCCGCGCATCGCTGCCAGGTTAAACCATTTATGAGCACTGATTAGATCGACATCGCCGTCACGGCCTGTCGCATAAACCAGTCCAAGTTCGTGAAAGCTGTCAGCAGAATCGCCGCCGTCAATCTGAGCGGCATCCTCAATGTGAGACATTTCAAAACGGGCCATTATCAGCAAACCTCCCTAGGCTACAAAATTGACCGAAAACGAACCGCCGGCACCGGCTCGGTGTACCGCCAGTTCGGTTTCAATCACGGGTGAAGAATGTCATAGAAGAAAGTAATATTGGGTAAATGCCGAAGCGCGGCCGCGTAAACAAAACAGCAAGAGAGATTAAATTTTACCGAGGCCGTATGCAGATCTGATGCAAAACGCGGGATTTGAAACGGCCGGAAATCATTTCTTCATGCTGTTCGTTCAGACGCGGCTAACGCTAAAAATAAAAATCCGAAAAAAAACCGACGAGCACTTTCCCGATCGTCATGGTGGTGCATTTTTATCCTGCGCGCCGATATAATGAAGCGAAACGTTTTGTTCGGTTGAATTTTCACGGATTTGCAAATATTGTGCGTTCATTCGAAGATCGGACCTGAACGGCAAATTGTATGGAGTGCGTGCCGGTAATGATGTTGGAAAAGCATTTCAAACTGTTTTCCAGAATTTTCATGGTCTTCATGGTCTTCGTGATCCTCGGCACAGCCGGTTGCAGCGGACATTCAGGATTAGGCTCCGCAATGAACAGCGTGCAGGAACTACCCCACAATAAAATGGCAACCCGCATACTCGCTGACATAGCCGTCAAGCGCGTCACTGGTGCATCACGCTCGAGAGTCGCGCGTGCCACGACAACCGGCGCGCTCTAAAATCCCGGACCGTCAAAGGTCGATATTTCAGCGCGCACGCTGGCCGAACAACACGGCTTGAGCGTCTTTATCTTCCGCCAGGTCGAATTCGTCTCGTTCCCTTTTTCCGATTTCAATGGCGCGGGCGACGGCGGGACGGTCATGAATGCGCCCATACCAGGCTTCGAGATTGGGAAAATCCGACAGCAGCTGGCCCTGGTTTTTGTAAGGCCGCACCCAGGGATAGCTCGCTATATCGGCGATCGAATAATCGCCCGCCAGATAATCCCCGCCCTCGAGTTGTCGGTCCATGACGCCATAGAGTCGGTTGACTTCATTGGTATAGCGCTCGATACCGTATTCGATTTTTTCCGGCGCATAATTCCGGAAATGATGGGCCTGCCCCGCCATCGGACCGAGCCCGCCCATCTGCCAGAACAGCCACTGGTCCACATTGGTCCGATCGCGTTCGTCGCTGGGGTAGAAGACGCCTGTCTTGCGGCCGAGATATTGCAATATCGCGCCCGATTCGAAAATCGATATGGGGCGGCCGTCCGGCCCGTCTGGATCGATGATGGCCGGCATTCGGTTGTTCGGTGAAATCTTCAAAAAGTCTGGTTTGAATTGATCGCCACGCCCGATATTGACGTATTTGATTTCATAGGGGAGCCCGCATTCCTCGAGCATGATCGTGATTTTATGTCCATTGGGAGTGGGCCAGTAATAAAGCTCGATTGGTTTGTCCGACATTTGAGCGCGCCTTGCTGTGAATGATGAAACGATTTATGGATACCGGCTCAGGGCAGGAGAATAATCGAACCGGTTGTTTTACGTGCCTCCAGATCGCGATGGGCCTGCGCCGCCTGGGAAAGATCATATCGGTGATTGGGCGATGCCTTGAGGTGTCCGGCCGTGAGCATGGCGAATAGATCGTTTGCCGTCTCGACCAGCTCTTCCCGCGTATCCGTATAATCGAAAAGCGATGGTCGCGTCACAAAGAGCGACTTTTTCTGGGACAATACGCCCATGTCGAACGGCGGAATGGCCCCGGATGCCTGCCCGAAGCTGACCCACATCCCACGCCGCCTGAGACAGATGAGCGATCCCGGAAAAGTGTCCTTGCCGATAGGGTCGTAAACGACGTCAACGCCATTCCCGTTCGTAATCCCGGCCACGGCCTCGACAAAATCCTGCGTCCGGTAATTGATTGCATGCGCACAGCCATTGGCGAGGGCAAGCGCCGTCTTTTCGTCGGATCCCGCCGTGCCGATCACTTCGGCGCCCAGATGAACCGCCCATTGCGTCAGTAAAAGCCCAAGGCCGCCTGCCGCCCCGTGAATGAGCAAAACCGTGTCCGGACCGACCGGGTATGTTTCTTTCAGAAGGTAGCGCGCGGTCATGCCCTGGAGCATGACGCTGGCGGCGATGTCGAAATCGATACCGCCGGGAAGCTTAACGAGACGCTCCGCTGCTATGTTGCGCTCTTCCGCGTAAGAGCCGGGCGGGCCGGCATAAGCGACCCTGTCGTCCGGCTGTAATTCCGTAACGCCCTCGCCGGTCTCGACAACAATTCCCGCACCTTCTCTGCCCGGAACAAACGGCAGCTCATCGACGGGATATAATCCGCTCCGCATATATATGTCGATGTAATTGACGCCGATGGCCTCGTGTTTAAGGCGGACTTCGCCCGGTCCGGGAGGTCCCGGATCGAAATCCTCCCATTGGAACATCTCAGGACCGCCATATTCATATATTCTTTGTGCTTTGATCATTTGTTTATCCGTTTCGAGGGGCGTGTTATGGACAGGACTTTAGCAGCGCAGGCCGAGACAGCGCCAGCCGGAAATTGCGCGCTAGCCGGAAGGGCCGCGCCAATACCGCGCCGTGCGTGCCGATGCATCGAAGACCATCGCACAGCACCGGGAGCCGGAACATTATGAGCAGGCGAACCAGGCTATGACATTCTTGCGCAACCGAATATCCCTCCTGATCGTCATCATCGCAGGCTTCGCGCTTGCCGCATGTTCCGGCATGGGCAGCTCAGCGCTCATTGATGCGGGCACCGGATGCATCGGCGATTCAAGTGAATGCGTGTCCCGCCGGCAGGCCGCTCTCAATGAAATGACCGGGGATGCCAGCCATGCATGGGTCTATCGGCAGGCCCGGGGCAGCGCCTATCTCTCCGGCGTGCGCGCATTCGCATATCGCTCCGCGAAAAATCGCCTGAGCTGCGCCCAATTGCATCACGGCATGGAGGAAATGGCCGCCGCACCGCGCGTCCTTGCCCGCGATGACCCGTCAGGCGGCGATCCGGCACAGCTTTCGCGCGCAAAGATGTTAAGCGCCACCGTAAACCGGGAATTGTCGAAGGAATATTCGAACGCCTGCTTGAGCCCGAAACGGGCAAAGCCGGGTCATGCCGCGCGCGGTACCGGATAGGCGGATTGCGCTTTACGGCAAAGCCAGTTTCTTGATGCTTCCGGCAATCGGCGTTGCCAGCTCTATATGGGCCACAAGCGGCAAATGATCCGATCCCATGGCGCTGTGGGTGCTGATGGAGCGGACGTGCACATTTTCCGAATGAAACAAATGGTCGATTGCCAATTGCGGCGCCAGTGCCGGCCAGCTCGGCAGATAGCTGTCCATATGCGCGAGTTGGCTTTCATCCCGAAATAATCGGAAACTGTCCGACCAGGGCGTTGTGTTGAAATCGCCCGCCACAACGACGGCGCCAGTCAGGTTCCGCACCTGTTCCCCAAGTTCGCGCATTTCCCGCCGATGCCGCTGCAAATCATCGATCGGCCTGTAAATATGGGTGCCGATGACCGTCAGTTTCTGGCCCCTGACGCGAAACGTCGCCCGGACCTGCGACGGCCGTCCCCGCAATGGCTTGTCCGCACCCTGTTCCGAAAATTCAAATTTCGACAAAAGTGCCATCGAGCAGGACCAGATACGCGTGCAATCGGTTTGATGTGGATATCGGCTGCGAAGCGTATCGAGGAGATAACGCTTGTTCGGGCCGAATTCGGAAAGAATGACAATGTCCGCATTCTGATCAACCAGATACGAAATCAGTTTGTCGTGATCGGAGTGACGGTGCCAGCTATTCAGGGAAATGATTTTTATCTGGCTGGAGCCGACACTGCCTGCATGGACTGCATGTGAGTTTCTGTCGCCTTGAGGCAGATGATCAATCCATGCTTTGAGCGGGTGCAATCCGAGTGTCACGGCCGCGCCCAGCATTAAAAATGCGAGACCATGCCGCGGTGCCAGAAGAGTGATCAGCCCGGTGATCATCATGCTGAGGAAATGCGGCCGGAAATGAGCGAGCACGTCAAATTGCGGAATCCATGCACCGAGATGCCCGAGGATAAAGCCCGCGCTCCCGGCAATCACTGCCAGGCCGATCAGATATTTTACAACAATACGCAAATTCATCATCAAGACATCAATGCAAATCCCAAGCCATAATCTCTAATCCGGACGGCTGGGAGAACCCATCTTTTCCCTTCCGTTTGATCGTGAAACCAGAATCAGATCATCCTGTCCACGACACCCGATCCGTTAATAACAAGCTATAAAATGGGCGTGATTGGGGAGTGCAACGGATTGATATTTCTGCGGATTTATATCAGAATAGTCGCATATTGGACTATGGTTTCGGTTTCTTGCATAATAAAATCAAAGAAAAAGCGCCGTAAACCGGTTTAAAAAGAGAACGAACGACCCGGGAGGTTATATGACTGTTGGAGATTATCTGGAAAAACGCAATCAGAACGTAATCACCTGTCGGCCCGAAGACACGGTCCAGGCGGCGGCAACGCTGATGAGTTCAAACCGCATCGGCGCCATGCCGGTTCGCGACACCGAAGGACAGGTTGTGGGAATGATATCTGAGCGCGATATCGTCAGGGCTTTCTCGACCCACAGCGCCAGGCTGGTCGATCTTCTGGTTGCCGACCTGATGACCAAGAAGGTCATCACATGCACGAGCAAAACAACGATCAGGGAAGCCATGGAAACCATGAGTTCAAGTCGCATCCGCCATCTTCCTGTTTTTCACAATGAGGAATTTGTCGGTGTCATCTCGATCGGCGATACATTGGCGACCATGCTCGAGGCAAAGAAGATGGAAGCCGATGTGCTTCGCGACATTGCCATCGCCCGGGCGGGATAGCGGCCATGAAGCCGCCGCCGATCCCATTAGGGTCCGATGAAACGGCCTCGCGATGATCATTGCAAAAAAACGGGCCGGTCGAAATCGTCTGGTCAGGAAAAAGGGTGTCCTTCTAGGCACCCTTTTTTTACGGCCGACCGATCGGTAAAGAGCAGATCGAAATCCAGCTCGGAGATACGAAAAGGCGAATGTCTTGAGCAAGTGCCGGCCGCACGAATTGATTTTCATCAAAGTTCCCTGAATGACAGCCGGATAAGATGGCATGAAAATACGTACCGGGTTTGAAAGAAATACATTCCGGGAGTGGCATGCAGGGAGTGAAAGGGGAACAGTCATTGCTCCCGACACAAAAGCATGAGTGAATGAGTGCCGATGCCCATGACTATGTTGGAGAACGACATTCTTAATAATAACCAGCTTTGTAAGGGAAGACATATGAGGTTCGTGCTGAACAGAGGGCGGACGGTGTTTCTGGTCGCCACTCTTTTATTCGCCGGCGGGGGTGTCTTAGCGGACAAGGCATTGTCGCAGGCGATGTTTACCGTCGAGGAAACGGAAATCTCTGATTTCAAGAGCGTGCTGGCGACGGTGCGCAGCCGCGATCTGATTACGGCGCGTGTGCGGACACCCGGAACGATCGTGCAGCTTGATGTCGATGAGGGCGACCAGGTTGAGGCGGGCCAGAAGATTGCAACGGTTGTCGATGACAAGATTGCTATACGCCTGAAAGGGATCGATGCCCGCATCATAGCGCTTGAGACACGCGTTAAGACCGCCCTCAGCGAACTGAAAAGGACCGAAGAGCTGACACGCCGTGGAATTTCGCCAAAAACACGGCTTGAACAGGCCAAGACGGTATATGAGGCCGCGGAGGGTGCATTGAAGGCTCTGCGCGCGGAACGGTCGGTTGCCCTTGCCGAGCAGAAAGAGGGCCAGGTTTTGGCACCGGCTGCAGGACGCGTCCTCAATGTACCCGTAACGCTTGGCAGTGTCGTTTTGCCGGGCGAAACTATTGCGTCTATTGCCGCCAATACGTATCTGCTCCGCCTTGAATTGCCTGAAAGACATGCCTTGTTCATGCACGAGGCCGATGAAATCCGTGTCAGCAGGCGCGGTGCGGCTGCGAACGCCCATGCGGGAGAGAATGCCCATGCCGCCGCCAAGGGCAGGATCGTACAGGTCTATCCGCAACTCCAGGACGGCCGTGTCATTGCCGATGCAGAAGTCGAAGGCCTGGGCGGTTATTTTATAGGTGAGCGGGCCCTTGTATGGATTTCCGCCGGTCGAAGGAAGACAATGCTGGTGCCGCGCGCCTATGTCTTCCAGCGCTACAGTCTCGATTATGTCCGCCTGGTCCCGGACAAGGGGCCGCATATCGATGTTGTCGTTCAGCTCGGGCAGGAGCAGCGGCGTCAAGGGAATGCGGTCATGGTCGAAGTTCTATCGGGTCTTCGTCCGGGCGATAATCTGGTGGCGCCGTGATGACGAAATCAGATTTGGGAATATCGGGTCTTTTAACACGCGCATCGATAAATTCACCGCTCACGCCGCTCATGATACTGACGTCGTTTGCGGTCGGTCTCGTTGCCCTGTTCGCATTGCCGCGTGAAGAGGAGCCGCAAATCTCGGTTCCCCTGGTGGATATATTCGTCCGGGCGGATGGCTTGAAGGCCGATGATGCAGTCAAGCTTGTTACCGAGCCGCTCGAGACGATCATCAAGGCGATAAACGGCATCGAGCATGTATACTCGAGCACTGAAGACGACCGGGCGCTCGTCACGGCACGCTTTCTGGTGGGGACCGACCAGGATGACGCCATATTGCGTGTGCATGAAAAAGTGCGGGCCAATATTACGCGCTTGCCGATCGGCATACCCGATCCGGTCATTGTCGGCCGGGGTATCGATGACGTTGCAATTGTCACTTTGACGCTGGCCCCGCTCAAGGAGGCGGCACCGCGCTATCGCGACAATGCGCTTTATCACATGGCGCAGGACCTGCTTGTAGAGCTCGCCAAACTCGAAGATGTCGGTCTTTCCTATATCACCGGCGGGCGCCCCGATCAGATCCGGGTCGAGCCGGACCCCGAACGCCTGGCGCTTATGGGGATCACCCTGCATCAACTCACTGAAAAAATCCGCGAGGCGAACCGGTCCTTTCTGGCAGGGCAGATAAGGGACCGGGACCAAAATATTTCCGTGGCTTCCGGGCAGACTTTGCAGGGCGTTCCCGATATCGGGCTCCTGCTGCTGACCGCACGCGATGGCCGGCCGGTCTATGTGCGCGATGTCGCAAACATTGTCGTGGGCGCCAAACCCCTCGAACGGCGGACCTGGCATTACCGGAAAAATCCGGACGATGGACTCGATCGTATTCCCGCTGTGACGATCGCACTGGCCAAACGGGCCGGAGCCAATGCCGTCGATATTGCAGAACATATTCTCCATCGCGTCGACGAGCTCAAAGGCAGGCTGATACCTGATGATGTCGAGATTATTGTCACGAGGGATTATGGCGAGACCGCCAATGAAAAAGCCAACGAACTGCTCTTTCATCTGGGACTGGCGACGATTTCTATCGTGCTGCTGGCGGGTTTCGCCATCGGCTGGCGTGAAAGCATGGTGATCCTGATTGTGATCCCGACGACGATTCTTCTAACGCTCTTTGCGTCATATATTATGGGCTACACCATCAACCGCGTCAGCCTCTTCGCACTCATATTCTCTATCGGCATTCTCGTCGACGATGCCATTGTCGTGATAGAGAATATCGCCCGTCACTGGGCCATGAGGGATGGCCGCGAAAAAGCGCAGGCCGCCATCGAAGCCGTTGCGGAAGTTGGCAACCCGACCATTATCGCAACCCTCACGGTTGTGACCGCATTGCTGCCGATGCTGTTTGTGTCTGGGCTGATGGGGCCCTATATGAGTCCGATCCCGGCCAATGCCTCGGCAGCGATGATCATGTCGTTTTTTGTCGCCGTGATAATCACGCCCTGGCTTTTGCTGCGCTTCGGCCGCAAACTGGCGGATGGTGAGGGGCATGCCCATGACAGCCCGGACGGTGGAATCCTGGGACGCCTTTTTATATCCTCGGCACGTCCGGTTCTGCACACACGCCGGAAATCAATTATATTCCTTGCCGTCGTTGCGGCAGCGACACTGCTTCTCTGTTTGCTCATACCGTTAAAATGGGTGACGGTGAAACTGCTGCCCTTCGACAACAAGTCCGAATTGCAGGTGGTCCTTGACCTGAAAAAGGGAAGCTCGCTCGAACGAACCGAGCAGATCCTCGATATTGCCGCCAAAAAGCTCGGCGATTTGCCTGAACTCTTATCCATTCAGGCGCATGCGGGAACGGCGGCTCCGTTTAATTTTAACGGCCTTGTAAGGCACTATTATCTCAGGGACCGCCCCGAGCATGGCGATCTGCAGATCAACCTGACGGCCAAAGGGGAGCGCAGCCGCACCAGCCACCAAATCGCTCTGGAAATCCGCAAGCGGCTCAAGGATATCGAACTCCCCGACCATTCTTCGATCAAAGTCATAGAGGTGCCGCCCGGGCCTCCGGTGATCTCGACGCTCCTTGCAGAGATTTATGGCCCTGATCCGGAAACGCGCCGCCAGATCGCCACCAGGGTGCGCCAGGTCTTCAAGGAAGTTCCGTTTATCGTCGATGACGATGATAGTTTCGGCGTGCGGGCGCCACGCCTGCGCGTGATAATCGACCAGGATAAACTCGAATTCTTCAACGTTGCTCAAAGCGACGTCTACAATACCATAAGAGTTTATCTCGACGGCGTGTCCGTTGGATATTCTCATCGCGGTGGCGGACGGCATCCGGTGGAAATAGCGGTGCAAATTCCGAAATCCGGCCGGATGATCTCGTCACGGTTTTTGTCGACTCCCGTACCGGCAAACGCACTGCCCGGCGAGCGCAGCATTGTCGAGCTTGGCGATGTTGTGAAGCTGCGCGAGGAAAAAGCGTCATTTCCCATCTTCCGCCATAACGGGCGTCCCGCCGAAATGGTTCTGGGCGAGCTGGCGGGCGCTTTCGAGGCGCCTATTTACGGCATGTTCGAAGTGGAAAAACGCATGGAACGGATTGACTGGGGCAAGCTCCCCCGGCCCGTGATCAGCTATTATGGCCAGCCCGACGATGAAACAAAACCGGTATTGCTGTGGGACGGCGAATGGGAAGTGACCTATGTCACCTTCCGGGATATGGGAGCGGCATTCGCCGTGGCGCTTCTCGGCATCTATATTCTCGTGGTCGGTCAGTTCGGTTCATTTAAAATACCGCTCGTTATTCTGACGCCCGTGCCACTGACCCTGATCGGCATTCTCATCGGGCACTGGCTTTTTGGCGCTCCGTTCTCCGCAACATCGATGATCGGCTTTATTGCACTGGCCGGAATTATCGTCCGAAATTCCATATTGCTCGTTGATTTTATCGAAGATCGGCGGTCTCCCGATATCGCCTTGCGCCAGGTGCTTCTGGATGCTGGAGCGATCCGGTTCAAGCCGATTTTGTTGACAGCACTTGCCGCCATGATCGGTGCGGCTGTCATCCTGTTCGATCCCATTTTTCAGGGGCTGGCAATTTCGCTGCTCTTCGGACTGATGTCATCGACATTTCTGACCGTGCTCGTCATTCCGGCCATTTACATCGTACTCCGCGATGACGGGCGCCCACTGCCTCCGATGGAACAACGGGAAGCGGATGTAGCCGCTCCCTGACATGACGACACTCATTATTTGCCAAGTCCGTCCTTTGCAAGTAATAAATGCGTCGTGACGCATATTTTGAAGAACAGGCCATAGTATTCTGTTGCAAAAAAAGTTATAAAAACTTTATAAGAATTAAAAAATAAGAGGAGGCCATGGCAATAGTTCCGGTCGTGCTCAACGGAGGGGCCGGTACCCGGCTATGGCCGTTATCGCGGGCGGCATATCCAAAACAGTTCCTGCCCATGGCAGGTGAAATGTCAACGTTCCAGCAAACATGCCGGCGCCTGACGGATGCGGTTTATCGAAAGCCAATCGTCATATGCAATGAGGATCACCGCTTCATCACGGCCGAACAGATGCGGGATACGGGTATCGAGCCGGACGCGATCGTTCTCGAACCGGTGGCGCGGAACACTGCCCCCGCGGCACTCATAGGATCATTACTGGCAGCGCGGGAGGAGCCCAGGCAACTCGTCCTGTTAGTGCCCTCGGATCACCTGATATTTGACCAGGCCGCGTTTACAAGCGCCATCGAGCGCGGGCGCGCCTCTGCGATGGCGGGTAAAATCGTCACATTCGGCATTAAGCCAAAGGAGCCGCATACGGGCTATGGATATATCGAAACCGTGGATACTGCCGCAGAACTGATGCAGGTCAGGCGCTTCGTCGAAAAGCCCGACCGGGAGACGGCACGGTCTTTTCTGGCGGATGACGGATTTTTCTGGAATGCGGGTATTTTTCTCTTTGATCCCTTTCGCATGATCGAACTTTTCCAGGAACACCATCCCGGCATGCTCGCGGATTGCCGAAAAGCTCTGGAAAACGCGGTCCACGATCTCGATTTCCTGAGATTGGAGAGCCAGGCCTATGAGAACTGCGCGCATATTTCCATCGACCACGCCATCATGGAAAAGGCGCACGACATGACGTGCGTGACTCTCGACGCGGGCTGGCGGGACATCGGCTCCTGGCAGGCGCTCGGGGCGACGATGGACGAGGATGGGAGCGGCAATGCGACGCGCGGCGATATTGTTCTCCGGGACGCGAAAAACTGTCTTGGCTTGAGTGATGGCGGCGCCATGCTCGCGATTCTCGGTCTCGAAGACGTCCTGGCCGTCGCCACCAGGGATGTGGTGCTGGTCGCCGCCAGGGACCGGGCGGACGACGTCAAATCCATGGTCGAGCAATTGTCTGCGAGTGAGCGCCGCGAAGCCGTCTCCCACGCCCGGGTCTATCGCCCCTGGGGCTGGTATGAAGGGCTCAGCCGCGGCGAAAAATACCAGGTCAAATGTCTGATGGTCAAACCGGGTGCAAAACTCTCGTTGCAAATCCACCGCCAGCGCGCGGAACACTGGATTGTGGTATCGGGATCGGTCAGGGTTTCGGTCGATGGACGGGAAGAGCATTTACGAGAAAACCAGTCGACCTACATACCGATCGGCGCCCCGCACAGGCTGGAGAATCCGGCAGCGGATCCGGCATTGCTGATCGAGGTCCAGTCAGGATCCTATCTTGGAGAGGACGACATCATCCGCCTGTCCGACGAATATGGACGCAGCGCCGCGGAGTGATGCGCAATTTAATTTCGCACATGTGGGTCGGAGGCACTGGGCGCCCGACTGGTCGGTGGTGGGCCTGGCAGGACTCGAACCTGCAACCAGACGGTTATGAGCCGTCGGCTCTAACCAATTGAGCTACAGGCCCCCAAGACATTTCAGTGGATGTTGGTTAGACAGGCGGCTCATATAGCAGATGTTGCGCCCGAATGAAAAGGCCTTGTAGCTGCCAGGTTCATATTGCAGAAAACATAACGAGCGCTTATGAAACAGGCATCGATTTTCAAGGGCGAGCGAAGAACCAGCCATCGAACAGTTCCCGAAAAGGACATTATGATATGAAAAAGGCCCACATTACACGCGCCAGCACTCTATTGCTCACGCTGATGTCCCTGAGCGTCATGACGGCAGGTGCGCTCGCTGATAAGATATCCGAGAGACGTACGATCTCGCTTTCCGCCACCGGACAGGTCAGGGTAGAGCCCGATATGGCTATGATTTCCACCGGCGTGACCTCGGAAGGAGAAACCGCGCGTGCCGCGCTCACCGCCAACAGCCGGGACATGAAGGCGGTGATCGACGGGCTCAAATCGAGCGGTATCGAAGCCCGCGATATTCAGACCACCAATTTTTCGGTCTCGCCACGCTACCGCCGTTTCAAGGACGGCCGGTCGCCGGTTATCATCGGCTATACGGTGACAAATTCCGTTCACATCGTCGTCCGTAACCTTGAAGCGCTCGGAACCATCCTGGACAAGGTCGTCAGCCTGGGTTCGAACCAGATCGGCGGCATTCGCTTTGATGTGTCGAACGCCGACAGTTTGAAGGACGCGGCGCGCAAACAGGCGATCGCAAACGCGCGCCGCAAGGCGAAACTTATGGCCGCTGCGGCGGGTGCAAGGATTGGCGATGTGTTGAAGATCACCGAGCAAAGGCGCGATTATTCACCGCGTCCGGTCATGTCGCGCTCGGCAATGAAGATGGAAGCCGCCCCGATCGAGGCCGGGTCTCAAACCCTGACGGTACGCGTCGATATGACCTGGGAGCTTAATTGATCGAAGAGATTTTGTTGGCCTTGTCGACAAAGACGAGCGTGGCGTTGTAATTGCCCGCCTCCTCGGCTGGGATCTGGCAATAGGCGCAGATGATAAGCTCGTCGCCCTTGACCGCCTTGCGGGCCGCGGCCCCGTTGAGGCCGATTTCGCCGGAGCCTTTTTCGCCTTCGATGACATAGGTCGCGAAACGTTCGCCATTGTTGACGTTGTAGAGTTCGACGCGCTCGAAGATGTGCAGCCCCGCCGCCTCGATGAGATCCATGTCGATCGAAATCGATCCTTCATAGTTGAGATCACATTCCGTCACCGTTGCCCGGTGAATCTTGCATTTGAGCATATTGAGCTGCATGGGCAGCCACTCCTTTGCTAACGCGTCTCTCGCCTTACAAATCCTATATGGACAGGTCTTGTCTCATTTCAATATGGCAGAACTGGATTTTCCGGTGCAATGCAGCCCTACTACCGGCCATTTCGGACGGGATTCATCAGGGGTTCTCCCGACATTTGCCCTGAAAACGGAACAAGGTCAATCCGTCAATCGGCCTTCGTGCTATCAGGATCACCCTGGCTGCGATTGCGTCCGGGTAGGGCCTGAAAGTCTCAGGCTGGCACATCGGAGAAGCGAACCATGCATTCGCGTTCCTCGCACCAGAGTTTCCACTTTGTCACGCTAAGCGCCTCTGCGAGATAGATTTCCCGGCTGGAAATGCTGTCGAGATTCTCATGATAGCACCGCTTGAGATTGTAGGACGGGATCTGGCTGTTGACGTGGTGAATGTTGTGATAACAGATATTGGCCGTAAGAAAGTCGAAGGTGTTGCCAAGACGCAGCACCGAGGAGCCTTCCCATGCGGCCTTGTTGAAATCCCAGGTTTCGTCATGCGCCCAATAGGCATCTTCATAGGTATGCTGGACGGTGAACATCCAGACGCCAAGCGACGAGGCAACCATCACGATCGGAAGATGCGTGAGCAGGAAACTGACCGGTCCGAATATCGTCAGAAGCGCGCCATAAAAAATGACGATCGCGACATTCGTATAGAGCACCGATTTCAAAAGTTTCGGGTGCGAACGGGTGAACGCGTCGGGTATGCGCATGCGGACGAGAAAGAGAAGGAGCGGTCCAATGCCGACAAGGACGAAAGCCGAGCGATAAAGCCGATAATAAAACTTCTCCAATGCGCCGATATTTTTATATTCATCTACTGTCAGCAGCCAGATGTCGCCGGTCCCGCGTTTTTCCAGATGACCCGATTGCGCATGATGTTTGGAATGGTCGATGCGCCACCAGTCGTAAGGAGCAAGTGTGAAGATGCTGAGGAATTTCCCGACCCGGTTGTTCCACTTATGGTTCGAGAAAAAGACATTATGGCCGCAATCATGCTGCAATACGAACAGGCGCACCAGCAGAAATCCGTTTAAAACGATGACGGGGAGCGCCCAGAGATACTGCCCGCTATTGACGAGCACATAGGCAAGGGCCCATAGAGCCAGGAAGGATGCAAAATTGAGGACGAGTTCAAGAATTGCCCGCCGATCGTTTTTCTCGGCATAGGCCGCAAAAGGTTTAGATCCCATTCACAAGGTCCCCCGATGTCTCTCAGTTCTCATCATTTCGGAAATTAATTCGGGGCGGACCACCTCTTGGCGGGTGACAGGCACCGAATCAATTAACCATATTGCCCTACGGCGGAAAGCTACCGCTATTGGGGGGCAAATACTATAGGAAAAATTGCCACACTGGGCGCGAGAGCGGTGAAATCAATCAACCTGTCTCAGATTCGCGCGTGGCGGTTTCAAGAAATTGCGCTAATCAGTGAAGTAATCTGCAATATCGGAGAATTCAAGACCATGAGCTATCATATCTCGAAAAAACTCGATCTGACCATGGAACAGGCCGTTTCCACGGTTACCGAGGCCCTGAAAAACAAGGGATTCGGTGTCCTCACCACGATCGACGTCAGTGAAACACTGAAGAAGAAAATTGACGTCGACTATCACCCATACATCATCCTGGGCGCCTGCAATCCACAATTTGCTTATCAGGCGCTGACCCATGAAAACAAGATCGGGACCATGCTTCCCTGCAATGTTATCGTCCAGGCCGTCGAGGGTGGAGGTGTCGAGGTTTCAGCGGTGGATCCCATGGCGTCGATGCAGGCCATAGAAAATCCGGCCCTGGCCGACATCGCCACGGAAGTGCAAAAACTGTTGCGCGACGTGGTAGAAGGTCTTTAGTGGCGGACACCCAGCCTATGCACCCGACAAAAGTACCAATGCGAGTTGAATGAATTGGCCGGCAATCAGGAACTTATCGATCAATACCGCCAGATTCATGCCGAACGTTCCTACGGTACGACGGCTATAAGAAATCTGCGTTTTATCAGACCCGAAATCGAGCTGCTGCATCCGCGCTCCATCCTGGACTATGGCTGCGGCCAGTCAAATCTCCTCGATGCGTTGAAGCTGGGATATGAGGTTGAACGCTACCGCTACGATCCTGCCATCCCCGAATTCGCGGCCAAGCCCGATGGGGTTGTCGATCTTCTCATCAATGTCGATGTCCTCGAACATATCGAAGAAGAAGATCTCGACGAGGTGCTGGGCGACATGCGGGCCTCATGCAGAAACGCGATCATCATCATTGACATGAAAGAGGCCGAAGCCACTCTCTCGGACGGACGCAATGCCCATGTCACCTTGAAGCCCCGCGATTGGTGGCACGAGCGATTGTCGAAGCATTTCGACTATATCGAGCCCATTGCAACGGCGCGCAGCACTCGGGCGGGCTTCAAGACCTGGCCGCGCTCGGGCCTTCAGACCGGCAGATATTTCATCAAGCGCGCCATCGAAACGGTCCGGTACTACATCAGACGCGTGCGCGGCACCCATCTGGACATCTAGTGCGACGTCCCGTCCGATGCGGTCAATTTCTGTCATTTCATCCAACAC
>CAMYJA010000007.1:2560-12058 GCA_947258705.1 uncultured Hyphomicrobiaceae bacterium | reverse complement strand
GAATCGAACAGGGTCGAACCGAGCCGGCGTTCCTATGTCCGCAAAACCGGCATCGCCCTGGCCGTCATTCTGCGCATTGTCCTGCTCTTCGTGCTGGTCAGCGTCATCAAATATTTTCAGAATCCGTTCTTCGCTATTAATGTGGGTTTTGTGGAGGGCGAGTTTAATTTTCATGCCTTCATTGTGCTTCTGGGCGGTATTTTTATTCTCTACACCGCCATGAAGGAAATTATGCACCTCCTGTCGATTGACGATATCGAGCATGAAAAGAAGGATTCTCGCCGCAGCGTCGCCGCGGCCATCACGTGGATCGTGGCGATGAATCTGATCTTTTCCTTCGACAGCATATTGAGCGCCATGGCGCTGACCGATGTGCTGGCCATCATCACGGTGGCGATCGTCCTGAGTGGCGTCATGATGATCTGGCTGGCTGATTACGTCTCTGATTTTCTGCAAAAAAACCGCATGTACGAAGTTCTCGGCCTGTTCATATTGTTCATCGTCGGCATCCTGCTGATATCCGAGGGAGGGCATCTCGCGCATCTGCATCTCTTCGGTTACCCGGTTGAGCCGATGGAGAAGACCACGTTCTACTTCGTCATATTCATCATGGTGGCTATCGATATCGTGCAGTCCCGCTACCGCAAGAAACTCCTCGCGCTAAGGGCCCGAGAAACCGGCAAGGCGCCGGGAGAAATGCTGGCATGAACCGGGGCTGGACCGTCAATCGGGACAAGTTGAACGGATTGGGCATATAAACAGGACATGCCACCCATCAGAGCCATTCTGTTTGCCGATCACCGGCCCGGTCATTACCACGTTTCGGAGGGAGTGATAAAAGCGCTGGGCCGTTTGCGCGAGGTCGACTGCACCCGCATCGACATCCGCCGCAGGCGCTGGGTGCCGAACCGGCTGCTGCGCGCTTTACTGAAACGCGGGGTAGACCCCGGCTTTCTCATGGCGCTCGCTTATGGCCTGAAGCGGCAGGATCTGGCCCCGGCAGATCTTGTCGTGTCCTCGGGCGGCGAAACCCTGATTGCGAATATTGCCGCGGCCAGGATGCTGGGGGCCGGCAATATTTTTTGCGGATCATTGCGCCGCATCCCGCCCGAAGCGTTTTCGCTGGTGCTCACCTCTTATGACCGGCTGGCCGGCGAACCCCGCCACGCCATCGTCCTGAAACCGAATAAAATGGACCCCAACGATCTCGGACGGACGGGCGCGCTGCCGAAATTCTCGACAGAAAATCCGCCACGCCTTGCCGGATGCCTGATCGGCGGCAATTCGGGCATGTTTGCATTTCGCGAGGATGAATGGCGCGCCCTGGCCGGAGCTCTGAAAAAAATCACGGAAGCGTTTGGCACGAAATGGCTCATTTCCACATCGCGCCGCACCGGCGATATGGCCGGCGATATATTCTTGGAGCTCGCGAAGAACGATGAGGTCGTCGAAAGTTTCATCGACTACCGTACGGCCGGGCCGGGCACATTGCCCGGCATCCTGGCCCGGGCAGACGCCATTCTCTGCACGGCCGATTCAAGTTCAATGGTGTCCGAAGCCGTCTCCGCCCGTCAGCCGGTGATCGGTGTGAGGCCAGAAACCTTCGGCTATAAATCCGAAGAGGCCGAATATCTGGATTTCATGACCGCGCGGAACTGGTGCCGTTTCATGGCGCTTGACGACCTTCAGCCGGAGCGCTTCATCGCGGCCCTCCGGGAGATCGAGCCGATGGCCGAAAATCATCTGGATGTATTGGCTCATGTCCTGAAAGAGCGGCTGCCCAACCTCTTCGACTGAGGCGCAATTCCGGATCACGCCCCGCGCTCAGGACTTTTGCCCGAGCCAGGTCTCGATGCCGCTTTCAATCACGTCCCATGATTGATAGCCGGTCGTGATTGCGGTGAGCACGCCTTCGCCCGTGCCGGCGATAAGTGTTGGAAAACCGGGTATCTGGGCCTGATGCGTCACGGCAAAATCCCCCTGGGTTTCATCCTTCGCCTCTTCGCTTTCGAACGCTTGCGAGAATTCGTCCCCGTCGATGCCCAATTCCCGCGCCAGCTCGGCCAATGTCTCAGCCTGCGAAATATCCTTTCCTTCCGCATAGAAGGACCGGTGAAGCAGGGCGAGAAAATCCATGGCCCGATCGGGCGCCAGGCGTCGCATCGTCACAACCGCGCGGCAGGCGGGTTCCGTGTCATAGATAAAATCGTCGCGGTCGAAAAACGAAAAATCAAAGGGCTGCCCGGAGGCTTTATGAACATGCTCCCAGTGATCACGAATATAATCCTTGCCCTTTTGGTCGAGCACTTGCGTATTGCCGGCGCGCAATCCCCCTAAAATGGGCTCGACGGGAATTTCACTGCCATAGCGCTCCACGACCCTCACGATGGTCGGCGAAAAGCCCCAGCACCATGAGCACATCGGGTCGGCGAAATAAATGAGACGCTTGTCGGACATTGAACTCCTTTCGTCCTGGATGAGGGCGCCTGATATGGCCGAGAACGGCGTGCGCATGAAAGAGGACGCATCCTAGCACGGCCAAAGGGTGTTGTCTGTTCACCAAGGATGCGTTAGAAGTGCCGCCCATCAATTCCACAAAAAATCCCACGAAAGGGTCGTGCCGACAATGGCCACACCTCAATATGTCTATGTCATGGACCGGGTTTCCAAAACCTGGCCGGGCGGAAAGCAGGTCCTGAAAGACATTCATTTGTCCTTTCTTCCGGGCGCTAAAATCGGCGTGGTCGGCGTCAATGGTTCGGGCAAGTCGACCCTTCTCAATATCATGGCGGGCATCGACACCGATTTTGTCGGCGAGGCATGGGCTGCGGACGGCGTAAAGGTCGGTCATTTGCCCCAGGAGCCCGAATTGAACGCGGAAAAGGATGTGATGGGCAATGTCATGGAAGGGGTGGCGGAGAAGAAAGCCGTTCTCGACCGTTACAACGAACTCGCCGTCAACTATTCCGACGAGACGGCCGATGAGATGGCCAAACTCCAGGACGAGATCGATGCGGCCAATCTCTGGGATCTGGACAGTCAGGTCGAGCAGGCCATGGACGCGCTCCGCTGTCCCGAGGGTGACGCGGCTGTCGGCAAGCTGTCGGGCGGCGAAAAACGCCGTGTGGCGCTATGCCGCCTGCTCCTGTCAAAACCCGACATGCTTCTTCTGGATGAGCCCACCAACCATCTCGATGCCGAATCCGTGGCCTGGCTTGAGCGTTTTTTGACCGACTATCCGGGGACGGTCGTCCTCATCACCCATGACCGCTATTTTCTCGACAACATCACCGAATGGACCCTCGAGCTCGATCGCGGCGAGGGCGTGCCCTATAAGGGCAATTATTCGAGCTGGCTCGAGCAGAAGCACAAACGTCTTGCGGTCGAGGGTGCGCGCGAAGAGGCGAAACAGAAAACGCTGGCCCGGGAACTTGAGTGGATCAAGGCCAGCCCGCGCGCGCGTCAGGCCAAATCCAAGGCCCGGATCAAATCTTACGAAGCAATGCGGGATGAAGCGGGAAAGCAGAGTGTCGGCCAGGCGCAAATAACCATTCCACCGGGGCCCAGGCTCGGCGATCTGGTCATTGAGGCTGAAGATCTGAGCAAGGGTTTTGGCGACGACCTGCTCATCGACGGACTTTCCTTCAAGTTGCCGCCGGGCGGGATTGTCGGCGTCATCGGCCCCAATGGCGCCGGTAAGACGACGCTTTTCCATATGATCACAGGACAGGATAAACCCGATAGCGGCACAATCCGTGTCGGCGACACCGTAAAGCTCGGATATGTCGATCAGTCACGCGACACTCTCGACGACAAGGCAACCGTCTGGGAGGAAATTTCCGCTGGCAATGATGTGATTGAACTCGGCAAACGCGAAGTGCAGAGCCGCGCCTATGTGGGCTGGTTCAATTTCAAGGGCGCCGATCAGCAAAAGGTTCTTGGCCAGCTTTCGGGCGGCGAACGCAACCGCGTTCATCTTGCGAAGATGCTCAAGGAGGGCGCCAATCTGATTCTCCTGGACGAACCGACCAACGACCTCGATGTTGAAACCCTGTCGGCACTTGAAGCGGCTCTCGAAGATTTTCCGGGCTGCGCCGTCATCATCAGCCATGATCGCTTTTTCCTCGATCGCATCGCCACCCATATTCTCGCCTATGAGGGCGACAGCCATGTCGAATGGTTCGAGGGCAATTTTGCCGAATATGAAGAGGACAAGAAGCGCCGTCTCGGCGACGCCGCCGTGGAGCCGCACCGGATCAAGTTCAAACGCTTCGACCGTGGATGAAATCACGCCCCTTCGGAATTGCGCAATATGACCTCCCGGTGCGGATAGGGAATGGCGATATTATTATCCTTGAGAATATCCCAGATCTTGAGATAGGCCAGGCCGCGCAGATTTGTCAGCCCTTTCTCGGGATCGTGCATCCAGAACCGGGCGACAAAATCGATGGATGAATCTCCGAAATCGACCACATGGCAAACCGGCCCTGGATCGGTCAGCACCCGGTCGATTTCAAGCAGTCCCTCCGCCACCAGCTTGCGCACCTGATGCGGATCGGAATCATAGGACACGCCGAATTTCACCTCGAGCCGCACGCGCCGGTTCGAAAACGACCAGTTGATGACCTGTTGAGTGATGAAATCCTCGTTCGGTATGAGATATTCGACGCCGTTCCGCGTCACCACCGAGACGTAGCGGGCTTTCAGGGAGGTGATCCATCCAAACGTATCGCCCAGCGAAATCACGTCGCCGGGCTTGATCGAGCGGTCGAGCAGTATGATGATGCCGCTGAGAAGATTGGACACCACTTTTTGCAGGCCGAAGCCGATGCCGAGACCGAGCGCGCCCGAGAAAATTTTCAGCGCGGTGAGGTCGATGCCAATGGCCGAAAGCGATACCGCGACCGCGGCGACGATCAGGCCGACCTTGATGACTTTGGAGAAAAGAACCTGAAGCGTCGGTGATATATCGGCGTTCTTGCGCAGACGGTCTTCTGCAAATTCACTCGAAGCCGTCGCCAGCCACAGCAATATGCCGAGAATTGCGAGCCCTTTGAGCAGCATCAGCAGGGAAAGACGGAAGTCCCCCATCGTAAAGGCGAGCTGATCGAAAAACGCGAGCGTCTGGTCGAGCAGGCCCATGATATTGAGCGCTGCCAGCGACCATGCGGTCACCGCGAAAATTTTCGAAAGCGACGGATTTTTGATAAATCGCGATGCGATCGAGATAACCACCCATGCGGTCGCAAGGCTGGCAGCAATCCAGATAATCAGGCTGCGGCTCGGGAGTGTTACCGCCTGCATCAGCGTTCCGGCCAAAAGGAGAAGCGAGGCGAATACGATCCATATCAACCGTTCGAGCGGTATGCGCAAGACCGGCCCGACGCGGGGGTGCGATCCAAACCTGTTGATCAGGCCCTCAACGGAGGGGCGCAGTACACGGGCCGCAATTTTGGCCGCCCAATAGGTTATGATGATGATGCCGAGTTGATAGCCGGTCCATGGATTGGCCAGCCCCTCGACCTGCTTGAGCGCCCAGTTTATCCATTCCGTTGCGGCCGTTTGCCAGTTCATGCGCGATCCGTCCAGGTTTTTGAAATGAGCACCCTGTTGTACGGGAGCGGTACGGTTCTTTCATCAGCCTGTCCGATCCTATAACCCACACAATTCATTTTATCAATTGACCGGCATCCATGCCGAGTGTTTCATAGATTTCAACCGATCCTGCTAATCTGAAATTGAAAGAGTGAAGGCCATGTCTAAAGAACAATCTGATCCGGTTGTCATAACCGGTGCGGCGCGGACGCCGATGGGCAGTTTTCAGGGCTGTCTTTCGAGCATCAAGGCCCCCGAACTCGGCGCTGCCGCCATAGACGCCGCCATCGAGCGTACAGGCATCTCACCGGATAAGGTCGACGACGTGATCATGGGGTGCGTGTTACCCGCGGGCATGGGACAGGCGCCGGCGCGTCAGGCGGCGATCGGCGGGGGATTGCCGGCATCGGTACCCTGCACGACCGTCAATAAAATGTGCGGCTCCGGCATGAAGGCGGTGATGATGGGCCATGACGCGCTCCATGCCGATCCCGGCGGCGTCATGGTCGTCGGCGGTCTCGAAAGCATGACGAACACGCCCTATCTCCTGCTCAAGAACCGCTCGGGCGCGCGTCTCGGCCACGACACGGCTCATGATCATATGTTCATCGACGGTCTTGAGGACAGTTTCGGCAGTGGCAAGGTGATGGGGGATTTCGCCGAAAACACCGCGGAAAAATATCAGTTCACCCGTGAGGCTCAGGACGAATTTGCCATCACGTCTTTAAAGAGGGCCAGACAGGCGAATGAGGACGGGACGTTCGACGCCGAAATGGCCCCGGTCCCGGTCACGTCCCGCAAAGGGGAAACCATCGTCGCCAGGGACGAACAACCCTTTAGCGCTGAAGTTGGAAAAATCCCGAAATTGAGGCCGGTCTTTCGCAAGGACGGGACGGTAACCGCGGCCAATTCGAGTTCTATTTCCGATGGTGCCGCCGCCATGGTTCTCATGCGCGCAAACCAGGCCGAGAAGTCGGGCGCGGAACCGCGCGCGCGGATGATCGCCTGCGCCTCGCATGCCCAGGAACCCGAATGGTTTACCACCGCCCCCATCGGCGCCATGAGAAAGGTGCTGGACATGGCCGGTTGGGATGCCAAGGATGTCGGGCTCTTTGAGATCAATGAAGCCTTTGCCGTCGTCGCCATGGCCGCCATGCAGGATCTCGGCCTTGACCACGAGCGGGTGAATATACATGGCGGTGCCTGTGCCCTCGGTCATCCGGTCGGGGCTTCGGGTGCGCGCATTATCGTCACGCTTCTCAACGCCATGGAAAAACACGATATCGCAAAGGGTGTCGCCGCACTCTGTATTGGTGGCGGCGAAGCCACTGCGGTCGCCATTGAGCGCATGACCTAGGGAATGTTGCAGGGCAACTCACGGGTCAAGTCATGGCACGAGTCATGGCGCAAGTCATAGGTGGTGGGATGTTTTTCTATAGCTCCAAACTGGCCTGGCTTGTTTTGCAGCCATCGGCCCTGTTACCCGGCCTCGCCCTGCTGGGCATACTTCTCCTGCCGACCAAATGGGCGCGCGTGGGCCGCAATCTCGCCCTGACCAGCATAACGGCACTCCTGGTTCTCGGATTTTCGCCGCTCGGAAATATTCTGGTCCTGCCACTCGAAGAACGCTTTCCGCACGGTAAAATCGAGCCCGGCGCTTCCGTTGACGGGATCATTATTCTCGGGGGTGCGATCGACAACATCATCGGCAACAGGCGCCGGTCTCTCGCCACGAACGAAGCCGCTGAACGCATTATCGAGGGGGCCAGGCTGGCCCGGCGCTGGCCACGGGCGAAAATTCTCTATAGCGGCGGCTCGGGCCATTTGCTCGACACGAAAACGCGCGAATCCGATCTGGCCAGAGCTCTCCTGCATGACCTTGGCGTAACCCCCGATCGGCTCATTATCGAAAACCGGTCGCGCAATACTTTCGAAAATGCCGAACAGTCGAAGATATTGGCGGATCCCAAAGCCTCGGAGCGCTGGCTTCTGGTTACATCCGCTTTTCATATGCCGCGCTCCATGGGTTGTTTCCGGCAGGTCGGTTTTCCGGTCCTTCCCTGGCCCGTCGACTATCGCACAGGCGGGCAGGACGATATTTTTCGCTTCTTTTCCAAACCCAGCGAGGGGCTTCGCCGTGTGGACCTGGTCAGCCGCGAATGGGTAGGTCTCCTCGCCTATTGGGCGACAGGTCGCATACCAACCATTTGGCCGGGTCCCTGATAACTCTCTGATTAACTTTCCGGGCCGAATTTATACGGTTTCGCTTGCCATGAAGTCTGAGAGCTTTAAGATTGTTTTCGTGATGTTTGAACACTTTGGGCGTGAAACCGCACCTTTTACAGGGCAGATAATGTTCAGACATTATCGGGCGTTCGGCATTGATCCTTGAGCTGATCAAATTGCTGCTCCGTCCTTATACCGGAAATTTTCGAGCCTGAGTTTAGTTTGTTCTTTTGGGGTGCCAGTTCAGTGCGTTTTTCAAACAAGATGCCGCCCTTTATCTTTGCGGCAATGAGCCTTGGCTTAGCCGCATGCAATAACAATATCGAATTCACCGAAGCTCCCTTTCCCGCAGCCGATAAATCAGAAATAAGACCTTCGAAAACCACTATCTTCGCCAGCACCCCCGTCGATCTTACGGAATTGCAGGTCGAGGCCGACCGGGCGATTCCAGGACAAATCATCCGCATACGTCAAACTTTGCGCCGCGCAGCCTGCACCACGCATAGAGGGAAAAGTCGATGCAGGTCTGCCTATGTCAAAGGTAAAATCGTCAGGACCGGCGCGCTTGAAATAACGGCCGCAAAAAATTCCCTTTCGGCCCTGATACCGGTCAGGTTGATTGCCGAGGCCAGGGGAGGCGGCCGCTCCCGTGATGTCGGCGACGCAATAAATGAAAAATTTAACATTCTGACAACCTTCAACGTAACGCTTGACGAAAAATGGCTGCCGCGGGTCAGCATCGGCGCGATCACCCTATCGGGTCACCCGCAACCGGCAAAACTCCTGGGCAGAGACATAGCCTACGAGACCGCCTTGAGGCGCAAATTAACCCGGCTGACCAGATATCTGCCGGGCGTGCTTGAAAAAAGTCTCAAGGGACAACCTTTTCAGGATATGGCCATCCGCGGCTGGCGACGTCTCTACGATCCGATTAAAATATCATCCAAGCCCGGCATCTGGTTGAGGGGCCGCCCCCTGTCTGTCAGCTTTGGCGGATTTGCGTGGGATGGGCAGGAGGTCCATGCCCGGATGGCGTTCAAGACACATCTCGGGACATACTTTAATGAGCGTCCCGCTCCCTTGATGCCGACAGGCCTGCCCGCGCCCGTCAAGACGTCCGCAACCGCCACAAGCTCCTATCTCAACCTGCCCATGCGCATAAATCTGGACCAAATAGAGGGCGCGATCGACAATGTGTTCGGTAACCGCGAATTCAATATCGGCGACAGCAAGAATGAAATCCTCGTCAGGGTGAAGGATACCGAACTTTATGCGTCACGGCGATTTCTCGCCCTCAAGCTTCACGTCAAGACCGATATGTATGATGAATGGTTCGCCAAGTCCGGCAATCTCTACATGACGGCCCTGCCGTGGTTCGATCCGGAAAAAGGCGTTCTCAATCTCAATCATGTCGCCATCACGGCACCGAGATCGAATCCCAAATTTTTCCACGAAGGGGCTTTTCTGTTCAGACGGAGTCCCTTTGCACGATGGTTCAAGCAAGCCGTGCATCTCAATCTCAACACGAAATTCGAAGAGCTCCTGACAAGGGCAAACGCCATGGTGAACCGGAAAATCGGCAACAAGTTCTGGCTCACGGGGCGTATGACGGAAATCGGAGTCACATCCATCAGTCCGCGCCAGGGTTACCTGCAACTCAATCTTAAATTGCGGGGC
>CAMYJA010000007.1:0-2478 GCA_947258705.1 uncultured Hyphomicrobiaceae bacterium | reverse complement strand
TTCGCCATTCTTCTCTGCGAGCCTGAAGAGATAGCATGGCGCATTATCGCGCATTTGGACGCGGACGCGCATAAGGGGGACATAAATGCCAAACACCACCGCAATCTTTGTAATTATATTATCGCTGATGGTTCCGCTCCGGAACGCCATGGCAGAAAAACTTCCAAACGCATTTGACTGTCATTTCAAACAGGGCGGGGCGTGGACCCATGAAGACGGAAAATATTTGGAAGAAAAGGTAAAAGAGCTCGATCTCTACATCCGGAACGCGAATGCCGGCGCGGGCAACGCAATGCTGAAAACCGACAATGGCAGCGCCAAGCTCAAACATGTCGCAGCGCTCGACGCCAATCACTACCTCGAAGTCACGGTAGGCGGCTATTTGAACATTACCACCATATTCGATCAATCATCCAAGGATGGCGGTTATCCAGCCGTCCATTCCCGCCACTTCGGTGTCCTCGGCAAGCCCATCATCTCACAATATCGGGGGATATGTCGCACAGCCAAATAGCCGGCTCGATCGCCATGCTATATATCCGACACTCGGTCCACTGCAATTATCCGGCTCATGCCCGCATGCTTGAGGACCTGAATCAACGGCGAGCGATATATGACGGTTCACCTTGTAAAACTCTGTGTCGGGGTGGAAAGCCTTGACGATTTGAAGGCGCGCCACAAGGCCCGGCTGCGCATGAAAAAAGACGCCGGTGAAATCCCGGAAATTGTCCATACAACCCGCATCGGCCCACGCCGCCGCGATGAATTGCTTGAAGGCGGCGCTCTTTACTGGGTGATCAAGGGCTATATTCAGGCCCGCCAACCGATCAAGGATTTACGCGAGCGGCAGTGCAGCGACGGGATCAAGCGCTGCGATATCGTGCTTGAGCCCCGGATCATACCGGTTATGCCGACGCGCAAACGCGCTTTTCAGGGCTGGCGCTATCTCGAGACGGACAGCGCGCCGGCGGATATTGGCGGCCGCGCCGGCAAGCTTCTTGATCTGCCGCCCGAAATGCGCGCGGAACTGCGCGAACTTGGCCTCATTTGAAGTCGGAAACGCGGGCCTCGAAATTCTCTCATCCGGCGAGTAACCGGATCACCCCGCCGGGCGTTCAGGTTTTTTCCGCTGCTTCGTCCCTGGCCGCGTAGCCGTCACGGGTTTGCGGAAATTTGCGGCCGAGCAATTGCGACGCCACCACGGTCCGCAGTATCTGCGCTGTGCCGCCGCCAATGGTAAACATGCGGGCGTCGCGCACCATGCGTTCGAGCGGCATGTCCCGCGAATATCCGGGCGCGCCAAAAATCTGCAGGGCGTCATTGGTTACCTTGACGGCCGTCTCCGCCGCCAGGATTTTCGCCTGGGCCGCATGTCGGGCATCGGGAAATCCATTGTCGCCGATACTTGACGCGGCCCGCCAGATCATCAACCGCGCGGCTTCGAGCGCTGTGGACATATCCGCCAGCATCCACTGCAATCCCTGAAACTCGCAGATCGGACGCCCGAATTGCTCCCGGCTGCCCGCATATTGCAGCGCCAGCTCATAAGCCCCTTGGGCGATACCCAGGGCAACCGTGCCTGCGCCGATGCGCTGACCGTTATATGCGGACATCAATCCGGCGAAACCGCGTTTCATGCCTTCCCTCGGAACAACAACCATGTCGTCGGAGATTTCGAGGTCCTCAAACAGGACCTCCGTTTCCGGGAGTCCGCGCAAGCCCATGGCCGGTTCACGCCGCCCGATGATGAGTCCCTCCGGGGTCTGCGCATCCGGATCCCGCACGGCAACAAAACCGCCAATGCCGAGTTCTTCGCCGCTTTCATCGAAGGCCCGGGCAAATATCAGGTGAAGCTTCGAAATCCCGCCCCCGGTGATCCAGTGTTTCGCACCGTTGAGGACCCAGCGATCGCCGCGCCTCACGGCCCGCGTCGTCATCTCTGTCGCTGCCGAACCCGCTCCCGGCTCGGTGATGCAGATCGCGGGCTTGTCGCCGGCGAGCACAAGATCGGCCGCGAGTTTTCGCTGCGCCTCGCTGCCATAAGCCATGATCGCGCCGAGCGCGCCCATATTGGCTTCCACCACAATGCGTGCCGTCACCCCGCAAACCTTCGCGACCTCCTCGATAACCACAGCCGCATCGAGATAGCTGAGCCCCAGACCGCCATACTCGGTGGGAATGGTCATGCCGAGAAAGCCTTGATCCTTGAGTTTTTCGACATTATCCCGAGGATAGGCTTCCGTGCGGTCGATTTCGGCGGCGCATGGCGCAAAATCATTTTCCGCGAGCCGGCGGGCGGCCGCCAGCAGCTGCAACTGGTCTTCGGTCAATTCGAACATCGCATGCCTCTCGTCGGATGGGTCAGGGGCCGCGGCAACGGCCCCCCAATTCATTCGCGAAACCGCTTCAGGGATGTCACCGCAAAGGTCCATTCCGGTGTCGTCAGATGATCCCCATCGGGAAGTTTATACCAGGGCG
>CAMYJA010000006.1:76690-84790 GCA_947258705.1 uncultured Hyphomicrobiaceae bacterium | reverse complement strand
CGAGCAGAGACGAAAGTCGGTCATAGTGATCCGGTGGTCCCGCGTGGAAGGGCCATCGCTCAACGGATAAAAGGTACGCCGGGGATAACAGGCTGATGATGCCCAAGAGTCCATATCGACGGCATTGTTTGGCACCTCGATGTCGGCTCATCGCATCCTGGGGCTGGAGCAGGTCCCAAGGGTTTGGCTGTTCGCCAATTAAAGCGGTACGTGAGCTGGGTTTAGAACGTCGTGAGACAGTTCGGTCCCTATCTGCCGTGGGTGTAGGAGAATTGAGAGGAGCTGTCCCTAGTACGAGAGGACCGGGATGGACGCACCTCTGGTGGACCTGTTGTCGCGCCAGCGGCATAGCAGGGTAGCTATGTGCGGAAGGGATAACCGCTGAAAGCATCTAAGCGGGAAGCCCCCCTCGAAACTAGTTCTCCCTTGAGAGTCGTGGAAGACCACCACGTTGATAGGCTGGGTGTGGAAGCACAGTAATGTGTGAAGCTAACCAGTACTAATAACTCGATTGGCTTGATTACTCTCATTAAGCCATGTTCATCCAAAGACCCTTGATCTAATCATATAGATCAAACCGCGGCCCGGCATGTGCAGGAACATGCCGGCGTTGCAAAAAATTCCCCTTACGGGCGCTGCTTTCAGGCGGAGCCTAAGGGAATTCTCGACATTGTCTGAGAAATTGAGACCAGGGCTCATGAATTTTTGAATTCTTGAGCAAAAGAATTAATCAACCATATTGAATTCATGACAAGTCATGGAATCTTCCATTTCGCCGACCTGGTGATAATGGCGGAGCGCCTACACCCGATCCCATCCCGAACTCGGCCGTGAAACGCTCCAGCGCCGATGGTACTGCACTAATGGGTGTGGGAGAGTAGGTCGTTGCCAGGTCTGCCAAATGGAAGTCCGACAAGTCGGAATTTGATAATCAAGCTTGACTAGATCATTGACTAGTCAATCCCCTCTGAACATTAGAAACCTTAAGCCCCGGTTGCGGATGACCATTCATCGATTTCGCAACCGGGGTTTTTCGTGTTGCCGGCAGCTTGTATAAGAGCATTCCGGCCTGTTCGCTCTTATGAGCCTGGCCGGACCTATCTGTAAAATTACCGGATCAACGAACCAAAGGCGCACATCATGGAACTTGAGCTCCCCGGGACAATCGAAGAGTGGAATGCAGCGGGTGCGGATTATCTGCCCGGCCATCTCGGCATCCGGTTTGAGAAGGTCGAACCCGACGAGGTGGTGACGAAAATGGACGTCACCGAATCGCATATGGCCTGGAACGGCTTTTTGCACGCGGGCGCGGTCGTCACCCTGGCCGACAGCTCTTGTGGTTACGGCACGATCCGCAGCCTGCCCGAGGGGGCGGCGGGCTTTACCACCATCGAGCTTAAATCGAATTTCCTCGGAACGGCACGGGAAGGGGATGTTAAGTGTTTTGCCCGGCCACTGCATCAGGGAAAATCGACCCAGGTTTGGGACGCGACGGTCTTCGCACCCGACGGCAAACGCGAGATCGCTCACTTCAGATGCACGCAGATGATCCTTTGGCCGAAATAGGAAGCCCAGTTCCCCATCCGTCGTTCAACCTGTTGTCGGGTATGAAACAGATACGATGTGCCCGAATTTACCCGAACTGGTTCAGCAACCAGCCGATGAGAATGACCTGCGGGACGGTCACGAGCGGCAGAAAGAGCGCTATTTTCCAGCTTTTTGTGCGCTCCTTGATACTCATGACTTCCGTATAATCCGTCGCCACCCCGGCCATGAGAAATGTAAACGCATTGCCCGGTGCGCGCCCGCGGGTGAGTATGTCGGCCGCGATCGGAAATCCTCCACCGACAGGAACGACCGGAACAAAGACGCGAGCACGACGCCGAACAAGAGCCAGCGCAGGATCATTGTCGACTCCTTAAGGCCGTCGACGAGCACCTCCTTGACGAGGCCGGACCGCCACTCGATTCCGTTCCATGTGCGCTTTACCTCGGGCCAGAACTGGAATTCACCGTTCATTGCTGTCCTGTTCGGATTTGAGGGAAGCGTTCCGTTGGCCGTCAGGCGTTCAAAAATAAGTCCCGACGCGATGGCCACGATCGCTGAAAGGACGATAAAGGCAAGCGTCCATGGCAGTCCGATCAGGGCGACCAGGATAATCGTCAGCGAAATGGAATTCCATGGGCTGGCGATGAGAAAGGCCATCACCTGACCGAGCGATGCCCCGCGCTCGTAAAGACGCATGCCGACCATCAGGATTCCGTGACTGCAAAGGTCGAGCAGGAGCCCCGCACCGGTCGCACGCAAAATTCCATTGAGCCCTCCGTCGCGCCCGAGCGCGCTCATGACGAGATCGCGCGGTACGCGTCCGATCAGACCGACAAACACGATGCCGAGCGCGATCCCCCACCACATGGTGTTCATCAGCGTGTAAACGCCATGAGAAAAATGGGCAACACTGTCGGTCAGGGAGGTTGTCGGTGCCAGCACATGAATCAAATATCCGGTCGCAACAATGATCCCGGATCCCCATAAGAGCCAGTCGATGCGCGTATTCGGCTTAGAACAGCACGCTGCATCCGTCTCATCGGCGGGCTGAGGTGTGCCGCAGCAAACATCTGTCTCAAACGCTGGCTGAAACGGTGTGCTGCTGGCGGGTTTCACCTGGGGCGCAGTGCCAAAGCATGCGTCACCGTTCCCGGAATTCCCAGGTTGATCGTCCAATGCATCAGTCATGATCGGAATATAGACATTCCAGTGGAAGGAAGGTCAAGCCCTGATTCTCGTCTGTTTCTGGAAATTGGCACTACAGCGCCTTGATTAGGACCAAAAGAGTGCGGTTTATCGCCAACTTTGCAGGTTCTTATGCCAATTCAGGGTTTATGATCTCATCCAAGCCCCTTATATAAGTCCAGACTATCATCACATTTTCGGAGGTCGTCCCGCCTATGTATTTCGTCCCACGGCGCCTTGTCTCGAGCCTCACGGCAACCGCAATGGTTGTGACGCCTCTTTCAAATGTCATAACTGCTGCGTACGCGGCACCTGCTCCGGCCGCCGCGGAACTGTGCCATGGCCAGGACGAAGCCGGCTTTCGTTTGGAAGTTCAAAAGATCACTGAAAATGCCATCGCCAACGGTCTTGCCAATGTAAGCTATTTGGAATTGGTCGGCGATGGATGGCGCAAGAACGCCATGGATGACGTGATCGGACGTCAGGTTGACATCGCCGTCAATGAGGTGATCGAGGAATCGAGCTGGAAGGATCTGGTCCAGTCGCTGGCCTATAAGGAAAAGGCCAAGGAATTGGCAAGCACTGTCGCGGGCCGGGTTTACCGGTCTGAAAGTGTGGTCAAGTCGCTGGACACGCTTTCGCAAGGTGTCGGCCGGGCAATCGGCAAACGTATAGAACTTGCCACCCTCGACGCAGCCGCGCCGACCATGAGCTGTGTTCGCGCTTTTCTCGGCAATCGTTACGGCTCGACCGTAGCTCGCATCGTCAGCGCCGACACGGGCAAGCAATTCGAAATCAATCCAACGGCGCGTGAAGCGCAGATCGGGGCAGGTGATGTCCTCATCTCCGGCAGCGGCGCCATAGCGGGCACGGTAATTTTGATGGTGCGTCGAACGGTTTCGCGCATGGCGCGCCGTATCGGACAGCGCGTTGTCGGTGCAGTGCTCGGTCGCCTGGTAACCGTCGTCGCGGGTGGTGTCGGTCTGGTGCTGATTGCCAAGGACATCTGGGACCTGAGAAACGGCGTATTGCCGATCATCGCCGCAGAAATGAAATCCGACGAATCCCATCAAAAAATCCGTGAAGAATTGGCGGCAGTTCTGAAAACGCAGCTTACGGAACAAACGAAAACACTGAGCGCCCAGACGGCCGACAAGGTTGTCGGCATTTGGCAGGAGTTCCGCCGGGTTCACGCCAAGGTTATCGAGCTGACTGAAAAACACGACCGCTTCAAGGGCTTTTTAGACACCGTTGGCCGCGAAGATATGCCCAAGCTCGACCGCGTGGCGGCAATTGTACTGGCCAATGAGGGAGAGGACGGAATCCTGAAAAGGCTTGGCGACGGAACGCTGGATGAAGCCGTGAAGAACTTCGACAACAACGCTCTGCAGATCGCCGAGGATGCCAATTCAATCGAAGAGAGCTTCGGCTGGATCAATCTAACAGGTGCCAAACTCGGGCCGATAGTGGAATATGAGTTGCATCGCCGGGCCAGGCCGGATGAGCTGACGAAGGCCGGTCTGAACAAGATTCTCGCGCTTGAGGACCGCCTGGCGATCGTCCGGCTGGCGGAACTCAGCCGTGAAGCGCGCCAACCTCTCATAGAACTGGAAACCGGCCGGCTCAAGAGCCTCGTAAAATCGCTCAACGCGGTCGAGCTCGACAGCCTGTCCCGTTTCATGACCGGCTTGAAGCCGGCGGCAAAAACCCGTGTGTTGAACGCGGTGGAATCCGATCCGGGCAAGTTCAGAAAAATCTCGGATCCCGTTATCCGGGAGGCCATCCTGCGCAGCGACGACCAGCAGTCGGCCGTAGGCCTTATGCTCCGCAGCGGCGGTCTTGGAGATGTGTCCCAGATTCCGGAGGATGTCGGACTTGTGCTTGACGGCCGCATCGATCCGCGACTGGTATGGGAAAAACATACCGTGCCATTGATCGTGATCGCGGTCCTCGGATTGATGTTTTTCGCTCTCATATGGCGGTTGATTTTCGGCCGGCGCCCGAAAGTGGTGATAAAGGCATCCGATATTCCTCAGAACCCGACAGGCGGGAGGCACGCATGACACTGTACACGGCCGACCGTCCGTCAAACCGCCAGGTTGTCGAAGGTGAGCTGATCAGCGCCTGCGCGGTAAGCGCGGCCAACATCATGCGGGATTTACGGGAACATATCACCAACACCTTCGGCGGTCAGATGAAGCAATACGAGAATCTGGTCGACGAAACGATCGAACGCGCACTCGCACGCCTTGAGGAAAAAGCCCGTGAAAAGGGATATGATGGCGCTCTTGCCGTGAGAATTTCCCACCCGTCGGTTGTCGAAGGCGGTGTTGAGGTGATCGTCTACGGCACCGGTTTTAAATATTCTGTGGATGAAGCCCCCACCCACCTATCGGTCCACACCCCCGAATCGGACTAATGTCAGCCTTCCAGTCTGGCAAAGCCGCCAAACAGGTGGTGCCGCGAAGTGACTGATTGCGGACTTATTCGTTACGATCAAAGTTTCGATTAAACTCACGATCTAGTTTCCAATCGACGGCATTTGACCGGGCTAATTGGTTTTGAATTGAAAATTGACGGGAGGCCATGCGCCATGAGATTGAACTCACCTAGTCTGCTCGTATTCGTTATTTCGGCGATTCTAGCTGCAGCGGTAGTCGCAACCCAGTTCCTTGGGGCCGCGATTCCATATATCAGCCAATACTCGTTCAGCACGTTGCTGATCGCTTATACGCTTCTTTTCCTGGGCAACCTCATCCGGGGCATGTGATATCCGGGGCGTTTGATATCCGGGGCATGTGACGGTAAAAAACCCGCAACATGACCGAATAAGAAGATAACGGGGCACTCCGGAAATACCGGGTGTCCCGTTTTCATTTGGCCCTGTCATGACTCCGGATCGGGTCTCTCAACGATATTCGCAGCTTCATCATCGACATGAAAATAAGGCTCAACCAGGATAGTGGAGTTGACCCCCACATCATCGAAATGATCTTTGAGCCATTTTTTAGCGGCAGCACGGCCGAGATCGCGAAGGTGGGTAAGAAACAGCCATTCCGCATTGACCTTGCTGGATGGCGAAAGCGCTTCGAGCCCACTGCCCCCGTCTATCCGGTGAAGAAAGATTTCACGAAAAGGCTGCCCCTTGAGATCGCCGCGCCTGAGGCACTTGTTGACAAATTCGACCATGCGCAATTCCTTGAGCAGCGATCCGTTGAACGAAATTTCATTGACCCGGTTCATGATTTCCCGCGCTGAAGTAGGCGTCCCTTCACGGCGGACCGGGTTGATTTGCACGAGCAGCACATCCGGTGAAAAGCACTCGTCAATAAATGGATGCAACACGGGGTTTCCCATATAGCCGCCGTCCCAATAGGGCGTGTTTTCGATCTCCACTGCCTGAAATATGAATGGCAGACAGGCAGAAGCGATCACCGCGTCCGATGATACGTCCTTGCCTGAGAAAACCCGTGCCCGGCCCGTGTGGACATTGGTTGCGGAAACGAAAATCTTGATCTTGTCGCAGCCGTGAACGCGATCGAAGTCGACCTCCTTGTCTAGAATGGCGCGGAGAGGATCGATGTTTAAGGGGTTGAAGTCATATGGCGACACAAGCCGTGTCATGAGATCGTAAAAAATGAACGCCGGATTATGGTCGAGGTTCCAGTTCTGAAAGAAAATATCAAGCGCCGAACGCTGTATCGGGCTTTTCATGGACTCGGTGCTGACCGTGCGCCAGAAATTATATAGTCGTTGCCGTGCCTCGTCCGCACCCCCGTCATACAGCGCATCCGCCAACACAACTGCATTCATCGCGCCCGCGCTCGTACCGGAAATGCCTTCTATTTCAAGGCGGCCGTCTTCGAGGATGCGGTCAAGCACGCCCCATGAAAAAGCGCCATGCGCCCCGCCACCCTGAAGGCCCAGATTGATGGGCCTGGATTTCCGTGACCGCCCGTTCGAGCGGCGCCCTTTGCGTTCCGTAGCGCAGCGTACAACGTCCTCGGCTTTGGATGTTGCTCCCTTTACGGCGCTAGGTTTGCCCGGTTTTCGTGTCTTGCGACTTTTACTCACTGCGCCGTCCAGCCTCCATCCATGGACAAATTGCTGCCGGTTATCTGCCGCGCATTGTCGGAACAAAGATAAATCGCAGCCTCTGCAACCTGTTCGACCGTAACAAACTCCTTGGTTGGCTGCGCCTCCAGAAGAACCTTCGTCTTGACATCTTCCTTGCTCATGCGCCGGGCCCTTGCAGTGTCGGCAACCTGGTTCTTGACCAGGGGTGTCCAGACGTAGCCTGGTGAAATGCAATTGACCGTAACGCCGAACTGTGCCGCCTCCAACGCCACGGTCCTGGTCAGCCCGACCAAGCCGTGCTTGGCGGCGACATAGGCCGACTTGAAGGGAGAGGCGACGAGTGAATGAGCCGATCCCGTATTGATGACGCGGCCCCATTTGCGTTTTTTCATGCCCGGAAGCGCTGCGCGAATTGTATGGAAGGACGAGGTAAGGATGATCCCCAATATTGCGTCCCATTTTTCCTGCGGAAACTCTTCGATAGGGGCAACATGTTGAATGCCCGCATTGTTAATCAAAATATCGACGGAGCCCATCTTCTTCTCGGCACTTTCAATCATCCTGGTAATCTGTGCCGGTTTCAGCATATTCGCGCTGGAGAAAAGTACTTTGGTTCCATGCGATTTCACCCTGTCGATAGCGTCCGCGTTCTCCTTTGCGCTACCCAGGCCGTTCATCATCACATTGGCCCCGTTCCGGGCAAGCGCCTCCGCCATGCCGAGACCGATACCTGATGTCGATCCGGTGATCACAGCGTTTTTGTTCGACAGCATGGTAAAATCCCTTTTTCGTTACTCTGAAAGATCTCGAACAATCATATTGCAGCGCACAAAATGCGCAACAGGCAATAGCCGTCATGGTTTCGACTGGCTACCTTTTTCAATCCGGAATTTTGCTCAGGATTTTATGTTCGGCGCGTACAAGGCCGCGAACCGAATTTCCGAGATAAACCGCGTCAGATGAACTGATGTCATCCGGTGTGAGTTGGGCTTCGACCGCCTCGCCCCTGTCGAGAATCCTGCGGCGCAGCGTGCCGGGCAATAATCCCGCGGACAGGCGTGGCGTAAAGACCTTACCAGCTTTCTCGATAAAGATATTTGTGCGGCTTCCCTCCGTAAGCTGTCCATTCTCATTGAGAAAAACCACTTCGTCCACCCCATGCATGTCGCACATGCGCTTATGTTCATCATCATAAAACGCGCGATTGGTGGTCTTGTGATAGAGATAGACATTGTCGCTCGAGATGTTCAGATCCGAAATGACAAATCGCATTGTTGTGCCGGCCACCGG
>CAMYJA010000006.1:0-76568 GCA_947258705.1 uncultured Hyphomicrobiaceae bacterium | reverse complement strand
AAGGCTCGGTGAGAAAGCGCATTTTAAGAAGGCATTCCTCATATTCGCGCTCAAGGTCGGAATCCGCCACAAGACCACTGCCGATACCGATTTCACCCCGGCCACCGGGACGAATAACAGCCGTTCGGATCGCGACGTTGAAATGCATGTCCCCACTCGGCGCGATGGCGCCGATGGCGCCCGTATATACTCCGCGCGGGCCGATTTCGAACTCAGAAATAAGCTCCATCGCCCTGATTTTTGGCGCGCCGGTGACCGAACCGCAGGGAAAGATCGAACGGATAACATCTCCGAATTTGATACGCTCATCGAGCCTTGCGCTAATTCCGGACGTCATCTGATGTAGCGTCAAATAGGTCTCGACAGAAAACAGGTCGTTCACTTCGACGCTGCCTGGCTTTGCAATACGGGACAGATCATTACGCATGAGATCGACAATCATGAGGTTCTCAGCCCGAGATTTTTCGTCCTCATGCAACCAGCTTATGATCTTGCGGTCCTGTTCGAGTGTCGGCGCACGAGCTGCGGTGCCTTTCATGGGGCGGGTATCGATCCGGCCATTGCGGATCTGGATGAAGAGTTCGGGCGATGCCGACAGGATCGAGAATTCAGGGTGGGAAATCAGCGCGCCATGGGAAACCTTCTGCCTTTGCCGGAAATCGAGATAGAGTGAGACCGGATCGCCTGTAAAATCGAAATCAGCCAAAAAGGTAAGGTTGAGCTGATAAATATCTCCCTCCGCGATTTTTTCCTGAACCGCCTTGAACCGGCTGGCGTAATCAGATGCGCTCCAGCGCGGACGAAGATTCTCAATTGCGGGGGCGCGGGCGCCTTGCGCACCTAAAAAATTCAAAGTCTCTTTTTCGTTGAGACTGCGGGCCTCTTTAAAGATCCCAAACCACAGAAGCGGCATGCTCCTGCTTTCCGGCATGCGTTCATGAAGGCGGGGCTCGAACGCATAGCCAAGCTCATAGGAGCAATAGCCGGCAGCAAAGAGCCCCTTGGCCAAGGCCGCCTCAATCGCCCTTAACGCTTCAGGCACCTGCCTGGGTTCATCGGCCTGGATAAGGTCTATGGGCGCTTCATAGAGCGTGTGGCGGCTGGCGCTCTCTTGATTGTTTTCGGTAAGGACAAAAATCATGCGCTAAGCACCACACAAAAAAATGACGGGAGAGCTATTATCGTGGCCTCTCCCCGCGTTCAAAGCATCTGCGATTAAAAAACGCCGCGTGGAGCGCCAACGCGACCAGCGCCATGAACACGCCGGAAAAAATAACGTCGCTGAGGTAGTGCCCGCCCTGAGCCATGCGCATGATGCCGGCCGCTGAGCCAAGAAACAGACCAAGACCGAGATAGCGGCGCCACCACCTGCCGCCCAGGAACGCTGCCGCGAAAAACAGCGCATAGATCGATGAGGACTCACCGCTGACAAACGAACAGTTCCGCTCGCATTGATCTGATGGAATGAGCGCAGGAGTGAATTGCTTCCCCTGATGAGAGACGTGAATTGGCCGCGCACGCCCCCAATGATCTTTGAGAATGACATTTGCCAGAAGTCCCGGCCCGATAGCCAGGCAGAAAATCAGATAAAGCCATTTCATGGCGCTCTGGCCCCACATGGAACGGCGCTGATACAAGGACAGAATGAATGCGACCACCGTAATGCCTGCCCCAAGCACAAAAATCGCCTTGAAAATGGTGCGCAATGCACGTCCCAAATCCGTTCCTTTGAGGAGATAGCGGCCATCGGCTTGAAGAAAGAGCCCGGCGACATGGATATCAATCCATGGCCAGAGGATAAACACGACCCCCGCGCAAACGCCGGCCAGCAATGTGATGATCGCCGCCATCCGGTGATCGGGCCCCGGAGGACTTATACGGTATTCCAGCGCTGCATTACTCATCGTTCTTGCCCTTATATCCGGACAGGGAATAAAAATAGATAGGCCGCGATTTTTTCGGGCTCGCCGCCACTCCGCCCTGGGTGATAAACCGGCTTTCCCGGAACTGTCCGAGCAACTTCTGTGAAGCTTTTTTTGTCGAGACGTAAAGGACAGGCTCCTTGCTTTCATTTGTGAACGGCCGGGTCATCTCATAGTGATTGCGCGGACGAGGACCGGCCTGCCACGCGTAAACGGTAATATTTGGATCGCCCAGATAATAGATCAGCTCCGCCGTAACAACGCGACGGTCTGTGAGTATCGATCCATAACCTCCCTCTCTGAATCTGGCACTTGTTACATTGGCGAAATCCTGCCATCCAAGCACCCGGTAGTAGGGATCGGCGCGGCCGGGTAGATCAATCCTCGGTGCGTATATTGCAGCAAGGCTGACCATCACCATCAGCACAACATGCAAGGCAAGGGACACCTGGTAGAGCCACCACGGACCGCGCCGCAAAAAGACCGACACGACGAGAATCGAAGCGGCGGGATAGGCGGTGGCGGCCCAATTGGCGTGGGCACGGGAAAGAAACGCTTGAGACATGATGACCAGAATAATCGGGACCGAAAACCACAGCAGAGCCCGGTGGTCCTTGTGCTTGGCTTCACCCTTGAAATGGCGCCACAGGACCGCCAGCAGGGTCGCGAAAAGGATCGGGCCGAACACGCCGAACTGGGCCAAGAAAAACTCCAGCATCCTGAGCGGATGAAACATCGAAGCCCCCCAGTTGGCATTGTCCGCCGTATGGGAAAGTGTCGCCAGCCCGTTATTGAGATTCCAGATGATATTGGGCAATAAAATCAGGAAAGCGAGCCCGGCTATGACGATGATGGCCTTGGATGTCAGCAGCCGCCAACCCATGGTCCTGTTCTCGAACAGAAAATAGAGCCCCGCGCAAAACACGAAAAAGACCATCGCATATTTGCTCATCAGGCCGAGACCGAGCGCAAGCCCTAAAAACACGGAAGCTTGAAGGTCGATCGAGCGCATCAGGAGGGCAAAGGCATATAGCGCGGCTGACCAGAACAAGAGGAGCGGGACATCGGTCGAAATGAGGGTTGACGATAGAGAAACCGCCGGCAGGGTGGCGAATGTGATGGCGGCCCAGAAGCCGGTGCGTTCACAATATAACTCACGTCCTGCCAGAAATATAAACAGGCTCGTAAATGTGTGAAGAACGGGGGAGACGAGGCGTATGATAAAGGGGCTGTCGGAGCCGCTAAGGAACGTAACGGCGCCGATAATCCAGCCCAGAACAGGCGGTTTCGAATAATATCCGAAGTCGGGCTCCTTGCCCCACAGCCAGTACTGCGCCTCGTCGAAAAAGAGATCTGTCTGATTAAGATGGAGCGCAATGATACGAAAGGCCAGCAGCAGGCCGAGCAGGATCATGAGCCCCTTGAGCGAAACCTCGATCGGCCCAAATCGTGCCGGAATGTTTTTATTTGCCATCACGGCGTTGAATTCCCTGACTATGCTCTGAAGAACCCGGTAAAAGACAGAAGCCCAAATCGTTGAAAAGAATGCTATTAACATCAAACGCGATCAGTTCATTTACAAGCTTGTAGGTGCGGGCGAAAGACTGATAATTGAATTTGTTTGCAAGCCCGTGATTTTGGGAAATAATTTATCCGCTGGGCGCGTTTTTTTGAGAGGACCCGATGAACATCTCCGTGGTCATTCCCGCCCTCAATGAAGAGGGAAATATCGGCAATCTGGTTCGCGAAACCTTTGGCATTGTGCCTGAGGATATGCTCGCAGAAATTATCGTTATCGATGATTTCAGCAATGATGGCACCCATGAGGAAGTAACGGATTTGCTCAGCGAGTTTCCGAAACTGCGTTATATGCGCCACGGCGCGCGCTCAGGTCAAAGTGCTGCGATGCGAACCGGCATTCAGGCCGCCCGGGCGCCGGTTATCGTAACGATGGATGGCGACGGTCAGAACGATCCGGCAGACATAGAGGGGCTTGTTGAACGGCTTGGCTCGCCTGGCTCGGTCGGACCTGCGCTGGTGGGTGGCGTCCGTGAAAAACGCCGTGCGGCTGGCTCGCGGCGCTGGGCTTCGATCATTGCCAACCGTATAAGGGACGGCATATTGAGGGACGACTGCCCCGATACCGGTTGCGGTATAAAAGCCTATTGGCGCGACGCCTTCCTGCGGCTGCCTTTCTTCACCAGCATGCACCGCTATTTGCCGGCTTTGTTCCAGACATATGGCCACACGGTTGCCTACATGCCGGTGAACGATCGCCCGCGCCGCGCCGGAATATCTAAATACACAAATCTGGGCCGCGCGCTCATCGGCATATATGACCTGTTTGGCGTAACATGGTTGCGCCGACGGACGATTGTGCCCGATATTGTTGATGATCGGGGCGTTGACCGGCCTATTGCTGAAATCGCTGAATTGCATACGGGCAGGATGATGCGAAAGACAGGTTCGGACGATAAGAAATAACAAGGGCAGGGCGCTGAAAAGCGAGTGCGGCCTGACGAATAGAAAGCATTGGCAGGACAAATGGATTTCGCGAAACTCGCCGTCTGGTGGGCAAACATATCTACCGAGGAGTTGATCTGGCTGAGCATCGGTTTTTCGGCGCAACTCATGTTTTCCATGCGTTTTATCATGCAGTGGATCGCAAGCGAACGCGCCCGGCAATCCATTGTGCCTGAAGTTTTCTGGTATTTCTCGTTTGTGGGCGGCTTGATGCTCTTTGTCTACGCGCTTCACCGGATGGATCCGGTTTTCATCCTCGGCCAGGGCATGGGCCTGATCATTTATGCGCGCAACATCTTCTTTATTTGGACCCACAAGAAAAACACGGGCCTTCTCGACAAGGAAGAGGTGGAAAAGACCCCGGCGGAATGACCGCATGGCGTCGGCCCGTAAAGGCGCGATCCGATGGATCCTATGGAAGAGCTAGTCTTTGTCAGGTGGCAGGATGACCGGCCCCCGATCACATTATTGTCAATTGCAATCATATCCCCTTACTTCGCCGCAGAACCGAATTACAGTGCATTTTCAATTCAATGAACGGGAGTAAAAAAATGAACAAATTACAAATACTTGGCGTCATGATCCTTCTGGCACTCGCGGTACAGGCGCCAGCAGCATCAATGGCGCAGGCGGCAGACGACGATCTCGTCGTCAAACCGAGTGCGCATTCGGTTGCCGCAACCCTCGATAAACTGACCACCATTCTCAAATCCAAGGGCATCAATGTCATGGCGCGCATCGATCATGCGGCGGGTGCCAAAAAAGCCGGCATGAGCCTTGCCCCCACGCAATTGTTGATCTTCGGCAATCCCAAACTGGGCACGCCATTGATGATGAGCAAACGCACCATGGGTCTCGACCTGCCGATGAAGGTACTCGCCTGGCAGGACGACAAGGGCAAGGTATGGATCGCCTATACGCGGCCCGATGTATTGAAACAGCGCAATGGCGTCACCGACCGCGATCCGGTTTTTAAAAAGATGACCGGAGCGTTGGGCAAACTCACCGATGCGGCGACGAAATAAAGCTTGTCGCAACGCCCCCCACCGGCAAAGAATGCGGGCAGGCGCCCGGCCACCCCGGCCGGCTCGTTTTTAGTACGCCTGATATGCTTTGGTGGGGGGCGCGGTAGGCGCCGTGCGCCGGGCAAAGTCGTCATGGCCCTTCAAACAAGGCGGAAAACATACGCTGATCAGCGTACAAGATCGTTTGCATAGACGGAACTTCTCCTGTATATGATTGCAGTTCGGAGGCCGGTGCCTGGGCACTTGCGGCTTCCGTTTTATTTCCGCAAACGGTTATGCGATGGTGACCATGCGCCACCCCGCACGAACGACCGTCATTGCCACAGAATTTGTTGAATTGACGCGGGGTGGAGCAGTCCGGTAGCTCGTCAGGCTCATAACCTGAAGGTCGTAGGTTCAAATCCTACCCCCGCAACCAATACAAAAGGCCCGTCTTCATGGCGGGCCTTTGTATTTGCGGGTGGTTTTGGTTTTGAATCTGACAGGGCCCCACTAGTGGGGCGAAGTCGACCGTCAAACATGCATGCAGGAATTCCCAGTGACGGAACGAGAATTCTCATCTGCTTCTCAAAAGCCGAAGGGGTGCGCTATTTTCTTCTTTGCGGGGAGCTTCGTGATGCCGCGGCTCAATTTGGGCAATCCCGGCCGGGCGTCACCCGCCCTCACTTTCCCTTGTCCTTGACGCATTCGCGCCGGATCACTGCAAAAGCCGGGTCGGGCCCGGGTACGGCCAATTCAATCTCAAATTTCAGAGAGGGGGCCTCAATGCGAATGCGCTTCGCTGATTGCAGTTTCTCCAGGAAACCGGCGAACCAAACATTCGCCTTGCCGAGAAGGTCTTCCAATTGCAGGGCCTGTGTTCCGTAACTGGCTTCAAATGTGCCATTGATATCTGGAAGGGGGGATCCATCCAGATTGATCTTGATCACGGTATTTCCTTCGGGTTCCGCGTTTTCTGGCGCGGGGCGCTCCACGATCAGCGTCGGTGACCCGGCGCCGGGAATGCCTTTCACGAAGGTGCACAGGATGTAGAAACCCTGCCCGTCCTTCGCGCCGCTTTCCGTCTGCACCTGTATGTAGAACTGGCCTTTCTGCACCTGCCACTGGGTGGCAGCGGCTAGCGCCGTAAGCATCATCAGAAATAGAACAAATCCCGTAATCAGTGAAAACGGACACATGTTACGTACACGCATTATCTGCCTCCTAGGTCGCACCTGCAGAAGCTACCCTAGCAGCAAGCTGACCGTGCGAGAACATTAAAGTCATTCGGAGGCGAAATGGCGTTCTCGTGCCGGATTGCTAAGAAGGTCCGATTGCGGGATCATAGATCCAGGCGCGATAGTGATAAAGCCCCGGGTCGCGGTCGAAATGGCGGCCGGTTAAGCGGAAGGGCTGAGCCACGCTTTCAACGGCCATGGTCGCCTTACCGGAAGCGAAAGGGTATCGAGAAGCGAAGCTGGCGTGAGCGGGCGCCGGCCGGTGGGCGTGGAAACGGCGCGGCGCGGCGCACGCTGCCCAGGGCTTTCCGGTCCAGCATGCCGTTGCCGCTTGAACGGCTGATGCGTGCCCACCTCAATCCGCCGGATGCGGACAATTGAAACGATATGACGGCTGTGCCGCGAAGGCTGCCGGCACGTGGCGGGCGCGATAGAATTCGTGCGCGGACCCGCGCAGCGTAACCTTTGACTTCACCCGGGCTCGCCGCGACCCGATTACCGTCATGCGCCCCGCCTGCACGGTTGTTTTGGGAATGTCTTCGTCTGGAAGAAACCGCTCGATTGAACGGTTTCTCAGTCATTCCACTCTTGGAGCGAGGCTTTTCCGATTGGACCTCTCCGGCTTTGTGACCTGTGCGTACAGGCTCAGAGTCACCGGCGGGCTGCTTGCCGGGTTCCGGGGCGGTAGTATTTTCCGGCTCCCCTGTCTGCGTTGCACGCGTCTCGTCGGCGCGTCTCTCGGTAGCTTGTCCATGGGGTGCTTGTCTTCGTTGGGTTCGATCGTCCGTATCGCGCTGTTGATTTTCCGTCGGAGTGCGGGGCGCGTCCGGTTGCGAAGGAGCCAGCGTGATGATCGTCCCCGCTGGCTGCAATTGATCGCCTTCGGACAGCGGGTCAATCCCGACGAGCAAAGCGGCGTGGACCGAAACCGCGGCAGTGCTCGCAATGAACCAGTGATGAAATTGGCTCTGCATTCAATTCCCTGTGCGACGCGTCAGTAATTTTACGTCTTTAATGCCTGCGGCACCTGCATGCGTTACAATTTCGATAAGTTGTCCGGCCTTGGCTGCGCGATCGGCGACAATGGTGACCGGTAATTCGGGTTGTTCCGACCATTGGGCCAACCGCGCTTGAAAATCGGCATCGCTCATGTGGCGCCCGTCAACGAAACGCCTGCCATCCGGCCTGACGACAATCATTCGTTTCGAAACTGCGGTTTGAGTTGGTGCTTCCGTGCCCGCCAGATTGATCTCACGGTCAGAAAACGGCCTGATCGTACCTGCTATCATGAAGAATATCAGAATGAGAAAGGCGATATCGATCAAAGGAACGATATTTTCCTCCTTCCGCGATCGTTGCGGCGTCTGAAGGCGTATGGTCGAACCGGAATTTTTCATCGGGCTATCGCGACAGTTTTCAGGCGGGAGCGGCGTGCCTGTGTGAGGACCGTGGCCAGATCCTGAACGGTGGCGCCGGGTCCGGTTTTGATGACAGCCCCGGTCATTCCCACCCCTATGAGAGTGTCTAGATGCCTGGATAATCCGTCGAGCGGCACCACAGCGCCATCGACCTCAAGGCGTTGTCCGTCAAATATCTGAATGCGCACGACCTCGCTCCCGTCCGAAGCCATGCGCCCTGTCTGAACGGCAGAAATCGGTATTGCATTGAATTTGAGAAACGTCGACGTCAGCATGAAAAAAATTATCAGTAGAAATACGACATCGATCATCGGAGTAAGACTGATTGCCGGCCTGGTCGATCGGTGTTCACTCAGCTGCATGCGTCATCTCCTTATCAGAAATGTCTTTCAGGACCGGTCGCTCCGCCTCCGTGACACGTTGCGTGAACAGGCTTGTGAGCGCACCCTCCATATGTTCCTTCTCGCGTTCGATCCGGCCATCGAGCCAGTAGCTTACGAACGCGGCGGGGATTGCGATGGCAAGTCCGACGGCCGTGGTGAGCAATGCCACCCAAATGCCGCCGGCCAGCACCGCAGGGTCCGGCCCTGCCCCGGCTTTCTGGAGCGTTTGCAGAGCCTGGAATGAAGAGATCATGCCTATGACCGTGCCGAACAGACCCAACAAGGGCGCGAGTTGAACCGTCGCTTCAATGACCCGCATATAGGATCGCAGTTTGCTGAGCTCGGCAAGCGCCACGCGCTCGACGTCGTCGCGAATGATTTGCTCATCCGCCCCGGCAGCGATACCACGCATGCCGTGTGCGAGGACCAGTGCGCACGGATTGTCCTCACCACGGATTGTGGTATAGGCCTCGTCCCGCCGACCGCCAATCCACATCGTCAGGGCCGTGTCCGCCTTGTCGCCGCGACCGACACCGAGGCGGGTGAATTGCCAGAATTTCATGAGTGCGACGGTCAGAGTGATAATCGACAGTGCAAACAGCAACACGATAACAGGACCGCCCCTGTCAAAAAGATCGAGAGCGAACCGCACATCGATCGCGTCCAAAAAAGCAGCTTTGCCGATGACCTGATCTCCGAACATAATACCAATCTCTTGTCCCGTCAGCCGAGCGTAGCATAATGAAAAAACCCACGCGGAGGTCTTGTGCCGGCCTGCGTTATCGCCGCGGACAATAGCGGTTAAGCCTAGTCCCCAAATTTTCTCATATATGAGCCCCGGTCCATTTCCCTTATGCCCTTAGTTGGGATGGTGTGCAACGGCGCACAGGTCGCTCAGGACCGGAAGTCCGCTCAATACCCTCTAGTTTAGCCGGGCCAAAATACCGGAAAAACATGTCACTGAACAATGATCTTGGAGGAAATAAGCAGTGAAGACCAGTGAGTTGTGCGCATGTGAGTTGTGCACCAGTGCGGCATGGGCCGCTGATAGGGAGCGAGCACTATCCTGGATGCTCTGGACGTCAAAGACGCGCGGAAAACAGTTCAATTTGAGGCGGAAGTTCAGAACCGGCGGGAATGGCTCGAAACGGCAAGAATGCCACCTCCTCAACACCGGACATATATGAGCCCGACAAATACATTAGCTCATCATGAGCTATCCCGCCGAAATTCTTTATTTCACCGTGTACCACGGCCTTGTATCTTGTTTTTGCAGAAAAAATTATAGGTATTGTGCTAGAGAATGGTGATGACCGAGCGTGAGGCTGAGCAGGCCAAACCGAAACCGACGTTCAATATCAAACGCGCAGAAACCCTGAATGCGGCTCTGCGCGCCAGTTTTCCTGCTTTTTTGGCAGTTGCCGTTTTCAGCTTTTTCTTGAACCTGTTGATGCTAACCGGTCCGCTGTTCATGCTGCAGATTTATGACCGTGTCCTGCCGTCACGCAGTCTGCCTACATTGTATATTCTATTTGCACTGGTCGCCGGCCTGTTTGTCATTCTCGGCATACTCGATTTCGTCCGCGCACGCGTTCTGGCCCGTATCGGTGCCCATGTTGATCAGCGCATTAATCCACGCATATTCAACGCTGTCATGCGTCGGGGCCTTCGCACAGGTGAGGAAAGATCGACAACAGCGCCCTTGCAGCAATTGGATACCGTTCAGCAGTTTCTGTCAGGCCCCGGATTGCCCGCACTCTTCGATACGCCCTGGGTGCCGGTCTATATATTGGTGATCTTCTTGTTTCACTGGTATCTCGGCGTACTCGCAACCGTGGCTGCCATCATGCTGTTCATCATCGCCCTTCTTAATGATCTGCGTGCGCGCAAACCGCTGCATGAAGCGAATTTCAGCAGAACCGAGGCCGGTAAAATTGCCCATGACGGCCATAGGAATGCCGAAGTCATGACGGCCATGGGCATGCTGGGCAAATTGCAACAGCGCTGGGCTGAAAAACATTTCGAAGGACTCCTGCACCAGACCACTGCGCGGGACCGAAGCGGTACCCTCACCGCGATTTCAAAATCGCTCCGACTGTTCTTTCAATCGGCCATATTGGCGCTTGGCGCGGCATTGACCGTGTGGGGAGAGATTACACCGGGCGTCATGATCGCGGCGTCGATCATTCTTGGGCGCGCCCTTCAGCCGGTGGAACAGGCGATCACCCATTGGCGCAGTTTTGTCGCCTTCAGGCAGGCCCGTGCGAGCCTGACGAAATTGCTGGAATCGGATCTGTCGACCGATGAAAAAATGGCCCTGCCGGCGCCGGACGGCAAACTGGAAGTCCGCAATCTTCACATCACCGTTCCCAACACAAATCGACTGATTCTCAAAAACGTGAATTTCAATATTAATCCCGGACATGTCCTGGGTATTGTTGGGGTCAATGCGGCTGGCAAAACCACCTTGGCCCGTGCTTTGGTCGGCGCCCGCCGCCAGACAGTGGGGGATATCCGCCTCGACGGGGCGACTTATGATCAATGGGATCCCGATATCCTTGGGCGCTACATCGGATATGTTCCTCAGGACGTTGAGCTTTTCGGCGGCAAGGTTAGCGAAAATATCGCACGCTTCGAGCCCTCGCCCGATCCCGAAAATATCATCCGGGCCGCGAAACAGGCCGGCATAGACGATATGGTCAGACGGCTGGGCGGATATGACACCGACATCGGTCAGGAGGGAAAAAACCTCTCAGAGGGGCAGAGGCAGAGAATAGCCCTTGCGAGAGCACTCTATGGCGAACCGCCGCTCGTGGTGCTTGATGAACCGAACTCAAATCTCGATAATGACGGCGAAAAGGCTCTTTTCGAATCCATACTGGGTATGCGCGATCGGGGACAGACTGTTATTATCGTGTCTCACCGAATGAACATCATTCGGCTGACCGACTTTTTGCTTGAGCTTGAAAACGGCGCCCAACGCGAATTCGGCCCGACGGATGATATTCTGAAACGCATCAGATCGCGCAATTTGACCAAGGTGAAACCCGGCCGGATCTCGAGTGATCCCATAGCTGCGAACCGCCCGCTCGCGAAAGAGGCGGATGACGGGAAAATTGAGACTGAGCCGCCTGCAATAAAGCCTGATGAAACCGCGCGGACACTCGATCAGAAGCCAAAGCCGGCAATCAAACAGCGGGCAAACGACAATGACTAGACGTGACGCAAGTAAAACGCTCAGCAACCAGCCCTGGATATGGCTAGGAATGATCGTTGTGCTTGCGACGTTCGGCGGTGGCGGCATCTGGGCCGCCAAAACCGAAATCTCAGGCGCCGTGATTGCCCAGGGTGTCATAGGCGTTCAGTCCAAGATCAAAACACTTCAGCATATCGATGGCGGTATTGTCCGGGAGATATTCGTTCAAAACGGCAGTCGCGTAAAAAAGGGCGAAACACTCCTTCGCCTCGATGATACTACGCTTAAGGCAAACATGGCCATCGTCAGTGGCCGTATCTATGACCTGGAGGCCGCGCGCGCGCGCCTTCTGGCGGAGCGCGACAATCGGGAGAAAATCGACTTTCCCGCAATATTAAGCGATAAATCAGAGGACCCGATCATTGCCGAGATCATTGCCGGACAGACCGCCCAGTTCGACGCGCGCAGGAGCGGTCAATTGGGTCAGGTCCAGGTTCTTAAAAATCGCATAGCTCAGTTTGAGGAACAGATCAGGGGGGGCGAGGGCCAGAAGGCTGCCCTCAAAACCCAGGTAGATATAATTTCGGAAGAAATCAAGTCCATGACCCCCCTCTTGGAAAAGGGACTGGTCCGCAAGCCGCGCATTCTGGCATTGCAGCGCGAGGAAGCCAGGCTAAGAGGCGAAAGCGAGAAAATGATCGCGACGATTGCCGGCAAGCGAGAGGCCATCGAGGGCGTCAGGCATCAGATCCTGCAGCTTGATAAGGATTTTCGGAAAAGTCTGGCACGTGAGCTCGTTCAAACGCAATCGAAGATCGCCGAACAGCGCGAGCGTCGGGCAGCTATCGAGGAAAGATTGCGGCGGATTGACATAAAGGCACCCCAATCGGGTACGGTTCACGCGCTTTCCATTCACACTGTGGGGGGGGTCATATCACCTGCCAAACCCATTCTGCGTATCATCCCCGAGAGGGACCTCATCATAGTCGAGGCGAGAATAAAGCCGACCGATGTGGATCAGGTGAAAATAGGCCAGGCAGCATCCGTCAATCTGACGGCCTTCGACAGCGATAAAGTGCCGACACTGCCGGCAGTGGTGCGAAAAGTATCCGCAGCCGGATTTTCAGACCAGTCGACCGGCGCTCCATTTTTCTCGGTCGAGATCGAGTTGACCAAAGATGGGCGTGAATCCCTCGGGTCCACGGTCACGCTACTCCCCGGCATGCCCGCCGAAGTCTACATCCGCACCAGAGCGCGCACCCCCCTCAGAATGTTATTGAAGCCGTTTAACGAAGCTATCGGTCGTGCGTTCCGGTCTTGAGAAATTAATCGTTTGAAATAAAGCGGCACGCTCAATCGCTTGCTTGCGGCGGGACAATCGAGATCGGGTTCCGGCCGGACTTTTCAATCATCACCAGCCTGTGTAGACAGATTGAATGTTCAGTTGTGGGGCACTCAATCCAGAATGGGCTTAACGGTCATGATGGTCGTATTGTCCTGATAGGGATCACCGGCAGCCTCGACCGCCGCGAGTAATTCGGACACAATTTTCTCTGCTCCCCCCGCCTTGCTGGCCGCGATGATTTCGGTAATTTTATTTTCGGAAATTGAGAGGAGACCATCGCTGGCGATGACAATAGTATCGTCATTCTCGAGTTCGAAAACTTCATCATTGAGGTCGATAATCTCAATCGTATTCCCGGTGACAGCCGAGCGCAGCGCATTGCGCGAGGGGTGGCATTTCGCCTCATAAGCGCTCATCTCACCCGCCTCAACGAGTTGCTCGAGCACCGGCGCCATGGAATGGTCTTCGTTGAGATGATAAAGGACGCCCTTTCGGCAAACATAAAGAAGCGAATCTCCGACGCTTACCCAGCGAAGGCCGCCTTCTCTAAAAATGGCGCCGATAAGCGTGCAGCCCATGCCGCTAAGGGAGAGATCGAGGCATACTTCTTCGTCGATCGCGCTATTGGACTGGACCAGCGCCTCCATGAGCCGTTCGGAAACCGAACCCGTGCGGTCGGAATAGTCATCGATAAATTTCTGGCAGGCAAGGTTCGACGCTTTCGCTCCGCCGACATGGCCGCCCATTCCGTCGGCCAGAACGGCCAGCAGCTCCTGCGATCCGGCAAGCTCGATCGTGGCGCTTGAAGAATCCGGAACAGCTATGGTCGTGCCCGTAAGCCGGGAGGCCTGCCCGTCCAGCAGTGCGAACGCGCAGGCATCTTCCTGTGTGGCCCGGGACCCGACAATAGCCCCGTAAGCATGCTCGAATTGAGCGGTCATTGATGAACTCTCACTATTTGACCGGTCAGTGAAGCCCAATCTCTATTTCTGAATTTTCTTTAATTCGGACCAGTCGAACTCCACGCCGCAAAATGGCACGAAAACCAGCTGGGTCCGTCCGACAGTTATAACATCCATCGAATTCAGAGGTACAGCCGATGTCGGTTTTTCGTCATTGACGGCAACCACATTGGTCTTGGTCAAATTGGGAACAAGCAGGAAATTCTTGTCGGACGAATCATAGCGGATATAGACCTGCTCCTCGCCCGAGATGGATTCGTCACCGAAATTGATGGGAATGCGCTGCGACTCGGAGCGGCCAAGCGTATTGTTGCCTTCAAAGACTGGACGATAGGCGCCGAGCCCCGGACCACCAATGACAACCAGCCATCCGACAACCGGTTCCTGATGAAAACCCGATCGCTTTATTGACTGTTCACCTCGGACCATCTGCGTTTTCTTGGCCGATGCGTCAGAACCGTCATTTATCGGCTCGGCCTGTATCGTGATCGGAGCGTCTTTCGAACCATGTCCACCGCGTCGACCAATTCTAATCGGCTCGCTATTGCCCGAATGATTGATTTCATTATTCGCTGTCATACTCATATTACGCACTCCCTCTCTGTCTTGGGTTCTCTCTGAACGATCGGATTTCTTTCTGGATTGGGACCGGCTCAGGCTGTGAGGATCCTTTTCCATTTCAAGTGTAATTTCACCGGGCTTGCCGTCCCTTTTACGCTCATCCGACATCATAAGAGCGTTTAAAGCCGTTCGAAGAGACGATCGTGCGCGGCTGCGTCCACCTGCATTCCCGCTGGTGGTTCCACTATTTGGTTCAGTAGTGTTCGGTAAGTTGCTCTGCCCCATACTGTTCTCCTGATATCAGTCGAAATTGAAAAAATTGAAGTTTCGGGGGCCGTCAGCTTCTGGGGTCGACCGCGCCAAACGTGCCTCGAATAAGCGCAAAGACAGGAATGAACCATTCTCGGAAAAAAGAAATGTATCGAGAGTGTTCAAACGACCTATCGACCTCCATCATGCATGTGACAAATCACGCATTACGCTGGAACTGTGTTTATTCTCGGGCAGGAGCCGGGTAGGCGGAGACCTGTTGCAAAGACGTCACTACGGATGATTTTTTTCCCCAGCCGACCCTGCCAACAAATTATTGCCTCATCCTTTGGTTATGGCGGGCGGAGAAATAAAAACGAGGCTGGTCTCTGTTCAGAGACGTATAGGGGAAAATGGACAATCCGCAGGCATTAGCTCCGGAGACCCGGCTAGCTGGGGAATACCGCATCAAGAATGTACTCGGCTCGGGTGGATTCGGTATTACCTATCTGGCCGAAGAAGAAACCTTGAAGCGCATGGTCGCCATTAAGGAATATTTCCCGACCGGCCTGGCGGTTCGCGAAGGGAGTATGCTGGTACGGTCCAAGGGCAAAAAGGGTAAGGACCGTTATGTCTGGGGTCTCGATCGCTTTATCCACGAAGCCCGGATTCTAGCCAAATTCAATCATGACAATATTGTTCGCGTTTATCGCTATTTCCGCGAGAACAATACCGCCTATATGGTTCTGCATCATGAAAATGGTCAGAGTCTGAAGAACTGGCTAGACATGCTCGGCCGGGCGCCATTGCAGTCTGAACTCGACGCACTGCTCGAAAAAATACTTCCGGCGCTGGAAACCATCCATGACGCGGATTTACTCCATCGTGACATTGCGCCGGATAATATTCTGATCCGTGAAGACGGCGCGCCGGTTTTGATCGACTTTGGTTCTGCCAGGGGCGATGTCGCCCAGCATTCCAAAACCGTGAGCGCAATCGTCAAGCCCGGTTATTCGCCGTTTGAGCAATATGCCGTAAATGCCAAACAGCAGGGCCCCTGGACGGATATATATTCCCTGGGAGCAACGCTCTATTACGCAATAACCAGAAAACGGCCCCTCGATGCACCTGGCCGCGTGACCGACGACAACCACAAAAGCGCTTTTGAAACGGCGAAGGGCCGTTATCGCGAGAGTTTTTTGAGGGCTATCGATCGGGCATTGGAAGTCAAGCCGGAGCGAAGACCTTCCCATATCGGCGAATGGCGCGATGCATTGATCGAACCGGACGGGATCGCCGCTGCCGAGACAGGCGAGACGGTAAAGATCGGCTCCAATCCACCGATGCTTCAAGCGGATAAGCAATTGACGTACCGCCCGACGCGCGCACTCACCCATGGTCTGGGTCCGACGGTGGCAGCAGCCACCATGCCGCACGTGCCTGACTTTCTTCGCTTTCGCAGGATTAACAAACAACGACCCGGCTCCGCGCCCCCCCAGTCTGATACCGATCGCATTCCCTCCGCACCGAATGCCAGTGATGCCGCTGCGGCCGGCAGCCTTGCCAACAGGCTGGCAGAGGTCCGCCCATCGGGAGATATGGCCGCACAGAATTTATTCGCCGAGAGCAAAAAGTCAAAAGACGGGCTTGGTTTTTTTGGCATGCACAAAGCTGCGGACGGCAATGGCGCCGCTGCAATAACGCCGGAAATCGACATCCCGATGACACGGATATACCGTGCAGCGACGAGCGCGGGCAGTCTTTTAACACATATCATGGCGGCCATAGTCTCCCCGGTTTACCTGCTCTTGAAGGCATTGTTGGGAGGGGCCGCGCGTATGGCCGGAAACGGTGGGTCAAAAGGAATGCCGGTGCTGAATTTTTTCCGCACTCACGCAATCATGTCGTTCTCCATCATCGCAATCATGCTTACCGGCGCGGCGGTCAGGCAGGAATGGATCCCCGCCCGTTACGTGAACAAGGCCGAGGCAGCGCTTGGAAATTTCAAGCGCGACTGGCCGGTGCTGAAGGACAATATCGAAAAATCCTATGCCAGCACGATCGCCAACGTCGGAAAGCTGCGGCGCGCACTTGTTTCAACCCCCGCAGTGCCGGTCGGAAATGTGCAGATCCTGCGCGGCCATGACGGCATGGTGCAGACCGCTATTTTCACCCCGGATGGAAAGTATATCATCTCGGGTGGTATTGATGAGCGGCTCCGCCTCTGGAACCTCAAAAGCGGAAGGCAGGACCGGATACTCTCCAAAGAGCAAAGCTCGATTACCGCCCTCGATATTCGCGACGACATGCTGCTCGCATCGGGGGCTAATGGTGTGATCAGCTTGAAAAACCGGCGGACAGGCAAAACGATACAAAAGATCCGGCACCATAATGGCCTTGTGCACTCGGTTGCCTTTGGCCGAAAGGATACGGAATTCTTCTCAGCCGGTCAGGACGGCGCGGTAAAATTGTGGCGCAACGGGGAGCGCACTCCATATTTGACCCTTGAAAGCGGGGCGGGCGCCGTTTACGCCATTGCGGTGATAAAATCCCAAAATCTGGTCGCCACCGCTGGTGCGGATCGCGTGATCAAGCTTTGGGACGTCACCAGAAAAAAACTCATCCGAAAATTCCGCGGCCATAAGCGGGCGGTAAGTTCGATTCACTTCTCACCGGATGGGCGCTATCTGGTTTCCGCCGGACTGGACGGACGCCTGAAGCTTTGGTCGGCAAAATCTTCCCGTACACGGAGAACCTTGCGCGGACACAAGGGCCGAATTTTCATGGCCAGGTTCTCCCCCGATGGGAAATTGCTTGCCAGTGCTGGAGAAGATGGGACGGTCCGCCTATGGAACGTCCGCCGCAAACGCCTGCTGCGAACGTTTAAGGGACACCAGGGCTCAGTACGCACTGTGGGCTTCTCCGCCGATGGCCGCAAAATCGTATCCGGCAGCGATGACGGGACAATACGCGTCTGGACCATACGCCCCTCCTCGCGACGCGAGATAGCTGCACGCTGACGGACTGATTTAACGGCCTCCCAAATCCCCAGACCTGGAAGTCTCTCCAAGCACCCCAATCCCAACCAAACCACCGCGACCGCCTCTCCCTGTGGAAAAATTCCACCGGAGATAGAACCGAATCAGCCGCAAATCTAGAATTATGGCCAACGCGCGATATTTCAGACGCGGCTGGACTGCGGGGAGATCGATTAAAATGCCGGTACAAGAAGAATTTACCCATGATTTCCAGTGGGTTAGAAAAAGAAGCTTACCGTTTCGCAAAGGCAGGCAGCCACGCGAATTTCGCATGGGCATCCTGACTTTTATCTGGAAATACCTCCTGCACACCCTCCGGTCCAGGTCACGGCATTCCTTGAACCAACAGTAGCTGTGGGCAATTCGATTAATGAAGTGGCGATATTTGTTTTGTTACCCGATCGAAATGCGATGTTATAATAGCGATGATGAGAGCGGCAACGGGCGGTGTGAATAAAGGTACTGGTCATGCTCACTTTACCCTGGCGGAAAAAGGAAGAGGGTTTTGAGTGGATCACACATGAGAAAACCCAAGTCAGAATGCGACGCGAAGAGCGCGAGGAGCAATTATCGGCGCTGGGCTATTTTTGCCGGACATGCACATCGCTCCTGGTCCTGAAGTTAAGGGCATCCTTCGAATATTTCCTGCTCAAACTCAGCCGGATGAGAATTTCGATATCGCGGTGGATCGCAATCAAAGGCCCCGTCTATCTATCAAAACTGTCTCAAGGATTTCAGTCGCTCTTGATTTGGCTGGCAGGATTCGCCCGGCGATCAGGCAACCGGACGGCCAGCCTGGCCGTCAGGATCGCCGGAGTTTCGAAACGGTATGTCGCACATATTGCCGGCGGTGCAATTTCCTTATCACGCATATTGGGCAGGGTTGGTCGAATGATCGGTGCGAAAACTCTCAAGGGAAGCACCGATGCCGCTTATTGGAGCGGTCGCAATTTGCTGGCAGGTGCGATCGCCGGTTTCAACTGGAGCGGCATACAACTGAGAAATCTGTATGCATCCATGTCCGACATGGGCAGTGTCAGTCAGCGCGCGACTGCCGTCATTACACGGCAAGTCGTTCATCAGCGGCAGACTATTGCCTATGGCGCGCTCACGTTTATCGTGTTCGCAGGAGCTGTGAGCATCTTCTCACTCGGTCTTTTTTCGCAATTGCCAAAGAACAATGTCATTGCGGGGACCGCTCGCGTCATCGACGCAGATACCATTAAAATTAACGATACTTACATTCGGCTTCATGGAATTGACGCTCCCGAGCCGGCGCAAAGATGCAAGCGCCGACCCGGTGGACGGTCCCAGTGGAAATGCGGCGAAAAGGCCGTAAGGCAATTGAGCAGGCTGATCGGGAAGCGCGAGGTAACATGCACCCGTACAGGCATCGACGATTTGGGCCGCCTCATCGGCCGGTGCCGGTCAGCCGGTCGGGATATCGGCGCCCATATGATGCGCGCGGGCCTTGCCTGGTTGGCTCCCGGAGATCCGGGAAATTACAAGGCGGTAGAGACCGAGGCGCGGAAAAAAAGAATTGGCATTTGGCGCGCAACCAGCGACACGCCATGGAATTACCGTGAGCAGCGCTGGCAATTGGCGAAGCGGCGCGCCCCCGAGGGATGCCCGGTGAAAGGCAATATATCTGGCGCAGGCCACGTCTATTACCTTCCCTGGTCAAACCAATATGACCGGATCAAAATTCAGCCGGCAAAGGGCGAACGCTGGTTCTGCAATGAACACGACGCCATAAAGGCAGGTTGGCGCCTGACGCGCTGGCCCTGATGCCCCGGGTTCAAGAGGGCCGCTTGCGGTCAATTGAATGAGAGAACAAGCGTCCCAAAAACAAAGTCGCCTTTAAAGCGGTTCTCCGCATCATATTCATGCAGCCATTTACCGATAAAGCTCATTTTCTGATCGCGGATTTTGGTGTTCCACAAAATAGCCGGTCCAATCCCTGCGCTCGATCCCTTGAAGCCTCCGAAACTGGCGCCTCTGCCGCTGTCGCCTGTCAATTGCCGGTAAAAATATCCCTGAACACCGATGGCGAATTGAGGTGAAAGATATTGAGCAAACAGATATTCGGCGAATGCCTCCTGACCGGTTTTATAGTTCGTGTCCGGATTTTCGAGATTATACACATGGCCGAGATTAAGCGATATTTCCTGGCCGCCTTTCTGATTGATCCATGTGGCTGCGAGATGCGTTTGAAACGCCCAATGTCCAAATCCTGAATTGGCGAGTTTGTTACGCGCGAAAGCACCGGTCGGCGTGACGACATATTCATATAGATTGAGCGAAAGAGATCCCAGTTTCCAGAACAGGGATATCGGCACAAAGAAAAAATCTCCCGTGGCCTGACGGTCATCGTAGAAATTAAACTGGGGTGCGGCCGATAGGGTCTGATCGACGTCCCCATCTACAATCGGAATGCCGAAAGCGAAGTTGTAACGCGCGCCAAGAAGGGTCCAGTCCGTCACGAAGGATAACAGATTGTAATTGACCCAGTAGTCCACGTCGATGGTTGCGGTCAATGCACCGCGGCTGATCCGGTCCGCCGAATAGCTGAAAACGGTTTCACGTACATAGACACCAGGAGCCGGGGTTAGGGCGACCGCAAAATCTCCGTAAGTCCCCGGGATAAAGGTGCTTACGCCCCGCTCGGCTGCGCTGACCGGCACAATGTGAAAATGAACCGGCGATAAGGTAAAGAGTACAGCCCATAAAATGCCCCGCCAATAGTTCTGTAATCGCGTGTAAAATCTGATCATGAACTGCCCCCCCAAGCCGCTCCTGTATTCACTCCAGATTACGCATGTTATATTCTGATGTTCAATAGGCGATATAAATAAAAACGATAGTTCATTTCACGATTATCAGAAGAAAAAAGCCTTGGATCACGATCGGACCTAGAAATATTCGATGCGTATCAACAATGATACTGGCCGGTTCAAAAAGCGGTACGTTCCAACCGGTGAGCCATGAGTGCAAGGTTAACTCGACATTGTTGACGGCTCTATCCTATCCTACAAACTCTTTTGCACCGCGCTTGAAAGTTCACCCGTCAGCATGGACTTAATAACATTACCCATTCCGAATTTTGCCGGTTTTGATCTATAATCTCCTTGCGACAGGAGTGAAAAATGCCGGACATTATTGGACGCAGACAGTTTAACCTTGGGCTGGGCGCCACGGCAGCCCTGCTCGGGAACGCAGGCACTCTGGCCACAGCCGGGGCCAAAGCACCCTATCGCGGGCCCAATGTCATCATCGTCCGCTTTGGCGGTGGCGTTCGGCGTCGAGAGACTATCGATCCCAAACACACCTATGCGCCTTTTCTTGCGCACAAACTTGTAAAACGTGGCGTGCTCATTCCCAACATGATGATCGAAAACCTTGAAGGTTTGAATACAAGCCATGCCGAAGGCACGCTCAACATCCTGACCGGGCGTTATATGTCCTGGCGAGATGCCGGATCGAAAATTCTGGAAGATCGTCTTGAGCCGATCGAACCGACATTGTTCGAGTATTTTCGGAAAGCCTATGCGGTGCCAGCCCATCGCACCTTGCTGATCAATGGGGAGGACCGGCCTCAGGAAGAGTTTTTCGCATTCGCCCGGCACAAGCATTACGGCATCAAATATCGGTCCGAAAATCTCAGTCTCTATCGCTACAAGCTTTTCAAGTTCAGAAAAATATTGGCGGAGCGTAGCGCCGATGAAGCGGAGTTGAAAAAGGCGCAAGCAGAATATGACAAGCTCAAGTCGATGGACTACCGCGGTGTCGGCATCAAGCAGACGCGGGAGCTTGAGCGGTTCTGGGAAAACTGGCGCAAAGACTACCGCGACAGCGGCCTGATCAATCCCCGGGGCGACCGTCTTCTCACCGAATTGGCGTTGCGCGCCATGAAAACCTTGCGCCCCGCCTTGATGATGATCAACTACCAGGATCCCGATTACGTTCATTGGGGCAATAAGTCCCACTACACACGAGCCATATCAATCATCGACAAGGGGCTGGAACGTATCGTTGAACTGGCCGACCGGAATCCGTTCTATCGAAGGCGCACCATTTTCGTCATTGTTCCCGATTGCGGACGCGATGCGAATCCCCTGACGGCCCTTCCCTTCCAGCACCATTTCAACACCCGCTCCGCACATGAAATATGGACATTGATATTCGGCCCGAACATAGTCAGGGATAAAACCTATGACCGGCAGTTCGATCAGTCGCAAATGGCCTCCACAATCGGTGCGATGATGGGAATGCGGACACCACGCGCTGACGGTCGGGCGATTGGAGGAATCTTTACATGAGCAATGCCGAGACCGTTGCGGAGTCCTCTTCCCGACCGGTGCCAAAATGGAATAGAAGTGTCCGGATTTTTCGCGCGTTCGGAAAACCCGTAAAATTTATTCTGGGCGTACTCCTCTCGCTAACACCGCTCACCGCCGTAATTGTGCTTGGCTGGCTCGCGAGATTCACGGAGCGCAAATCGGCGAATTATTTCATCACCCGGCTTGGCCGTCGCCTGCCCGGAGATGCGTATCCCGAACGCGCAACCCCTCCGCGACACTTTGGCTGGCCAGGCTGGTTTGTTGACGACGGTATGCGGCTTGCCGTCAATGGAGAGAGCCCCTCCCGCCCGCCTGTAAAAAAAGGCGTAGCAGGCTTTCTCGCCAGCAGGTTTGGCGGGTTTTGGGACAATCTGAAAGCCGGTCTTCAATCGCTCACCGCCCTGGCCGTTCTCACACTTCCCTTCGGCGCCCTGTGGTTTTTGGGCTGGTGGAGCGGTTGGCAGAACTCTTTCACGAAAGGCTACGAGCAGGCTTTCGCGGGACCGGCAATTTCACTTCTCGGAATTGCTCTCTCGCTCATGGCTTTGAGCTACCTCCCAATGGCGCTCGCCCATCTGTCTCTCGAACGCAGGATTTCCTCATTCTTTCATTTCGGTAGAGTTCTAAAGCTCATTCATACGGCCGGCTGGCGCTATATCCTGTTGAGTGCAGCTTATGTGATCGCGGCGTTGCCCGTTTTCCTGGCCAATGCCGCGCCTGTCTTTATCGAGAATTACAATCCCGGCATATCGGACATGTCGCCGGAAGAGATCGGTGAATATATCGGTGCGCACCATTTCTGGACAAGCGTCTACATTCTTGCAGCGCTGCTAACTCTGCGCGCCTGGGCTGCGCGAATTTATGCTCGCAGCGCACTGGACCTCTATCTGCGCGACGAGACAGGCTGGGGCGATACCAGAATAATGGGCTATGTGCTTGAAGAGAATTTTGATTTGGGGTCACACAGGCCAAGGACGGGCCCAGCGAAAATTCGCGCAGTCCTTCTCGTCATCCTGCTGCCCGCGATCTGGTTTGGTCTTGTCGCCCAGACCTATGTCGGACAGTTCATGAACTATAAATGGTGGAACTGGCTGAACCATCCGCTGGTTCAAATCCCCTGGTTTCCACCGCTCGGCCCCTGGGCCTGACAGGTGGATAGCTTCAGTTCCAGTTTAGCTCAAAAGGTGTGATCCTCAGGAAGGTATCTTTGGGGGCGGCCATCTGTAATTTGTCGCCGCGATAAAAAACGTCACCCAAAACACCCGCAACAATATGCTTGGATGATTTTCGAAATTCCAAATCGACCGCTTCTGCTTTAAGCTGTCCATCTATCCAGACCCGCAATTTCCCGTCCTTTTTTCCCGGCGTATTGAGCTTGATTTCCTGCGCCAGTTCAACCCACCGACCGGTCGGTAATGGCAATTTTCCCAGGCTGACCTGAGAACCGTTTTTCGATGGATTGTCGGATGTGAAGGCGCGTACTCTGGCCTGCCCGTTTCGCTCCCATAGAATATGGCTTGAAAAACCCGCATCTACTTGCTCATAACCATCAGGCTTGGGGGCGTCTCCGCCAAAAAGACCGGGAAGGATTCCACCTGAGGCGAATTTGAATCCCTTCGGCAGCCAGACCTTGTATGTCAGGCAGGCCGAGGTGGCCGATTGAGGGATTGCCGGGCGCCAGGCGAATCCCATTCCGCCTTTCCGGGCAATCGGCAGCCGTGGATTAAGCGAGCCTTGCGGCATTTGGACTTCAAGAGCGACGGAGGGATGTCCGCTTTGGGGACGGATAACACGCGTAAACCGCGACAAACCCTGAACTTCGTCGTCAAGATATATCGACAGATCCTCGTCACGCAGTTCCTGCCCGATGCTATTGCTGTCCGGGAAGCGAACGAAAGTCGCATAGCGCTGACCGCATGGAGCAAGTGTCTCAGTGGTAAACGCGCTTTTTACGAGGGTCAGCACCCCTACAGAAATGATGACAAGGACAACTACGTTCAGTCCGATTGTCAGTGCATTGAATTTCATGTCGTCTCCAACTGGCCATTTCCTGGATCTCGCTCGACGCCCTTCCGCAAGCGCCTTTCGTTTCGCGCGCAGCAAAGCGCACCGAAACAATCATTTGCAGCGATCATGCATGTGAAGCCCTTAAAGATGACTCACCAGAAAGCACTATTGGGACCATTCATCCCTTATGGAAAACAAACCCTTAACGGGTTCTCGATCCGGAACATCTCCGGCCTTACCGCCGCGCCATACAATCTGCGGGCAACAAGTCTCCAGGGGTTTGGCTCGATCCTGTGACCAAGACGAAAATCGTCAACAAATCGCGCTGGGGGCTGCCGGTCGCGATCAGCTGAAAGAAAATCTTCCCGATGTCCCGAAAGTGCAAACAGGAAAACAGACAGTGCATTCCCAGAACCCATGTCGAAGCGTTGGCCAACCTGTTGACCGGTTCATAACGCGCTCCTAGGGGAAATCACCAGCTATCGCAGGACGATCTCATAATCAATCACCTTCAGGCCCCACGCACCTTTTGCGGATCCGGCATTGACCTTGTCAGGTTTAACCTGATCGCCGGATGACTTCGCCATGTGCCCATGAATCTGATCAATCAGATTGAGTACATAATTGCTTGGACTTGCAACAGGCCCGAGATCGGCCTCGAGCCGGTCCTTCGATGCAATATGCGCGCTTAAAGGAAAGTCGTCCGGTACCAGCATCGCAACAAGGCGCCCTTTGCCAAGAGGCTCGACCGCCTCGAACCAGTCAAATCCGTAATTGGATCCCGGGATAGTCAGGGTTTCGCCGGACGAAAGCGCTGCAACCTTACTGCCACGGACAAATTTATTGGGAAAAATCTGTGTCACGGTACCCCGTGCATCCATATCCAGAAGAATTACACGTCCCGAACCGCTGCTCGAAAGGCGGACAACGTAATTATCGCCAAGTTTGAGTTTTTCCAATCCCGAAGATCGTGGCGCATCGCCGTTTTTGCGCGCAAGCACCACGTTCAGCCTATGGCCGGCGCCCGAGAAAAGCCCTTTGAGTGCGCCAATGGTCCCCTTGGCAAGGGGCACCTGATAGGAGGCATCCATGTTCTTCGCGATCACACGTGCATCGGCGGGAACAAGCGGTTCGTTCACATATTTTTTGATCCAGTCGATATAATGCGAAACGCGTGTATAGATCCCGTAGCTCTTTGGCGAGGCGCATTTGGCCCCCCAGCTCACAATGCCGATTTGATAAGGACACCCCTCCCGGTCGAAAGCCACGAGCGGCCCGCCGCTGTCACCCTGGCATGAGTCTTTTTTACCTTCCTCGTAACCCGCGCATATCTGGCCGGCACCGATCGCAGCTCCCTCATATCGCTTCTGGCACTGTCTGAGCGGAATGGTCGGTAAATCGACTTCGCGCATGGCGGGAGAACCCGCGGCAAAGGCGCCACCGCCCTGCCGGGCATATTTGCGAATGCCGGCCTGCCATTCCTGATCGCCGAATCCGGCAATCATGGTGGCGGCCCCCGGCGGTGTGGCGGGATCCGTATCTGCTTTTTCGGAGATCCGCGATATCGGCCCGGTCCATGGCCGGTCGAGCTTGACCAGCGCGATATCATGCCCGGTGCGCGGTGCGTCTTCATAACCGCCATGAATGACGATTTTTTCGATCTCGCGGATATTCTCCGGGCCGATATCGTCGAGATCGTCTGTCCCCATGACGGCTTCCAGATAGCCTGGTCCCTCGAAACCGATTTTCTTGGCGGAGGGAACATTGTCGAAGGAAATAAAATATCTCCGTTGTGTATCCCGCTGCACGAATCCATAAAAACAATGCGCCGCAGTCAGAACCCAATGCGGCGAAATCACCGAAGCGCCGCAAAAATGAAACGATTGCTGGGTTAGCGGATTATGCGCCCGAATAGACACCTGACCCGGCCAATGTTTGATGTCCGCGCGCCATCCGCCGACGATCTTGGGACGTAGTTTCGTCGATCGCGGCCCCTTGCATACGGGTTCCTGTGCCATGGCGGCGGTCTGCGCATTGGCCGGTAAGGGAGGGGCGAGGAACATGGCCGGGGCGAGAGCTAGACTTATCGGAAGAACATACAATTTCGCCTGCCGCAGATTAACGAGCATCCAATCTAACAATGCAATCCCCATCACAAATCCTCCCACGCTGAAATCTACACATAGCCTGATAATTATCCAAAACGCTACAGGATGATCATGTCAATAATTTTAGCGCCGTTATGGCTGATAGCGTCGTCAAGGTTAAGGAGATGTCGCGCCGCCGAGTTCCGCCAAACCATCCAATATGCCGCTATAGGCGCGCTCGAGCTCATTCTCGGTGGTGCAATAGGGCGGCATCAGATAGACCGTCGATCCCAATGGTCGGATATTCAGCCCGCGGCGGAGAAAATAATCGCGCAGAAATTCGCTTGTCCCCGATTTATACCCTTCTCCGGCATCCTTGAGATCGAACGCGAGTATGGATCCGAGGCATCTGAGCCGGATGACGTTGTCGCTCGTCTCCCGCTCATCGAGAAAGCGCTCATGCTGCGCAGAAATTGCAGCAATTTTTTTGAGGGTATGTTCCTCGTCAAACAGCTCAAGAGAACGTAAAGCCACTGCACATGCGAGCGGATTGGCGGTAAAGGAATGACCATGCGCGAGCGCCCGGCCAAAATCATCACCCAGAAAATGTTCGAAGATTTCGTCTTTTGCGACTGTAACGGACATCGGCATATATCCCGATGTCAGGGCTTTCGAGAGGCATATGATATCCGGGATCACGCCGGCCTGCTCAAGCGCAAACATGGTTCCGGTTCTCCCGAAGCCAGTGGCAACCTCGTCATATATGACCGGGATTCCCGCCGCTTGAACACGCTCCGTAACCAGGCGCAAGAATTCGGGACGGCACATGCGCATCCCCCCGGCACCCTGCAGCAACGGCTCGATAATCATTGCGGAGATATCAATCCCTCCGTCTGCAAGCTCGCGATCCAGCGCCTCGAGCGCAATCGCTTCCTTGGCGGCAATCTCATCATCCCCCCTCCATGTATCGGGAAAGGGGAGGGCGGTGACCTTGAACATGAGTTCGTCAAAAAGGCTGAAAAAACCGGAACCCTTTCCAACCGCCATGGCGCCGAACGTGTCGCCGTGGTAGCCGCCGTCAAAAGCCAGAAAACGCAAGCGCCTTTCCTCGCCCTGATTGCGCCAGTACTGATAGGAGAGCTTCAGAGCGACTTCGATGGCGGTTGAACCATTATCAGAGAAGAACACCCGGTTTAGCGTCCCGGGCAGGATTTGCGCCAGTCTGGCGGAGAGCTCGGCCGCGGGCCGGTGGGTAAAGCCGGCAAACATGGCGTGTTCGAAATTATTGGCCTGGGTGCATAAGGCCTTGTTGATTTCAGGATGACTATGGCCATGACCGCAGGTCCACCATGAGGAGATGAGGTCGAGAATTTCGCGCCCTTCCTCATCGAAGAGCGATGCGTCCCTGGCTCTGGAAATGACAATCGGATCCCTCTCCTGAGCATGTTGCGTATAGGGATGCCATGCATGACGGCGGTCGAGTTCCAGGACTGTGCTCATTGGCGCCTCTAAAATTGAATAAGATTGAATTTATGGACATAAATCATGGACAATGGTTGGTCTCAGAAAGACCTCAGATCCACATTTGCTGGGATGCTGGAAATGGCTTCCCGCGTCAAGGGCTCTAGGTGAGGGATCTCGGCGATAATTTCGACCCGGCCATAACGCGCGATAGCGTCCCGATTATGGGCGACCGGCTTCCCGTTCAGAATGACGCCGCGGACGTCGATCCCACGGGCGCGCAGTACTTCAAGCGAGAGTAGACTGTGATTGATCGTTCCAAGCCCTGTCCTGCAGACCAGAATGACAGGCGTGGCCAGATGCGCCATCAGGTCGACCATCAGATCATTGTCATTGAGCGGCACCAGAACACCACCTGCGCCCTCGATGATAAGAGGTTTGCGCGAGACCGGGAGCCCGAACCGGTCAAGGCTGATCGTGACGCCGGCCCGCCGGGCGGATTCATGCGGAGAAAGTGGCTCCGGAAGTTCATAGGCCGATGGATGAATATCAGGTGCCTGAAGCGAGGTAAGATCACTGATTGCCTGCGAGTCCGTCAGGCCGTCCAAACCACTCTGAACAGGCTTCCAATAAGCCGCTGCAAGCGTTTCGACAAGCCATGCCGAGGCAATCGTCTTGCCGACATCCGTATCCGTTCCCGTGACAAAATAATTCACACCGCCGCAATCCGATATGTATTGAAATTGATGCGTACCGATATGGCGCGCTAAAGCCAGGCCGAAGCATGGACCCGAATGGATGTGATGACGCCGGATGCGCGATTAGTCAATAGTTTGAAGCAGTGCGTTGGCCGGATCCATAACCGGATCCTGAGGCTTGCTGAATGCAAAATTTCCGACGATTTCCCTTTGTTCCGGATCGCGTAATGAGTTGAGGTAGGGCCTCCAGACGGATGCGATGACCTCCTGGCCGATCCTGTCGCCCCCCTGCACGCCCTCCACGATCGGCCGGATCGTTTGAGATCCGAGCCAGGCATAGGCAGCCTGCCAGAGTTTCGGCGCGGCGCGTTTATTCTTTGGCCCTCGCAATTGTTCGATCATCGGTATGGCCGGATCATCCTCATGATATCCAATTTCGACATCAGCCAGATGTTTTCCCGATTTCCTGAGGCTGAAGACGCGGATATTTTCGCGCGTAACCTGATCGCCATACTGATCGAGGCAATTCCCCATCACTCTCGATTCGTTGAGAAAGTCTTCTACCGTCCGAAGTGCGACAAACTCATAGCCATGAACCGTTCCGCCTTCAAACCATGTATCGCGCAATCCCTCCCCCAATGCCGCGGCGAGACGCAGGCGGCGTTCCCATGCACGCGCTTCGTCATAGGCTCTGATCATGCTGATATTTTCTGTCCAGCTTTTGCGCAAAAGCTTGTGACCGGATGTTTCTCTGTTCTTGCTGAACCACGCCCAGGCCGCGAGCAGTACATGTGGTTCCCTGGCCCTGTCGCGGAATGGAAATCGTTTGTGCCGCGCCATCCAAAGGGCATAATCCTCATCGCAGGCCCGGTAGGCATAAATGACCCTGCGCAGCCAATAGCGTGCTTCCGTATCGGTATTTGGGATGAGATTGATAATCTGACGATTGAACTCGGCACTGTCTGGCAATTCGGTAAACGGTTCGATTAAGGCTTCTGCGGGAATTTTGCGCAACCACCACGGCAGCCCAAGGCTATCCGCAACTTTTTTCAGCGGCGCGCCTTCATTGACAAGCCGGACAGTTTTCGCCCTGTTTCTCGGCGTTCCATAATTCGTTGTGAGTGCAAAGAGAAGAGCTGGAAAGCTTGATGACAGGTCCTCGAGCGCCTGAGAACAACAGGTCAGCGACGCAATATGCTGTCGGTAAGGCTCATGAAACAAATCCAGGCGGCGGTTACGAGTCCTGAGTTTCGCAGCCTTTTGGTCCGAACGTTTCCTTTTACTCTGGGATGCTAGATCAGGCATGGAATGATACAGCCACAATAATAAAACTACACTGCCACCCCGAACCTCTCATGAAGTCACATAAAGATGGCAAAAGACTGACCCCATGGGATCACTAAAAATTGCAGTGGTTTGGGCTGGACAAATTCCGCCATTGACACCAGATAAAGCCGGTCAAAGGCACAATAGGGCACTTAATAAGCACCCGGAAAGATACGGAAGATGCATATGATGAGACAACGCGGAACGCTTTACGGATCAGCAACAAAGGCAATCGCAGCCGGCTTGACCGTGTTTATCTTGCTAATCGGCGCAGCAATTGCCCCACAATCAGTGCTGGCCGAAGCCTTTAACCTGCAATCCGTGAAAGACCAGGTAGTCCGGGACTATAAAGGCGTCAAACACATGGAAACCGCCGAATTGGCGGAAACTCTTGAGGGCAAAGGCGAGACACTGCTGTTCGATGTGCGCGAAGAATCCGAGTTCAATGTGAGCCGTATTCCCGGCGCCATCCGCATCTCTCCTTCAAGCTGGGGTTGGACCTTTCTTCGTGAACATGGCGACAAGGTCAAAGGCAAGAAAGTTGTCTTCTACTGCTCGGTTGGCGTCAGGAGTTCAATCATGGCGGCACGGGTGCAGAAGGGTTTGCTCGAACGCGGCGCCGCAGAGGTCATGAATCTGAACGGCGGCATATTTGCCTGGCACAATGAGAAACGCGGTCTGGTCAATGCCAAGGGAGATACATCCTATGTTCATCCTTATGACAGCCATTGGGGAAAATTGATCGATCGCAAGGATCTGGCCCGAACCGGACTTCCCAATTGAAGCTGTATTGATTAGAGCCTGTTTTTGCGTGAATTCCACGCCGACTGACCGATCACCCGCAAAATTGTATAGCCTGCCAGTATCGTTCCCTTGAGCGTTCCTGAGACTTTTGAAACGCCGATGCGGGCCCGGTAACTCACCGGTATCTCCGTGCATCGCAAACCGTGGCGCAAAGCCTTGATCTGCATCTCGACCGTCCAGCCGTAATTCTGATCGGCCATCCCGATTTCCTCGAGCGACGTCGCACGGATTGCACGAAACGGTCCGAGATCCGTGAATTCGGCCTTCCAGAACAAGGCCATGAGGCGGCAAGCAAGCCAGTTACCGAAGATCTGCTGTGGTGTAAGCGCGCCCGGTGAAAGATTGCCGCGCACCCGCGAACCAATAACGAGATCGGCACTGTCGCGCAGGATGGGCTCGACAATCTGGTCCATTTCCTCAGGGTGATCGCTGTAATCCCCGTCTATGAAAACAATAATATCGCACGCTTCAGAACCGGCGCCCAGGGCTGCCAACCCGGCCAGGCAGGCCGCCCCGTAACCGCGCTTTGGTTCATGCACGACCCGCGCACCATGCTCGGCGGCGACCTTTGGCGTATCGTCCGTGGACCCATTGTCCGCGACAACAATTTCATCCACCCATCCGGGTATGTCGTCGAGCACCCGCCCGATGGCCCTGGCTTCATTCAGCGCCGGAATGACGACGCAGATTTTATGTTGATCGCGCATAAGGCCTTACTTCTCGATCTGATTTTGAGAACAAAGGGAGGACCGCATCCACTTCGGACGAACGAAAAACTCATAAGCGAGAAGCGCCCAAACCGGAAGCCAGATAAGCCAGACAATGACATTTGAAAAAAATGAATAATTGTCTGTCACCATATAGTGAAAACCGAGGTAATAGAGCGGTATTGTGGCATGCAGGACCATGACGCCCCAAAGCGGCATGAATACGAGAAAGGGAGCGAACCAGGTAAGATACCAGGGAAACTGCGCCGGCGAGAGCATGACGATGGCGAGCACCATTAAACCGCAGCGCAGAATGAAATCCTGCGCGTCTCTGACAGGCGCTTTCGCGAGCGCGAGAGCAGCAAGACCAAGTGCGCCGATAACGATCAGCCGCCCGATGCGGCCGCTCCAAACCTCCGCAATTCCGAACAATTCGAGAAACCATCCAACCCCGCCTTTGATCGCGGGAAAAAGCGCGCTGTTCGTCTGCCATTTTTCTGCGTAAGCAACAAAGCCGGACGTTCCGTCAAGACCGGCAATGAAAACAGGAACGAACCACAGCGCTGAGAACAATGTAAAAACTGCCATGCCGACAGCCAAAACGGGCCACCGGTCGCGCGCCAAGCCATGATGCCTGAGAAACAAGGGCAGCAGAAAGCCGGGCCAGATTTTCGCGCCGACCCCGAACGCGAGAGACATGAACGGCGCTATTTTCCGGCTTTTCAGCAATAGATACATCCCGCCCAGGACAAATGGCATAATGATGATGTCCATATGCGCCGAATTGTAGAACTCCTTCGCGACCACCGGATTCCACCAATACAGGGAAATCCATATGGGCGATCTGCCGGCATGACTGAGCAAAAGAAACAGGAGCCCGAGAATAAGGAGATCCGTCAGGAGAATAATGGCGCGCCACCCTGACAGATCGAATGGCGCGAGAAAATGCGAAAGAGCAAAAAACACCTGTGCAACCGGCGGATAAACCGTGCGTAAATCACCGTGATTGACACGCGATATGACATCGCCGGAACGGGTCGCGAGCATGCCCGTGATCGAGTCTGAAGGCGCGCGCCGGGCATTTTCGGGTGAGAGCGAATAGGGGTTCAATCCATGCGCCACTTGCGCCCCGTCCCAAAGATAGCGTTGATAATCATCTTCGAGCATCGGTTCGCTGACAAAGAGGACGGAGCGGATTGCAAGACCAGCCACGACAATGAAACCCAGTAATTTCAGTCGTTGAGACCGGTCGATCCCGAGCGATTTTATAATCAGGAAAGGCAAAAGGCAAAAACCCAAGCCGCCACCAACGAGAAGCGCCGTAAATAGCCGGATGGGCATTTCGGAAACCTTGTAGTCATATCCGAATTGAGGGGACAGGACGAGAAGTGCGCTCGCCCATAAGAAAAGAACCAGCCCCAAAGCCCCCCAGCCTGAAAATAGAACGCGTCCTGACATGTGCACCCTAAGTTAAGTCACCCTGCGCGCGACGCCAGGCTTCAAAGACCAGGATCGTCCAAATGGCATATTGCCAGTTGCTGCGCCCGGACAAATGTTCCTCCCATCGGCGACGGATGGGTTCAACGTGAAAAACACCGCCCGCGCTCAATGACGCCTCGCTCAGCAAATCCTCGGCCCATTCCCTCAGCGGCCCCCTCAACCAGTCCGCAATCGGGATGCCAAAACCCATTTTCGGGCGATCGACCAGAGCCCGTGGAACATGCCGGTAAAGAAGTTGGCGCAACACCCATTTGCGCGTGCCTTGGCGAAGCTTGTAATCGAGCGGTAGAGACCAAGCGAACTCGACAACCCGGTGATCCAGCAAGGGTACCCGCGCTTCCAGAGACACCGCCATGCTGGCGCGATCGACCTTGGTAAGAATATCGCCTGGAAGATATGTGAGGCTGTCCCAATATTGCAGCCTTTCTATGAAATCGGGCGCAATCTCATGGGAGCGGGTATCATCGACGATCGTTTGCGGCTCATGAGCGCCGATAACAATTTTTTCGGGCTCCATCCACTGGCTGGTCAGCCTCCGGTAAAAACCCTCCCGGTCGAGCCCCGCCACATCCGCAAACTTGTGCAGCTTGTCACCAAGCAGTCTTGGCCGGTATTGCGCCGGTAAAACCCGCGCCGAGGCATCCCACACACGCTCGGGTACCATCTTGATCGCAGAGCCTGCCGCTCGGCGCATGAAAGCTGGATATGGCGCGATATTCTTGGAAAAAAAGCCAGCCATCGAATAGCGGTTATAGCCCGTGAAAAGCTCGTCCCCGCCATCGCCCGACAGCGCAACGGTTACGTGTTGCCGGGCAAGTTTCGAGACGAGGTAGGTCGGAATCTGCGAGGAATCCGCAAATGGTTCGTCATAAAGCTCGGGCAATTCCGGCACCACGCCAAGCGTGTCCCCTGAAGTCACGTATAGCTCCGTATGCTCACAGCCGAGATGTTCAGCCACGGCTTTCGCGTGGGCCGCTTCGTTAAAGTCCGTGTTGTCGAAACCGATAGAAAACGTCCGAACCGGGCGGTCAGAATATTTTTGCATCAACGCAACGACTGTCGATGAGTCGTAACCCCCGGAAAGAAAAGCGCCAAGCGGCACATCAGAGATCATCCGGCCACGAACCGCATCCCCGAGAATATCCTCGAGCGCGTCAACCGCTTCGTCTGCAGACCCTTGAAACCTTTCCCTTCTCCCGGTTTGCACAACATCCTGAAGCGACCAATAGGCCTCGAGTTCAGGCTTTCCGCCATCCTCTAGGGTGAGAACATACCCGGGCGGGAGCTGTGAAACGCCTTCAAACACGGAATATGGATGCGGAAAATAATTATGTCGGACATAGGACGCGAGCGCGTTCCGGTTGAGTTTTGCATGAAATCCCGGATGCGCCCGGAGTGCGCGGAGCTCAGAGCCGAACAGGAAAAGCCCGTCCTTCTGCGACCAATAAAGCGGTTTGATGCCGAGACGGTCGCGGACCAGACAGAGGCGCCGTTCCTTCCTGTCCCAAAGAGCAAAGGAGAACATGCCGATTGCGCGTTTGACGGCGGTCTCAAGCCCCCATGCCGCACAGGCTTCGATCAGGGCTTCCGTGTCCGAATGTCCGCGGAAGATATGTCCCGATGCCTCAAGCTCGGTCCGTATTTCAGCCCCGTTATAGATCTCGCCATTATAGGAAAGCACATATCGCTCATTGGCCGAAATCATCGGTTGCGCACCGGCGGAGGTCAGGTCGATTATCGAAAGTCGCCGGTGGCCGAGCGCGATGCCGGCCTTTTCGTCCGCCCAGGCGTTGCCTTCATCCGGCCCCCTGTGCCAAATCGCGTCCGCCATGGCGCGGGCGACGGCCCCATATTTATCGGCCGCAAACCGTCTGTCCTGATCGATAAATCCTGCAATTCCACACATGAGACGGGCCCGGGCTGAAATCCTTGAGATGGCTTGTGTTAGGTTGTGCGCGCAATTGAGAAGTCGGGAACGCGGCCTTCAAGAAGTGCATCATAAAGACCACAATATTTTTCAACACAAGCGGCTTGAGAAAAAATATCCGTGATGCGTCTCCGACCGGCCCGCCCCAACTCCTGCCGCAATCCGGCATCACCCGCGAGCTTCACGATCGCCCGTCCCAGCCGATCGGTGTCGTGAGCAGGCACGACATACCCGTTTTCACCATCGATGACGGCCTCCGCATTTCCGCCGACATCGGTTACGATCATGGGCAGGGACGCAGCCATGCCTTCGAGCACCGCATTGGAAAAACCCTCTTCATGGGAAACGAGCAGACCGATATCGGATAGGCGAAGGAGTTTTGATATGTCGGTCCGTTGGCCGAGAAAGCGGACATGCGCCGCCAATCCGAGACTGTTGGCGCGTGCTTTCAAACCAGGTCCCAGGCCGTCATCGCGCCCGACGACCTGAAGCACCCAACCCGCGGGCATTTGCTCCGAAACGGCGCCCAGGGCGTCAATAAGGTCTGCATGCCCCTTATAGGAGATGAGATTAGCGACAATGGTCAAAACCAGGGCATCATCCGGGATATCGAGATCTGCGCGTTCATCGGATCGATCAATATCCGCATCCGTCTGCACAGCATCGATGCCATTGTAAATGACGCCAACCCGCTCGGAAGGTGCGCCTTCGGTCAAAAGTTCGCGCGCCACGCAATTTGAATTGCCCAGAATATAGGAGGTCCGCCTGTGCAGATAGCGCTCGATACGGGCCATTCCCGGATAGCGTTTTTGATAAAGATTGAGATTGCGCCGGCTCATGACAGTGATCGGCGTTTTTGTAATCCAGGCGGCGAAGCTGCCTGCAAGATAGGCCAGTGGTAAAAAACTATGCACGATATCGACCGGGCGCTGCCTGAGATCTTTCACCAGTCCAAAAGTACCCGACACCGGACGCCCCTGCCTTGATCGGGTAATGCCCTCCCGGTCACCGCTCGAAGCGGGTTCGAGAACCCGAATTCGTCTGGATCGCAGTACATCGACGACAGGCCCGCCCGCGCTGATCGCGGCAACGCATATATCGAAGCCCTTTTCCGCCAGCTGCGGCATGATTGATGCGATATGAAGCTCGGTGCCGCCCGCATTCAGTGCTGGGATTACCACCATGATCCGCCCCCGGCTTTTGTCTTCCGAACTGCTCATTCCTGGCTTTCCAAGCCGAGGATCCGTATCATGTCCCGGTTGACCTTGCGGACGTCGAAAAGCCGTTCGACCTTTTGGCGGCTGGCCATTCCCATTGGGGAAATAAGATCGGGGTGCTTGATAAAAAACTCCATTCCATCGGCCAGCGCCGACCAGTCACGGATAGGTACCAGACAACCATTGACCACTTCATCGACCGTATCCCGGCATCCGCGCGTATCGGTGGTAACAATGGGACGCCCTGACGCCATGGCTTCGAGCACTGTACGCGGCAATCCCTCCCCATAGGATGGCAGCACATAAATGTGTGCCTGTTCATAGAGTTGGCGCACATCGTTTTGCGGGCCTAAATATTCGACCGCGCCTCCAAACTCACGAAGGTTTTCTACTGAAAACCCTGCCGGACCGGCTTCCTCGGGCCCGGCCAGCAGCCACCGTGTATTCGGGTATTCTTTCTTGATGGCTGTGGCAGCCAGGCAATATTCGCGCACGCCCTTGTATTTCACCAGACGTGCGATCATCAGAAAAACGATTCCGCCCGACAGGGACGGGATCGGTGATGATTTGTAATGATCGAGATCTACCCCCGAGCCGCGGACGATATGAACCGGAAGTCGGTCCGGGATAACGCCGTATGATTTGAGATGCAGATAGTCGTCCCGATTATGAAAGATCACGCCATCGGCGCGGGATAGCGCGCGCTTGTATAGAAATGTCGAACTCTTGCGGATTAGATCCGTCTTGCGCCCGCCGCCCTCAAGAAACGCATATCCGAGCCCCGTCAGCATGGGAACAATGTGCGCGACGCCCGCCCAATGGGCGGCAATTGAGGAATAAATCGCAGGTTTTGCTGTATATCCCATCACAACATCCGGTCTCAGGGTCCGGAATATTCTGGTGAGCGATCTGAGCGCCGTGAAGTCGTCGAGTGGATTGGTGCCGGTACGTGCCAGAGGGTAGCTCATTGCAGAAGCGCCGAGAGCACGGATCTCTTCGATGGTATCTCTGTCGAAATCGGGCGCCAGACAATAGACCTCATGTCCCGCCGCAACGATGTCGGCAATCAGACGTCCTCTGAATGAAAGGATCGATGGGGCGTAGGACGCCACCAGTGCGACTTTTTTTGTGCGCACTTCATTTTCCGCGCGCGCAATATCTGTTGCCATCTCAATATTCAATGAAGTGTTCGTGGGCTGCCGACCCACCTGTTGTCCGGTTCATCGATTTCACCCACCGGAATATACTCTGGAACATATCCTTCCACGGTATCGCACAGGATTTTTTTAACTCCATCCTTGTCTCCTTCAGACATAGCAAGCTCAAGGAGTTTCAGGTGCTCGTCGAGTTCGGCCTTCGACAGCTTCGGCTCTAGATTTCTCAGGATTCGCGGATGTTTTGTACCCGATGAATTGTCTCCGATGAGAAGCTCTTCATAAAGTTTTTCGCCAGGCCTCAATCCCATATATTCGATTGCGATATCCCCATTCTGGTTGTCTTCATCGAGGATGTCCCGCCCCATCAGCCGGATCATCGACCTGGCCAGATCGTCGATTTTGACAGGCTCCCCCATGTCGAGAACGAACACGTCTCCACCGCTCCCCATTGCTCCGGCCTGAATTACGAGCTGCGCGGCCTCGGGAATGGACATGAAATAACGAATGATTTCTGGGTGGGTGACCGTAACAGGACCGCCGTCGAGTATTTGCTTTTTGAAACGCTTGATAACCGATCCGGAACTGTCGAGCACGTTTCCAAACCTGACCATCGTAAAGACCGTCTTGCTTTTCCCGCCTTCCGAAAGGGCTTGCAATACAAGCTCGGCAAGCCGTTTGCTGGCGCCCATGATATTCGTCGGCCGGACGGCTTTGTCGGTCGAAATAAGCACAAAACGATCCACACCGCATTCCTGCGCGCAAAGCGCAAGCGTGCGCGTCCCGAACGTATTGTTTGTTAGACCTGAAATCTGGTTGGCCTCCACAAGAGGCACATGCTTGTAGGCAGCTGCATGATAGACAGTTTCGATATCATGCGCCTTCATTGTTCGCATTACGAGCGCACGGTCATGAACGGAGCCGAGCACGACCGAAATTTGCGGGGCGCTAAACTCCATGGCCGGCGCAGGATCGCTCATCAACTCGTTGAGCCGGTCCCGAATTTCCATTTCAATGTCGTAAAGAGCGATTTCCGAGAGGTCGAACAGAACAATCTTTCTTGGCGCGAGCAGCAGAATTTGCCGGGCGAGTTCTGACCCGATCGAACCTCCGGCTCCCGTTATCATCACAACCTTGCCGAATATGTTTCGCCCCAGCAGATCCCGGTTGGGTGGAATGGGATCGCGGCCCAGAAGATCCTCGGCATCGACATGCCGGAGGTCGCTCACACTGACTTTGCCCGCGGCAATATCGCTGAGAGCGGGAAGCGTTTTGACAAGTACGGGCAGAGGTTCAAGCCGTCTCAGCGCCAATTTGCGCTGCGCCAGCGTTGCTTCGGACATTGCCAGAAACACGTCCTTTATCTCGCCGCGCTCGACGAGCTTTTCGATTTTATTCGGCGGATAAACCTTCAAACCACTGACGTTTTGCCCCTGCAGGCTTTTATCGTCATCGATAAAGGCGACCGGTGAATATTCATCCGAGTTGCGCAGCGCGTTGAGAAGCTGCACGCCACTATGAGCGGCGCCATAGATCAGAACATTGGTACGTGTGTCGTCGAACCGGGCGAGAGTGACAAATGGCAATCCCTGCAATAGAGAGCCCGCAACATATCTGCTTCCCCAAATGAGAATTATCGCCAGAAGCCCGTAGAGGATAAACACCGAGCGAGGCAACAGGCCGGGAACAGCGGCAAGCGTAACCACGAGCGACCAGACAAGAACCGAAAGTAAAACGGCAAGAAAAATTCTGAACGCGCCCTGCTGACCGATAAATCGCGTCACCAGCCTGTAAAGACCGAGATAATAAAAGATGAGGACGCCACTCAGCGGAGCTACCGCAAGTATCAAGCCGAATTCAAGCGTTTCCGGAACATAGAACGTGCTCAGGCGCAGCGAAAAAGCCAACCACAATGCAAGGATGAGCAGCACCAGGTCGTTGGCAATCAGAAGCAACCGTTTGGGATAACGGGGAAGCTCGATCAGCCCGTTAAGGAGCTTGTCTCTCTGGTTCAGTAAATTGCTCATATCGGATTGAAGCTGATTGAAGTTTAGCGGTCCGGGCAAGCTGACGCCGACACGCGGCCAGAGACTAACGTTCTTGGCCTGTCGTCACAAGAAGTCATTGCGCGCGGCAGTCGGGTGGAGGATTGTGTTTGGTAAGTTACCAGACATCGATCTTTTTCCCCTCAGCCTTCAACCGTTCGATCTTGTTATTGAGGAATTTCTGAAATCCGAGTGACTGATGGTGGTTCCCACGGACATATTCGAACGTGGTCAGGAAATGGAAGGGCTTCCAATAGCCGATCAATTGCCACACTTTCAGAGTGTTCCCGGGATGCGGTGGAAGTTCGGAAGTCATGTTTGAAAAGAAGGTGATCGTTGGCGTAAAGTTCACCCCCCAGCGTTTGGCGAGGTCTTTCTCGCTCATTTCCTTGCCATCGAAATCGGTGACGTTGCGTGGGCCGTAAATGTCGAGCTGAAGGACATTGAAATTATTTTTGATGAAATCTCTGATCTCGGGCTTGGCCAGATTGACATTGTGCATCTCGGCGCAATAAGGGCAGCCTCTTTGCTCCCAGAAAATTGCAAAATGCTTTCCGGCCTTGGCCGCCTCCTGCCGGTCTTCCCTGAGATCCAGGAATGAATCAATAAACCAGCTTTGCTTGTGCAGGCCATCATCGCCGAGTTCCGCAGCCCTTGCTTTCGATGTCAGGCTACCGCCCATGAATGCGCCCGCGACGGCGCCGCCAAGTGATGTCTCAAGAAAGTTTCGACGGTTTAATTTCATGCTCAGCTTCTGCCTCCGAAATGTATGACCACACTGTTATAAACGAGCGGTTCAGCTTCCATTCATATAAATTATCATATTTTGCACCAAATTGAGGCTTTGCCGGTTTAAAATAACCGTGAATGGGCAAACATACGAGATGAATCGGCTTGGGAATATCGGTTATCCCGTATGATCGGATTTCCAATTGAGGGATCGAGACCGAAATGACGAAAAACATACGCGCGAAATCGGCACTGGTTTTATTGGTGGCCTTGGGCATTTCTTTCTTCGCCACGAATCTACATGCCGGAGACCGGGCCAAGTACAAGGCCTGCGTTGAGAGCTGTCAGGCCCAGTTCACAAATTGTTATCGCCAGACCAAGAATCGCAATCAGTGCCGCGCCCGGCAAGCTCAGTGCTCTCAGGGATGCGCCATATATCTCTCCAGCCTTCAACGCATTCTGGAAATGGCATCGGCCGCAAAAAAAGCGTCGGAAAAATAAAACCGGGGACGATTGACCCCTTACCGATGCATCAAGCCTTGCCGATAATAATCACGTGTAGATTTTTCGGTCCGTGAGCCCCCAATATAATGGTTTGCTCGATATCGCCGGTGCGCGAGGCGCCCGAAATGAGATTGACCGTTCGTGGCAGCCCCGACGCGCCGCGGCGTTCCATATCCGAAGCCAGCCGGATGCCGTCCCAGGCCTCTTCATAGCTGCCGACGATATCCCGCTCATTGACCGCAATAATATGGGTCATTGGCAGAAAACTAAGGCTGGTCGGATTGCGTGGACCAGATGTCAGAAACAGCGTTCCAGTTTCACATACGCCGTAATTTGCCATGCTGAGAGCAACCGGGTCATCGCCCGCGGTCGCCCCAATTGATCGTGTGATCATTGCACCGTCCCAATCAAGCCCCTCGAAAATCGGGTCGTCGCCTGTGCGTATTGTTTTCTCTAGATTTTGCGAGGCGAGATATTGTGCGACCGCCCCGGGAAGCGCATCTGCCGCCGCAATTTTTGCAACGGATGCCGATTGCCCTTCAAGTGTGGTTTGAAAGAGCCGGACCTTGGATTCCATTGGCAGTTCCGCCCGCGACGGTATCAGATTTCGTTTGTGCAGTTTCAGGCGCTTTTGCACCATGAAGGTCCGTGCATTGTCGTTCTCGGTGGCTTTGAGCGCGGCTCGTACATTGCCGAGAATGCGGTCTCTTGCAGACAGGGGGTGATCCGTCATTGCTGCACCTCACCCGCCCGCCGCCTTTTCCATTGGCGTTGGAAAGTCGATCCCTCCGGCAATGGAAACGCGCGGTGCCGCACCCAGCCCTTTGGCAAGGGCAGAAACCTTGCAAGCCTCTCCCGTCGGCCGACCATGCGGAACACCGGTATGAAAATACTGGTTGCAAAATGATATGCGCGCGGGCGTTTCGCAAACCAGAGCCACGTTTTCATCGCCAACCTTTGACGCAACGATGTCAGCCCTTCGCCATAAGCGCGGTTTCTCCATCGCCGCATGAGTGCCGGCAGCGGAATGCCCATTGGACATACCTCTTCACAAGCACCGCAAAAACTTGATGCATGCGGCAGATGATACCCTTCCCTTATGCCCACATGCGATGGCGTTAAAACCGCACCGATCGGTCCGGGATAAGTCCATCCATACGCATGCCCTCCGACCGATTGATAAACCGGGCAGTGGTTCATGCACGCACCGCAGCGAATGCATCGCAACACCTCGTGAAATTCGCTCGCCAGCAGCTCCGTGCGGCCATTGTCGATCAGGATGACATGAGTTTCACGGGGTCCATCCGGGTCCGACTCGCGCCGGGGCCCACTGGTGAATGTCGTATAGGTCGAAATTTCCTGTCCGGTGGCAGAGCGGGCCAACACCCGCAATATGGTTGTCGCATCCTCGGTTGTGGGTACGATTTTCTCAATCGTGGCGACGACAATATGCACCTCCGGCAAAGTCTGCACGAGATCTGCATTGCCCTCATTGGTAACGATGACCGCCGCCCCGGTCTCCGCGACTAGGAAATTGGCGCCCGTAATCCCCACATCGGCATTGAGAAATTTATCACGAAGAATGAGCCGCGCCTCATTGACGATGCTTTCCGGTTCGTCCAGCACCCGGTCCGTGGGCAGATCGACATGAATTCGTCTGAAGTCATCGACGATTTGCTCTTTGGTGAGATGGATCGCCGGGCCGATGATATGACTTGGCACCTCGCCTCTGATCTGGATGAGATACTCTCCGAGGTCCGTTTCGATGACCTCGAATCCCGACGCTTCGAGATGGGCGTTGAGCGCAATTTCCTCAGTCACCATGGATTTGCTTTTGGCGACAAGCCGTGCACCTGCATCTCGGCAGATGCCGGAGATGATATTGCAGGCATCCGTTCCGCTTCCGGCCCAGTGAACATGACCGCCCGAGGCTTTGACCTGTTTCTCATATGCTTCAAGGTAGAGATCAAGATAAGCCAGGGCGTGGGATTTGATCTGTTGGGCCTGCTCCGTAAGCGCATCGAACTCCGGCAGTTTGCTGCGCGCCTTTGCCCGCTTTGCCACAAATCCCTCAGGCACGTTTTTGAGTGCCGTTTGAAGCGTCGGATTGTCGAGGGCTTTGCCCGCATTCTCACGGAATTTGTGCGATAGGGGCTTCATGCGGGCTTCTCGCGATTATGAGCTCGGCGTGTCGAAATGCGCCCGGCCTGTCCGGCCAGAACTTCCGCCACGTGTCGAACCTGGGTGGTCTGGCCCTGGCGCCTGAGTTTGCCCTCAATGTTCATTAGGCAGCCGACATCGCCGCCAATCAAAAGGTCCACGTCCAAAGAAAGAATGTCCGCCGCTTTCTTTTCCACAATCGCATTTGATATGTCGCCATAATTGACCGAGAACGTGCCGCCAAATCCGCAACAGGAATTTGGCTCTTTCAACTCGAGAAGTTCGAGCCCTTTTACGCTCGCGAGCAGATGGCGCGGTTGGTCACGAACACCGAGTTCGCGCAAACCCGCGCAGGCGTCATGATAGGTGGCGCGGCAATCCAGCTTCGCATCGACCGAGCGGACGTTGCAGACATCGGTGAGAAAGGAAACAAGTTCAAACACTTTTTCTGAAAATGCCTGTGCCCGTTTCGACCAGACAGGGTCGTCGGCAAATAGTGCCGGGTAATGAAGTTTCAGCATGCCGGCGCACGAACCCGATGGCGCCACGACATAATCATAGTTCTCGAAACTCTGAATAGTCATTCGTGCGAGCTCTCGCGCACCATCGGCCTCACCCATGTTATAGGCCGGTTGCCCGCAACAGCTTTGCCGTGAAGGAACGTCGACTGTGCAGCCGGCATCCTCCAAAAGCCGGGCCGCGGACAGCCCCACATTTGGCCGAATGAGATCGACAAGGCAGGTCGCAAATAAACCGACACTGGCTGTGCTCTTTGTCTGGGCGGGGTTCAGCATGGTGCCGGGATCATATCCGATAGTGATATCCAGTGAACAGGATTAAATATTCTTGGAATTGGAATAAACATGATCGGTGGCCGGCCTACGCGGGTGTGGGCGTAATTTCATCGCACCGACCCCGGGTCTCGCGGCATGAAATCCTCGTCTGCAAACGGACGGTGGTCAAGGGACCGCGTGGAAAAAAAATACCCGTCGACACCTTGTGCCGACGGGTATTGTGTTTTTTCTTGCCACAAACGGGCGTGCCACCCGGTGTGGAAGGGCTTATTGTATCGCAGCACCTTCCACTTTGGCTTTCGAAAATGTTTTCAGATAGGCAATAACGTCTTTGATCTGGCTTTCTTTGCGCAATCCTGAAAACGACATCTTGTTTTTTTTCACGAACTTTCTCGGCTTGGCGAGAAATTTCGCCAGACTCTCTTCGTTCCAGACCAGTCCGCCGGCACCGGCATCCCGCATCGCTTTTGAAAATTTGAACCCTTCGGCGGTTCCGGCTGTTCTTCCGAAAAGATCGTTGAGCATCGGGCCGACCCTATGCTTGGCGCCTTCACCCACCTTGTGGCAGGCAGCGCAGCGTTTCATCACTTTCTTGCCCTTTTCGACATCCCCTTCAGCCGACGCAAGGCCCGAAAAGGCCATGAGCGCCAGACCCGTGACAAGAATACGTAAAATGAGTTTCATTCTCTTATTTCCTTAACTTGTTTCCATTAGCCAGTTATCTCTCCAACCTATCCCCGTTGGGCGTTAACACGACCACCGACCTACACCCTGTCGCTTATACCAGACAATTTTAAGGCAGTAATTGCGACCAAATGCTGCATGAATTCATGATCGAGCGCGAGCATGTATAAGCTATGCAAATACAACATTCCAGTCCCGTTTGTCATAAAGTACGGCGTTCATACCGCTAGCGGCCACGGCTTATAGAGCCGCAAATCATGCAGTGTCTTCTCTTATGGCATGGGGATGATCAATGCTGGTGTTTAAGCCAGCTACTAACTGGTGTTAAGCCCGCAACTAAAGAGAGCAAGCAGGCGTCGCGCCGGCCCTTCTCCCCCAGTCTGGTTCATTGCGGTAGATGTTTGTGAGAAAGTTGACGAGCACTTTCGCCTTCTCCGGTACGAAATCACAGCTGGGGAAAACCGCCGACACCGAGGCATCAGGGCTGCCTTCATGATCGGGCAGGATGACTTGCAATGCACCGCTGTCAAGTTCGGACCCCACCTCGCAGGTTGAAAAGAGTCCAATTCCATGATGTGCAAGAACGGCCTGTTTGGTGAATGCGCGAGAATTGGTTCTGATTTTACCGCGCACACGGTAAATTTCTTCGCCGTCTGGTCCCGTCAGCCGCCATTGTTCCTGAGCCCCGGCGCAAATGCACTCGAATTGATCGAGCTCAGCCACTGTATTCGGCTTCCCCGAAGTTTCGATATATTTCGGAGTTGCGCAAATCACGCTGCGGTTTGGCGCGATTTCATGCACCAGCATGGTTGTCTCCCGCTGCGGGCCGATGCGCACCGCCAGATCATAGCCCTCGCGAATGATATCGACATATTCATCGGACAACTGAATATCCAGATCGATACCAGGATACGCTTTGAGAAATGCTGGTAGATGGGGAGCTATATGCAGCTGACCGAATATTGTCGGCGCTGAAAGCCGGAGAATGCCACTGGGCGTTGTGCAGCTTTGAGAAACATAATTCTCGGCCTCATCGACGAGGCTCAGTATGTCGACGACGCGCTTGTAATAACCCTCTCCCGTCTCCGTCAGCGTCAGCCGGCGCGTGGTTCTTTGTAAAAGGCGCACGCCCAGCCGCTCCTCCAGATGTCCGACACGCTTGCTTATCACCGCAGGGGAATAACCGAGTTCCCGGCCCGCAGCTGACATATTGCCCGTTCGAACGACACGTGCGAAAATCTTGAGGTCATTGATATTCGTCAAATTTGCCTCACTGGATAGAAAACTGATAAGCTCGGCGCAGCAACAAGTGACGACATCTTCTTTCACCGGCTCAGCAAGCAGCCGTGTCGGCTGCCAGACTTGAATGTCAACTACGCGTTGTGCTTTGCTTCGAACTGCAAATTGAGAGACAAGAGTAAAACGAGTCGCATCAAATTAAAATCATTAGTTGCAAGAAATACAATAAACACACCAATAGGTTTAACAACACCTTAACTTCTGACTGGCTTGGAATAATTTCGAATGGCACTTCTTCAGCAACTCGCACCCGATCCTCAAATACTTAAGAGGCGTGACAGGATTATACGCCAGCTCAAACGCCTGGTTGGGCGCACTGCGGTCATTTCCGATGAATATGGCCGCCGCGCCTTCGAAACGGACGCACTCACGACCTATAAATGCATGCCCCTTGCGGTTGTCCTGCCCGAGACGACGGAAGAGGTCAGCGACATTCTGACTTATTGCAATGAACACGATATCAGGGTTGTCGCCCGCGGCGCCGGAACATCTGTAACCGGGGGTGCCTTGCCCCAGGAAGATGCAATCGTTCTGTGCGTATCGCGCATGAACAAGGTCATTGAGACCGACTATGACAGCCGCACCATTCGGGTTCAAAGCGGCATCACCAACACCGCGATCACAAACGCTGTGGCGAAGGAGGGCTTTTTCTATGCTCCAGACCCTTCAAGCCAGATCGCCTGCACCCTGGCAGGAAATATCGCGATGAATTCCGGTGGCGCCCATTGTCTCAAATATGGCGTCACAACAAATAATCTTCTTGGCGTGCGCATGGTGCTCATGAGCGGCGAGATCATTGATATTGGCGGCAACTATCTCGATGCACCTGGCTATGACTTCCTGGGTTTGCTGACCGGATCGGAAGGTCAGGTAGGCGTTATCACAGAAGCGACGGTTCGGATTCTCAAGGCGGCCGAAGGTGCGCGCCCCATGCTCATTGGTTTTTCAACGGTTGAGGATGCGGGCGCCTGCGTTGCATCGATCATCGCATCGGGCATTCTGCCGGTGGCGATCGAGTTCATGGACAAGCCGGCGATCGAGGTCTGCGAAGCCCACGCCCATGCCGGCTATCCACTCGATGTTGAGGCGCTGCTGATCATCGAGGTCGAAGGTTCAGGCAGCGAAATCGAGGAACTCCAGGAAAAGCTGAAAAATATCGCAAAATCCCATGATCCGACGGTCATAAAGGTCAGTACGGATGACGAGATGAGCGCTGCCATTTGGCTCGGCCGCAAGGGTGCGTTTGGTGCGATGGGTCGAATTTCGGATTTTTACTGCATGGACGGCGTCATACCTGTCAGCCGCTTGTCGGACGTGCTGACCAGGGTGATTGAAATCTGCAAAACTTATGAGCTTCGAGTCGCCAATATCTTTCATGCGGGAGATGGCAACCTTCATCCCCTGATCCTCTTTGACGCCAATGATCCCGATGAGGTCGATCGCGCCGAACAGTGCGGTGCGGAGATTCTGAAACTTTGCGTTGAGGCTGGCGGTTGCCTGACCGGAGAGCACGGGGTCGGTATCGAAAAGCGGGAGCTCATGCCGGTGCAGTTTTCCGATACGGATCTCGCGCAACAAATGCGTGTAAAGACCTTATTCGATCCGAAATGGCTTCTTAATCCGGGCAAGGTCTTCCCTCTCGACAAATGGCATCTCAAATAGGAGTGGACCGTGCTTTCCATGATACGGCCTGCCGATGAGCAGGAGCTTTCGGATGCAATTAAGGATGCATTAAACGAGCAGGCGCCCCTGGAAATTCTGGGAGCCGGGAGCAAACGTGAAATCGGCCGCCCGATGAACACGAGCGCCTCCGTCACGACATCGCGTCTCAGGGGCATTTCGCTATACGAGCCGAACGAGTTGGTCATGACGGCCGGTGCCGGAACGCCGCTTTCCACCGTCGAAAACGAACTCGCCCAGCACAATCAGCAACTTGCATTTGAGCCGATTGACCCGGCGCCTGCCATCGGGCAGGAGGCCGGCCAATTGACATGCGGCGGCGTATTCGCGACCAATTTATCAGGCTCGCGGCGGATTCAGCTTGGCGCAGCGCGCGATCACCTTCTTGGCATAAAGGGCGTTAACGGCCGCGGTGAAATATTCAAGTCGGGTGGCCGGGTGATGAAGAACGTCACCGGTTATGATCTGAGCCGCGGCCTGTCTGGCTCCTGGGGCACGCTCGCGGTCTTCACGGAATTGAGCTTCAAGGTGATGCCCAAAGCCGAGGAAACGAGAACGCTGATCTTTTTCGGCATGCCGGATAAAATAGCCACCGAAGTGATGACCCGGGCAATGCAAACCCCTTATGAGGTTTCTGGCACATTGCATCTTCAGAAACCGCTGGCACTTCGTCTGCGTCACGACGGCTTGCGCAATATGGGAGAGGCGCTGACGGCCATCAGGCTGGAGAATTTTTCAGGCGCGGTTGCCGGACGGGCCGAGAAATTGAAGGAAGCTTTCGCGGCCTATGGCGACGTTCACGAACTGGACCATGACAACTCGATCGAGTTTTGGGGTGAACTTCGCGAACTCTCATTTTTGCAAGGCAGCAAGGACCCGCTCTGGAGAATTTCGACGGCGCCCACGGATGGGCCCCGGTTTACCGAAGTGCTCTCGAGTTTTATGGATTGCCGCACGGCCTATGATTGGGCGGGTGGTTTGATCTGGGTTGAGGTGCCCTCCACGACCGATGCCGGCGCGGCCGAAATCAGACGTCTTCTTGCTTCCCTCGGAGGCCATGCGACGCTGATCCGCGCCGAACCGGCCGTACGCGCCACAATTAATGTGTTCCACCCGCTCGAACCGGGATTGGAAAAACTCTCAACTTTGCTGAAAAAGCAATATGATCCCCACGGCCTGCTCAATCCTGGCCGACTTTATGCGACGATGTAATATTTGAAATACAAGGCCGGGCTGGAGCTAATTCCAGAACGCATTGAAAGAGCTCTAGATGAAAACCGCTTTCGGAAAATTAACCCAGAACGATGAACGCATGGCCAAGGCCGAGTCCATCATTAAAAGCTGCGTTCATTGCGGCCTGTGCACCGCCACCTGCCCGACCTATCTGTTGCTGGGAGATGAGCGCGACAGTCCACGAGGTCGAATTTATCTGATCAAGGAGATGATGGAAAACGGCGGCGAGGCCAGCGCCCAGACCACCACCCACCTCGATCGCTGCCTGACATGTCTGTCGTGCATGACCGCCTGCCCGAGCGGGGTCAACTATATGCATCTCATCGACATTGCAAAAAACATGATAGGTACACGCGGCAAGCGCAGCTACAAGGATCAGCTCACGCGCCAGTTTGTCCTCTCGACGCTGCCTTATCCGAGACGGCTGAAATCAGCCATGCGGGCTGCGAAGCTTGCCCGCCCTTTCCAAAGCATACTCAAGAAGATAGGTTTCAAGGAATTGGTGGGCATGTTGGAGATCATGCCCACAGCACCGTCAAATCCGGGTACCTACCATGGCGCGGGCGCCGCAAAACCGCGTGGCATAAGGCGCAGTGGCGTAATCCTGCTGGAAGGCTGCGTACAGCCGACGATAGAGCCTTCAATAAATGATGCAACAATTCGGCTTCTCGCCAGGAACGGGGTAGAGGTCTTTATCGGCGATGGCGCGACCTGCTGTGGGGGGCTGGCCTTCCACAACGGCGCGGAAGAACAGGCGAAGCAGCAGGCGAAGGCGAATGTTGATGCCTGGAACAAGCTCATCGAAAAAGAGGATATTGACGCTATCGTAGTCAATGCTTCGGGTTGTGGAACCTCCGTAAAAAACTACGCCCACATGCTGGCCGGCGAAAAGGACTATGCGGACAAGGCGGAACATATCGCCGGTATGGCGCGTGACATCACTGAATTTCTGACAACCTACGATCTCGGCCCGCCCAAGCGATGGACATCGCTTCAGGTGGCCTATCACGCGCCCTGTTCGCTACAACATGGCCAGCGCGTGATCGACGCTCCGCGTACGCTCTTGAAAAAGGCCGGATATGGCGTCCTGGAGATCGCCGAAGGTCACATTTGTTGTGGCTCCGCAGGAACATACAATCTTCTGCAGCCGGAAATCGCCAGAGAACTGCGCGATCGCAAGGTCGGAAATATCGAACCCCTTGAACCCGATGTTATCGCAACAGGAAATATCGGCTGCATGGTCCAGATACAAAGCGGCACGTCAATTCCCGTCGTCCATACGGTAGAGCTTCTGGACTGGGCCTATGGCGGACATTGTCCGGAAAAGCTCAAACATCTGGAGGATCGCTCCAGCGACGTCCCGAGTCCCGGCCCCACTGCCGTCAGCACTTTTCTCACTGACGCCCCGGTCAACGGTTGACCGGATCATGCATCCCGGTCTTGCTCCAGAGGCGGGATTCAGATAGAGCATGCTTTCTAATCCATAAATTCATTCAGTCCTTTTTACCTCATGGCAAAGAAGAGTAAAATCATTCGCCCCAAGGCTCGTTTGCCTAAAGGTTTGAGAGACGTTCGCAGTGAAGAAATTCGCGCGACCGATCGAATGATCGCGCGGATCAGGGATGTGTTTGAAACTTATGGCTTTGAGTGTCTTGACACCCCTGCATTTGAATATACCGATGCGCTGGGAAAATTCCTGCCCGATGCGGATCGCCCCAATGAAGGTGTGTTCTCCTTTGAGGATGATGACGGTCAATGGCTATCCCTGCGCTATGACCTGACCGCGCCGCTCGCCCGCTTTGTTGCGCAGAATTACGACGCATTGCCAAAACCCTTCAGGCGTTATCAGTCCGGCTCTGTTTTTCGAAATGAGAAACCAGGTCCGGGACGCTACCGCGAGTTTATGCAATTCGACGCAGATACCGTCGGAACGCCGAGCGTGGCTGCCGACGCCGAGCTTTGCATGCTCGCCGCCGAGACGCTAAAAGCGATCGGTATCGAGCCCGGCAGCTACATCGTCAAGGTCAACAATCGGAAACTCCTCGATGCCGTGCTCGAAATCGCTGGCCTGGACGGTGCGGCAGAGGATGGCGATAAAACGCGTCTAACTGTGTTGCGGGCAATCGACAAGCTTGACCGGCTGGGGCTTGAGGCCGTCGAGTTTTTGCTGGGGCCGGGCCGCAAGGACGAGTCGGGCGATTTCACCAAAGGCGCCGAACTCGACAAGGCTCAAATCGAAAGCATTGTGAAATTCGTGAAAGCGGGCGGAAAAACAAGAACCGCAACGCTCAAGTCCCTGGAAAAACTCGTATCGGCCAGTGAAACGGGATGCGAAGGTCTCGAAGAGTTGCGTGAGATGGATGATTTGCTGAGCGCGGCCGGACTGGGAGCGGATGAAGTTGCCTTCGACCCAAGCGTTGTGCGCGGGCTCGATTACTATACGGGTCCGGTCTTCGAAGCCGAACTCACATTTGAAACACAAGACGAGAAAGGTCGCCCCGTCCGCTTCGGCTCGATCGGCGGCGGTGGCCGATATGACGGTCTGGTCGCCCGCTTCAAAGGCGTCGAAGTGCCGGCCACCGGATTCTCGATCGGTGTTTCACGCCTGAGTGCGGCCCTTGAAGCGCTCGATAAAACCCAGGACGGCACCCATTCTGGTCCGGTCCTCGTTCTCGTCATGGATCGCGACCGGCTGACCGCTTATCAGGCCATGGCGCAGGAGTTGAGAGCCGCGGGAATAAGGGCGGAGATGTATCTTGGAACATCCGGCATGCGCGCCCAGATGAAATACGCCGATAAGCGCCACGCTCCCTGCGTCATCATCGAAGGTGAAGACGAGCGCAAGGACGGTAACGTGACCATCAAGGATCTGCTTGAAGGGACGCGCCTGTCCCGGGAAATCGAGGACAACAAGGAATGGCGAGAAGGCCGGCCCGCGCAATTTTCCGTTCCCCGTGATGAATTGACCGATGCCGTGGGAAAACTTATCGCGCAGCAGGCGGCGGACATACCGCGCAACACAAAATAAAGAGAATTTATTATGTCAGCGGAAGCGGTAAAGCAATTCGAAGAACTCAAGGATCAGGCAAACGTAGTTGCGGCTATTTTTTCGGATGCCGGTTATGAGCAGATCGTGCCCTCGATCATTCAGCCTGCTGATGTATTTCTCGATGTGATCGGAGAAAGCCTGCGAGGCCGGACATATGTATTCAGTGATCCCGAAGGCGAGGAGCTCTGCCTGCGCCCCGACCTTACGGTCCCCACTGCACGGCTCTATCTGGAACGTTTCCCGGAAGCCGATACAAAGGCAAGATATGCCTATAACGGCCCCGCTTTCCGTTTTCAGCCCTCGGGCAGTGAAAAGACAAACCCGCGTGAATTTTTTCATGCGGGTGTCGAACGGCTGGGTGGAATGGAACGCGATATTGAGGACGCAAATGTTGTCGCCATTCTTGTCGAAGCCGTCCAGGAAGCGGGTCTTGAGAATTTCAGGCTCAAAATCGGCGACCTTGAACTTTTCAATGCATTGCTGAAGGCCCTTGAAATCCCGAACCGCTGGCAGACACGGCTCCGTCACCAATTTTGGCGGCCGGAACACTTTCGCGAACTGGTTCACCGGCTGAGTTCCGAAGATCAGGACGCTGTCATGACCGTACCGCCCGATCTGGTGGCCGAACTGGATCCGGGAAAACCGATCGAGGCGCAAAAGCTGATTGCCGCCTATCTCGACGCTAACAACATACCGATGATCGGCGCCCGTACATTGGCGGAAATCACCCAGCATCTCCTGGAAGAAGTCGAGGATGTGCGCACCGAGCCGCTATCCACCGAGGCCGCCAATCTAATCGAGGCCTATGTCGGCATCACGGCGCCGCCACGCGCCGCAGGTGCCAGGATTGCCGATCTCATCGCCGAAAGCGGTATTGATCTGGCGAAGGAACTCGATGATTTCCGCAAGCGTATCGAGCGAATGGCCGAGGCGGGGATCGATTTTGCCAATGCGGAATTCTCGGCCGAATTTGGCCGCAACCTCGAATATTACTCGGGCCTCGTTTTCGAACTCAATGTAGAAGGCATGACGGACCGCTTTCCTATAGCGGGCGGCGGGCGTTATGACGAACTCCTTCAGACAATAGGCGCCCCTCATATGGTGCCCGCAGTGGGTGGAGCAATTCATACTGAGCGTCTCCTCGCAGCGGTGAAGGGTGAGCTCTGATGTCGGATAAATTCATTTTGGCGATCCCCTCCAAAGGCCGGCTTATGGAACGCACATTAGCCCGGTTCGAGGAGGTTGGCCTGGAAATAAGCAAATCCGGTCATGAGCGTGGATATATCGGGGAAATAAAGGAATTGCCACAGGTCGAGGTGTCCTTTCAGTCCGCATCTGAAATCGTCCACTTCCTGAAAAACGGCAACGCCCACATGGGCGTGACGGGCGAAGATCTTGTCCGGGAATACATTACCAATGCCGACGCCCGTGTGAGTTTCCTGAAAAAGCTGGACTTCGGACGTGCCGATGTGATCGTCGCGGTTCCTCGCTGCTGGATAGACGTACACAGAATGATCGATCTGGAAGAAATCGCGGTACCGTTCCGAAAGACCCATGGCAGACGCTTGCGCGTGGCAACCAAATATATGAATTTGACGCGCCGCTTCTTTTCCAGATGCGGCGTTCTGAATTATCGGATTGTTGAAAGCCTCGGAGCCACAGAAGGTACGCCGATGTCCGGAGCGGCCGACCTGATTGTCGACATTACCTCGACTGGGACCACGCTTGAGGCCAATGAACTGAAAATTCTCGACGACGGCCTAATCCTTTCGAGTGAAGCCAATCTGATCTCATCCCGTGCTGCGGACTGGACCGGCATATCAAGTGAAATCGGCAATGAGATCATCGCAAAATTTGGCGACTAGAGCCGGTTCAAGGCGTTCGTTCGGAACGTTGCAGGCATTTCTAGTAAATAATCCGGCTCGCAGATATTTTTTTCAAACAGGTTTTATAGCTGATATTCTTTAAAACGGCGATGTAATCCAGGATTTCTCTCAAGAGTTAATCCATTGAAAATATGTGCAAAAAAACGATTGACGCCATCGTTCTCAATGCCGGTAGCCGCAAGCAAATTTGCAAAATTAACAATAACCGGCAAGGGCATTCAGTCAGCGTTCATTTTCAAATTGCTAATTTACCTATATCAAAAGGGGTGATGCGTATGGATGCGATTGAATTCCCGACCAGGTCCCTTACATTCTAGGTACACGCCAACCCAAGAGGTTTTAATGAGAATTAATTTTAAAAATTATACTGCATTGGCCATAGCTTTCGGGATTGGTGCATTTGCAGTCATCCAAAGCGCCGCTGCCCAGGACAACTGCGCATGGTATGCTTTGAATTCAGCCAAGCAACAGCAGGTGAATTTGCAGAAGAATTGCGGTTTCAAAGGCGATGAGTGGTCAAAGAATGTTCGGGAGCACCGCGCCTGGTGCGAAACCGTTGCCCCCGAGGTCTGGCAGAAAAAAATGGACATGCGCCAGAAAGCGCTGGACGGCTGCAAGTAATAGCCGAAGTGTACAATACGGCCGCATCGAAGAAACTCGGTGCGGTTTTTTATTTGTCGGGAGTGAGCAGAAAGGCGGATTGCGTAATGCTCGATCACATGTGGATCGCGCTGATCCGGCGCAATCCGGATCAGCAATAACTACCATTAATAAAAATCAACGGTTCCCTGGAAGTGTCGCCGTCAACAATATTTTTCAAACGACCAACGACAATCTTGTGATCTCCTCCAGGATGAACATCTTCGACCTCACATTCAAACGAAACGATCGCACCATCTATCAACGGGATGCCTTGAAGTCCGGTGGACAACGCCACGCCTGAGAACCTGTCGCCTTGCGCGCAAAACCGTTTGGCCAGTTCTTCCTGATCTTGGGAAAGGACATTGATGCAGAAAAATCCCTTTTCCAGAAGGGCATCTAGCGTTTCGGAATTATTGTCTACGCAGATGAGCATCAATGGCGGATCTATGGATAAGGACGCGACACTGTTCAGCGTCAGGCCACAGTGCTTACCCTTGGTATCGGTCGTCGTAACAATGGATACACCGGTGCACCAAAGCGCGCATTTCCTGCGGAATTCCTGCGGATCCATGGTCTGGTGATACCTTGTCTAAACGCCGATGGTGCAAATCTATGTAGAGGCTGAATAGAATATATTCAATCCGGTTCTGGGAGCTCGGCCACGCCGGGCGCAAAAAATATGGCCGTCCTCCGGTTGGAGAACGGCCATGGTCGTCCTGGTTAAAACAAGAACGGCCGGGCTTACATCATGCCGCCCATACCGCCCATGCCGCCCATGCCACCCATATCGGGCGGGCTGCCGGCGTCCTCACTCGGGGCATCGGCAACGCCGACTTCCGTGGTAATCAGCAGCGACGCGATCGAGGCTGCATCCTGCAACGCGGTGCGAACCACCTTGGCTGGATCAATAATGCCTTTCTCGATGAGATTCCCATACTCGTTGTTCTGCGCATCATAGCCGAAGCCGGTGGTGCTCTTTTCAAGCACCTTGCCGACAACGATCGAGCCTTCACCACCGGCATTTTCGACAATCTGACGAAGCGGCGCCTGAAGCGCACGGCGAACGATATTGATGCCCGCATCCTGGTCGCTGTTGTCGCCAGTCAGATCACCGATCACCTGAGTGCCGCGAACAAGCGCCACGCCGCCACCGGCGACGACACCTTCCTCAACCGCAGCACGGGTCGCGTTAAGTGCGTCATCGACACGGTCTTTGCGCTCCTTCACTTCAACCTCGGTGGCGCCGCCCACCTTGATAACGGCCACGCCTCCTGCGAGCTTGGCAAGACGTTCTTGCAGTTTCTCTCGGTCGTATTCCGATGTCGTTTCCTCGATCTGGGCCTTGATCTGAGCGACCCGGCCTGAAATGTCCTTCTTGGCGCCGGCGCCATCGACGATGGTTGTGTCGTCTTTGGTGATCGACACGGTCTTCGCCGTACCAAGCATATCGAGAGTGACATTTTCGAGTTTGATGCCGAGATCTTCGGAAATGACCTGGCCACCGGTAAGAATGGCAATGTCCTGGAGCATCGCCTTGCGCCTGTCGCCAAAGCCGGGAGCCTTGACCGCAGCGATTTTCAGGCCACCGCGCAGCTTGTTGACAACCAGAGTTGCCAGCGCTTCTCCTTCAATGTCTTCAGCAATAATGAGAAGCGGTCTGCTCGACTGAACAACGGACTCGAGGATCGGCAACATGGCCTGAAGACCTGACAGTTTTGACTCGTGGATCAGGATATGGGGATCCTCAAGCTCGGCAACCATCTTGTCGGCATTGGTGATGAAGTAAGGTGAAAGATAACCACGATCGAACTGCATGCCTTCAACGACATCAAGCTCGCTATCGAGCGACTTGGCTTCTTCAACCGTAATGACGCCTTCATTGCCGACCTTCTGCATTGCTTCGGCAATCATCTCGCCGATAGCGCTTTCGCCATTCGCCGATATTGTGCCGACCTGTGAGATTTCTTCCGACGATTTCACTTTTTTGGAAAGGCGCTCGATTTCTTTGACAACTTGGATAACCGCCTTGTCGATCCCGCGCTTGAGATCCATCGGATTCATCCCAGCAGCAACCGCCTTGAGACCTTCGCGGACGATCGCCTGAGCCAGAACCGTTGCCGTTGTCGTGCCGTCACCAGCGACATCATTCGTCTTGCTGGCGACCTCGCGCAGCATCTGCGCGCCCATATTTTCGAACTTGTCTTCAAGCTCGATTTCCTTCGCGACGGTGACACCGTCCTTGGTCGTGCGCGGAGCGCCGAAGGATTTGTCGAGAATGACATTGCGGCCCTTGGGACCGAGCGTAACCTTGACCGCATTGGCCAAAGTGTCGACGCCGCGCATCATGCGATCGCGGGCTTCCGTTGAAAATCTTACATCTTTTGCAGACATGAATGACTCCTCGTCATGAATTTCAGATTGAGGGGAGGGAGGGTAAGAAAAGAGGTTGTCCGGTTGGGTTAATCTCCCGGAACAGCCGATTTCATGTGCTTATTGCAGCACACCCATAATGTCGGATTCTTTCATGATCAAAAGGTCTTCGCCGTCAATCTTGACCTCGGTACCTGACCATTTTCCGAAAAGCACCTTGTCGCCGGATTTGACGTCAAGCTCTATAACCTTACCATTTTCTCCGAGTGCGCCGGGACCAACAGCAAGGATTTCGCCCTGTTGCGGTTTTTCGGTTACTGTATCGGGAATGATGATGCCACCGGCGGTTGTTTGTGCTTCGTCTATCCGACGAACAACCACGCGGTCGTGTAGTGGACGAAATTTCATAATAAAATTCTCCCGCTCCGAACTGTGAGAAGAAGTTGAAATACCCCGAAATGGGTGGTGAATGTCATGTTAGCACTCGATTCAGATGAGTGCTAACACACGCACGGGTAAATAGGGGGCGCAGGTATAAATGTCAAGAATATTAGGCTAAAACGCAGAAAAATTATTCGATTCGGTATTAACGAACCGGTCAGGCGCACGGAAAAATAGTCTGCAAGACGTCGGGAACGGTCGGAAAATCAGCGGCTGACACTCAGCGTCAATCCGGAAAAGCGCTGTCCGTGATCGCTCGCGAGAAAGAGTGTCGCCGCGACCATATCGTCTTCCTCGGCGGTGCTGTAATTCGGCTGCGTAATGTCTTCAAAGCCAAATGAGCTATCGCTTAGTGCCAATGAATCCGTCAGGCTATCGGAGAAGTCATTTTCGACAGGATCCCCCTGTAAGAAATCTTCGATATCGTCGAATTTGAGCGCCGGATCCGCATTAAGAATGACCGTATTAACCTGAATACCGTCGTCTTTGTATTCCGCCGCATGATTGGCCGCGATATTTTCAAGAGCAGTTTTCAGAATAGCCCGATGGGCAAGGTTCCGCGGATTGTCGTCAGACGGCAACACGGCCGTATTGATAATCGTGGCGCCCATGCCGCGATCGCGCATTCTCATCGCTATCTGCCGCGTCATATGCCATGCCGAGCGCAACTCGGCTGATACAATGGCTTCGAGCTGTTCTTCGGTTTCAGCCATCTGCCCGGCGCCCAGGGGATTATGCTGGCAGCCAACCACATTGATGACGATATCCAGGCCGTGGAAGGAGCGCATTGCTGTATCAGAAAACCGCGTAATACTGTCGGAATCTTCATAATTGCATTGCAAGAAACGAAATCCGGCAGCCTCATGACCAAGCTGATCGGCAAGTTCAAATCCCGTGTCTTGAGGTTCGTCAAACTGCGCGATCAAATGCGTCCCGTGACGTGCAAATGCCTTGGCAAGCGCCATACCGCATTCTTGCCGTATCCCGGTAATGAGAACGCGAGATTCCTCGAGTTCAGGATAGAACCGTGGACGTAATTGCTCAGAGGCCAAAACCAGACTCATCTTAACTCTCCCAGACTACGCAGCACCAAACGAAACGCGGGGCTATAATTACATATATAATCCGCACTACGGCTGCAATTGTGATTCGATGCTAACATTCATCGAGTCGCCTAACAGAATGTAAACGGACGCGATGATTCGGGCAAAAAGAATGACAATGTGATGTCAAATTTTAGATTGCCGCGAAAAAATCGGTATTTGCGAGCCCGTCCCGGCGCGCTGCATCTTGGCTCCGAACCAATAGCGAGCCCAATTATTGTGCTCGAAACATCTTAAATATGCGTTCTCTTCTCAAACTGTGTGATCGCGAACACATTTCCGAAAGTTTTTAACTTTTCGAGTGTTTCGCCGTGGATTGCCGGCTGCGACAAGTTGTGATTTTCCCTAAACCAGTGAATTATTGGAAAAAAAGCGAATCACTTCGCATAAAATCATGATTCACGGGCAACATGATTCACGGGCAACATGATTCACGGGCAATAAGACCTGACAGGGGCTGTAGAGGAATGAGCAACGAAACTCGGCAATCATACGATCGGAGTCGTGGGAGAATTCAGACACAACATTCAGCTTCTGCCGCGCCTAAAGTGCAGCCAGGAATGGTAAATGGGAGCATGAACAGCCACATTCCCGGTCTTGGGATGATCCTCATCGCGACTGCGATCGGTTTTGCACTCCATTTGGAACTTCAATTCAGCCCGGCCCTGTCAGTCGGCATATCAGTCATGTCCTATATCATCTTGAGTTTGGTTCATCGCCTGATCGGATATGTTCTCAGGTTGAAAACTATGGAATCCGGTCTGGCCGTATCCCGTCATGGGCAACATGATGAATTCCCCGAAACCTTCGATCTGAGTGCGCTTCATCTTCCTCGCCGGCAATCACCGGATGGAATCGATACCGCAAAGAAATTCGAAAATTCTGGCGGGGACACGGCGCGCGCCGCTCCGGCTCAATACGTTCGGGAAACGAAAAAGGTAGAAGGAACGGAAAAGAAGGCTGAAGGAACGGAAAAGTCTGAGCCCGCTTCAAGCACGGTTGCTGGACAGCCGCCCTCTCAACTTTCACCTGGGTTCAAATCTGAACCCGAATCCCTATCCGAACCCGAACCCGAACCCGATTTAGGTATGACGTCGAATGCGGCGCCGCTTCACGAGGCAATTCCAACCGGGAACGTTGAAGAACCCGCTACGGGCGAAAGCGCGCCCTCTGAGGGACTCAACCCTTCCAAGGATATCGTTAATCAGATTGTAAGCGAGCTTAGCGAAATACGCCCTGGTTATGATGCGTATGCTGATGACACTCTGATGCGCGAACTCCAGGCCGCGACGCTGGATCTCGAACGGAGCCTTGCCGTTGAAGAAGACCTGGCGGAAGATGAGCTGGATACGAACGACTTCATACGGATCGAGTCAGAAGCGGAGGGCGGAAAGGACGCCAGCGAATTGCCGCCGGAGAGAAGTCCGGAAAGCCTTGAGGGCGATCCGCAAGTAGAGCAAACGGGCGCATCCGATCTTTCCGATCTTTCCGGTCATACGGACGCTTCTGAACAAGAGAGCGAAACGGACCGGATGGCGCAAGCGGATGAAATGGAGCTGCACAAGATTGTCTCGCAGGCAATTGCCGAATGCCGCACGCAAATTTACCTGCAACCGATTTTGGGTCTGGCTAATCGCAAGGCCGAAAGTTTCGAAGTCCTCGCCCATCTTGAATATGGCCAGGGAGAAGTGCTTGCACCCGATCAATATACCGAAGAGGCGGAGCGCGCCGGCCAGATGCCGGTCATTGATGATGCAATGCTGAAACGGACCATTGGCGTTTTGAGAAAACTTGAGGCGACCAAAAGCTCCGGCACGATGTTCTGCAACCTGTCGATCTTTTCCCTCTCTGATGATGAAGTCATGACCGCTCTCATCGAAATACTCAGTCAAGAGCAACAGATAGCCGGCCGCCTCGTTATCGAGTTGAGCGAACAGGCCTACCTCGCCTGCACCCCTAATGATCGTGTGAAACTTGACGCCCTTCGCGATCTTGGCGTCAGACTGTCGCTGGATCAGATCAAGGATGCTGGTATTTATATGGATGCCCTGCGCAGCCGTCTCTTCTCATTCATAAAGCTCGATACCGCCTTCTTCCTTGATCGGCTCGGCGCGGGCGAATCTTCGCTCCTGCCGGCGGAAATATTAAGCGAGGCATCTCTGGCGGGCGTTGAACTGATCATAGATCAGATAGAATCTGACGTCGAGCTCGAACAAGTTATCGAGTTCGGTGCAAAATTCGGTCAAGGTTATATCTTCTCGCGCCCTCGTCCTGTAAAACAGGAATTGCTTGAAGACGCAGCTTGAAGGTTAACGTAATTAAAGCCATGTCGAATGTTGATGCCCCCCGCGTCGCCCCCGAGGGGGGCATCCCGCTTTTAACTTCCATTGGTCCTCTGGCGAAAAATTATGACGCCTGGTTGTGCGACATTTGGGGCGTGCTTCACAATGGGATAGACACTTTTGACAGCGCTTGCGAGGCCTGCATCAAATACCGCGAAGCGGGTGGTGTGGTTGTTCTGATTTCTAATGCGCCTCGCCCGAAAAATCCCGTCATTGAACAATTCACCGCCATCGGTGTCCCCGGCGATGCCTGGGACGAGGTCATCACCTCCGGCGATGTGACGCGAACCCTGCTCAGCCAGTGGTTGAACATTTCGCCCAGCCGCAGGATATTTCATCTTGGACCCGAGCGCGACCGTTCGCTCTTTACGGGGATCGAGGTTGAATTTGCAGAAATTGATGCGGCTGATTTGATCGTCAATACAGGCCTCTTTGACGACACCACAGAAACCCCCGACGATTATTCGGATCTGTTTTCTACTTTCAAGCAAAGAGCCCTGAAGATGATTTGTGCAAATCCCGACATCAAGGTCGAGCGGGGCAATAAGGTCATTTATTGCGCAGGCGCTCTTGCCGAGGCCTATGCAGAACGGGGTGGTGAGGTGACGTTTGCGGGCAAGCCGCACCTGCCCATTTATGAACGCGCTTTTGATCTTATGGCCGAGGTGCGGGGCGAAAGTGTTCCAAAGAGCCGAATTCTAGCCATAGGCGACAATGTCAAAACCGACATTACGGGCGCCGCGGCAGCCGGCATTGACGCGCTCTTTGTGCCAAGTGCGATCCATGTGGACAGGGAGCGCGGCCTCGATAGCGCCATGCTGGCCGAAATCTTTGATGGAATGGTACCACCCGTTGCGGCTCAGACCGCTTTGAAGTGGTAGCAGCGGCGCGCGCCCAACCATTTCCACTCTCGGCGGAGGCAGGCGCAATCGCAATATGGTTGATCGAAACTTCTATTGTTGTATTCACTGAGAACGGAAATTGGATGGGAGATGCAGTTGTCAACTGCATAAGGGATCATGGACAATCAGACACCACTGCGCCGGAGAATTTACGGTGCCGGCAATGTACTCGTTGAATCCTTCCACCTGTTGGGATTGTTCGCAATCGGCGGTGCGACCGTATGGGCTGCAGCGACTGCATTTATGGTAATGGCCCAGAAGGGAACGGCAACCGTCGAGGATTTGTTGCTGCTTTTCATTTATCTCGAAATCGGTGCCATGGTCGGCATTTATTTCCAGACCAACCAGTTGCCCGTCCGGTTCCTGATCTACGTTGCCATCACCGCCCTGACACGGCACATGGTGGCAGTCGTGAATATCCACGAGAATCCGGTTTTGGATATTCTGATCATGGCCGCGGGCATATTGATCCTGGCCCTCTCCGCTCTTGTCTTGCGCTACGGAACCTACATATATCCCAGCCGACGGAGGGGATTTGCGGGTGAAGATGAGGGCAAGGGCAAGGGCAAGGAATCCTAGAAAGACCCGCCGTTGGGATCAGGCTGGCGAACCTTCAACACGATCTTGCCGATATGCGCGCTCGACTCCATCAACCGGTGCGCATCCGATGCGTCTTGGAGGTCGAATGTTTCAAAAATGACGGGCCGGATTGTGCCCGCCTCGATCAACGGCCAGACCTTCGTCTCAAGCGCCCGCGCGACAGCGCCCTTGAACTCTGCCGTCCGGGTCCGCAGGGTAGAGCCTGTGAATGTCAGCCGCTTCAGCATAACGGGCATCAAATTGATTTCCACTTTCGATCCCTGGAGAAAGGCGATCTGGATAATGCGCCCGTCGGTTGCGGCGCATTTGAGATTCTGCGCGATATAGTCGCCCCCCACCATGTCGAGAATGACATCGACGCCATGCCCACCGGTAACGGCTTTGACTTCCCTGGCGAAATCAGCCTCCCGGTAGTTAATTGCGTAATCGGCGCCCAAACTGAGCACCGCATCGCATTTCTCCTTCGATCCCGCTGTCGCAATGACTTGGGCGCCGAAAGCCTTCGCAAGTTGCACAGCCGTGGTGCCGATGCCGCTGGTACCTCCATGAACCAGAAACCATTCTCCGTCTTTGAGCTGACCGCGCTCGAACACATTGTGCCATACGGTAAAATAGGTCTCGGGGATCGCCGCGGCTTCGATCAGGCTGAGCCCCTTTGGTATGGATAGAACGGAACGCTCGTCGACCGACACGTATTCCGCATAACCGCCGCCGTTCACGAGCGCCATGACCTGATCGCCTACCTTGAAACGCATCGACGATGCGCCGGTTGCAGCGATCTCCCCGGCGACCTCCAGGCCCGGTAATGGAGAATGCCCCGATGGCGGGGGATAAAGCCCGAGCCGTTGCAATACATCCGGGCGGTTGATCCCGGCGGCGGACACGCGAATGAGCACCTCGCCCTCTGTGGGCTCCGGCACATCGGTTGTCAAAGGTACGAGGACCTCAGGTCCGCCGCTTCCCTCAAAATGTATGGCCGTCATGGAGTGGGGTATTGCGTTCATGGGGTGACATCTCTCGCCGTTGAACTAAAATCCGATCTGAAAACTCATATCGCATCAATAGAGGTGATCGCAATGGATTGGGACGAACTGGAGCCGAAGAAGAAAGCGGCCATCGAAATTGGAGAGGATTTGTCGAGTCTGTCCGTCGAAGATTTAAACAGCCGCATCCAGCTGCTTGAAGATGAAATCGAACGGGTCCGCGCGGAAATCAGTGCCAGGAAAAGCACGCAAAGCGCGGCGGAAGACGTCTTCAGGAACTGAGTCCTATAAGTTAATTTCCGGCCCGGTTCCAGACGGTCTGTCGCACGTCCAATTCTCCGGAATAACGCCTGCATTGCGCCCCTCATTGCGCTGGCGCTGTAGCGCATTGAAACACTCGCAAACCAAATATCTGGGCGATTAATGAATTATTAAGGAAGTTGATTTACCTTAATACTTATCCAGTTATCTGGAGACCGAGTGGCACCTGCCACTCTGTTTGACGCCTCCCTGTTAACTCTTGAGCCGCTTTTTTAAGCGGCTCATTTTTTTGTCAAAATACATTTATATGTGTTATTCGGATTTCATATGTTGCTGACCGAAAAATTTGGAATTTGTTAACCCTGTGGCATTTATCATGTGGTGCGATAAATCTTCGCGCCATGGAACGACGCGTTAAAGTGGCAGTGCCGATAATTTGTATGTGAGTTGTTTATATGAGTAATGCCTTAAAGCGGGAGCAGGATTCCGCGAGATCCGAACCTGCAATATCCTTCAGCAAAAAATATGCAGCGTCCCAAAATTTCCTGTCGCTTTTTCGGGAAGGCATGGAGCTGATCGAAGAGACTTCTGAATATCTCGAATGCGATGGACGTAGTGATTCACGCGCCCTCGAAGACAATATCGCACTGACCTATACAACCGAAAGCATGCGCCTGACAACGCGCTTGATGCAACTGGCATCATGGCTGGTCATCTATCGCGGTATCGCGCAGGGTAAGCTCACGCCCGCTGATATTGAGGAAAAGCGCAAAAAAATACGTTTCGACACGGTTGCCCGTCCCGAACATATTGATCATTTTGATGAATTGCCCGCGAAATTGAGGAGCCTGATCGAACAAAGCATGAGGCTTTATGATCAGATAGAAAGTCTGGACCGCCATCTGTTGAGTTCGGGCTTCGACGTGGATGCGCCGCGTCAAAATCCGCTCAGCACACAAATGGCTGAGCTCGAAGAGGCTTTCTGCACGCCCGAGTGACAAACCTTTCCGAATAAAAGGCAAACCATCTGCATCGGTGTTTGAAAGCGCTGGAAGTCTCCCGTTTTCGAGAAGTCTCCCGTTTTCGATCCGGAAAATAAAAAAGCCACCTCGAGAACTTTCTCCTGGTGGCTTTTTTTGTTTCAAAGGTGGAACAAGGCTGTTGTTCCCCTGAATTTAAAACATTCCGTCGAATTTTTTCTTGAACCGCGACAACCGTCCGCCACGGTCGACCAGATGCTGTCCGCCGCCGGTCCAGGCAGGGTGCGTTTTCGGATCGATATCGAGTGTCAGCTTGTCGCCTTCGGCGCCTAAAGTCGAATAGGTCTCGAATTCCGTCCCATCAGTCATCACCACCTTGATCATGTGATAATCGGGATGCAGGCCCTCGTCTTTCTTCATTAGCTTGTCGTCCTTAAAAAGCGTTTTGCCGAACCGGCCATAATGGCGCGGGCGGCTGGCAATAAAAAATGTGTTGATTTGAACGCTCTTATACAGGAAGAGCATTCGGCTCACAACCCTCTAGTGGGCCCGGGAGCTGATCCCGGTGTTGAGCTCTGGGGTTGATATGGGCTCCGGTTCTGTCCGGGCACCTCGGCGGATAGGCAGGGAAGCAAGCAGATTGCCGGCCGCCATAATGAACGCTTGCATCGGTAGGTCTAATTCGGGCATGGTGCGGCCCTCACAGAGCAACAATCAAAAAGCATAACGACAATATGAGTAATACGGCCTCAAATGCGGGTACTGCAAAGACGGATTTGCAGAGCGGGGACATGCGCGCCGGAACCAAAATCGGTACTGACATCGAAACTGATATTGATAAAAAGAGCCGTGGGGAAAAGTTGAAACCTCTGCGGGCGCTCAAGCCGTATGTCCTGAATCATCGAGGCATGTTGATCGCGGCCCTCATCGCCCTGATTATTGCCGCAGCCGCAACCCTGGCCGTCCCCCTGGGTGTCCGCCGGATGATCGATCTCGGTTTCTCCTCCGAAAACGGCGGGTTTATCGACAAATATTTCGGCATGATGATCATGGTCGGTCTCGTCCTGGCTGTCTCGAGCTCCGCCAGATTCTACCTGGTCACCTGGCTTGGTGAACGAATTGTTGCCGATCTGAGAACTGATGTGTTCACTCACCTGACCCGACTGAGCCCCTCATTTTATGAGAAAACCCGCTCGGGCGAGGTCATGTCGCGCCTGACAGCCGACACCACTCAGATCAAATCCACGATCGGGGCGGGCGCCTCCGTCGCGCTTCGCAATACGGTTCTCTTTTTTGGCGCATTGGTGATGATGTTTGTGACAAGCATCAAACTCTCATTCCTGGTCTTCCTCGCGATACCGTTGATAATTCTGCCGCTCTTCGCCTATGGCCGCTATGTACGGAAATTGTCCCGCAAGGCGCAGGACACTTTGGCGGAAGCCTCCGCCTATGCCGCCGAAAACCTCTCGGCCGTCAGAACATTGCAGGCCTTCACCAATGAGAAACATGTCGTAACCAGATTTGGCGACGAGGTTGAACGCTCGTTTGCCGCGGCACGCGAACGCACGGGCGCGCGTGCCGGTCTCACTGCGATTGCGATATTTCTCATATTCGCGAGTATCGTCGGTATCCTCTGGTACGGCGCAGGTGAAGTTCTTTCCGGAACCATGACCGGGGGCAGGCTTGGTCAATTCGTGCTTTATACCGTTTTTGCGGCCAGCGCGCTGGGTCAGCTTTCGGAAGTATGGGGCGAAATTCAACAGGCAGCCGGGTCCGCCGAACGCCTGACCGAACTCCTCAATACGTCTCCGGAAATTAAATCGCCAATCAATCCGGTAGAATTTCCAGAAAATGGAAAGGGCCAAATCGCATTCCGGAACGTCACCTTCAGCTATCCCACGCGGCCCGATCAAAAAGCCCTCGATGATGTGAGCCTCGAAATCAAACCGGGTGAAGTTGTCGCAATCGTGGGACCCTCGGGTGCGGGCAAAAGCACCATATTCAACCTGGCGTTGCGATTTTACGACCCGGGCGCCGGCTCGGTTGATATCGACGGTGTGCCGATTGACAAGGCCGACCTTGGCGCGCTCCGTCGGAAAATCGCGCTGGTGCCCCAGGAAATCAATATTTTCGCGGACAGTATCATCGAGAACATCCGCTACGGCACGGGCAATATGCCCCAGGCAAAAGTCGAGGCCGCTGCCCGCGCTGCTCTGGCCCATGATTTCATTGAGGAAATTCCAGGTGGCTATGCGGCCATGCTTGGCGAGCATGGCGTCAACCTCTCCGGTGGACAGCGTCAAAGGATTGCGATTGCACGCGCAATTCTGCACGAATCCCCGATACTTCTGCTTGATGAAGCCACAAGCGCGCTTGATGCCGATAGCGAGAAGAAAGTCCAGGAAGCGCTCGAACATGCCATGGAAGGACGAACGACACTCATCATCGCGCACCGACTGGCGACGGTAAAGCGTGCCGACCGGATAATCGTCCTGAAAGAGGGGCGCATCATCGAAGAGGGCACCCATGAGGAACTGGTTGACAGAGCCGGTACTTATAGCGAGTTGGCTGCTCTTCAGTTCAGTTCCTGATCTCTGAAAAGACTATCGTGTCGTCAACTTCAGCTCGATACGCCGGTTTCTTCTCAGCGACTCCTCGGTAGCGCCCTTGTCCAGCGGTTGAAATTCACCAAATCCGGCTGCCACCAGATGTTTCGGGCTAACCCCCCGTGATATGAGAAAGCGAACGACCGATAAAGCCCTTGCCGATGACAATTCCCAGTTCGATGGAAATTCGGCCGTACTTATCGGGCGTATGTCGGTATGTCCGTCGACGCGCAACACCCATTCGATCTCACCGGGTATTTTTCCTTCAAGTGTTTTGATCGCGTCGGCGAGCGGGGCCAGGGTGGCAAGACCTTCGGGATTCATGTCGGCCGATCCGCTTGGGAACAGAACCTCCGCCTGAAAGACGAAACGGTCGCCGACCACGCGTACATCCTTGCGGTTCGCGAGAAGTTTGCGCAATCGTCCGAAAAAATCGGATCGGAATCTTGAAAGCTCCTCGACCTTTTTTGCGAGGGCCACGTTGAGGCGGCGGCCAAGATCGGCAATCTTTTTCTTGCTCGCCTCATCCTGCGCCTCTGACGCTTCGAGCGCGCGTTCGAGCGCGCCGATCTGGCGGCGCAGGGCAAGAAGCTGCTGATTCAATATTTCAACCTGGGCCAGGGCTTCTGATGAGATCTTTTTCTCGCCCTCAAGGTCCGAAGTCAGTTTGCTTGCCTCGGCGCCGGCCTGATCCGCCTTCTTGGTTCCGAGATCGATCATCCCCTGCAGCCGGGCATTTTCCGATCCAAGGTCCGATAGAGATGCAGTCAATGTCGCAAGCTCGTCCTGAATCGACTTGTTTGATCCCTTTTCGAGCGCCAGGAGCTGGGTGAGCTGCTGGATCTGGCGATTCAGCCGTTGTAGCGCCGTATCCTTTCCGCTCGATTCAAGTTGTACGAAATATTGGGCGAGCATGAAGAGCGACAGTAAAAATGTGACGACCAGCAGCATCGTCGCCATCGCATCGACGAAGCCCGGCCAGTAATCGCCGCCGGTATAGGCGCGTTTATATCTGGTATAAGCCATATGTTATTTTTTTTTGCCGATGTTGTTCGCAAGATCCTGAAGCGCCGTAGAAACATCCACCTGGTTCGCAGCCTGTTCATCCATCCATTCGCGAACGACCTTCTGTTCGGACCTCATCTGCTTGACGAGTTTTTCTACACCCACCGCAAGTTCTCTTGCCGCCGTGCCCGCGCCGCCGCCGCTACCCGCCTCCGATCCGATCCGGTCGCCGAGATTAACAACCGTCCGCTGAAGGTCGACCAATGCATGACGGAGTTGCCCCGAAAGGTCGTCGGCTCCCGCGCCGCCTGCCGGCGTGAGTTCCGTTATGCCGGAAAGCCATTCCTCAAGCTCGTTGTAGAAACGATTTTGCGCCTGCCCCGCCTGTAGATCCAGAAATCCGAGTATAAGCGATCCGGCCAGCCCGAACAGCGATGAAGAAAAAGCCGTTCCCATACCCTTCAGCGGCGCTTCCAGTCCATTTTTCAATTCCTCGAAGGCAACCATGCTGCTTGCGCCCGTGTTGAGAGAACCAATGGTTTGCCCTATGGACTGGATGGTTTGCAGAAGCCCCCAGAATGTGCCCAGAAGCCCCAAAAATATAAGTAGACCTATGAGATAGCGGGAGGTGTCACGGGCCTCGTCGAGCCGCGATCCTATGGAATCCATGATCGACCGCATCGAGCCCGTGGATATCGACAACTGACCGCGCTGCCCTGACATGAGATTGGCCATCGGCGCCAGCAGAGATGGCCGTTTCTGCATCGCCAGACCGGGATCTGAAATACGGTAGGAATTCACCCACCTTATTTCCGGATAGAGTCTTACAACCTGACGAAAAGCGTATAGGGAGCCGATCAACAGGACGCTAAGAATGAGACCGTTCAATCCCGGATTTGCCATAAAAGCAAGATATGCCTGAGCATAGAGGATCGAGCCCAGAAATCCTGCGAGCACCAGAAAAACGAGCATTCGTGTCAGAAAGACCCCGGGACTTGAGAGCGCCTTATGGACTGAGTCCTGCGTGACATTTTTATCCATAGTCCTGAAAGCCTTCCAAATTTCACTATGCCGGCGAAACTTTATCTCATTTGTCTAACAACACAAACAGGCAAACTTTTGATCATATTGAGTGTGGAGGACTTCACCATCTATCGCAAGGATTGATCCTGACGAGCTGTCGGTCAAGGCGGTCCCGGCCCCAAAGCCGGATACGCAATGGCAGTTTAGTGCGACGGAAATATGCCCGCTGTTGCGTTCTTACGGTGTATGAGCGGTAAAACGCTGTTTTGTTTTAATCAATCAAGGAAAGAATCTCATGAGTCTGAAAAGGAAAACGGGAATTTTACTCGCCTCCGGCCTTATCATCGCCTCCGGTATTACGGCAACCTATGCCTTCGGTGGGCGCGGTGGCGGACATGGTTACGGCATGGGGCGTCATATGGGCTATTGGATGACGAAAGCCGATGCTGACGAGGATGGCGCGATCACCCTCGAAGAAGTCGAGGCCATGCGCGGAAAACGCTTCGCGGAATTCGACAAAAATGCAGATGGCGTCGTGGACGAAGCTGAACTCAAAGCCAGGATTGAAGAAAAAATCAAAAAGCGCATAGAGCGCAGGGTGAAACGCATGACCCGCCGGTTTGACAAAAATCGCGACGGCCGGATCACGAAAGAGGAATTCAATTCCCGCGCACGCGAACGGTTTAGCTGGAACGATCTCAATGATGACGGCAAACTGGATGGCGATGAGTTGCCGCGCCGGAAATATCGTGGATCTCATCACAGGCGCTAAGGGACGCATGCGGCGGGATCATAAATGACCGCTTTGCATCCCGGCGAGATTGAAAACAACGGTGCGCAGGCTTCATCTTGCCTGCGCACCGGCAACCAGAGATATCGCGCCAAGGTGAGTTATTCAGCCCAGACGACTGACCGACGGCTCATGCGGGCCGTGACCGGGGGCGATGAGAAGGCCACGCTCATGCTAATAGAGCGGCACCTTCCCGCAACGCTTGCGCTGGCACGGCATATGCTTGGACCGGCGGATGCGGAGGATATCGCCCAGGAGGCGATGTTCAGGCTTTGGCGAAATGCTAACAGCATTGAGCTCGACGATCGTGGTGTGCGTCCATGGCTTTATCGTGTGACCAGCAATCTGTGCCTCGATCATTTGCGCAGGAAACGGGAGTTGACGGGTATTGATGTTCCGGAAAGGCCGATCCCCGCAGAACAGAACAGACAAATTGCCGAACGGCAGATGTCCGAAACTGTTGAGGCGGCAATTGCGGAACTTCCCGAGCGTCAAAGGCTCGCTCTGGCGCTCTTTCATTTTGAGGACTTGAGCCAGCGCGACACTGCCGAGATCATGGAGATTACCGAGGAGGCGCTGGAATCGCTGTTGCGCCGTGCCCGAGCCGGGCTGAAGATCGCACTGGCCGATAATTGGAAAGACTTGATGCCCGAGCCCGGTGAATAACCGGGACCTGATTGAGAGAATGATGATGAAGAAAACAAAAAAACCAACTTCTGAGAGATTAAGCGAAGTGCTCGGCGCTTATGGCGGCAATTCGGAGAAATGGCCGGCGGAAGAACGCGCCGCATTGGTTGAGTTGATTGAGGCCCGCCCCGAGCTTCGCGCAATGCTTGATGAGGCGGAAACCCTGGATACGCTCCTCAATCAGGCCGGTGCCGTGACGGAGGTCGATATTACGAGCGCGGCCGACGGAATCATGGAGCGGATCGGGCGCGCCGCTGATCGGGAGTTGCTTTCCCCGGACCATCAAGGGGAGGCGATGGGAAAGATCGTCGAGCTGGACAGCCATAGAAAGCGCAATAATAAACCGGCCGAAAGCGCCAACAATGATCACCGCAAATCGATCACATGGCAAATGGCAGGTCTGCTCGCCGCGTCATTCGCGCTCGGCATATATATTGGCGCAACCCAATTCACGGAAAGCGCGGCTGAAGGGGTGGCGCAGATTGCCGGTAGAGACACTTCACCTGCGCTGGAATTGACGCTTTTCCAAAGTGAGACAGCGGACTTATTCGAAGGGGGTTTGTGATGAGCGATAATGGTACCGGGCAATCGGGCGGGCAAACGAACGGGCGGTGGGGCTGGATGCGAATTTTGCTCGTCGCCTCGCTCGCTTTTAATCTGGTAATCCTGGGCTTCGCGGGCGGTGCATTCTGGAAATGGCGGCACGGCGGACATTGGGGGATGCGCGGTTTTGGCGGTCAGATATCGACCTATTTGCGCACGCTTCCCGATGAACGAAGAGCGGAAATTCGCGATGCAATCCGCCCCCTATATACCGAGATAAGACCTCTTCGGAAGAATATCCGGGCAGCGCGCGACGATGTTGCAGAGGTTTTGAAAGCCGATCGGTTTGACCGCGCGAAATTCGAGGAAGCCATGGGAAAAATGCGCAAGGAGGAATTTATGGCGCGGTCTGCCCTGACGTCGGTTCTCGCAGAGTTTGCCGGGAAAATGACCGCCGCCGAACGCCGTAATTATGTGAAACACCTTCAGCGCCGCCACCGATGGCGCAGGAGCCGTCACCGGGCGCCATTCGATAGAGGTCGGGACAGGGGCGTATTTCCCGAAAAGAAAACCGAACAATAAGTGCGGTTACGCATTAATCGATACCCTCAAGCTCATGCTTCAGCGGATCGCCATCGGGCCCGGGATTGTGAAACGATCCGCGAACCTTTTCCCCGTCAGTTCCATTGCGGGGAAAATCGTTAATTTCTTCGGAAGTCAGTTCAAAAATATCATCCACGGCGCTTAAAAGATCATGCCCGCTGTCGCCGATATGTTCGGCATATTCCTGATATTTGGAATGCCCGAGAGGACCGAACATTTCGCGGCGCATGAGGTCGGAAAAACCAATGACCGCATTCAGTGGTGTTCGGAGATCATGGGAGAGAGAGGCCAACCGGGCGTTTTTGCTGCGATTGGATGCCACCACTTCTGAGCAGGCGCGTTGGGAACGGTCGGCAATATCGGCGAGCTGCTGGCACTGGCGCTCAAGCTCGAAGCGAATATCGTGACGATGTGAACTGGCGCTGGCCATCTCCGGTTCTTCATGTGCTTTGATTTCGGCGGGATCGGTCGCACCGCCGTCTGATTGAGCGTGGTCCGCATGATCGGCTGAAATCGGTCGGCGCAAAAGATATAAATTCGCACCCACGAGCAGCAAGATTGCAGTCACGCCGAATATTGTTGTGAGGTCGAGTGGTACGGAATATGCCTTGGCGCCAAGCATCTGATCGGCCGGACCTGCCGCCTCAGCGGCCGTCACGCCTGGAGCTTGGTCTCCCAACGCAAAAAATAAAGCGAGAAGAGCAGCCAGTTGACCAGCCATGCTCGATCGGTAAGCCAATGAAATGCTGGATATGAAATCAGGCCCGGACCTGGATCCGGATACCGATTTTGAAATTAATTTATTTAGCCGAAAAAAATTTCGCTTTGTCCGACCCCAAACAAAGCACACGAAATCCCTCAGCCGGACGAACGCTGTCCGCGCCATTTCAAGCCCCCTCGAATAGCTTGAGTAATCTAGTTTTTTTTACAGGAATCGAGCCTGCCCAGCCCGCGAATCACTCAAATCATATTCATGCGAATCAGTGTCATCTGTCCACATGAAAACGATTCGACCGCGAAAAAAAATTGCATTTCGCTCGATGTGTGGACATCGAGTCACACAAGTCGCCATGTCGACCTGCTGTTGGGCGTAAAATTTATCCGAGTATCTTGGTCACGATCTCAAAAACGTCAGGGGACAGAGTTTTTCGGCGCGCTATTCGAGTCAGCGATTTCCTGGCCATCTTTTGCCGGCCCTTTTCAAGCGTGCGCCAGTTTCGGAAACTGTTGAGCAAACGCGAGGCAACTTGCGGATTAAATCTGTCGATCTCGAGTATCTGATCTGCCACGAATTCATAACCCGCCCCATCGGTTCTGTGAAAGCCGATCGGATTAAAACGCGCAAATGCGCCAATAAGCGAATTCACTTTATTCGGATTTTTAATGGAAAAGAGAGGGTGCTTGAGAAGCTTTTTCACGGTTGGCAGCGTTGTATCAAGGCTCGACATGGCCTGAAAACTGAACCATTTGTCGATTGCCAGATGATCATGCTGGTAGCGTTTGTAGAAATGCGCAAAGGCCTTATCGCGCGGCAGCCCTTTGACATTGGCCAACAGCATGAGGGCGATGCTCATGTCGGTCATATTACGGGCATTCCGATAATGGCTGGCCAATAGTTGACTATTGTCTTTCCCGCCGAGACGGGAAAGCAGCGCGAGAGCGGTGTTGCGTAGCGATCTCAGGCCGGCACTACGGGCATCGGGCGAATAATCTCCCCTAAGCCTGGATTTTTCATAAATCCGCTGCAGGCTCGGTTCTATTTCTGAAGCAACTCGCCGGGCAAAGCCCTTGCGCGCTTTATGAATTGCGAGAGGATCCACATCAGAACCGATCTCGCGGGCGATGTCGCTTTCTCCAGGTAATTGCATAAAGAGTGCGCGGTAATCCGGTTCCAGCCTGTCGTTTTCGATTGTTTCAACCAGTGCCCGGCCAAATTCCCGCCCCCTGGTAAGCTGCTTGCCCGATCGCAACACATCGGTCATCTCGATCATGCGCCGCGTGGCATAAGTCTGCGCCGCCTGCCAGCGATTATAAAGATCGCTGTCATGGGACATCAGGAAAGCCAGATCATCACACCCCTGTTCGAAATCGAGATTTACCGGAGCCGAAAAACCGCGCACGAGCGACGGCACCGGTCTCGATGGAATATTCGTGAACTCATACACTTCCCGGCGTTTTTTGAGATGCAGCACCCCATCCTTGACGGGTCCGCCTTTTGTCGTTTGAAGCTTGATATCCCGGCCCGATCCATCAACGAGCCCAATGCGAACAGGTATCTGCATCGGTTTCTTGCGTGCCTGCCCCGGCGTTGGCTTGAGAACCTGCTCAAGCGTGAGCCGGGCCGTCTTTCTGGTCTCGCTATAGTCAAACGAAGCGATCAGTTCCGGCGTGCCGGCCTGCTCGTACCAAAGCATGAACTGCCTGAGATCGACGTCATTGGCATCCTCGAAGCATTTAATGAAATCCTCAACCGTCGCCGCCTCGCCATCATGACGTTTGAAATAAAGATCCATGCCCCGTCTGAAACCGGCCTCGCCAAGGGTTGTGTGGATCATGCGGCAAATCTCCGCACCTTTCTGATAGACGGTGGCGGTGTAGAAATTATTGATTTCGATATAGGATGAGGGCCGGACCGGGTGCGCGAGCGGACCGGCATCTTCTGGAAACTGATGGGACTTGAGAATCTTCACATCGTCGATCCGCGCGACAATCCGTGAGCGCTCATCCATCGAGAACTCCTGATCGCGGAAAACCGTAAGCCCTTCCTTCAGGCAAAGCTGAAACCAGTCCCTGCAGGTGATCCGGTTGCCGGTCCAGTTATGAAAATACTCATGAGCAATGACCGATTCAATCGCGGCATAACTCCCGTCTGTCGCCGTATCGGGCGATGCGAGCACCATCCGGTCATTGAAAATATTGAGGCTCTTGTTTTCCATCGCCCCCATATTGAAATCGCTGACAGCGACGATATTGAATATATCTAGATCATATTCCCGTCCAAAGCGCCGTTCATCCCACCGCATCGAGCGTTTGAGACAATCCATGGCCCAGTTACACCGGTCTACCTTGCCCGGCTCCACATAAATACGGAGATCGACTTTACGCCCGGACATGGTTTTAAAACTTCCCCGTTTAAGATCCAGCCTGCCGCCAACCAGAGCAAAGAGATAAGCTGGTTTTGGATGAGGATCATCCCAGACCGCATAGTGCCGTCCGCTCGTGCCGGCCTTGCCGCTATCAATAAGATTGCCATTGGAAAGAAGAACCGGAGCCTCGGCTTTGTCCGCCTCGATCCGTACGCTAAATTTCGCCAGCACGTCCGGCCGGTCGAGGTAATACATAATGCGCCGGAAGCCCTCCGCCTCGCACTGCGTGCAATAAACGCCATTCGAGCGGTAAAGGCCCGACAGCGCTTTATTCGCATCCGGGTTGCATTCGGTCGTGATCTCTAATGTGAACGGTCTGGATGGCGGTTTTTTCAGGGTGAGGCTTTTATTGCTCAATGTGTAATCCCCGGTAGGGACTGCCCTGCCGGAAATTTTAACCCCCAATAGCCTGATATTTTCGCCATCCAAAACGAGCGGCGCGCTCTTGCCTTTCCTTTTCTGGAAAGCGGGCGCCTTTTTGTTGCGCTCAATTTTCAGCCGCGCCCGAACACGTGTGGCTGTCGGATCGAGCGACACATCGAGGGCCACCGATTTGATGAGGTAGGGCGATGGTGCGTAGTTTTTGAGATAAATGGGTCGCGGTGTCGAAGTTTTCATGGGGGCGGGTTTCCGTTGCGTGATTTTACCCGCGAGATAACAATGATTGGGAGTTTCCGGCAAGCGGAAAGCTCAGAACCTTGGCGGAATAATTAATATCGAGAGCAATTTCTGCCGCGATGCGGTTTCAACTGCCCGATTGCCGCCGCCTCAAACTATACCCTTCGATGCCCCGCGTGATTGCTGCCGCCTGACATTCTTATCCGACCGGCGCTTTTCGGCAACATCGCGTCCGCGGTCTCCCATATGCGCTTCGCCGCGGCTTATTGCGAGTTCCACCTGGTGCTGACGTTCGACCGCCCTCGCCCGGGTTGCCTCATCGAGTTTGTCCTTGCAATGCGGGCACTGCACACCCTCGATATAATCTGAATTGGACCGGTCCGAAATTGACAGCGGCCATCGGCATGCCCTGCACAGCTCATGTTCCGACTGTCTCAGCCCGTGTTCGACACCGACACGATCGTCAAACACGAAACAGGCGCCCTGCCACCGGCTTTCATTCTCGGGCACCTCTTCCAGATATTTCAATATCCCTCCCTGCAAGTGATAAACATCCTCAAAACCCTGGGCGAGGAGGTAGCTCGACGCTTTTTCACAACGGATGCCGCCTGTGCAGAACATCGCCACGCGCTTGTGTTGCTCCGGATCAAGCTCACGCGTCGCGAACGTCTTGAAGTCCGTAAACTGATCGAGACCCGGGTCGGTCGCCCCTTCAAAGGTGCCTATCGCTGTTTCATATACATTGCGCGTGTCGACCACGACCACATCGGGCTCAGAGATCAGGTCGTTCCAGTCCCGGGGGCTCACATAAGTGCCGACCTGTCGTGTCGGGTCGATATCTTCCGCACGCAGGGTGACGATTTCACTTTTGAGGCGCACTCTCAGTCGAAGGAAGGGCATATCTGATGCGCGCGAAAATTTCGGAGATATGTCACGGAAGACGCCCCCGAAAACATTACCGTTTCGAAGATAGTTGATGAATTCATCAACGGCGCCCGGTGTGCCGGCAATCGTCCCATTAATCCCTTCGGGCGCGAGCAGAACCGTGCCCATAATCCCGCGGACCCGAGCAAATTCATCGATGGAATTTTGCAATAGCGGACACTCGCGGACGGCTACAAATTTGTAAAACGCCGCGACCGTCAATGGCGCATCATGGAAATTTTTCATTGATCAAGTGTTTGTTTGAGTGCGAAATTTCTCCAGCACAAATGGCCGAAGTAAAGCTGCCGAACTATATACATTCGAAGATAAACGGCAAAAAGACAAAAATATTTCAATCTGGATGCAATAGAGCAACAATTTCAAAGCCACAACCTATGGTTTGAAATTTCCAAGATTTATGCCAGTCATAATATGAGAAAAAATTATAAAAAAATCAAGAGTTACAACAACTTACACCACTAAGTTGTAAATTTTCCATAACAAAATAGTGCTCATCAGCACCAGTTAACAAGTGGTTAACGTCGGTTAACCTTTTGTTAACTACCCCCTTTTACCTCCGAAAAATAGTTAATTGTTTGTATGCGGCCTATTACGGCAGCCCGAACGCATCATTGGTTTGGGTCATCTGTTTAGCTTAGAGCCGAGACCGGACATACGGCAACGTAACCGCGTCTTCCAGTAAATGGGTAGCGTCGGATTGCCTGGTGCATGGGTTGGCCGGGAATCTCTTGGAAAAGTTGGCTGCAGTAGCTTTCGAAAAACGAAGCACCGGAACGAATCCGCGTGTCGCAAGGCGAGCGCACGGAGACGGAGTCCGTGAGGGTCGGTTGACCCGCTGGGGAACAGGG
>CAMYJA010000005.1 GCA_947258705.1 uncultured Hyphomicrobiaceae bacterium | reverse complement strand
AAGGCGGCCGCACAGTCGGCGCGGGCGTCGTCGCCAACATAATAGAATAGTGAGACAGGGAAGTGCCCATCGAAATGACGGGCGCTTCCTTCTTTTAGGGTAAGTGAAATGAATAGTCAGAACATTCGGATCCGTCTGAAAGCGTTCGATCACCGTATTCTGGATGTGTCGACAAAGGAGATTGTCGATACGGCCAAACGGACGGGTGCGGATGTGCGGGGACCTATTCCGCTACCGACGCGGATCGAAAAATTCACGGTTAACCGTTCACCCCATGTGAATAAGAAAAGCCGGGAACAATTCGAAACACGTACCCATAAAAGGCTGCTCGATATCGTTGATCCGACACCGCAGACGGTCGATGCGTTGATGAAACTCGATCTGGCGGCCGGTGTCGATGTCGAGATCAAAGCTTAAAGCTTTCAGCCTAAGGCTTACAGTCTAAGGCTTACAGTCTAAGGCTTGTAGTCTAAGGCTTTCAGCCTAGGGTTTTTGGGCCAGAGCTTTCGGCCTGAGACCAGCGACCGGGAGGATATGGCGGTCGCGGTTGTGAAACAGGAAGTTAAATTTGCGATGCGGATGAGGACAGGGCGCCTCTCCGGTAACTCAAGGAATTAGGACCGATGCGGTCAGGTGTTATAGCGCAGAAAATTGGAATGACCCGTCTTTTCACGGATGGCGGGCAGCATATTCCCGTGACCGTTCTCAAGCTTGACAATTGTCAGGTCGTGGGACAGCGGACAGAGGACAGCCACGGCTACACGGCACTGCAGCTGGGCGCCGGGAACGCAAAAGTCAAGAATATGACGAAAGCGCAGCGCGGCACGTTTTCGGTGGCCAAGGTGGAGCCGAAACGCGAACTCGCCGAGTTTCGCGTCAGCCCCGACAATCTGATAGATGTGGGGGCAGAGATTACAGCCGATCATTTCGTTCTCGGTCAATGCGTGGACGTTACGGGCACGAGTATCGGCAAGGGCTTCGCCGGTGCGATGAAACGGCATGGTTTTGGCGGCCTCAGAGCGTCGCACGGTGTTTCGATCTCGCACAGAAGTCACGGCTCGACCGGACAATGCCAGGATCCCGGCAAGGTCTTCAAAGGCAAGAAGATGGCGGGGCAGATGGGTAATGTACGGGTCACGACGCAGAATATCGAAGTCGTGAAAACTGATGTGGAACGCGGCCTTCTTCTGGTCAAGGGGGCTGTGCCCGGTTCAAAAGGCGGATGGGTTCTGGTGCGCGACGCGGTGAAGAAAATACTGCCGGACGCGGCGCCCAAGCCAGGCGCCTTCAAACCTGCGAAAGGCGCGACGGCGGCGGCAAAGGACAAGGCTCCCGAAACGGCCGCATCGAGCGAGGAGGGCGCGTAATGAAAGCCGACATCACAACGCTTGACGCCAAAAAGGCCGGCACGATCGAGCTGGCCGATGAGGTTTACGGATTGAAGCCGCGCCCGGATATTCTTCACCGGATGGTTCGCTATCAGCTCGCCAAAAGGCAGGCCGGGACGCATTCGGTGCAGGACCGCTCGGAGGTCACGGGCACGCAGGCGAAAGCACATAATCAGAAGGGCACTGGTCGCGCCCGCCGCGGCAACAACAAGGCGCCTCAACTGCGCGGCGGCGGCAAGGCGTTCGGGCCGAAGCCCCGCAGCCATGCCATCGATTTGCCGAAGAAGGTGCGCGCATTGGCGCTCAAACACGCCTTGTCGGCGAAAGCCTCGGCCAATGAGCTGGTCATTCTTGACAGCACGGATGCAAAGGATGCCAAAACCAAGGCGCTGTTGGGCCAGTTATCGAAGCTGGGCCTTACATCGGCGCTGATCATCGACGGGGCGTCGGTTGCGGAAAATTTCGGCAAGGCCGCACGCAATATCCCGAATATCGATGTCCTGCCGTCGGCGGGCATCAATGTTTACGACATCCTTCGCCGCGAGAAACTCGTTTTGACCAAGGCCGCCGTCGAGGCGCTGGAGGACAGGTTCAAATGAAGGAAGTAAACGCATATGACGTCATTCTGTCGCCTGTGATTACGGAAAAATCGTCGCTGGTTTCGGAATTCAATCAGGTCGTGTTCAAGGTTGCGCACAGCGCCAGCAAGCCGCAGATCAAGGCAGCGGTCGAAAAGCTGTTCAATGTGAAGGTCAGGGCCGTAAACACGCTTAATCGCAAGGGCAAGAGAAAAGTTTTCAAGGGCGTTCGTGGTCGTCAGAGTGATTTCAAGCGAGCGATCGTTACGCTGGACGAAGGGCATTCGATCGATGTCACGACAGGACTTTGAGGCCGAAAGGAACGGTTGAAGAACAATGGCACTCAAGACATTTTCACCGACAACGCCGTCGCGGCGTAATCTGGTTCAGGTCGACCGGTCGCAGCTCTGGAGCGGCAAGCCGGTAAAGACCCTGACGGAAGGGTTGACCAGCAAGGGCGGTCGGAACAACAAGGGCCGTATTACGGCGCGACGTCAGGGTGGCGGTCATAAGCAGCGCTACCGGACGGTCGATTTCAAGCGGCGCAAATTCGATGTGCCCGCGACGGTCGAGCGCCTGGAATACGATCCGAACCGGACGGCTTTTATCGCTCTTATCCGCTATGAGGATGGCGAGCTTTCCTACATTCTTGCGCCGCAGAGGCTGGCTGTCGGGGATGTCGTGATCGCAGGCGAGGAAGTCGACGTGAAGCCCGGTAACGCAATGCCGCTGAGGCGGGTGCCGATCGGGACGATCGTTCATAATGTCGAGATGAAGTCGGGCAAGGGCGGTCAGATGGCACGCGCGGCAGGCACTTATGTACAACTCGTCGGCCGCGACGCCGGCTACGCCATTCTCCGGTTGAATTCCGGAGAGACACGAATGGTCAGGGCGGAATGCATGGCGACTGTCGGCGCCGTTTCCAACCCTGATAATTCGAATACCAAACTCGGCAAGGCGGGGCGCAAACGCTGGCTCGGTAAAAGACCATCGGTTCGCGGCGTTGCCATGAACCCGATCGACCATCCGCATGGCGGTGGCGAAGGACGCACGTCAGGCGGCCGGCATCCGGTGACACCCTGGGGCAAGCCGACTAAAGGTAAAAGAACGCGGTCGAACAAGTCGAGCAACAAGCTCATTGTCCGCAGTCGTCATTTGAAGAAAAAACGCTAGAGGTTTTGTTGAATGTCACGCTCGGTATGGAAAGGCCCGTTTGTCGATGGATATCTTCTCAAGAAGGCTGAGAAGGTACGCGATTCCGGACGTAAGGAAGTTATCAAGACGTGGAGCCGCCGCTCGACAATTCTGCCGCAGTTCGTGGGGCTCACTTTCGGCGTGCACAACGGTCGCAAACATATTCCTGTCCTCGTCAATGAGGACATGATCGGACACAAATTCGGTGAATTCGCACCGACGCGGACCTATTATGGCCATGTGGCCGACAAGAAGGCCAAGAGGGTTTAAAGATGGGCAAGGACAAACGCGAAAGGCAACTCGCGGACAATGAGGCCCGCGCGGTTTTGCGACGGGTTCGCATCAGCCCGCAGAAGCTCAATCTTCTGGCCCAGAGCATTCGCGGGTCGAAGGTCGAAAAGGCGCTCGCGGATTTGACATTTTCGAAAAAGCGCATCGCGCTCGACGTGAAGAAGACGCTCGAATCCGCCATTGCAAACGCTGAAAACAATCACGGTCTCGATGTCGACCAGCTGGTTGTTTCAGAAGCATATGTCGGAAAGAACCTCGTCATGAAACGCTGGCGCCCACGGGCCCGGGGACGCATGGGACGCATTTTCAAGCCGTTTTCGCAACTGACGGTCGTGGTGCGGGAAACCCAGGACGATGCCGGACAGGCCAAGCAAAAGGGATCTAAATAATGGGACAGAAGGTTAACCCGATCGGTCTGCGCCTGGGTATCAACAGGACTTGGGACTCGCGCTGGTATACGAACAAGAACGAATATGGAGATTTGCTGCTGGAGGATATCCAGATCCGCAAATTCATTATGGATCAACGGCGTCAGGCAGGTATCTCGAAAGTGGTGATCGAACGCCCGCACAAGAAATGCCGGGTCACCATTCACTCGGCGCGGCCGGGCATTCTAATTGGCAAAAAGGGTTCGGATATCGACAAGCTTCGCTTGAAACTGTCGCATATGACGGATTCGGAAGTGCATCTCAATATTCAGGAGGTGCGCAAGCCCGAGGTCGATGCCGTTCTGGTTGCAGAGGGTATTGCACAGCAGCTCGAACGCCGGGTGGCATTTCGACGGGCGATGAAAAGGTCGGTTCAGTCGGCCATGCGTTTGGGCGCGCTCGGCATTCGGATCAATTGCGCGGGGCGTCTGGGTGGCGCTGAAATCGCGCGGACGGAATGGTATCGCGAAGGCCGCGTACCGCTGCACACTTTGCGCGCGGATGTGGATTACGGCACGGCGCGCGGCGAGACGGCTTATGGCACCATCGGGATCAAGGTGTGGATTTTCAAGGGCGAGATCATGGAACATGATCCGATGGCCCAGGAACGACGCGCTCGCAAGGCGCAGGAAGGTGGCGGCGGCGGCCGTCCCCGGAGAAACTGATTATTGATGCGAATGGTCGCGGATAGCGGCCGTTTGTTGAAGCGGATAAGGATTTTGGCAAGATGTTGCAACCAAAGCGAACCAAGTTTCGCAAGGCGCACAAGGGACGGAATGCAGGCGTGGCCAAGGGCGGCACGACCTTGAATTTCGGCACCTTTGGGCTTAAAGCCCAGGCGCCGGCGCGGGTGACGGCGCGGCAGATCGAAGCCGCGCGACGCGCCATGACACGTCATATGAAACGTGCGGGCCGGGTGTGGATCCGTATTTTCCCCGATGTGCCGGTTTCGAAGAAGCCGACCGAAGTGCGCATGGGCAAGGGTAAGGGCTCGACGGAATACTGGGCCGCGAAAGTGAAGCCTGGACGGATCATGTTCGAGATCGACGGCGTGACGGAGCCGGTGGCGCGCGAGGCGTTGCGCCTGGCGGCGATGAAACTGCCCAACAAGACCCGTTTCGTCATGCGTCTCGGTGAACGCGGTTAAGGATCCAGAAAGCCAGTTTGACAAGAGAAGTTTGAGATTATGAAAGCAGCGGACATACGCGATATGACGGTCGATCAGCTCGACGATGAGCTTTTAAAGCTCAAAAAGGAGCAGTTCAACCTGAGGTTTCAGACCGCAACCGGTCAATTGGAGAATACGGTACGCGTGCGCCAGGTGCGCCGTGATATCGCGCGGGTCAAAACGATAAAATCCGAAAAGCTCAAAGCAGAAGCACAAGCACAAGCACAAGCGTGACGGGACGTTAAGAGATGCCAAAAAGAATATTACAGGGTGTGGTGGTTTCGGACAAAACCGACAAGACGGTTGTCGTCCGGGTGGACCGCCGTTTTACCCACCCGCTTTACAAGAAAACAGTGCGCCGGTCGAAGCGATACCAGGCGCATGACGAAACAAACCGGCATTCGGTTGGCGATATCGTCCGGATCGAGGAATGTCCGCCGATATCGAAAAGCAAAAGCTGGCGCGTTCTCGAGGACGCACAGGCTTGAATATGTGGCGGGCCGTGACGGCCCGCGGAGCGAATTCCGAACGATCGGGATTTGAATGATTGGAATAAGGATCTGGTCCGATGATACAGATGCAGACAAATCTGGATGTGGCCGATAATTCGGGTGCGCGCCGCGTGCAATGCATCAAGGTGCTTGGCGGCTCGAAGCGAAAATACGCCTCAATCGGCGACATCATCGTGGTGAGCGTTAAAGAGGCCATTCCACGCGGCCGCGTGAAAAAAGGCCAGGTGATGCGCGCGGTCGTCGTGCGCACCGCGAAAGGCGTTCGGCGGGCGGATGGGAGTCTTATCCGGTTCGACCGCAATGCAGCGGTTCTGGTCAATCCGCAGGGCGAGCCCATCGGCACGCGAATTTTCGGTCCCGTGACACGCGAATTGCGCGCCAAGAACCAGATGAAGATTGTCTCGCTGGCACCGGAGGTTCTGTGATGGCGCGTTTGAAAATCCGCAAGGGCGATCATGTGGTCGTGATTGCCGGCCGGAACAAGGGCAAGAAGGGCGACGTTCTTGAGGTGATGCCGAAGGAAAACCGCGCGCTTGTGCAGGGGGTCAATATGGTGACCCGCCACCAGAAGCAGACGCAGACCCAGGAAGCGGGGCGGCTGCAGAAAGAGGCTCCAATCGATATTTCGAATTTGGCTCTTGAGGATCCGAAGGACGGAATGCCGACACGGGCGGGCTGGAAGATACTTGAAGATGGGCGAAAGGTACGGTTCGCCAAACGTTCAGGAGAAGTGATCGATGGGTGAGGCGACTTACACCCCGCGGATGAAATCTCTTTACGAGACGGAGATCCGTGACGCATTGAGCAAAAAGTTCAGCTACAAAAGCGTCATGCAGGTGCCGAAACTGGAAAAAATCGTCCTCAATATGGGGATCGGCAAAGCCGTCGACGACCGGAAAAAAGTCGATGCGGCCTTTCAGGACCTGACGCTCATTGCCGGCCAGCGGCCGATTGTTACGCGGGCCAGAAAATCAATTGCGGGCTTCAAGCTGCGCGAGGGAATGGCGATCGGCGCGAAGGTGACGCTGCGGCAGGACCGGATGTACGAGTTTCTCGACCGGATGGTGACGATTGCACTGCCGCGCCTGAAGGATTTTCGCGGGCTGAAAGGAAACAGTTTCGACGGCCGCGGCAATTATGCGCTCGGCATCAAGGAACACATCGTTTTTCCGGAAATCGATTACGACAAGGTAGATGAGATTCTCGGACTCGATATCGTGGTCTGCACGACCGCGCAGACAAATGATGAAGCATATGAGCTTCTTAAAGGATTTAATTTTCCATTCCGGAACTAAGGCCTCTCTCAGGGCCTGGTCACTCAGGAGGATTTAAATGGCTAAGAAAAGCGCCATTGAGAAGAACAAACGCAGACAAAGGCTTGTCGCTAAATACGCAGCACGCCGCGAGGCTTTGAAAGCGATTGCAAACGATCAGACGAAAGCGGCCGACGAGCGGTTCGCGGCGCGGCTGAAACTCGCGGAGTTGCCGCGCAATTCGGCCAAGGTCCGGGTTCGCAATCGCTGTCAGTTGACGGGGCGGCCGCGGGCATATTACCGCAAGCTGAAAATGTCGCGTCTGGCGCTGCGCGAGCTGACGTCGAAGGGATATGTTCCCGGCATGGTAAAATCGAGCTGGTAGAGAGGGACAGAATAGATGACAACGACTGATCCCCTTGGGGATATGCTCACAAGGATCCGCAATGCGCAGATGCGCCGCAAGACGAACGTCGTGACGCCGGCGTCAAGTCTTCGCGGGCGGGTGCTGGATGTGCTCAAAGATGAAGGCTATATCCGTGGTTATGCGCGGGTCGATTATGAAAACGGCAAGTCCGAATTTGAAATAGAGCTCAAATATTACGAGGGCGAGCCGGTGATCAAGGAGATCCACAGAGTGTCCACGCCAGGACGGCGTGTTTATTCGCCTGTGCGCGATCTACCCACCGTGGCCAATGGTCTCGGCGTCTCTATTCTTTCGACGCCCAAGGGGGTTATGTCGGATTCGCGCGCCCGGGATGAAAATGTCGGCGGTGAAGTGTTGTGCAACGTATTTTAGGCTCCGTATTTTCCGGGGTTTGGGAAACAAGATGAGGTTCGTTTAGAAATGTCACGCATCGGAAAAAAACCCGTCAGCCTGCCGGATGGCGTTCAGGCGAGCGTTGACGGTCAAACTGTCAAGGTCAAGGGCCCGAAGGGCGAGCTTGACGTGACGCTTGTCGACGATGTCGGAGTGACGATGAAAGACGGCGCGATCCTGATCGAGCCGCATGACCAGACGAAGCAGGGACGGTCCGTGTGGGGCATGTCCCGGACGCTGGTGCAGAATGTCGTCGACGGCGTGACGGCAGGTTTTGCCAAGACGCTTGAAATCAACGGCGTCGGCTACCGTGCGCAGCTCAAGGGCAAGGACCTGCAATTGCAGCTCGGTCTCAGCCATGATGTCGTCTATGCGGTGCCGGAGGGCATCAAGGTCGAGTGTCCGAAACAGACGGAGATCGTGGTTTCGGGAATCGAGAAACAGAAAGTAGGTCAGGTGGCCGCCGAGATCAGAGGGTTCCGCCCACCGGAGCCTTACAAGGGCAAGGGCATCAAATACCAGGGCGAATACATCTTCCGCAAGGAAGGCAAGAAGAAATAGCCGCGAAGGCGTTTTTGCCGCGATGGCGTTTTATTGAGAATATTGAGAGCAATCACATGGGTGCAAACAGGAATTTGATGGATAGACGCAAGCAGCGCGTGAGACGCCGCTTGAAGCGCTTGAGCAGCGACCGTCCGAGGCTGTCGGTTTACCGGTCATCGCAGCATATCTATGCGCAGGTGATTGACGATGCGTCGGGCAAGACGCTTGTGTCGGCCTCGACTATCGAGAAGAAAATGCGCGAAAAGCTGAAAACGGGCGCCGATGTCGCCGCGGCAACGGAGGTGGGCAAGCTCGTTGCGGAACGGGCAAGTGCTGCCGGCGTCAAGGATGTCGTGTTCGATCGTGGCGGTTATATTTATCATGGGCGCGTGAAAGCGCTTGCAGAGGCGGCCCGCGAGGGCGGCCTTAAATTTTAGAATTGAAAGGGTTTTTCCGTGGCACGTAATCCGGGAAGAGGACGCCAGCAGGACGATCGCGACAATGAGTTTGTCGATAAGCTCGTTCATATCAACCGCGTGGCGAAAGTGGTCAAAGGCGGCCGCCGTTTCGGCTTTGCGGCCCTCGTCGTGGTCGGCGATCAGAAGGGACGCGTCGGATTCGGTCATGGCAAGGCACGGGAAGTACCCGAGGCGATCCGCAAAGCGACGGAACAGGCCAAGAGAACAATGATCAGGGTGCCGCTTCGCGAAGGCCGGACGTTGCATCATGATGTCAGGGGCCGGCATGGCGCGGGCAAGGTTTTCCTGCGCGCGGCGCCTCCCGGTACTGGAATTATCGCCGGTGGTCCCATGCGCGCCGTGTTCGAAACCCTGGGTGTGCAGGACGTGGTGGCGAAATCACTGGGAAGCTCAAATCCCTACAATATGGTGCGGGCGACTTTTCAGGCGCTGACCACGGAAGACAGCCCGAGGGGTGTTGCGTCGAGGCGCGGCAAGAAAGTCAGCGAAATTGTTTCGCGCAGGCGCGATACGGCCGGTGACGAACAGGCGGCGAGCGCAGATACCTAATAAGCGGACCCGATGCCCGGGCGCCGAAGCGAGAGCGGGGCAGCCGGGGAAATCAAAAGGTTCATAGAGAACGAAGGAATGCATTGATGGCTTCGAACAAAAAACCGGCAGGATCGGGCAAGACCGTTACGGTCGAGCAGATCGGCAGCGGTATCCGCCGTCCCAAGGAACAGCGCGACACCCTGATCGGACTCGGGCTTGGTAAAATGCACAGGAAGCGGACCCTGCCGGATACACCGGAAGTCCGCGGCATGATCAACAAGATTTCGCACATGGTGCGCGTGGTCGAATAGGCAGGCTGAATTCAGAACGGAATTACCGATGCGATTGAATGAACTTAAAGATAACCCGGGCGCGACGCAGCCGCGCAAACGCGTTGGCCGCGGCATTGGTTCGGGAACCGGAAAGACCGCAGGACGCGGGCACAAGGGGCAGAAGTCCCGTTCGGGCGTTGCCGTGAAGGGTTTTGAAGGCGGGCAGATGCCAATTCATCGCCGTCTTCCAAAGCGCGGTTTCAATAATATTTTCCGCAAGGATTACAACGAAGTCAATGTCGGGCGGTTGCAACGTGCCGTCGACGAGGGCAAGCTTGACGCATCCAAGCCGGTCAATTCTGCTGCATTGATCGAGGCGGGGGTTATTCGCAAACCCAAAAACGGTGTGCGGCTTCTCGCAAAGGGCGCGCTCAAGGCCAAGCTGGCCATTGAAGTCGCCGGCGCTTCGAAAGCGGCGATCGAGGCAGTTGAAGGTTCTGGGGGGAGCGTCGCGGTGACACCCTTCAAGGCCGATGAAGGCGAGGCGAAGAAAGACAACGCGGCAAAGGCGGACCGGAGAAAAACAAAACGTCTTGAACGATCCAAGAAGGGTTAGAATTGACATCCATACCGGCGCACCCAAGTTTAGAAGATAATTTTCAAGTCACCAGGGCGCCAATCCCGATTTCGCAGGGCTTATTTTAAGGCAGGATAAATGGCATCGGCCGCTGAACAACTCGCATCCAATCTGAACCTTCAGGCATTCTCGAAAGCCGAAGAGCTGAAAAAGCGTCTCTGGTTTACCCTGGGTGCACTCCTTGTTTACCGTCTGGGTACATATATCCCCATTCCGGGCATCAATCCCGAAGCGCTGCGCGAGGTTTTTCAGCAAAATCAGTCGGGCATTCTTGGCATGGTCAACATGTTTGCAGGCGGTGCGGTCGGTCGCATGGCCATCTTCGCGCTGAACATCATGCCATATATTTCGGCATCCATTATCATGCAGTTGATGACAACCATGTCGCCGACGCTCGCGCAGCTGAAAAAGGAAGGCGAGCAGGGGCGCAAGACCATCAACCAGTATACGCGATACGGCACGGTACTGCTCGCGGCGCTTCAGGCTTACGGCATTGCTGTCGGGCTCGGGGCGTCGGGCAATATCGTCAACAATCCCGGCATGTTTTTCAATATCACGACGGTGATTACGCTGGTCGGCGGAACGGTATTCCTGATGTGGCTTGGCGAACAGGTGACGGCGCGCGGCGTGGGCAACGGCATTTCACTGATTATCTTCGCCGGCATTGTCGCAGAGGCGCCCGCCGCATTGGTCGGGCTTCTGGAGCTGGGCCGGAAGGGCGCCATATCGACACCGCTCATTATCGGCCTGTTTGTGATGATGATCGTCGTCATCGGCATTATCGTTTTCATAGAGCGGGCCCAACGCCGGCTGCTGATCCAGTATCCGAAGCGGCAAATGGGCAATAAAATGTTTCAGGGGGATTCGTCGCATCTGCCTTTGAAACTCAATACGGCGGGCGTTATTCCACCGATTTTCGCATCCTCCCTTCTGCTGCTGCCCATCACCGTGGCGCAATTTTCGAGCGGTCAAGGGCCGGAATGGCTGACGAATATTACTGCCATGCTCGGCCGCGGTCAGCCACTCTATCTGGGCATCTATATCGCGCTGATCGTGTTCTTTGCCTTCTTCTATACGGCCATCGTTTTCAATCCCGAGGATACGGCCGACAATCTAAAGAAATATGGCGGTTTCATTCCGGGTATTCGACCGGGCAAGAAGACGGCTGAATATATCGACTACGTTTTGACGCGCATTACCGTCGTGGGCGCGATCTATCTCGCGCTGGTTTGTATTCTGCCGGAAATTCTGATCTCGAGGCTGGCGGTGCCGTTCTATTTCGGCGGTACGTCGCTGCTGATTATTGTCAGCGTCACCATGGATACGGTGGCGCAAATTCAAAGTCATCTCCTGGCCCATCAATATGAGGGGCTGATAAAGAAATCAAAATTACGGGGCGGTAAGGGAAGGAAAAAAAGATGAGAATAATGTTGCTCGGACCACCGGGGGCAGGCAAGGGAACGCAGGCGGCCACAATCGAAAAGAGCCGGCAGATCGTTCAGCTTTCAACCGGCGACATGCTTCGGGCGGCCGTTGCGGCGGGGACGGAAGTCGGACTGCAGGCCAAGTCGCTGATGGAATCGGGCAGTCTGGTGCCGGACGAACTCGTGACCTCGATTGTGAGCGCGCGGGTCGACGAGCCGGATTGCGCCAATGGTTATCTGCTCGACGGTTATCCCAGAACGCTCGGCCAGGCGGCGGCGCTGGAGGATATTCTTGCTGCCAAGGGGCAGGCGCTCGATGCGGTGATCGAGATGAAGGTCGATGACGATCAGCTGGTCAAGCGGATTGTCGGACGGTTTTCATGCGGCAAATGCGGCGCCGGCTATCATGACGAGTTCAAGAAACCCAAGGTCGAGAACACGTGCGATGAATGCGGCTCCAATGAATTCAAGCGCCGGGCAGACGACAATGAAGAGACGCTGCGGTCGCGATTGATGGCCTATTACAAAGAAACATCGCCGCTGATCGGCTTTTACACATGCAAGGGAAACATGCATTCGGTAGACGGCATGGGATCGATCGAGGCTGTGCAACAGGAAATCAGCGCCCTGCTCGATAAACTGGGAAGCTAAAGCCATGGTTTCTATTGACGCAAAAGGTAGAATTCGGATAGATAGAACGGTTCTGAGAAAGTTTTTGATGTGATCGGTCCGGGTGGCCTTGCACCCGGAGACCGATCTTATTGTGTTTGGTCATCGCAAGGTTGAATTTCATGCGCAACAACGCTTCCGGAAACCGGTGCGGTGGCTGCCAATACTTATTGAGGAGAGATCAGTGGCTCGTATCGCTGGTGTAAATATTCCGACAAACAAGCGGACCGTGATTGCCCTTACCTACATACATGGCATCGGCTCCACCTATGCGAAGGAAATTTGCGAAAAAGTCAAAATACCGCTCGAGCGCCGGGTCAATGAATTGTCCGACGCGGAGGTGATACAAATCCGGGAGGTCATCGACCGCGATTACATGGTCGAGGGCGATCTTCGCCGCGAGACCGGAATGAACATCAAGCGGTTGATGGATCTTGGGTGTTACCGCGGTCTGAGACATCGGCGCGGATTGCCGGTCAGAGGGCAGAGAACGCACACCAATGCCAGGACCCGGAAAGGTCCAGCCAAGGCCATTGCCGGTAAAAAGCAGTAACAGGTCCGGCGTCCTTCAGGGGTCGGTACATTGAGGATTTTTAGAAAAGAACATGGCTAAGGAAAAGGTAAAGATACGCCGCCGCGAGAAAAAGAATATTTCGTCCGGCGTCGCGCATGTAAGCGCAACTTTCAACAATACCATGATCACGATCACGGATGCGCAGGGCAATGCGATCTCCTGGTCGTCGGCCGGTATGATGGGATTTAAGGGGTCGCGCAAATCGACGCCTTATGCGGCACAGCTTGCTGCTGAAGACGCCGGCAAAAAAGCCATCGAGCACGGCATGAAAACAATTGAAGTACAGGTGCGCGGCCCGGGATCGGGCCGTGAATCGGCACTCCGGGCGCTGCAGTCGATCGGTTTTCAGATTACATCGATTACCGATGTAACGCCGATTGCCCATAATGGCTGCCGGCCGCGGAAACGTCGCCGGGTTTAATCGGGGTGTTTGGAGTTATCGAGGTGCAGTTCAGCCCTCATAATTAAAATATCATCTGTCGGGAGCGGGGACGCAACCGATAAGGTATGAAGGAGGCCAGCGCGTGGTCGAGCTACTACATAAGAATTGGCAGGATCTGATCAAACCGACAAAGCTTGATATTTCATCAGGCAGCGATCCGGCAAGGATGGGCACTTTTGTCGCGGAACCGCTCGAACGCGGATTCGGCATGACGCTTGGCAATGCGCTGCGGCGCGTATTGCTGTCCTCATTGCAGGGATCGGCCATCACCAGTGTTCATATTGATGGCGTATTGCATGAGTTTTCGTCGATACCCGGGGTGCGGGAAGACGGGACGAACATCGTTCTCAACATCAAGGAGATTGCGCTGAAGGTGCATTCCGAAGGCGTCAAGCGCATGGTTCTCGATAAGGTCGGTCCAGGCGTTGCGAAGGCGGGCGATATCGAAACCGGTTCGGATGTGGACATCCTCAATCCGGATCATGTGATCTGCACGCTCGACGATGGCGCGTCGATCCATATGGAATTTACCGCCGATACCGGAAAAGGCTATGTCACGTCTGACCGCAACCGGCCCGAGGACGCCGCCATCGGGCTGGTGCCGATCGACAGCCTTTACAGCCCTGTCAGGAAAGTCTCCTACAAGGTCGAGAATACGCGTGAGGGTCAAATTCTCGACTATGACAAGCTGACGATGAATGTCGAGACCGACGGCTCGGTCAAGGCCGAGGACGCAGTCGCTTACGCCGCGCGTATTCTGCAGGACCAGCTGCAGATTTTCATCAATTTCGAAGAACCCGAGAAGGTGGCTGTCGAAGAGGTGCAGCCGGAGCTCGAGTTCAATGCGGCCCTTCTCAAGAAGGTCGACGAACTCGAATTGTCGGTTCGTTCGGCCAATTGTCTGAAGAACGACAACATCGTCTATATCGGAGACCTTATTCAGAAGTCAGAATCCGAGATGTTGCGGACGCCGAATTTCGGACGCAAGTCGCTTAACGAGATCAAGGAAGTGCTGGCTGGAATGGGATTACATCTTGGCATGGATATTCCCACATGGCCGCCGGAAAATATCGAAGACCTGGCCAAGCGCTTCGAAGATCATTATTAATAATCAGGAATTCATTTTTCAGGCACGCCAAGTCAATCCGCCTGAAATTTGTCGATACAAGGATCGGTGTCATGCGTCATCGCAGCGGACATAGAAAGCTCAACAGAACGGCAAGCCATAGAAAGGCGCTCTTCGCCAATATGGCGGCGTCGCTGATCAATCACGAGCAAATCACAACAACCCTGCCCAAGGCCAAGGAGCTGAGGCGGGTCGTGGACAAGCTCGTTACGCTCGGCAAAAAAGGCGATTTGCATTCTCGACGCCTTGCGGTTGCGCGTATTCAGGACGATGAGATGGTGCGCAAGCTTTTTGATGTTATCGGTCCCCGCTACAAGGACCGCAGCGGCGGATATACACGGGTTTTAAAAGCGGGCTTCCGCTATGGAGATTCCGCGCCAATGGCGGTGATTGAGTTTGTCGACCGCGATGTGGAGGCCAAGGGACAGGAAGACCGTGCGCGTCACGAGGCTGAGCTTGCGGCGGAAGAAACCGAGGAAGCCGCCGTTTAATCGGCCCCGGGAATTTGCTGCCCGGTGTGGAACGGGAATTTTTCAAAGGGGCTCCAGTCGGGGCCCCTTTTTATTCGCTTTCAGAAGCCCAGAACCTTAGCAGTGATCAATGGTTTTGTCTCGACCCGTGCCGGACCCACCCGTTCCGGCTCCTGAGCCGCCGGGCTCCTGGGATAGCGGTCCCGGGATGGTATTGTCAGAGGGCGAATTCGTCGCCATATTCTTTGCCGTATTCATTTTTCATGATCGGCCTTGATGATATGCTGCCGCCATGATCATGGTGGATTTGACACCCAAAATTCGGATTGAACAATTCCGGGAGATCTTATGTTGCGCTTAATTTTCATCATGTTGCTCAGCGCCGGTTTTTTACAGCTTTCAGCTTTTCATCCGGCACTGGCGCGAGACCGGGTCATCCCACTCAGCAAACAGGACGTGCAAAAGTCGTTTTCACCGGTTGTGAAGACTGCCGCCCCGGCCGTGGTCAATGTCTATGTTCGCCAAAGGGCGCGAAAATTTGTCTCCCCATTTCAGTCGGATCCATTTTTCAGACAGTTTTTCGGGCGCGGTTTCGGCGTGCCGCGTTCGCGCATGCAAAATTCCCTTGGCTCCGGCGTTATCGTCAGCTCCGACGGTATTGTCGTCACCAATTACCACGTCATTAAAGGCGGCGGCGGCGCGAAGGCGCTGATCCGGGTGGCGCTTGCCGACAAACGCGAATTCGATGCAACGGTTGTTCTCTCGGATAAGAAAACCGATCTGGCCGTTCTTAAAATAAAGGCTCCGGGCAAGCGTTTTCCCTATCTGGAATTCGACAATTCCGATGTGCTCGAGGTTGGCGATTTGGTACTCGCTATTGGAAATCCATTCGGCGTCGGACAGACGGTCACAAGTGGTATTGTGTCCGCTCTAGCGCGCTCCAAGGTCGGTAAATCGCGCGATCAGGTTTTCATCCAGACGGATGCGGCCATCAATCCGGGTAATTCGGGCGGCGCGCTCGTCGATATGAAGGGCCGTCTTGTCGGGATCAATACGATGATTTTTTCGCGCTCGGGCGGATCGAACGGTATCGGTTTCGCCATTCCCTCCAATCAGGTGAAAATCGTCGTCGACTCGGCCGCCTCGGGAAAGAAAATCAAGAGGCCCTGGTTTGGTGCGCGCCTTGAACCGGTGACCGCAGGGATCGCCGAGGCGCTTGGCCGGGAGAAGGTCGCGGGCGCATTGGTATCGCAGGTTTACCGGGACAGCCCGGCGGCAAATGCGGGCTTGCGGGCGGGCGATGTCATTGTCACGATCGACGGGCGGGACATTGCCGATCCGCGGTCATTCAATTACCGCTTTACGACGCGGGGTATCGGCGGGCGCGCAAATCTTGGCGTGTTGCGCCGGGGCCGGATCGTCACAATCAAGGTTCCGCTCAGGGAAGCTCCGGGGCTCGGGCTCGATCGTGCGCAGAATTTGCGCGGCGAACATCCTTTCGATGGTACTAAAGTTGCCGATATCAGCCCCATTCTCGCCGATGAGCTGGGGCTTTCCGAACTCGAAGGCGTCATCGTTCTCGAAGTGCACAGGTCCGGTTATGCCTCGCGCGTGGGGATCAGACCGGGGGATATTATCGAGCGCGTGAATTCGCGTGCGGTCAGGACGCTCGACGACCTGACGGGCGTGCTGAGCGGCAGGGAAAGATACTGGCGTTTCGTTATCCGTCGCGGCGGGCAAAGGGTCGAGATGGCTGTGCGCGGCTAATCATATTTATTGCCGATTGAAGAGAGATCATGAGCACACTTTTTGAGGCCGCGGGGATGGGTGCCGAGGGACGGCGCCCCCTGGCCGATCGTCTGCGGCCGCAAGCGCTCGATGAGGTGGTTGGACAGGATCACATAATCGGACCTGAAGGTGCGCTCGGGCGCATGCTAGCCGCGGGCTCAATATCGAATGTGATCTTCTGGGGCCCGCCCGGCAGCGGCAAGACGACAGTCGCGCGTCTTCTGGCGACGCAATGCGAATATGAATTCGAGCAGATCTCGGCAATTTTTTCCGGCGTTCAGGATCTCAGGAAGGTATTCGACGGCGCCCGGGCCCGGCGTCAGGACGGTTTTTCAACCCTTTTGTTCGTCGATGAGATCCACCGGTTCAATCGCGCCCAGCAGGATTCCTTTTTGCCGCATATGGAAGACGGCACCATCACGCTGGTTGGCGCGACGACTGAAAATCCATCCTTTTCGCTGAATTCCGCCCTTCTGTCACGGGCGAATGTTCTTACTTTCAGGCGGCTCGATGCCGATGCCCTCGAGCAATTGGCGCTGAGGGGAGAAGCGCTCGAGGGGCGCAAATTGCCTTTGGACGATGATGCACGGCAGGCGCTTTTTACCATGGCGGATGGCGACGGACGGGCGGTGCTCAACATGATCGAGGACATATTTCTGTCGACTGTCGGCAGGGAGACGCTTCTCGACCGGGAGGGGTTGGTCGAGCTGGTGCACAAGCGCGCGCCCGTTTACGACAAATCGAGGGATGAGCATTACAATCTTATCAGCGCATTGCACAAATCGGTGCGGGGATCGGATCCGGATGCCGCACTTTACTGGATGGCGCGGATGCTCGCAGGCGGTGAAGATCCGCTTTATATCGCCCGAAGGCTGGTGCGGATGGCGGTTGAAGAGGTTGGCCTCGCGGATCCGAACGCCCTGGTGCAGGCGAATGCGGCACGGCAGGCCTATGAGCTTCTGGGGAGCCCTGAAGGCGAGCTGGCGCTTGCCCAGGCATGCATTTATATTGCCACCGCGCCCAAATCGAACGCGGCCTATGCAGCGTATAATTCGGTCAGGCGATCGGCCGAAAAATATGGCTCCCTGCCGCCACCCAAGCATATTATCAATGCGCCAACCGACTTCATGAAGGATGAGGGATTTGGCGACGGATATGAATATGATCATGATGCGGAGGATGCGTTTTCGGGACAGAGTTATTTTCCCGAAGAAATGGAACGGGAGCACTATTACATGCCGCCCGACAGGGGGTTTGAGCGTGAAATCCGCAAGCGGCTCGATTATTGGGCGAAACTCCGGATCAAGCGCGGAGGCAATTGATCCGCAATGCTGCTTCTGGGTTTGGCGAATGGGCGCCGCTTGCCGTTTTTTTTGCAAGATTTGCAGGCGTAAACCTATCGGCTATACTGACGATGATGAAAATTTCCGTGCCTTGCCGGTGCCGCCAGAGCAGGAACGGGGTATAATAATGACAATAGAAAGCACCTCTACAAGGGATCTAGTACATGGTTGATTTTGCGACTCTTTGGAGAAATCATCCGACAAACCGGTCAGTTCAGTTTCCATGCCGCATGGATAATGGATTCCCGACCTATTCCAACCAATGCGCGATCCGCATGGGGGAGTGCCTGCGGGCGGCGGGCGTCAAGCCAAGTGAAATGTCGGGCGCCATTACATGCAGAGTGCATGACAGCGATCAGATGCATTATCTCAGGGCGGAGGAAGTGGCGCGCAGTTTCTCCCGCGGGGGCGTTCCGGGGGTCGGGGCCACAGAAAAATTTACGGGCGAGACAGCGGCAGATTTTTATAGTCAACTGTTCGGCCGCAGGGGGCTCATTCTTTTCAAGGATTACTGGCGGCGGAGCGGTGAAGCGCCCGGCAATGCCAGTGGCGATCATATCGACTTGTGGAATGGCTACCGCTCGACATCGGGCTGGTTGATGGAGTGGTTTTCATGGCTCGGCTATTATGGCGGTTATGACCGGGCAAAGCAGATCTGGTTTTGGGAGGTCAAATGAAGGTATTATTAGCCTTTTTGGGCGCGGCTGGTGGTGCGGTGGGAGGAGTCCTTTACCTCGCGCCCATCGTCAGTAACTATGTGACCGGCACGCAGACCTTTTCAAGCCCGGACGAGGCGATGAACCTGCATAACATGGTCTATCTGGGCACCGGATTTCTGGCCATGGTCCTGGGCTGGCTGATCGGACTTGCGATCGGCGGTCTCTTTGCGCGGGCAGGTGCGTCTGAATAAGCGGATCAGGTGCAATCCACATGGCCTGATGCCCAGGCCGCGGATGGAAACCGGCGATCGGCCGGGTAATGCCCGTCAGTGATTGGCATTTTCCGTGAAATCATTTATTCGGAGCGATGCAGCCATCTACCGGGCGGCAAATGCCGGCATATAGGGATGCGGGAGTAATTAAAAGATGAAACTCATATTTCTGGCAGCCGCGGGTGGCGCCATTGGCGCTTCGGCGCGCTATCTCGTCGGCATCTCCGCCGTGCGCTTGATCGGCCATGGATTTCCCTGGGGCACTCTGATTGTCAATATTGTGGGATGTCTTTTCATGGGGCTTCTGATTGAGGCGTGGGCGCTCCGTTACAGCGCGCCGCAGGAAGTCCGTGTTTTCATGACAACCGGCATACTCGGCGGCTTTACGACATTCTCGGCTTTTTCGCTTGATTTTGTCACGCTTTACGAACGCAAGGATTATGGCTCCGCATTTTTTTATCTGTTGGGTAGCGTCGGACTGTCGATCTTTGCGTTACTGGCAGGGCTTTACATCGCAAGAGAGTTTCTGAGATGAACGGCAAGCTCGTTGCACGCGTTGTGCTTGAGGACGAGGACGGCATGCGTCTCGACCGATGGTTCAAAACGCATTATCCGGACCTCACATTCGGCAAATTGCAGAAGCTGTTGCGGTCGGGTCAGATCAGGCTCGATGGCGGCCGGACGAAATCGAATGTGCGGGTCAGCCCTGGGCAATCCGTGCGGGTGCCGCCGAATGTGCTGACGGGAGGTCAGGGGGAAAAACGGACAAGCCCGGAAGCCCGTGGAATTGGCCGGGAGGAAAAAGAATTCCTCAAAAGTCTGGTGCTGCACAAGGATAAACGAATAATCGTGATCAACAAGCCGCCCGGTCTGGCCGTTCAGGGCGGCACCGGACAGAGCCGGCATCTTGACGCTTTGCTGGACGGCCTGAAATTCAGAGCCGCCACGCGACCGCGCCTGGTGCACCGCCTCGACAAGGATACAAGCGGGGTTCTGGTGCTGGCGCGGGACCGGCTTGCCGCGCGCCATATGGCGGATCTGTTGAAAAGCCGGAAGACGACGAAGCTTTACTGGGCACTGACATGCGGCGTGCCGCGGCCGCTTGAGGGAGAGGTCGAAAGCCGGCTCGAGAAAAGCGCCCGGCCGGGGCGGCAGCTCATGGAAGACGTCAATGAGGACGCACAGGGCGGGGGGGTGCGCGCGATTACGCGTTATCAAGTCATCGATCAGGCGGCCAACCGCTTTGCCTGGGTGGCGATGCAACCGGTTACGGGGCGGACGCATCAGTTGCGCGTGCATGCTGCGATGATGGAATGCCCGATTGTGGGGGACGGAAAATATGGCGGCCGAAAAGCGCATCCGGGTGGTGAGATCTCGTCGAAGCTTCACCTCCATGCGCGGTCAATTTCGTTTCCGCATCCCGACAAGGGACAGGTGAAGGTCGATGCGCCATTGCCCGAGCACATGGCCGCGACATGGAAGCTGCTTGGATTTGAGACCGAGGGCGTGGCCGATCCATTCGAAGAAGCATGACGGTTGGGGGATGGACTTGAAACTGGTTATTTTTGATTGCGACGGGACTTTGGTGGACAGCCATTTGATGATTGTCGGCGCCATGAAGAGCGCATTTCAGTCGCAAGGGATCGAGGCGCCGTCATCGGAGGATGTGCGCTCCGTCATCGGCCTGTCTCTCGACAGGGCAATCGAGGTTCTCAGCGGCAACGACGACCCGGCCGGGAAAGCCTCGCTATGCAATGCCTATAAAGAGTCCTTCGTCGCCCTGCGCGATGACGAGACGCATTCCGAACCGCTCTTCGGGGGGGCGCGGAAATTTTTGCAGGAGCTTTCCAAAAGGGACGATATGCTGCTCGGCGTTGCGACGGGCAAGTCGCGCCGGGGGGTGGATGTGTTGTTCGAACGCGAAGACCTTCACAGATATTTCGTCACCATACAAACCGCGGACAAGTCTCCCTCAAAGCCGCATCCGGACATGATCGAGCGGGCGATGACGGAGACCGGCGTCGGGCCCGATCACACCTTCATGATCGGCGACACAAGCTTCGACATGGAAATGGCCCGCAATGCCGAGGTACGCGCGCTGGGGGTGGCCTGGGGCTATCACCGGATCGATGCTCTCGTTAGCGCCGGCGCTCATTCCATCGCCCATAGTTTTGAAGAACTGGAGACACACATGCCCGGTCATGCGCCTACCCGATCGAATGAGCCCGCATGATGGGCAAGGTGGTTCCACCCATTCAGGATAAGGATACGCACAGGCGCGCGGGGCGTGATGCGCTCGACCGGCCGCTGGTCAAACGATTTTATGAAAAAGCGGCTGTTTCCGAAAAAGAAGGGCTTTATGCCGTGGAGCTTGACGGCCGTCCGGTCCGCACGCCGTCGCGGTCTCCCCTGGCCGTACCGAGCCCTGCACTTGCGCGCGGCTTGTGCGATGAATGGACCGGGCAGGAGGAATGGGTCGATCCCGATGCCATGCCGCTCAACAAGCTGGCGAATACGGTCCTCGACCGGGTCTCGCTTCATATGGATGAGGTGCGCAATGCAGTTTTGGAATTCGCTGGCTCTGACCTGCTCTGCTACAGGGCGGAAGCGCCGGTAGAGCTTGCGCAAAAACAGGCCGATGCCTGGGACCCCGTTCTTGCGTGGCTGAAAGAGAAATTCGGCGCAGAATTCAAAACCGGAGTGGGGATCGCCCATGTGGCGCAGCCCGAGGGCGCTACCCGCATCATCGATGGTCACCTGAAAAAACTGTCGGCTTTCGAGCTTGCGCCACTGCATGTCATGACCAGCCTGACCGGCTCGCTTTTTCTGGCGCTGGCGATGGATGACGGGATGCTTAGCCCTGAGCAGGCATGGGACGCGGCTCATGTGGATGAAGACTGGCAGATTGCGCAATGGGGCGGGGATGAAGAAGCGCAAGACCGCCGTGAAGGGCGGCTCAAGGAATTGCGTTCGGCCATGCGTTTTCTCGATCTTTACCGCTCATAATTCCGCTTTCACTTTATATACATTCGCACAGCTTGCGGAATGTTTGATTTGCCCGGCATTGCGAACATGCTATCTAGCGCGAAGGCATGCGTCTGACGAATGAAGAGGTTTGCGAATGAAAGATGTCATTGAAGAGCTTGAACGGCGGCGCTCGATTGCCGCTCTGGGCGGCGGCAAGCATCGGATCGAAGCGCAGCACAAGCGCGGCAAACTGACGGCGCGCGAGCGTATCGAACTTTTGATGGACGAGAACTCCTTCGAGGAGTTCGACATGTATGTCGAGCACCGCTGTACCGATTTCGGTATGGAAAAAAACAAGATTCCCGGCGATGGCGTGGTCACCGGATGGGGCACGATCAACGGCCGGGTCGTTTATATTTTTGCCAAGGATTTCACTGTTTTCGGCGGGTCGCTTTCGGAAACCCATGCCCAGAAAATCACAAAAATTCAGGATATGGCACTGCGCAACCGGGCACCGATCATCGGTCTGTTCGACGCGGGCGGCGCGCGCATTCAGGAAGGCGTTGCGGCGCTGGGCGGATATGGAGAGGTGTTTTTACGAAATGTTCTTGCATCGGGCGTCGTGCCGCAGATCTCAGTGATTATGGGGCCGTGCGCGGGGGGGGATGTCTACTCGCCCGCCATGACCGACTTCATCTTTATGGTGAAGGACACATCCTACATGTTCGTCACCGGCCCGGATGTCGTGAAAACCGTCACCAATGAAGAGGTAACGGCGGAAGAACTCGGTGGTTCAGAGGTTCATACAACCAAATCGTCGATTGCCGACAACGCTTATGAAAACGATGTCGAGTGCCTGTTGCAGATGCGCCGGCTGATGGATTTTCTCCCCTCCAACAATCGTTCGGGCGTACCGGTGCTCAAGACCAAAGACGATCCCGAACGGGAGGAAGCCTCTCTCGACACGCTCATCCCCGACAACCCCAACAAGCCATATGACATGAAAGAGCTTATCGTGAAGGTGGCGGACGAGGGGGATTTCTTTGAAATTCAAGAGAGCTTTGCGCAAAACATCATTGTCGGTTTTGGGCGGATGAACGGCTACCCGATTGGATTTGTTGCCAATCAACCGATGTTTCTGGCGGGCGTTCTCGATTCGGATGCGTCGCGCAAGGCGGCAAGGTTCGTGCGCTTTTGCGACTGTTTTTCAATCCCCGTGGTGACCTTCGTCGACGTTCCGGGTTTTTTGCCTGGAACCGCGCAGGAATATGGCGGGCTGATCAAGCACGGGGCCAAGCTTCTCTTTGCATTTTCGGAGGCGACCGTTCCGAAGGTCACGGTCATTACACGCAAAGCCTATGGCGGGGCTTATGACGTCATGTCGTCAAAGCATATCAGGGGGGATGTCAATTATGCCTGGCCATCTGCCGAGATCGCAGTTATGGGCCCCAAGGGCGCGGCGGAAATCCTCTATCGTGAAGACCGCGGTGACGCGGAGAAGCTGGCGCAACGAATTGCGGAATATGAAGCCCGGTTTGCCAATCCCTTCATAGCGGCTGAGCGCGGCTATATCGACGAAGTTATCAAACCACGCGCCACACGGGGCAGGATTTGCCGCTCGCTCAATATGTTGCGGGATAAAACAGTCGAAAATCCCTGGAAGAAGCACGACAATATTCCGCTTTGAAGGAACTCGGGGCAGTCATGAATTAACGGCGCCTTAACCCGGCAGGACTAGATTTGATCATCAAGGGCATCTGGTTCAGCGAGGCGTTGTTTTGCGTTATATTCTACTCGGCATGGGCATCGGTATTGGCGCGATCGGGGTTCTGTTCCTGGCGCTGCTGCCTGTCATGACGCTTGAAACCGATCCCGGCAAGGCTGCGTTTTCGCAGGGGCAGGCCGCTCACTCCTGGGCGCCTTTCACATCAGCACTGGGGATCGACGGGGGAGGGGCCGGCATTTCGGCCAATCATCTGGCGCTGCCGCATTGGGTGTCTGTTCCCAACGGCGCATTTGCCGTCAGAAAAACGACCACAGCCATCCACAAGGGCGGTCCGGGCAGCATCACTCTATCCTTTTCGATCGAGGATCCCGCCGAGATTCTGCAGGAATATTTTGAGACGCTCTTCTCCTCGAAAGGATTTGAGGTCGAAAACAATCTCCGTCCGTCCGATCCCATGTTCAATATCGTGGTCAACCTTTTTGCCGTCGACCGCGGCTCGGACCGTTCCGCGCGGTTGATCATCCGCGATCAGGCAGATGTCCGTTCGGCACTCCTTACATTCACGACTAACGGAGACGGGCGCCGTCCCGATGCGGCAATGGCGTCGCGAGGTGTACCGAACTGATATTGTTCGGAAAACCTGCCAGATAGGCTCTGGGGTTTGTGCCGGTGATATGGTATCAGGCTAGGCATGATATTGAGCCACGAACACAAATTCATCTACATCAAGACCAGGAAAACAGCGAGTTCGAGCATCGAAATCGCGTTGTCGGAAATTTGCGGTCCGGATGACATTATAACGCCTACGCGGGCCGATCTCGAGGCCATGCGGGCGAAGCCCGGCCAGAATTACCGGCTTGAGCATCCGTTGGTGCCCAAGCGGCCCTTTTTGAAGCGGATGCTTGGCCGGCCGGAACGGCACTACCATCCTTCGGTGGGATATTATGAACATATGCCTGCCTGGCGGGTCCGCTCGTATGTGGGTGAGGAAATCTGGTCGAGCTATTACAAATTTTCATTCGAACGCAATCCATGGGACCGGCAGGTTTCCTGGTACCGATACAAGACGCGCCATAAAAAACCGCCCATGAGCTTTGACCGGTTCAACAGAAACTACAAAAAGGCCTATGTGAGCAATTTCGACCTCTATTCGGTGGACGATGAAATAATCCTCGATTATGTCGGGACATATGAAAACCTTGCGCATGATTTCGAGCATGCGATGGCGGCCATCAATCTTGAGGGAAGAATTTCGCTCGCCCAGGCCAATGTCACGAAAGCCGATAAGGTTTCGCGCGGTTACAGGGAGTTTTACTCGGATCGGTCACGGGCACTGATCGAAGGCTGGTATGAACGTGAAATCTCATATTTCAATTATGAATTCTGATCCGACCCGTTGTCCCTTTCTCCCTTTCACCCTTTTTCGTTCCCCCTTGCCCGCACATTAGTGAAATATTTAGGTTAACGGACTAGGCTTCCCCCATCTTGAAATGCGTTGTGAGTGGGGTAAGTATGAGTGAAATCGGGTCTGTATCGCTGGATGCCATCGGTCTGAGCGGTGTAATTACGGCGGCTGATGTCAGTGCTTTGAGAGAGCAGACATTTAGCGGCGATGGTGTCATCACCAAAGAACTTGCTGAAGATATCATCGATCTCGACACTCAAAACACCGTTCAGGACTCGTCCTGGCAGGATTTTTATAATGATGTCCTGTGCGAATTCATCATAGAACAATCAGAGCCACGCGGTTATATCACGGTCGAAAATGCCGACTGGCTGATGTCGTGTCTGGAGCATGACGGCAGGGTCCAGACAAACCGCGGTATCGAACTTCTCGTTCAGGTTCTCGACAAATCCCGCTGGTCGCCGACGAGCCTGGTCAAGTTCGCGCTTGCACAGGTGAAACTCGCGGTGGTTGACGGCGAGGGTCCGTTGCGCGACGGCATGGAGCTGGTCAAAGGCGTTGTCAGCGAGGCTGAAGTCTACCTGTTGCGGCGCATTCTATATGCGTTCGGGGGCGATGAAAATATGGGCATTACAAGGCAGGAGGCCGAGGTTCTCTTCGACATCAACGAAATGACGTCGGAAGCCGAAAACGATCCTGACTGGAGCGACCTTTTTTCCAAAGCGATCGCCAATTACGTTATGTGCACTTCGGGTTATCGTGTTCCGCCACGCGAGGAAGCTCTCAAGCGCGAAACATGGCGTGAAGAGCATGAGAGCTCATCCGGCTTTATCTCGAAGATGGTGTCGGGCGGATTAAAATCGGTCTGGAACGCCTATTCAGAACAGTCGCTCGAGGAAAGTATGCTCGCCCGTCTCGAGCGCGAAAAGATCAATATCATTACGGCAGAGGCGATCGACGAGGATGAAGCCGATTGGCTGATCGACCGCATCATGCGGGATGGAGAAACCGGTGAAAACGAAAAGGCGCTTCTTGCGTTTATTCGCGCCGAGTCACCAAAAATCCACCCCTCGCTGCAGCCCCTTCTTACAGACGTCGCCTGATTTCGAATCAGATTTATCGCGAATTTGAACGGCCTGGAACAATCTGTTCCGGGCCGTTTGTCCTTATGGCCACTGATTGCGCCCGGGCGCTTTAGCTCATGTGTCAATTTGACCGTACTCTGCACCGGTCAACGACCTTTCCGCGCCCGCCAGGCAGACATGATTTGCCGCCGGCAAGGAATTCCGGGTAGAGTTTACCCGCGATCCTATTGCGTTTATTACTGTCTATATTTTCTCAAGGTGTTTTCGATTTTCGGGCCAGGAAAACTCTGCATATGTTCAAGAAAATACTGATTGCCAATCGTGGCGAGATCGCTTGCCGGGTGCTCAAGTCGGCGCGAAAAATGGGCATTCCCACGGTTGCGGTCTATTCGGACGCGGATCGCGACGCAATGCATGTGGAGCTTGCGGACGAGGCGGTTCATATCGGCGGGGCGCCGGCGTCGGAATCTTATCTGGTCATCGAGAAAATCATCAATGCGGCAAAGGCTGCCGGCGCGGAGGCCGTGCATCCGGGGTATGGATTTTTATCGGAGAATGCGCAGTTTGCGAAGGCGCTGAAAAAAGCGGGAATTGCGTTTATCGGGCCGAATGTCAAAGCCATCGAGGTGATGGGCGACAAGATCGAGTCGAAAAAATTCGCTGCAAAGGCCAAAGTCAATACGGTGCCCGGCAATCCCGGCGTCATCAAGGACGAAAAACAAGCCATCAAGGTCGCCGACGAAATCGGCTATCCGGTGATGATCAAGGCATCGGCGGGCGGCGGCGGCAAGGGAATGCGCATCGCCCATACGCGCGATGACGTGGCCGAAGGGTTTCGCGCGTCGATGTCGGAGGCGGCATCAAGTTTTGGCGATGACCGGGTGTTTATCGAGAAATTCATCGTCGATCCCCGGCATATCGAAATTCAGGTTTTGGCCGATGCGCATGGCAAGTGCATCCATCTCGGCGAACGGGAATGCTCGATCCAGAGGCGCAACCAAAAAGTCATCGAAGAGGCGCCAAGCCCGTTTCTCGACGAAAAAACCAGGCAGTCCATGGGCAGTCAGGCGGTGGCGTTGGCAAAGGCCGTGGATTATCAGAGCGCGGGAACGGTTGAGTTTATTGTCGACAAGGACCGTAATTTTTATTTCCTTGAAATGAATACGCGCCTTCAGGTCGAGCATCCGGTGACGGAACTCGTAACCGGGGTCGATCTTGTCGAAGAGATGATCCGCGTCGCGGCGGGTGAAAAACTTTCATATGGGCAGAGCGACATACAACTAAACGGATGGGCGGTTGAATCGCGTATTTACGCCGAAGATCCCTACCGTAATTTTCTTCCCTCCACGGGGCGGCTCGTCCGCTACCAGCCGCCGGAAGAGGGGGTGGACGAAAATGGCCTCGTTATCAGAAACGATACGGGTGTAAGCGAGGGCGGCGATATCTCGATCTATTACGATCCGATGATCGCCAAGCTCATCACGCATGGCCCGACGCGGGCGGCGGCGATCGATCATATGGCGAAGGCGCTTGATTCATTCTATATCGACGGCATCGGACACAATATACCGTTTCTGGCCGATGTGATGAAACGAAAGAGGTGGCGCGACGGCAAGCTGACGACAGGCTTTATCGAGGAGGAATATCCGGACGGTTTTTCCCCGCGTACGCCGTCAGACGAGGAGCGCGACGCGATGGCCGCCATCGCAGCCTGTCTCGACCATCTCGGCAATGAACGCCGCCGTGAAATCACCCAGCAAATGAAAGGGCAGAATGTCAGCTTTGTCGAGGCCCGTGTCGTGCGCATCGGCGGGCAGGATCTACACATCCGCATCGATGGCGGGCTCGGCGAACCGTCGACGGTCAGGCTTCTGAATGACAAGGGAGATACACGGGCAAGCATGGTTGTTGCCTCGGACTGGTGGCCGGGTATGGCGGTGTGGTTCGGCACGGTGGATGGCAGTGAAAAGGCTGTGCAGGTGCGCCCGATCTCAAATGGATACGATCTGTCACATGGCGGCATTCATCTGCCGGTCTATGTCTATACCGAACGGGAAGCGGAACTGGCGGCGCTGATGCCGGTAAAAGCCTTGCCGGACAGGTCGAAATTCGTGCATTGCCCAATGCCCGGACTGGTTGTCCGCATCGACGTGAAGGAAGGCCAAGCGGTCAAGACGGGTGAAACCTTGTGCATCGTCGAGGCCATGAAGATGGAAAATGTTCTGCACGCCGAAAAGGACGGTGTCGTGGCGAAGATAAACGCGACCGAGGGCGACAGCCTGGCGGTCGATGCCGTGATCATGGAATTCGAATAGGTGCAATTAAACCGGGGGTGCGGAAAATTGCCGAAACGAAATTTTTCTTCTGGCGCAACCAAGGGGCGGGAGCAGGGGCTCAGCCGTGGCATCGGTACGGAAATTTTCCCCCCGGATTTGACCGGAGGGGTTTGGCGTCCCATGCCAGGCGTATGGGAGCATGCTTCCGCGCTTCTTGCCGTCATCATGTTTATTGTTTTCATTTGCCCTGCAATGGTTTCGGGACCGGATGACATGGCCGTGCCTCCGGCAGAGGACGGAAAAGAGGGCCGCGCACGCCTGCAAGCCCTCGATACGGATGGTGCCGGAGAGCTTCTGGTCGCCGGATATATCGGCAATCCCATCTATTACCGGTCGAAAGTCCGTTTGACGCGACCCGATGGCACCGATCTGGATCTGAAGGGAGTAGGATGGGATGGCGACGCTCTCTATTTTCCGATCGACGGCGGCGTTCGGGCGGTGCGGTGGGGCAACCGTTTCGGTTTCATGATCGATTTCCTGCACAACAAGGCGGTCGCCAGGCTTGGCAAGGGGGCGCATGGCCGCAAGCTGAGATATCCCGTGGTCGAGGAAGTCGAAGCATCGGGGATGCTTAAAGGAAAGCCGGCACCCAAAAGGATCCTGTTGACGGATATTTTCACACGGCTCGAATTCACCCATGGCCATAACGTCCTTTTGGCCACGGGGATGATGCGGTTCGGCAGTCCGGTGCAATGGATTGTCCCTTATGCCGGGCTCGGCGCCGGCTTCGCCATCCCGCATACGGAAGTGCGTTTCAAAGGCGAGGGCAGGGCACAGAGAACAAGCGAGTACCAATATGCAGGACCGGCCGCACAGATGTTGTTCGGACTTGAATTTCGGGTCGGGCGGATGTCCTATTTTCTGGAGTACAAGTTCAGCTACGCCTGGATAAAGGGGGCGCTGTCGGGCGACGAGTCATGGAAGAACTGGAATATGGTGGGGGATTTGTGGCGGCAGTTCGACCGCTGGCGCAGCGGCGGGCAACCGAAATACGGCCGGATCGGCACGACGCTGGGTGCGCACCAGATCATCGCAGGCGCCGGTTACCGGTGGAACGCTTCCACCAAACCATAGGGCCGGGCATGCACCTGTTGCCGATGTTGCGAGGTTTTTCCCATGTCAGACGAAACCCATGACTTGAAAAGCGTCCGGCTGGTTGTTCGAGGGCGCGTGCAAGGGGTCTGGTACCGCAGCTGGACGCAGGAAAGCGCACTCGGACTTGGGCTCAACGGCTGGGTACGGAACCGCCGGGACGGCAGCGTCGAGATATTATTGTCGGGGGCCGTGTCGGACGTCGATGAAATGATCTTCCGGTGCCGGCAAGGCCCGTCCTTTGCGCATGTCGACGACCTCGAATTGCATGATGAAGAAGTGCAGCCGCAGACTGGATTTGAAATCCATCCGACGCTTTGAAGCGTATATTCTTGCATTACTCCGCCTGTTATGCTTCTGCGGCCGTTCTGCTAGTCTTCCGCTTCACGCGTTCACACAGAAAGAATTCGAAACATGCTTTATTACAGCATCAAGGTGATCCTGTCGGGGATTATCATCGCCATTGCCTCGGAGGTGGCGCGGCGCAGTCCGCTCCTGGGCGCGTTGATTGTGTCGCTTCCCCTGATTTCCATATTGTCCATGATCTGGCTCTGGCGGGACACGGCCGACATTGAACGGATTTCGTCCCTTTCCACCTCGACCTTCTGGTTTGTCATTCCCACATTGCCGATGTTTCTCGTGCTGCCATGGCTGTTGCGGCAGGATGTCGGCTTCTGGCTGGCGCTTCTTCTCGCCTGCATGCTGACATCGGTGCTTTATCTCGGGATGGCGTATGTTTTGGGCAGGTTCGGGATAAGTTTTTGAAACCCCGACCGGTATGACCGGGACGGTTTTAATTCAGGTGAACGGATATGCCCAGGCGGAACATGCGGTCCGCCGCCTCGCCTGTTTCGGTTCCGGCATTGGTATTTGTGAATGAAAATATTTCGGTGCCATAATCAATGCTCAGAAATTCGGCGCGGACGGAAATATTCGGCAGCAAAAATGTTTCCGCCCCCAATCCGTAAACTATTCCGTCTTCTGTCGTTTCAGTGGTTTTTGAGGTGCCTAGAACCGATTTGGCCACCAATGTGTTATTGCTCCACGCCCAGCCGGCTGTTGCGTATATCAGCGCGGGGCCAATCGGCAGGCCAATGCGGCCTCGCAGGGATCCCGTCCAGTCCGCGTCCAACGTAGCGGTGGTTCCATTGGCGGTTGTGATCGCGATCGATGAGCCGCTATAATTCGCTTCACTTTCAATTCCCAGAACAACCGGTCCCAAGCCGATATTATAGCCGATGTGACCGCCATACATCGCTCCCGTATCATCCTCGTCAGGGATATTCCGAATATCGACCTGGCGCTGGTTCAGGCTTCCGTGGAGACCGAAATATGGTCCGGTCCAGGATGGAAGCAGTATGTTGTCGGCAGCATAGGCAGGACCGGTTATCAGACAGGTCGATGACGCCAACATTATTGTTTTTGAGGCTAAGCGGAGTGGCTTGCGGAGGAAGGGAGACATATCTGATTTACTAAACTCGATACATTGAACTCGTTACCAATAGGGCAATAGACATAGCCCAATAGCCGGAAGATAAGGTTAATTCCGGCTGTTCTATGGGCCAAAAATGAAGTTTTTTTCAACTGCAGGCATTCAGTATGCCCTGGTCGATCCGACGCTAAAAGTCATGTGCGAAGACTTGCCGTTGCAGCAAAGCGCCTTTCGAAGACCGACTTGAGGGCCAAATCGAGATCGCTCATCGAGACGGGATGGCCGAGATCCTCAAGGCTGGTGACACCATGGCCGGATATGCCGCATGGGGTGATGCCCGAGAAATGTTCGAGGTTCGGGTTAAGATTGATCGCCAGCCCATGATAGCTGATCCATTTGCGCACGCGGATGCCGAGGGCTGCGATCTTGTCATCGTGCCCCGTGCCCTTGTCCGGCCGGGCAACCCAGATGCCGATGCGCCCGTCACGCCGCCCGCCGTCAATGTTGAATTGGGCAAGCGTGTCCATGACCCAGTCCTCCAGCGCGCAGACGAACGCACGCACATCGCCGTTGAAGCGTTTCAGATCGAGCATGACATAGACCACGCGCTGCCCCGGGCCATGATAGGTATATTGACCACCGCGCCCGGTCTTGTGGACCGGAAAACGGTCCGGGCTGAGGAGGTCGCCGGATTTTGCGCTGGTGCCGGCGGTATAGAGGGGGGGATGTTCCAGCAACCAGATCAGCTCGGGCGCCTGACCGGCGGCGATGTCCGCAACGCGGGTTTCCATCGCCGTCACAGCCTCATCATAATCAATGAGACCTTTGCTGATCCGCCATTCGATAGGTGTGTCGGGATTGCTGCTCATGGCTGATTTATGCTTCGTGCGGGCGATGCAATTGCATTTGCCCGGGAACGGGGTTGTAATGATTTATGCTGCGTTTCGACTGATTTGGGTTATCTGATTGTTTAGCAGAAAAATCTGACATATTCATTTTTGACGGGTCTTTCGTGACGGCCCGATGATGAACGAAATTTCCGGTATTGTCACAAATGGGGCCGGCGAGCGAGCGGAGTTAGGAATGTTCGGATATAGAAAAAGGCTTGCGCGCGATCTCGACCGTTGGCACGAGCGGGGCTGGGTTGAGCGGGATCATGCGCGGGCGATCCTCGATGAAGTCGATGAGAGCGGGCTGGGGCTTGGACTGGCGCCGATCCTGGCGATACTGGCGGCCGTCCTTCTTTCTTTTGCCGCCATAAGTTTCGTCGCGGCCAATTGGCAGGATATGTCGAAACTTGCTCGGCTTATGCTCCTGTTCCTCGCGCTTTGGGGCAGCTATGGCCTGGCGTGGCAATTGAACGAGCGCAAAATGACTTTTTTTTCCGATGCCGCCGTCCTGCTCGGGCTCGGCATATTTGGCGCCAGTATCATGCTCATTGCCCAGATGTACCACATGGAGGGCAATCCGCCCGATGCGGTGCTTATTTGGGCGGCCGGTGCGGCGCTCGCGGCGCTTCTGCTCGGCTCGAAATCGGCACTGGCGCTGGCGATCATATTGTTTACGCTTTGGAGTGGCTGGGAATCGGCATTGACGCAGGAGTGGCATCTGGTTTTTCTGCCGGTTTGGGTCGGTCTGGTACTGCTGGCGCAGCGGCTTGACTGGCGGCCGGCACTGCATTTGCTGATGGCCGCGATTATTGTCTGGCTGTTTGTACAAATTATCAATTTGCGCATTGATAACGCGTTTGAAATCATCACCGCAGTGGGGCTTGCGGTCATGGCCACGGCCTATCTGGCAGAGGCTTGGATCGACCGCGCAACGGGATTTGCTCACGCCTTTTTCTGCTATGGCATGATCATAGCCTTTATCGGTGTTCTGGGCTGGCAGCTTGAGGATGAAACATCCCTTGGCAAGCTCGTTCTGTTGGCTACGTTGACTCTTGGCGCGATCCTGGCTGCGATTTTTTATGGCTGGCGCCGGGGCGACAATGCGGTGCTGTGGCTGGGCTATGGAGGATTTTCGATCGAATTGCTCACGCTCTATTTCAAGACGCTGGGAACACTGCTCGACACGTCGTTGTTCTTTCTTATTGCGGGTTTGATCGTTTCAGGGCTTGCATATTTCGCCTGGAAGCTGCGTCAAACGCAAGCCGGTGAGGCGGGAGGAGACATCTGATGTGCCCTTTCAGGAAATACTGGTATGCGCTGCTCATCCTCGCTGTGACGCAGACGGCGGCGCTGGTCTGGATGGTCGGTGACCGCGTGGCTCTTTTGTCCTCGGGACGCGAAATCGTGCTCGAGACGGTGCCCGTCGATCCGCGCAGCCTGTTCAGGGGCGATTATGTGCGGCTGCGCTACAAAATCTCGTCCATTGATCAAACGTTATGGGCGGAGGGGGCACGTTTTGAGCGGAACGACGAGGTCTATGTGACGCTTCGCGCCAAGGGCCGCGCGCATCCCGAAGTGATCTCAGTCGGAAAGAACCGGCCCGGAACCTTAAAGGCGGATGAGTTGGTCATACGCGGCAGAGTCACCTATGCCGGCAAGAAGCTGTCGGTGAGGTACGGGCTCGAGCGCTATTATGTCCCTGAAGGCGAGGGCAAGCGTCTCGAGCGCATGGTCGGGAAGAACAATTTTTCCGTGCTTGCCGCCATTAGCGGGGCCGGCGAGGCCGCAATCAAGGGATTGATGATCGACGGCGCGCTGAAATACGAGGAACCGTTGTTCTGAGCGGCGCCTCTTTGTTCAAATGTCTTATATGTGACTGGCATTTTGCCTTAAACTACGGATAATGAATGGTAATTATCATCAGAAAATGAAGGAGTTCATGCCATGCGTTCGTTCATTAAAGCACTCGTTCTGACCTCTTTTCTCAGCATTATCCATTCTTTCTCCGGCGGTACATTCGGCAATGACGCCCAGGCGGCCATCAGATGCAATGGGCCATACCAGGTGATCAGGGGACAGGGCCAGATCCTGACACCCTATTGCGAGGACGCTTATATCGCCCGGGTGGCGCGCGGTTACGGCGTCAAAGTTTCCGCCAATACGGTGCGGCACAATCCCAACCGAAAAGAGGAAATCTGCCGCTTTATCGGGCATGACCCCCGCATCCAGGAGTTTTGCTCTCAATATACCGGTGGCGACAGCGGCGATCGCTGAACCACATTGGAAATCCGGACCGTGCCTGAGCTCGGCCTGATTCAATGAGCCGATGGCTCAGCTTTCAAAGAGATCCGGCGGATCGGCCTCAACGCCCGGTACGATATCGCTGACGCCTGCGCCGATGAGACGGAAGCTGCGGCCATCGGCTTCGCGGTCGATCAGTTTCTCGATAATGCCGTAAATGGTTGCCGCGCGCTGGGTGGCATTGGCCAGTTTATGGTTGCGCGTCAGGGTCTGGAAGTCAGAGGTCTTCAATTTGAGGACGATGCAGGAGCCAGCGAGTTCGGCATGTTCGAGGCGCTTCGCCACTCGCTCGCACAATGGCAATGCGGTTTTTTTCAGATCTTCCGCCGACGATATATCGGTCGCGAACGTGGTTTCGGCGGAGAGACTTTTGGCCGGGCGGGTCGGCGTCACCTTGCGCGGATCATGGCCCCGGACATAGGACGCAAGGCGATGGCCGAATTTGCCATATTGGGTGGCCAGTTGATGCTCGGAGAGCGCCTGGAGGTCGCCAATGGTCTTCAAACCCCTGTGTTCCATCTTTTCCGCCGTCACTTTGCCGACGCCGTTTATTTTTCGCACTGAGAGCGGTTTGAGAAAATCGATGGCCTCTTCTCTGCCGATGACGGAGAAGCCGCGCGGCTTCTCGAGATCGGAGGCGAGCTTTGCGAGAAATTTGTTGTCCGCCAAACCGATGGAAACAGTAATGCCGATCTCGATCTCGATGGTTTTCGCTATTTCCGCAAGCAGGACGGGCACGGGGCGGAGGTCGTTGCGAATGTCCGGGCTCAAATCGAGATAGGCCTCGTCGAGAGAGACGGGCTCGATGATATCGGTGGCACGGGAGAATATGGCGCGGATTTCCTGACTGGCGATGCGGTATTTTTCCATATTGGGCGTGATGACGACGGCATGGGGGCAGGCGTCCAGGGCCTTGAACATGGGCATGGCGGAGCGGATGCCGTATTGACGGGCGATGTAACAGGCGGTGGTGACGACGCCGCGACCGCCTGAATGACCGACGATGAGGGGCTTGTCGCGTATTTCCGGATTGTCGCGCTTTTCGATGCTGGCATAAAAGGCGTCGCAATCGATATGGGCGATGGTCAGGGTTTCGAGCTCGGGGTGGGTCAGGAGTCTGCGTGATTTGCAGTTTGTGTAGAAATGTTCGGTGCCCCAGAACAAGCCAAGGCAGTCGCGGCAGAGAACCGGCGCATCTCTACCCGTCCTTGCAGTGGTCGGGGATCGGGGCATGGAGGTTCACTCCGCGGCCTGGCGTCTTGGCGCCCGCCGCTTCGGTTTTGCGACCGCTTGCCGGGCCAGAAGGGGTTTGAGGTATTTGCCGGTGTAGCTTTTTTTCGATCTTGCCACATGCTCCGGGGTGCCTTTGGCTATAATGCGTCCGCCGCCGTCGCCGCCTTCGGGGCCGAGATCGATAATCCAGTCTGCCGTTTTGATGACTTCCAGATTATGCTCGATCACGACCACCGTGTTGCCGGTATCGACAAGTTTTTGCAGGACGTCGAGAAGCTTTGCGACGTCGTGGAAATGCAGGCCGGTGGTCGGTTCATCGAGAATATAGAGCGTCCGGCCGGTCGCGCGTTTCGACAGCTCCTTGGCGAGCTTGACCCTTTGCGCTTCGCCTCCCGAAAGGGTGTTGGCCTGTTGACCGACATGAATATAGCCCAGGCCGACACGTTTCAGGGTTTCGAGCTTGTCGCGGATTGCCGGCACGGCCTTGAAAAAGTCAGCGCCTTCCTCAACGGTCATTTCGAGAATGTCGGAAATTGATTTGCCCTTGAACTTGATTTCCAGGGTTTCGCGGTTGTACCGCCTGCCTTTGCATTGGTCGCACTGGACGTAGACATCCGGGAGGAAATGCATTTCGATCTTCAGGACGCCGTCGCCCTGGCAGGCTTCGCAGCGCCCGCCTTTTACATTGAAGGAAAAGCGCCCCGGTTTGTAACCGCGCGCCCTCGCCTCGGGCAAGTTGGTGAACCATTCGCGGATGGGGGTGAAGGCACCCGTATAGGTCGCAGGATTGGAGCGCGGGGTGCGTCCGATGGGGGACTGGTCGATGTCGATGATCTTATCGAGATGCTCGAGCCCGGCGATCGTTTCATGGGCACCGGGGTGGGTTGCGCTTTTATTGAGACGGCGCGCGACTGCCTTATAGATCGTGTCGATCAGCAGTGTGGATTTTCCACCACCGGAAACGCCCGTGACACATGTGAAAAGCCCGAGTGGAATATCGGCATTCACGTTTTTAAGGTTGTTTTCGCGGGCCCCCGTGATGCTGAGCTTGCGGTTTTTTTTCGCAGGCCGCCTTTTTGCCGGAACGGGGATCTGCATGGCGCCCGTCAGATATTGACCGGTGAGACTTTCGGGATTTGATTTGACCTCGCCGGGCGTGCCCTGGCCGACTATTGCGCCGCCATGGATGCCGGCACCCGGTCCGATGTCGACAACGTGGTCGGCCGTCAGAATGGCATCTTCGTCATGCTCGACAACGATCACCGTGTTGCCGATATCGCGCAGGTGTTTCAGGGTTTCGAGCAGGCGGGCATTGTCGCGCTGATGCAGCCCGATTGATGGTTCATCGAGAACATAGAGCACGCCGGTGAGGCCCGAACCGATTTGCGAGGCCAGACGGATGCGCTGGCTTTCGCCACCGGACAGGGATCCCGACCCCCTGGAAAGCGTGAGATATTCTAGGCCGACGTCGTTGAGGAATTTGATCCGTTCCCGGATTTCCTTGAGTATCCGGTTGGCGATGGATTTTTGCTTTCTTGTGAGTTTTTTGGACAATCCGTCAAACCATATTCCCGCTTCGCGAATTGACATGCTCGTGACTTCGGAAATATGCAGGCCGGCAATTTTTACGGAAAGGGCCTGGGGTTTCAGCCTGTTTCCCTGACAAGTTCCGCAAGGCTGCTTGGACTGGAATCGCGCGAGTTCGTCGCGGACCCAGGAGGACTCGGTTTCGCGCCATCTGCGCTCGATATTGTTGATGACCCCTTCGAATGGCTTTTTTGTCTGGAAACGGCGGGTGCCGTCATCATAGACGAATTTTATTTCCTGCCCGCCCGAGCCATGGAGAATGGCCTTTCTGACTTTTGCGGGCAGATCTCTCCAGGGCGTGCGTATGGACTGTTTGTAATGCCGGGCTATGGCCTTGAGGGTCTGGGCGTAATAAGGCGAGCTTGCGCCGGTTTTGGCCCAGGGCAGAATTGCCCCGCCGTCAAGGGAACGATCTTCGTCGGGAACGATGAGATCGGCCTCGAATTTGAGTTCCGTTCCCAGGCCGTCGCATTTCGGGCAGGCGCCGAAGGGATTGTTGAACGAGAACAGGCGGGGCTCGATTTCGTCGATGGTGAAGCCGGATACGGGGCAGGCGAAGCGCTGGGAAAATATGATGCGCTCCGGATCGCCATTCGTTTTTTTGTCCGCAAATTCGGCGACGGCCAGCCCGTCGGCCAGCTCCAGCGCCGTCTCCAGGCTGTCGGCGAGGCGGTTGCCCATGTCCTTGCTGACGACAATGCGGTCGACCACAACATCGATGTCGTGTTTGTATTTCTTGTCGAGCTTGGGAGTATCGGGGAATTCGTAATATTCACCGTCAACTTTCACGCGTTGAAACCCGCGTTTCTGCAATTCGGCGAACTCCTTGCGGTATTCGCCTTTTCGGCCGCGGATGATGGGGGCGAGAAGATAAAGGCGCGCACCCTTTTCCAGTGTCATGATACGGTCGACCATCTGGGTGACGGTCTGACTTTCGATGGGAAGCCCGGTGGCGGGCGAATAGGGCGTGCCGACGCGCGCAAACAGAAGACGCATATAGTCGTATATTTCGGTCACGGTGCCGACCGTGGAGCGCGGATTTCGCGAGGTGGTCTTCTGTTCGATCGAAATTGCCGGTGACAGACCGTCGATCTGGTCGACATCGGGCTTTTGCATCATTTCGAGAAACTGCCGGGCATAGGCGCTCAGGCTCTCGACATACCGACGCTGGCCTTCGGCGTAGATCGTGTCGAAGGCAAGGGAGGATTTGCCCGAACCCGACAATCCCGTGAAAACGATCAGCTTATCCCGGGGCAAGCTGATATTCACGTTTTTGAGATTGTGTTCGCGCGCGCCCTGAATTTCTATTGTTTCAAGCTTGCTCATCTGGCCGGCATAATCGCCTGTCACGATGCACAGGGCAAGTGCTCTAATAGCCACAGTGTCGTGATATCGCTCACCTTTTGAGGTTAAAACCTGATAAGAAATAGGCTAGTCTTCCGCCAAAGATTTATTGTTAGGATTTTGGGGCAGTGCCGATATGAGTGATGCAAGTATGGAAAGTGTTGACCGCGATTTACCCGTCAATCCTTATAGTCTGCTGGAAGCGGTCAATTCAGCCAGTAACATTTCCCGGAGCGGATGGGTTCTTTATCTGGCACTAATGGCCTATCTGATGGTGGCAGTCGCAGGCGTCACGCATCAGGACCTGCTGCTCAACTCACCGATCAAACTACCCATCATGGACGTGAATATCGTTCTGGCGCGTTTTTTCGCTTTTGCGCCGCTGGTGCTGTTGTTCACGCATTTCGGAATGCTCGTGCAACATGTGATGCTGGCGCGTAAAGTCATCGCGTTCGATGAATCGCTGCAGCCCCTCGAGAATTCAAACAAGCCCACGCATCCTCTGCGCCTGGAACTGCATTCCTATTTTTTCACGCAAGCACTGGCCGGGCCACAGAGAAGCTGGCTGTTCGGATTTTTTCTGCATGCGATGATTACGCTTTCGCTGGTCATCCTGCCGGTCTTTCTAATCCTCTACATACAGATGGTGTTCTTACCGTTTCACGATGAATCCGTGACCTGGGGACATCGTGTTGTGCTCGTCCTCGATGTGGCGCTCTTGTTCTTTATCGGCATATTTCTCAGGCGCGCGGACGTTTCCTTTTTCAGCGCTTTTTGGCGGATCCTGCGCCACAACCCAATCAGCTTCACCGTAACCTTCGCCATTTTCGCCACGGTCATTCTGTTTTCCTTTTTCGTGGCGACGATCCCCGATGAGTTTCTCGATCGCATGAGCCGGTCCCTGCCCGGAATCGGGAAAAAGGAGGCGCAAAAGGATGGGGCCGACAATCGGCGCTATTTCGGTTATGCGGTGCCGTTCATATATGGATCGTCGGAGGGAACCAGAGAGGCGCTGTTCGGCCTGTTCCACCGCAATCTTATTGTCGAGGATCTCGATCTTGTGCTCGACCGGAATGTGACGGAGGGAGAGACCAGCATCAATCTCAGGGACAGGGATCTTCGCTATGCCCGTCTCGACCGGTCGGACATGCATCAGGCGGACTTGACGGGCTCTAATCTCAATCAGGCAAGCCTCGTGAAAACGGATCTCAGGGGCGCGCAGCTCGGTTGCGTCGATCTCGACCGTTTGCGCCTCGATAAAAACCGTGTTGCCGCCAGGTGTACGCGGTTGAGGTCGGCAAATCTCAGCGGTGCGAAATTGAATGCCGCCCAATTGCAAGGTGCGGATTTCACGGGCTCGAAACTTGAGGAAGCCGATCTTTCAAACAGCAATGCGACCTATGCCTTGTTTGTAGGCGCCAATTTCTTCAGCGCGGAAATGCGGAAGATCGATCTCAGCGCCGGCGCCGACCTTATGGGCGCAAATCTTCTCGGGGCGCAGCTGCAGGGCGCGAAACTGACCGGCGTGCGGCTTCATGGCGCCGATTTGTCCGGCGCCGGACTTCAGGGCGCTATGATGTCCTATGCCCAATTGCACGGCGCCAATCTCCTCGGCGCGGAGCTCCACGGCGCCGATCTCAGCTCGGCCATACTCTACGGCACGGATATGAGCGATACGCTGCTGAAGGGCGTTAATCTATCCAAGGCCCGTATCTGGCAGACCGTGCCGCCCGGCGAGGAGGCATTCGATCTCGCGGATATGTCCGGCGTTCAAATCGAACAGCCTCGGGGAAGTGAAATCGATGCGCTGGGGCGACGCGTTCATTCGATATCGGATCTGGATCCAGGCCTGAAAAGTCAGATAGAGACAGCCTTGTCGGTGCTTATGAAAGCAGATAGGCGCGAGGCCTGGAACGGATCGGGCGAAAAATCCCGGTGGAGCGCACAAGCTTCGTCCACGGCGACCGAACCGGTAAGCGACGAGGCGGAGATTTCGGCCTATGGCGCGCGTCTGACGCGTTATCTTGCGGGCCTTATGTGTTCTTCGAAGTGGAGCGACGGCTCGGTCGCGGAGGGTGTCGCCGCGCGCGCGTCCAACCGGACGTTCAAGGGAAACGCATCCGTTATTCTCAACCGTCTCAGAGATCCCAATTGCGCGGCCGCAAGGGATGTGGACAGCGAGCTGTTGACGCGCCTGTCCAACCGGGTCCAAAGCATTGTGGGATCTCAGCCCTGAGCCCGTGCCGGCCTGCATGAAGACCGACACAAACCTCTGATCAGCGGCTTTTCCAGACCGCGCGGCTCACATGACGCAGAGCGGGCCACGAGACGCCGTCGGCCCTATGGTCCGGCACAATTATCATCAAGCATCAGCGGATGATCGGCGGAATTTCCTTGCGTTCACCCGTATTGCGGCGTATAAAAAGAACAAACTGTGAACATAATGTTGTTCCAAGACAATTGTGGACAAGAAAAGGCCCATAGACCGGAATGCCGATTAACACGGTATGGTCTTAACAGGCGAATCGCATATAGCGCGATGACCAGCGAGGTTTCGAGCTGGTCACGGCCCGGTTCAGGGCCCGTGCGGGCGTAGGCGATTATTTTACTCGAGCACTTATGCGTGAAAGGATTGATGCATGGCTGGTTCACTGAACAAAGTCCAACTGATAGGTAATCTCGGCCGCGATCCTGAGATCAGGCATACGCAGGACGGGCGTCCGGTATGCAATCTTCGCGTCGCGACAACGGAAAGCTGGCGCGATAAATCATCTGGAGAGCGCCGGGAAAAAACCGAATGGCACGCGGTTGTGATCTTTAGCGAGGGCCTTTGCCGGATTGCCGAGCAATATCTGAAAAAGGGCTCTAAGGTTTATATTGAAGGCCAGCTTCAGACGCGCAAATGGCAGGACCAGAGCGGAAATGACCGCTATTCCACGGAAGTCGTTCTTCAGGGTTTCGGCGGCACGCTTACTATGCTGGACAGCCGGGGCGGTGGCGCCGGAGCCAGCATGGAAGACAGTTCCCAGTCCGGATATTCATCGCCGCCAAAAGCGAGCGGACCGGGCGGTTCATCCAATGGCAATGGATTTGAAAAAGAACTCGACGACGAAATTCCATTTTAGGAAATTTCCCAGGGACTACCCCGGGAATTTACAGGCGCATATCAACGCGGGTCAGGCGGCCATCGAAGTGAGCCATATGCCGCCCGCGTTGATTTTTTGCAGGATCCGGCCGCGCAAAAGCCCCGGCCGGGTGACGGCGGATGCCGTCCGGGCGACCAATGGAAGCTGATCTTCTGCTCAAATTCATCCATCTCATAGGGGCGTCGGTGCTGCTGGGAACCGGGGCGGGGATTGCGTTTTTTATGTTCTGGGCCGGCCGGGGCGGTGATGTGGGCACGATCGCATCGACCGCACGAATGGTGGTTGTGGCGGATTTTATTTTTACGGCGACGGCCGTGATTGCGCAGCCGATCACCGGGTTCGGTCTCGCCTATGTCAAAGGCTATGACTTTTTCGAGCCTTGGATTCTGGCGAGTCTCGGCCTTTATGGTCTCATCGGCCTGTGCTGGCTGCCCGTCATATTTCTGCAAATGCGCATGCGCGACGAGGCCCAAAAGGCGTTGGACCAGGGGCTTCCCCTGTCACCAGTCTATCACCGGTGCATGAGATGGTGGTTCAGGCTTGGATTTCCGGCCTTTATTGGAACCCTCGCCATATTCTGGCTGATGATTGTCCGGCCGACTATGGGTTGATCCGGTGCCGCTGCCTTGCGGCGGCCCGGCGCAATCCATTTGACGGGCCCATATGCCGATCGGTGCAGACTGGCATGGCTCTTGCTCATATTTACATTGAAAATAGAGTTTTCGCGCGCCGGATCCGGTGCATCCAATGTCGACAAAACGGACTTGAAGATGGCTCGTCTGCTAAAACGCCTCACCGCCAACCTCTTTCTGTCGCTGGCCAGCCTGCTTGTCTGTCTGCTTTTTCTTGAATTCGTCGTTTTCAAATATTTTTTTATCCCCGATGACGTGCTTCCCAATGTTACGATTGAGAATGTCGTCCGGTATCAGCCAAATGTGAACGCGGTCTTCCGCCACCCGGACCGTTCCAGGTCGGTTGTCAGAATCAACCAGGATGGCTGGAATTCGGCTTTTTCCTCCTATCGACTGGTAAAGAATCCCGGCGTTTTGCGCATAGCCGTGGTTGGCGACTCCTATGTGCATGGGGCGTTTGTCAATGTCGAGCAGGGATTTGCGCACCAGTTGCAGAAACAGATGCGGGAAAACGGTCTGAACACGGAGGTCTACCGTTTTGGAATGGACGGCGCGCCGCTCAGCCAATATCTCCACATGCTGCGGAACTCGGTGGTTCAGTTCAATCCCGACATCGTTATTATCCCGCTCATCCATAATGATTTCGATGAGATCTACCGGATGATCGGAACTCGTTACAATTCGAGTTTTCTCAAGATCGGCCGTGACGCAAAGGGCAGGATTGTTGAAATTCCACCGCGGAGCTTTCGTCCAGGTATGGCGGATTTTTTCAGGCATTTCAGAACGTTTCGCTATCTCTATTACGAGACCGGCGCCTATTTGCATTTGAAAAAATATATCAGCGGCCTGTTTTGGGGCAAAAAGGCGGAGTTTCAAACCGAGTTCATTTCTTCAGCCATCGACATTCGAAACATCAAAGGCGAAGAGGAGAACATCGTTTTCTACACCCGCTATGTCTTGAACCGGATCAAGGCGCTGGCAGAAGCGCGGAATTTCAAACTGCTGTTTGTCATGGATGGCGTTCGCGAGGCGGTCTATGACGGGCAGTCGGCGTCGGCTTATGAAGTGGGCAAGCTGAACCGCATTGCGGCCGAGCTGTGCGCGCAACTCAATCTCCCATTTATCGATTTGCAGGAAAGTTTTGCGGCGGATTTTTCAAAAAACAGGAATCGTTTCGAGTTTCCCTTTGACTGGCACTGGAACGCGGCCGGGAACAGGATTGTCGCCGATGCGATCTGGCAAAAGCTGCAATCGGACAAGTCGCGGCTTTTACGCCCGGCGCTTATGAGAAAACCGCGCACGGCGCAGCACATGCGAGATGACAAGCGTCTTGTGGCGTCTTCGTCCACCGCCCTGCCGGAAAAATAAACCCGGTCACTCGCGCGCCAGCTCTGTATCCTCTTCGACACGATTGTGATCGGCCTCGGACTGTACCTCGATAAATATTTTACTGACTTCGGGGAAGTCAGCGCGGATCGTGTCCTCAATTTCGGTGATTGTCTCCTCCACCGTTCCTGCGGAGACGTCGTCGCGGAAATCAATCGAAGCGACCAGAAGGATATCTTTCGGGCTCATATGCATGGTGCGGAGCTCGTTGATGTTTCTGATATGGGAATGGCGTCCGATGATCGACCTGATGCCCTCGACTACACGCCCGCTGGCGCTTTCGCCTATGAGAAGACTCTTCGTTTCATAGGCGAGGATCCATGCGGCGCTCGCCAGGATGATGCCGATAACGATGGAAGCGGCGCCATCGGCCCATTCGATGCCGGCCTTGTCGGCAAGCAATATGCCGAAAAAGGCCACTACCAGGCCCATCAGGGCGGCTGTATCCTCGAACAGAACCGTGAAGACGGCTGGATCCTTGGAATGCTGGACCGCATCTATGAAATTGTCGTCGCCGCGCGATCTGTTGAATTCACGAAAGGCCACCCACCAGGCAACGGCTTCGAACATTGCCGCAAGTATGAGAACAATATAATTGATGTTCGGGCTGACGATCGGGTGAGGGTGATTGATTTTCTGGATGCCTTCATAAAATGAAACGCCGGCACCCATGGAAAAGAGGAGAACGGCGACTACGAAAGCCCAGAAATAGAGTTCTTTGCCATAGCCGAAGGGGTGCTTGTCGTCGGCCGGCCGCTTGGCGCGGTTCAGGCCGATCAGCAAGAGCGCCTGATTGCTGGTGTCCACGACGGAATGGATGGCTTCGGACAACATGGCAGAAGATCCGGTTATCGAGGACGCCGCAAATTTTGTCACGGCGATCAGAGAGTTTCCGATCATGGCCGCGTAGACGACTTTCTTCGTGTTGGAGGTTGCCATTATTCGTGCAGTCCGATTCTGTCTGTTCGCTGTTCAATTGTTTGACGTTCGCCTGTGGCTTTTCAAAACACGGTTTGCAGTTTGTTGCAAGATTGTGCTGACTTTTTAATCAGCCGGCGGCGTTGGCCTATAAGCCCGGCAAGGCGCTCTTTATCACCGCTTTTCTCATGGCTGCGTTTCGCCGCGCAAATGTGCCCGAGCGCGCGCCGACCATTCTCCATTAATATTGTGGGGCGGAGTATTTTTTGATGCTCATCCCTACTGAATACCGTCAGGCCGAGGGCTTGGGCGTTGGGATTTTGGCGGCGGTCGCATCCCAATCACATTGGGTGATGCAAGGCCCGTCAATCCGGCAGAAGCGACAGAGATCGCGGAAATTCCGTTATGCGAGCGTGAGCGAAGTTATTGAAAGGGTGGTACCGCTGACTTGATTCGAACAAGTGACCTCCTGATCCACAATCAGGCGCTCTAACCAACTGAGCTACAGCGGCGCAATGACCGGCGTGTACTTTAAATTTATTGAATGTAAAATTCAATTTCCGAACCCATGGCCCCTTTAACAGGCGCCATGCAGCATTCTGTTCGACGGTCAAATCCCGGATGCCGCGTTCGGTTACTTTCAAACCTCTATTCGGTGACAAGGTCAAGTAGAAAAGTTGCCGGCCGGGCACGATCCAGCGTCCGCCCTCGGGATCTGATTGCGTCCTGGTGCGGAGCCTCAGCCCTTTTGCGCCTTCTCCGTCGCCTTGGCCATGATCTTCCCGAGTTCCTGGGTCTGGGTGGTGTAATTCTTGATCTGATCCTGGGCGAATTTCTGTTGCAATTCGAGCGCCTCTTGCAAATCTCGCGCATTGGCCAGTTTACTGGCGAAGGCGAAACTGGCATTCATATTTTTTTTGGTGAATTCGAGGGTGACGCTTTGCACGTCGCGAGCACCACCCGCCACGGCGTCGGACGATTTTTCGACCATGGATTGCGCCTTGTGGGCTGCGCTGACAAATTGATCATACGCCTCGCGTGCCTGTTCGACATTGCGTTCAGCCATCTCGCGAATGGGGTCGGGTATTTCGAATGGTTTGTCGTTCACGCCAGCCTCCTTCCTTTTTCTCCCTATTGGAGTTTATTTCGATCTGGTGCCGGGTTATCGGGCACTGAACCGAATAATTTCCTTACGCTCATCAAGTTTACATTCGCGCCGGGCTAAAACAAGACTGTTGCGTAAATTTTACCCGGTTGAGGTTATGCACCGGCCTGTCGCGTGCGGCGATAAATTGGTGTTATGTTGCACCGCGAAGCGTATAGTCTTGAGCAGCCGGTGATGCGCCGCGATCAATGAGGCGCGGCCTGTGGCGTAATTAAGTGTTCGATTGACGATGGTAGAGAATATATCAAACGGAATTGAGGTTGAGGATCTCCTCGTGTCGGAGGATCCCGCCTGGCTTTGGGACGGCGCGCGCGGCCGTGTTTACTGGGCCAATGACGCGGCGCTCGGTTTCTGGAATGCGGACAGTGTCGATGAGCTTTGCGCGACGGAATTCGATCACGCCATGCCCGCATTGGGCCGCTTGAGAAAACTCAGCCATATGGATCTGCCAGCGGAGGGAAGGAACGAGCGCTTTGTTTTCTGGACCAATCGGGGCAGCCGCCGCGCGATCTGCAATTGCGTTAAGATCGATGTCGAGGGTTTCGGAGATTTACTCCTGGTCCGGGCCAATGGACAGAACGCCGGTGGCCAGAAGGCGGAAACACATCGGAATGGCGCGGGACACATTGCGCCACCGGGGCCAGACAGCGATGCCGCATCCCGGGATGCCGCGCCAGGGGGCGGTGCGCAGACGAGCGACCGGCTATACCGGAGACGGGAGCGTGGGCTGGCGGATATCAATGGTTCCGTGAGGCCGGGTGCCGTGCGTGGAGCGGCTAACGGCGCCGGCACCGCGCATGATGCTTTCGCCAATGGTCAGGCAACAGATCAAACCGATACAGGCCGGGAAGGCGATGACGGGTCGGTTCTGCTCGAGATCGCGCGCCGGGTCAGAGCCGAAAGCAAATATGAAAACGATGCCAGTGACAAGTCCGAGGGTGGGGTTGAGGTCGAGGGTGAAGGCGAAGGCGAAGATGAGAGCGAGAGAAAGCCGGGCGACATCAATGTGCAGGACATTTCACGTTCCGCAAGCGCCGACCAACCCACCGGAGCGGCCCGGCCAAGCGCCGACCAACCCACCGGAGCGGCCCGGCCAAGCGCCGCCAATGACGAGGTCGAATTTCTGGCAAAGATTTCTCACGAGGTGCGGACGCCACTGAATTCCATTTTAGGGTTTTCCGAATTGATGATGCAGGAGCATTTCGGTTCCCTGGGCAATGAAAAATATGCCGGATATATTTCCGATATTCATGAAAGCGCGCAACTTGCCTTGAGCCTGATCAATGATTTGCTCAGCCTGTCGAAAATGAATGCCGGTCAGTTCGAGCCCGTCCGCCAGAGAGTTGATCTCAATGAGGTGGCGCGGATCACGCTCAGCATCATGCGGCCGCAGGCGGAAAAAAACGGCATAACGTTGAAGGCGGAATTGTCATCGGAACAGGTCACTGTTCAGGCCTGTCTCCGGTCGCTCAAACAGATTTTTCTCAATCTCCTGTCGAACGCGATCAAATTCACGCCTTCAGGCGGGAGCGTGAGCGTCGTGACGGGATTTGAAGATGGCATCTCGATTGCCAGAATATGCGACACCGGACCGGGGATGACGCCACATCAAATCGTCAAAGCCATGCAACCCTATGGGCAGCTCGATACAGCGCCGCGTAACTCGGAGGGGACGGGACTCGGGCTCCCCATTACCAATGCGCTTGTCGAGGCCAATGGCGGCGTATTCTTAATTGAAAGCGAACCCGGCGAGGGTACGGAAATCAGTGTGCGTTTTTCCAGGGCGTAATCGCGCAAGTGCCAATCAGCGATAAATCAGGGTCAGATTAAGCGATTGGAACCGGACAACCGGAGTTCGGGACAAGGAAGCGCTTCTTATTTAAACTATTCTAATTCCAGCATATTCTTCTATTTTCGGCACTTTGCGCTTGACTTTGCGTAGCCGTGGGGCTTTATATCCAGTTGCGAATAATTCGCAAAAATACGATCGCAAAATGCGGTCGGCCGCGCGCGTTCGCACTCGTGCGTTCACACTAGTGTGTAAGCACTGAAGCGTTCGTAATGATGCGGTCGCACTAATTCAGTCGGTTGAAGCTCTTTTGTTCGGATTTCATGATTTCAAACCGGTTGAATTTGTTTTTTCCATATTCTTCTGAATTCTGCTCGCATATTCCCTTCGTGTGAGCGGTCCATTAGTGAGAAGCAAGAGTTTTAGAGCTAGATGCGAGGTGTTGAATTGTTTTTTAGAAAAGTGAAAACGGCCATTGCGGCGATCATGTTCGTCACGGTCATGAGCGGTGCGGCCGGAGCCGCGGGTGAAGTCAACATCTATTCCTACCGTCAGCCCTATCTGATCGAACCGCTTCTTAATGAATTCACCAAATCGACCGGGATCAAGGTGAACATCATTTTCGCCAAGAAGGGGCTGATTGAACGCATGGCGGCGGAAGGGCTGAACAGTCCGGCGGATGTCCTGTTAACGACCGATATAGGCCGCCTGACCGGCGCCAAGGCAAAAGGCATTACGGGCGCGGTTTCGGGCACGGAAATTTCAAAGCTCATTCCGGCTGCCTACCGGGACACGGAGGGGCATTGGTTTGGACTGACCCGACGCGCCCGGGTTGTCTTTGCGTCGAGGGACCGTGTCACCGAGAACGAGATCAGTTATGAGGATCTCGCGGATACGAAATGGCGTGGCCGCATATGCATTCGCTCCGGGCACCACGTCTACAATATTGCCATGATAGCCTCGATGATCGCGCATCACGGCGAAGCAAAGACCGTGAAATGGCTTGAAGGGGTGAAGGCCAATCTGGCGCGCAAACCTTCGGGGAACGACCGCGCACAGGTGAAGGGTGTCTATTCGGGGGAGTGCGACCTTGCTATCGGCAATACCTATTATATGGCCAAGATGATGCTGAACGATAAAAAGCCCGAGCAGAAGAAATGGGCGGCATCGGTGAAAATGCTTTTCCCCAATAGCGGGTCACGCGGATCGCATGTGAATATTTCCGGGATGGCGCTGGCTAAACATGCGCCCCACCGCGATAACGCGATCAAGTTGATGACGTTTCTGGCCGGCGACAAGGCGCAGAAAATATACGCCTCGGTCAATCATGAATATCCGGTGCGCGACAATATCAAGGTCTCGGGTCTGGTTGCGGGCTGGGGCAAATTGAAGGCCGACCCGCTCTCGCTCAATAAGCTGGCCGGTTTGAGAAAGAGGGCATCGGAAATTGTCGATCAGGTCGGCTTCAATGATGGGCCGGGATCATGAGGGATTGAAGCGGACGGCGCCGTTTGCGGCTTGAACTTTTCCAGCCGTTCCGGATGTGGCGTGGCATAATTTTCGATTTACAGGGTTGTTGGGCTTGAGTCTCGCGTATCCATTTGGCGCCGATGCCATCGGCAGGAATATAAAAAACTGGTTTGCCCGCACCGGCGGTGAACAGCTGACAATGCTGAGCGTTGTTTTTCTTCTCGCAGTGCTTCTTTTGCCGATTATGGCAATCGTCTGGCTTTCGCTATCGCCCGCTGAAAATATCTGGCCGCATCTTTGGGCAAATGTACTGCCATCGGCCATCGCCGATACGATCTATCTGATGGTCGGCGTCGGGGCGATAACCTTGATTGTCGGTACGGGCACGGCATGGCTTGTGACCATGTATCAATTTCCCGGACGCAATATTGTCGACTGGCTGCTGGTCCTTCCCCTGGCGATGCCGACCTATATCATCGCTTTTTGCTATGTCGAGCTATTCGACTATTCGGGCAATCTGCAGTCCGGTCTGCGGGCGTTATTCGGATGGCAGAGTGCGCGCGATTACTGGTTTCCGCAAATCAGGTCGACCGAGGGCGCCATATTCGTCATGTCCTTCGTGCTTTATCCTTATGTGTATTTAAGCGCACGGGCGAGCTTTCTGCAGCAATCGATCTGCGTTCTCGAGGTTGCCCGCACATTGGGGCATTCATCCTGGGGCGTATTCAGGGCCGTTGCCCTGCCGCTGGCGCGGCCGGCGCTGATGGCCGGCGTGGCACTCGGGCTGATGGAATGCCTGAACGATATCGGAGCGGTTGAATATCTTGGCGTGAACAGCCTGACGATTGCTGTTTATACAACCTGGCTTGACCGTTCCAATCTAGGCGGTGCGTCGCAACTGGCCAGCGTCATGCTGATATTTGTCATATTGCTGTTCACCGTCGAGCGCCTGGCCCGCGGCAGGCAGAAATATCATCACACAACGGGCCGGTATCAGCCCATCCCCTATGTCGAACTTGGCGGTGTCAGGGGCTGGCTCGCCACGATTGCCTGCACATTGCCGTTTTTGCTCGGGGTGGCTCTGCCGGCGGTCGTTCTGCTTGACGGTGTCTTCCGTTTTGGCCGCTCATCCCTTGACGCGGCATTATTGTGGTCCGTCTGGCACAGTTTTCTGATTGCCGGCCTGGCTGCGTCTATTGCCGTCTCGCTGGCCCTTTATCTCTCTTATGGACGGCGGGTGCTGCCCAATCTGTTCATGCGCATCGCGACGCGTCTTGCCGGATTTGGCTACGCGGTGCCGGGCACGGTCCTGGCGGTCGGGCTGTTGATACCGCTGGCGGCATTCGACAACAGCATCGATGGTTTCATGCGCAATTCCTTCGGCATTTCTACCGGACTGATTTTATCGGGTACCATATTTGCCGTTGTTCTGGCGCTGGCTATCCGGTTCATGGCTGTGTCGGTTGGCGCGGTCGAAGCCGGGTTCGACCGGATTTCTCCCAATCTCGATGCGGCCGCACGAACTCTGGGCGAGACGTCCACATCGACCCTGATACGTATTCATCTGCCGATGTTGCGTCCGGCACTCGGTGCGGCGGCATTGCTTGTATTTGTCGACTCAATGAAAGAGCTGCCGGCAACCCTTCTATTGCGGCCCTTCAATTTCGATACGCTGGCCACCCATGTTTACGGGCTTGCCTCCCTCGATCAGTTTGAGGAGGCCTCACTTGCCGCGATGCTGATCGTGCTAATAGGGCTGGCGCCCGTACTGCTACTGCACCGCGCCATCGCCAGCGGCCGTGTGGGCGGCGTATCGCATGAACGCAAGCCTGGAATTCGCTAGCATTTTTTTTGGCCGATCCCCATATTGTAGCTTTAAGAACCAGGCATTTTCCGTCTCTGGAAATGTCCAAAGCCGGAAAGTGAAATAAGCTGTAAATGATCAATGGCAAATATTCAGGAATGACAAAAGACGCCTGGAATACGTTTGAGTTCAAGCGCCACTGCACAGGTCAATTGGCGGCAGCGCCGAGCGAACGGGTGTTCGATGCCGATCATGCGCCGACGCGGGGGGATCACGATCTCAATAAAGGGGAGATGGCGAGGCAGGACGCGTGCGTGCAACCGAAACCGGCGGCTGTGCTGGTTCCCATCATCGAACGGGACGGACATTTGAGCATTCTTCTGACCCGGCGGCAGGCGGACCTCAAGACTCATGGTGGGCAGATTTCGTTTCCGGGCGGCAAGGTGGAGGGCTGCGACGGCTCGCCGCTTGTTACGGCGCTACGGGAAACGGAGGAGGAGGTCGGGATCAAGCGTGACTTCGTGGATGTGCTGGGATATTGCGACGATTATCAAACCGTTACAGGGTACCGGATTGTTCCGGTCGTGGGGCTGGTTGGCGGGGATTTCAAGCTGAAACCGGATGTGTCGGAAGTGGCGGAAATATTTGAAGTGCCATTTGACTTTCTGATGGATGCAGGAAATCATCGCAAGGAATCACTCGAGTGGGACGGGAAGCGCAGGCACTATTTTGCGATGCTTTACGGACGTTACTATATCTGGGGTGCAACTGCCGGTATTCTCAAGAATTTGCATGAAAGGCTTTATTGCTGATGGCGCGCGTGGTCCTACTTAATCTTCTACTTTTCCTTCTCCCCTTTATTCTCTATGGCGGTTATGCCTATCTCATTCGCAAGGGGGACGTGGAGGGGAGCGTGTGGAGCGCCGCACCCCTGAACTGGCTCTTTTTCACCGGCGGGATGCTCGTTTTCGGAACGCTGATATATTTTGTTTCATTCACCGGGGGCGAGCGGGAGCGGGACTATCGACCGGCGATATACAAGGACGGGAAAGTCCAGCCGGGCGGTTTCGAATAGACTATTATTGTTTTAAACGGGATTACCTGGCCGGCCCGCTCCCCCGCCCAACCCCCCGAGGAACAATATCATGTGGGTTTGGGCGGGAGAGCGGGCAATTCAACCTGAAAAAAAGAGTTTAAAGCCTGTTCCCATCCGATTTTGTCAGTCCGCTTTGGGGTGGATTTCCGATCATGTCCGATCATCGTCATGAGCTTACTCTTCGAAGCGCAAGCTGGTTGAAGCGACCGGCCGTGCAGGACGTCTTTCGGGCGCTCGAGCGGGCGGGACATGAAACGCGCATAGTCGGCGGTGCGGTTCGCGATGCGTTGATGGGGGAGACCGTTTCAGACATCGACATGGCGACAACGCTTTTGCCGGAAGAGGTCATGCGACTGGCCAATGGGGCGGGGCTTCAGGCAAAGCCCACGGGGATCGAGCACGGAACAGTCACGCTTTTGTCCCATGACGAGCATATCGAGGTGACGACGCTGCGGGCCGATGTGGAGACTTATGGCAGGCGTGCGAAGGTCCGGTTCGGAAGGGACTGGGCTCTCGACGCGGCGCGGCGCGATTTCACGGTCAATGCGCTTTATTGTTCCGCTACGGGAGAAATATTCGATCCTCTTGGCGGTGCGGAAGACGTGGCGCAACGCCGGATTCGTTTCATCGGCGATCCCGCAGCGCGAATAGAGGAAGACTATCTGCGTATATTGCGGTTTTTCAGACTGCATGGCGCTATGGGGCGCGACCCCATTGATGACGCAGGACTTGCGGCCTGCGTTCGGGCGCGGCGCGGCCTTGAGGGACTTTCGCGCGAACGGGTGTGGGCTGAGTTTTCAAAAATTTTGACCCTCGACCGGGCCGTTCCGACCGTTGAGCACATGTTTGCGTCGGGTTTGCTGGTCGAGACCTTGAAGTCGGTGCCGAGACTTGGAAATTTTACCAGGCTGGCCGGTCATGAAGCGCTGCTCGGCCTCCAACCGGACGCGATACGCAGGCTGGGCGCGCTGGCGGTCTTTTCACCCGATGACGCCGAACGGCTCGGCCACGGTTTTCGACTGTCGCGGCGCCAGGTCAAACGGCTTGCGCGCATGGGGGAGACCACGCCCAAATTGTCCGATTTGCTGGATGAAAGAAAGGCGCGGGCGGCACTCTATTGGTCGGGGGGGCAGATATTCGAGGACAAATGCCTGATGGTCTTTTCCGCGGCGGGCAAGGAGGGAGATATTGAATCCCTGAAGTCCCTTTTTAAACTGGCCCGGAACTGGACGCCACCAGAGTTTCCGATCAGGGGGGAGGACGTTCTGGCGCTGGGGATTGCCGCAGGTCCGCCGGTCGGGGAGCAACTCATAGCGCTTGAAAGCTGGTGGGCGGCCAAGGATTTTCAGCCGACGCGGGAGGCTTTGCTTGCGCGGCTGGCGAGCGGCTTGAACGACAACCCGCGGTGACGGACTTTCTATTGCCTAAACAAACACCGGCTATTGCCTAAAATACCGCCGGTTTTGTTAATCATTTTTTTACTTTACGCGGGGCTGGACCATCGATTGCGATAGAGTGGCCCCATGTCTTTTAGCGTATCCACACCGTTTGTAATATTTGTCATTGTCATGAGCCTGGCGGGCCTGAACCGGTGCGCCTTTTCGCCCGATCATGTTTCGACGCAGGATGGGAGTGCGGCCGGACAAAAACCGGTCTGGCCGAAAAGCTTCATTCTGGCTTTCCATAGCCGTCCCCGGGGAAATGCCGGCATGGGCGAGAGCGGCAGCCTTCTTCCTCCCAATACGAGTTTTGCGACGCCTCAGTGCAGCCGGCTCAAGCTGGCGGCGGACCGCAGCGGGGAGACCTATGCCGGACATTTGATGCGGGAACGCATGCGCTTTGGCGTTTGCCGAAAATATGCCGCAGCGGAAGCTACGGTCTGGGACTGGCCATGGCGGAAGGGTTTGCCGCGCTTTGATCTGCCGCCTCGCAAAGTTGCGCGGTTTGGTGCATGGCAATTGCGGTGCGAAGACCGTCTCAGGACGCGCCGTTGTGCGCTCGTTCAAATTATCAAATCGGGAGGACCGGTCCCGGTTGAAATCGTCACACATTTTACACGGTCCCGATTTCAGGGGAAGCTGATACCGGTGTGGCGAATATTCGCCTTGCGAAGACAGGACAACTGGTATTCTGGCATGTCCGGGGAAGAGGCTTCAGGCTGGGAAAAAACCGTGTCCGTATGCATGCGGAATGGCCAGGCTTTTTCGCAATGCATGCATGGTGCGCGTTCGCGCTTTAAAGGCCGCAGGACGAAAGAGATCTGGATTTCCATGGGACGGTCGATCAGAAACCTTAATTTTACAAAATGCATCGCCTCGGGGTGCATGGTCGAGGTGCCCGTTGGAGTGGCGGCGAACGCCTATGGGGAACTCGACAAAGGCAGCGGCGTATACTTGAAATTGCATCCGCTCGGCGACATGCCTGTGCGTGCCGTGGTTCGCGCAGACGGATTTAGCGCGGCGCTCAAGGCTTTATCAAACATTGACCGGAAAGACATATCGGTCCAAGCTGGCGCCAATGGAGGGACATAGTGAAAATGTCCCAGGGACCGGCTTTTTTTCAGGACGATGAGTGGTTTTCGGCCCTCCGAGAGATGCGCATGAGGCGAGGCAAATTATATTTTGGCGTTCTCGCCCTGGTGATGATTCTTCTCGGTTTCGTTTTTTACGTTTTTTCCGACGCACTCGGCATCGATGAGCAGACCGCGAAACTTGTCGCGGCAGCGTTTCTCATCGCAGGACTTTTCGACTATCTGATCCTGCATTTTTGGGACAGGATATATGAGAAATTCGGCCCATCAGATTCTTAATCCATTGATTCTTATGCGGTTCCGCTGAATTGGCGCGAAGAATCTGTTATAATTCCTCCTCAGTCTGTTTGTAAGTTTGAGATCATACACACAGAAAAGGAGCGAGACGGCCCATGGTTGATCGGGATTTTGCTAAACGCATCGAGGGATATGGTCTTACGACGGCAGAGATTATGTACCGATTGCCCGATTATCCGACGCTTCTACAAACATATATCTGGCAGGATTTCGATCTCCATCCCCGGTTTCCCGCGCTCAAGCAATTCCTCGACTTCTGGTCGGTCAATCTCGAAGGACCGCTATTTCAGGTGCGGGTCGGCCATTGCGACCTTATCAAGCCGGCCGAGTTTTCATATGTCGATGGCGAGTTTCAACTCAATTAAGACCTGATATTGAAGGCCGATAGTGACGTGAGCCGCCTGGACGTCTCGACCCCGGACCTTCCGCCATTTGCCGCCCTGACGCAAAACGTGAGCGGTACCTGCCGGCATTTTTGACCGCCGGCCCGTCTCAGGGCCATTTCACCACGGGCGGCATGGAGGAAAGGATACTATCGACATTGCCCCCCGTTTTCAGCCCGAACGTGGTGCCGCGGTCATAGAGGAGGTTGAATTCCACATAGCGTCCGCGCCGGATCAGTTGTTCCTCACGGTCGGCATCCGACCATGGCGTGTTCAAGTTGTTGCGCACGAGTTTTGGATAGATTTCAAGAAAAGCCTGGCCGACCGACCGGGTGAATTCGAAATCGGCCTGCCAATCGCCGCTCTCCAGATTGTCGTAGAAAATGCCGCCGATGCCACGCATTTCATTGCGGTGGGGCAGGAAGAAATATTCATCGCACCATTTCTTATAGCGGTCGTAGTCGGCCACCTGATGGCCGTCACAAGCGGATTTCATTGCGGCATGGAAATCTTGCGTGTCCTGGTCGGTCTGGGTGCGGCGCTTGTCGAGCACGGGCGTTAAATCGGCGCCGCCGCCGAACCATGCTTTCGTCGTTACGACGAAACGGGTGTTCATGTGAACGGCCGGTACATTTGGATTCTGCGGGTGAGCGATGAGCGAGATGCCGCTTGCCCAAAAGTGCGGGTCCGCATCGGCGCCCGGAATGTTCTTTCGAAACTCCGGTTTGAAAACGCCATGAACAGCGGATGTGTGGACACCGACCTTTTCAAATACGCGGCCGGACATCATCGACATGACGCCGCCACCGCCATGGCCATCGGCTTCGCTTTCGTCGCTTCTCGCCCATGGGGTTTGTTCAAAACGGCCGGGGGCGAGGTCCGATAGCGGGCCGTTGAGTTCATCCTCGATATCTTCAAATGCTCGGCAGATTTGATCGCGCAGCGCTTCAAACCAGGCTTTGGCTTTTTGCTTCCGGTCGCTTAGCTGATCTTTTGAGGCGGTCGTGGCTGTCATTTTTTTCAATCTTCAATTCGTAGGTATAGCTGTGTCCGGAAATTCGCTCAGTTGGCGGAGCGCCTCTCCAAGCACCATGGCTGCGGCTATGGCTATGTTCAAAGAGCGCATACCCGCTTTCATGGGGATGCGAAGCCGATGGGTTGCTCTTTCATGAATATTCTGCGGCACGCCTTTGCTCTCGCTGCCAAGCAGCAATATGTCGCCGGTCTGATATTCGAACTCTGTGTAATTTATTTTTGCGCGGGTTGTAAGAAGAAGCAATCGCGACTTCGGGTTCCGGTTTTTTTCAAATTCATCGAAGCTCAAATGACGGGAGATGCCTGAATGGGGCAGATAATCGAGCGCCGCTCTTTTCAGAGCCCGGTCCGACATATCGAAGCCCGCGGGTCCTATAATATCGGTCTCGACGCCAAGGCATGCGCTCAAGCGTAAAATTGTACCGGTGTTCTGGGGTATATCCGGCTGATACAGGGCTAGGCGCATTTCAGATCGGGCTCATGAACAAGATTGGCGACGGCAGTTAAAGGACGTGGCGTTTCAAACGTCTCGGCGACGTTTGAAAAACCCGGTGTAGCACTATTTCAAGGGCTTGTGTCCAACTTGTAAAAATGTCAAAAGACGCACAACTGGGCGGGATTGATCAGGACTATTCTGATTTGGCAGGAATGGTCCGGAACCGAAGCACCCGCAATATTGGGGTGCGACGGTTTGCCGACTTTCGCCGATCGCCGTTCTTGATTTAAATCATGTCCAGATAGGTTTGCACACGTTAAGGCTGTGACTGAGATTCCAGGATTAAAGTCGAAGATCGTTTGATTTTGAGACTTGACCTGGAAGAAGGTTTTCCATGCGCCACGTTAAAGCGGGCGGAATGCAGCGGTGAGCTTTTTGTTTGAACGGGGATAAAAGTGGCTTCTGATATAATTGATCCGACGCGACGTGATTTCGTGATGATAGCATCTGCGGCATTTGCAGGGATTGGCGGGGCCGCTTCGCTCTGGCCTTTGATCGACCAGATGAATCCCGATGCTTCCGCCGAAGCGCTTGCATCCATTGAAGTCGACCTTGAGCCTTTGGGCGAAGGGCAGGCCATCACCGTTTTATGGCGCGGCAAGCCGGTCTTCATCCGTCACAGAACACCTGAAGAAGTCAGTATGGCAAAGAAGGTGGATATCAACGCACTCCCCGATCCAGAGGCGCAGAATACCGAACTGCCGGAGGATGCGCCGGCAACCGATAAAAACCGGACAAAAGAGGGCCATGAGAAATGGCTCGTTGTGGTGGGTATCTGTACGCATCTCGGTTGCATTCCGAAGGGGCAGGGGCTGACGGACCAGAAAGGCGAGTATGGCGGCTGGTTCTGTCCGTGTCATGGCTCGCATTACGATACGTCCGGGCGTATCAGGAAGGGTCCGGCGCCTGACAATCTTGCCGTGCCGCCTTACAAATTTCTCAACGATACCAAGATTAAAATCGGCTAGCTGGAAACATCGAAATGTCTCATCCCTCGACTTATGAGCCAAGTAATGGCTTCTCCAAATGGCTTGATCGCCGATTGCCTGTCCTGCGCCTCATGCATGGGCAGTTCATTGAATTCCCGACGCCGCGTAATCTGAACTATTTATGGACGTTTGGCGGCATTCTGTCGTTTTGCCTGGTTGTTCAGCTCATAACAGGCATCGTTCTGGCGATGCATTATGTACCGAGCGGCGATCAGGCGTTCTCCAGCATCGAACATATCATGCGCGATGTGAACTGGGGCTGGCTGATGCGTTATTCGCATGCGGTCGGCGGATCGATGTTTTTCCTCGCCGCCTATATTCACATAGCCCGCGGCCTCTATTACGGCTCCTACAAGGATCCGCGCGAAATATTGTGGATCCTGGGCGTTCTTATCTTCCTTTTGATGATGGCGATTGCGTTTATGGGATATTCGCTGCCCTGGGGACAGATGAGCTTCTGGGCCGTGACGGTGATAACAAATCTGTTTTCGTCATTCGACACGATCATCCCGGGCGTCGGTTCGGCAATCGTGAGATGGATCTGGGGCGGATACTCTGTGAGCGAAACCACGCTGAACCGTCTCTTCAGCCTGCATTATCTTCTGCCGTTTATTCTGGTCGGCGTTGTCGGCCTGCATATATGGGCGCTTCATGTGGTTGGAAACAACAATCCCACGGGCGTCGAGATCCAGTCGGATTCCGATTCGGTGCCGTTTCATCCCTATATCACGATGAAAGACGCCTTCGCGATGTCCTTATTCTGGATGATTTTCGCCTGGCTGATTTTCTTTGCGCCAAACTATCTTGGACATAGCGACAATTATATCGAGGCCAATCCGCTGCAAACTCCGCCGCACATCGTGCCCGAGTGGTATTTCCTGCCTCAATATGCGATTTTGCGCGCGATACCCAGCAAGCTGCTTGGGGTGATCGCGATGTTCGCGTCGATCCTGGTGCTGTTCTTTGTTTCCTGGCTCGATACGTCCAAGGTGCGCTCGACGAAATACCGTCCCATATATAAATGGTTTTTCTGGCTGTTCATCTTCACCTGCATCGCGCTGGGATATTTGGGCGCCAAACCCGCCGAGGGCGTATATCTGTTTTATGCGCGTATCTTCACAGCCTATTATTTCATCCACTTCCTGGTCGTGATGCCGCTGATCGGCGTCATCGAGCGGCCGAAGCCCCTGCCGAACAGCATCACGGAAGATGTGCTTGGCAAGGGAAGTTCACCTTCGGGGGGAGCGGGAAAACCAGAGGCAGCGCCAGCGGCGCCGGAAAACCGATAATTCAGGGGCATGGGCGTTATGAATAGAATTCTACAATACATTGCTGGAAGCACGTTCATGCTGGCCGTTCTTTTGACTGGCGGGCATGAGGTGCGGGCGGCCGGTGAAGCGCCGCATATCGAGCGCCAGGACTGGAGCTTTGCCGGCATGTTCGGTTTTTACGACCGTGGATCACTGCAGCGTGGCTACAAGGTCTACAAGGAAGTTTGCGCGGCCTGTCATGGTCTGGATCATGCGCATTACCGCAATCTGTCCGAACCGGGCGGACCGGAATTTTCCAAGGCCGCGGTCAAATATCTTGCGTCTCAATATGAAGTTCGGGACGGACCCGACAGTGAAGGGCAGATGTATCAGAGAAAGGGGCGTCCGTCCGACCGGTTCGTGCCGCCCTATCAAAATGAGCAGGAAGCGCGCGCGGCCAATAGCGGTGCGTGGCCGCCGGACCTGTCGCTGATCGCCAAGGCCCGCAGCATTCACGAAGAAACTGCCTGGTACAAGGCACCATTGAAAATTCTAATGGACATTGCGCGCGGCTATCAGGAAGGCGGGGCGGATTATCTCTATGCGCTCCTTACCGGTTATCAGGATGCTCCCGAAAAAATGTCGATGGCCGAGGGAATGACTTACAACAAGGCTTTCCCGGGATACCAGATCGCCATGCCTAATCCGCTCGCTGAGGGAGCGGTGGAGTATACGGACGGCACGCCGGAAACGGTCGAGAATTATGCCCGCGACGTGACGGAGTTTTTAATGTGGGTGGCGGAGCCGAAACTGGAAGAACGCAAGAGGCTCGGTTTTCGTGTTCTGGTCTATCTCCTGATGCTGAGCGGCCTCTTGTACTTTGCCAAGAAGCTCGTTTGGAGGGATCTCGGACACTGACTGTTCTGATGAACGGTTCGCGTCGTTGCGTACTGAAGGCGTGAAACAACCAACAGTTTTCAGCCCATGAGATTACGGTCTCATGGGCTTTTCTTTGGCGGTCCCGCAGCCCACGCGATAAGGTCATGCTGGCACCGGTTTGTTGCCGGGCGCTTTATAAAATCAGCAATGGGCTGTCTTTTACCCGGAAATTGAGTAATTTAACGCGTGATGTGCATTTTTGCGAAAGGCGGGGTGGATGACCGGGGCTGTGCTTGGAATAATCGGTGGAAGCGGGATTTATAATCTGCCGGGGCTGGAAAACGAACGGGAGGAAGCGATTGCCTCGCCATGGGGGGATCCGTCGGGCAGGCTCACGCGCGGGGTGATCGGCGATTGCCCCGTGGTTTTTCTTCCCCGCCACGGCCCGGGACACAAGATCCCGCCGAGCGACATCAATTATCGCGCGAATATAGATGTGCTGAAGCGCGCGGGCGTGACAGATCTGGTTTCTGTTTCCGCCTGCGGTTCATTTCGGGAAGAACTTGCACCGGGGCATTTTGTCATTGTCGACCAGTTTGTCGACCGCACTTTCGCGCGTCAGAAAAGTTTTTTCGGGACCGGCTGCGTTGCGCATGTTTCCATGGCCGATCCGGTCAGCCCGAAACTTGCGGAACGGGCTTTCCGGGCGGCGGGCGATGAAGGGATCGCGGTTCATCGGGGCGGAACCTATCTGGTGATGGAGGGGCCGCAATTTTCAAGCCGGGCGGAATCGGAAATTTACCGGCAATGGGGGTGCGACGTCATCGGCATGACGAATATGCCCGAGGCCAAGCTCGCGCGTGAGGCCGAGATTTCATATGCGACGATTGCCATGGTGACCGACTATGATTGCTGGCATGACGAGCACAGGGAGGTTGATGTCGAGTCCGTACTGCGCGTGCTCTCTAGCAATGCTGAAAAAGCACGGTCGCTCGTGGCAAGGCTGGCGAAGGATTTCCCAGCCGAACATGAAGCCTGTCCCATTGGTTCTGACCGGGCGCTGGACGTAGCTCTGATCACGCCACCGGACGAGCGCGATCCTTTGCTGCTCGAGAAGCTCGATGCCGTGGCGGGGCGTGTGCTCAACAGGGGCGGTTGAATATTAATCCCGATAGGGAGGATGGATTTTGCGCGACATTAAATCACTCATTCGAACGATACCGGATTACCCCAAAGACGGGATCATGTTTCGCGATATCACCACATTGCTCGGGGACGCCCATGGTTTGCGGCAATCGATTGAGATGATGACCGCGCCCTATCTGGACAAGGGCGTTGAGGTGGTTGTGGGTATCGAGGCGCGCGGTTTTATTGTCGGCGGCGCTGTCGCGGAAAAACTGGGCACCGGGTTTATGCCGGTGCGCAAGCGCGGGAAACTCCCATGGAAAACGATTGAACAGGAATATACCCTTGAATATGGAACGGATGTCATCGAGATCCATGAGGATGCGGTCAGTACCGGCCAGAAGGTGTTGCTGGTCGATGACCTCATAGCAACGGGAGGGACGGCGGGCGCTGCGGTCAAGATTTTACAGAAAGCAGGCGCGGATATTGTCGGCGCGGCGTTTATTATCGACCTGCCGGATCTTGGGGGGCGCGCGCTTCTTGAAAAAAGCGGCATTCCCTGTCACGCGCTCATGCAGTTCGAGGGCGAATAGGTTTAGAAATTTCTGATGAAAATTGATGGAAAGCATTACCGAACCATTTGGCTTGCGGAGGATGGCTGGTCGGTTGAAATTATCGACCAAACGCGTCTGCCCCATGAATTCGTAATTGCACGTCTTGAGACGACAGAGGATGCGGCCCATGCGATCAAATCAATGCAGGTGCGTGGCGCGCCGCTGATTGGTGCGACCGCAGCCTACGGGCTTTGTCTGGCCATTCGCAAGGATCCGTCCGATGACGGTATTGAAAGCGCAGCGGAATTTTTAGCGGCGCAACGGCCGACGGCCATAAATCTGCGCTGGGCTCTCGATGAAATGCGCGCGGCGCTGCGCAATATTCCTTATGAAGCCCGCATAAAAACCGCTTATGAACGCGCGGCTCGGCTATGCGAAGAGGATGTCGAGACAAACAGAGAAATCGGCGAGCGGGGCCTTGGGCTCATCCGCGACGTCTGGGAGCAAAACGAAGGTTGCCGGGTGAATATTCTCACCCATTGCAATGCGGGATGGCTTGCCTGCGTCGATTGGGGGACGGCGACGTCTCCGATTTATCAGGCGCACGATTCGGGGATCGACGTACATGTTTGGGTTGACGAGACACGACCGCGCAATCAGGGCGCTGCGCTTACGGCCTATGAGCTCGGTGCGCACGGCGTGCCGCACACGATCATTGTCGATAATGCGGGCGGGCATTTGATGCAGCACGGCCAGGTGGACCTGTGTTTTGTCGGTACGGATCGGACGGCAGCCAATGGCGACGTGTGCAATAAAATAGGAACCTATCTCAAGGCGCTCGCGGCACATGACAATAATGTACCCTTTTACGTGACGCTGCCTTTTTCGACAATCGACTGGTCGGTGGACAACGGCTTCGACATTCCCATCGAGGAACGGGGACAGGAGGAGGTTCTCGAGATGCGCGGACGGCTTGACGACGGATCGGTTCATGACTTTTGCATCGCATCGCCCGGAAGTCCGGCAGGAAATTACGCCTTCGACGTTACGCCGGCCCGCCTCGTGACCGGTCTGGTTACCGAGCGTGGGATCGCGGAGGCAAGCGTAGAGGGGCTTCAGAAACTGTATCCGGAGCATGCGGCACATGAATGAGCAACTGCTGCGAGACGGTATCGTCGAGACTTCACGCCGGTTGTCGGCTGACGGCCTGTCGCCAGGCCGGTCGGGGAATGTGTCGGCGCGCTTTAACGGCGGTATGCTGATCACACCTTCCGGCCTGCCTTACGACGTCATGTCGCGAAATGATATCGTATTTGTCGACCGCGAGGGCATGCCCTCCGGCGACCTGAAACCATCAAGCGAGTGGCAGTTTCATCTGGGCACATATCTGAAACGCGCCGATGTCATGGCGCATGTTCATACGCATTCATTGAACGCGACCATACTCGCATCTGCGCATAAGCCGATACCGGCCTTTCATTACATGGTGGCCGTGGCCGGCGGGGACGACATTCCGCTCGTTGATTACGCAACTTTCGGCAGTGAAGAATTGGCGGCAAACGTCGCGGGCGGTCTGGCCAACCGCAATGCCTGCCTGATTGCCAATCACGGGCTTTGCGCGGTCGGGCACTCGCTCGATGCCGCCTATGAGCTGGCGGCCGAGGTCGAAACCCTGGCGGCGCAATATGTCAAGCTTTTGGAACTCGGTGAGGTGCATTTGTTACCGGCGGCGGAGATGGAACGGGTGCTCGAGCTTTTTAAAACCTACGGGCAGCCGCCACGGAATGAGGACGCGGGTGGATAAGTCCCGGCACCCGTTCATTTAGCCATTGCGACGAAATCAACCGAGTTCCTTTCTTATTTGCGTAAATACCTGTCGGAACATTTCCGCGGTCAGGCGGCCGGTATTGGTGTTGTAGCGCGAGCAGTGATAGCTGTCGATGAGCGTCAGGCCGCCAGTGATTTCATGTTTTGCGCAATGGCCGAACGGGTGATCGGCGCGCCGGAGATTGAAGGCCGATACGGTGCTGTCATGGGCGATGCGCCCCAAGACCAGTATGACCTTGAGCTCAGGTAGGGCATTGATGCGGTTCATCAGAAATTGGCGGCAGGTTTTTATCTCAGCGCCGTTTGGCTTGTTTGCGGGCGGTACGCAGCGGACGGCGTTCGATATCATGCAATCGACGAGTTCGAGGCCGTCGTCCGGCCGCGCTTCGTAATTGCCCTTTGAAAAGCCAAATTCGCTTAGCGTCGCGTAGAGGAGATCGCCGGCGTAATCGCCGGTAAACGGACGTCCCGTGCGATTGGCGCCCTTGAGGCCGGGGGCGAGGCCGACGATGAGAAGGCGTGCGTCATCGGGGCCAAAAGAAGGGACGGCGCCATTGAACCAATCAGGTTCCGTCCGCGCGTATGTGGTGCGGAACGCGGTCAGTCGCGGGCATAATTCACAATTGGACGAGGGTTCGGCAGCGCTCCTTGCACCAGCGGCGCGATCCGGTCCCATGGAAATGTCTGATCGAGAGGTCATGGTGAAAGCTATAGAGGATTTTTCCCGAACGTGCAGTCATTTGGTTTTCGAACCAGTATCTCAAACCTCGACATCGTCCTCATATTCGTAGACGGGATCATCCTCATCGTCACCAAAGCCGTCATCATGATCCGATGCGCCCTTCCGGCCAATGGAATTGATGATGTCTGCGATGTCGATGAATTCATCGGCCTGGCGCCTGAGTTCGTCCGCGACCATTGGCGGCTGGGTTTTCAGCGTTGATATCACGGTGACGCGGCGGCCTTTCTTCTGGATGGCCTCGACAACCGAGCGGAAATCGCCATCGCCCGAAAAAAGAATGATGTGATCGAGATGGTCGGCCAGCTGCATGGCATCGACGGCGAGTTCGATATCCATATTGCCCTTGACCTTCCGCCGTCCGGCCGCATCGGTATATTCCTTTGTCGGCTTGGTCACCATGGTGTAGCCATTATAATCCAGCCAATCGATCAACGGGCGGATGGATGAATAGTCCTGATCGTCGGAAATTGCTGTATAATAGAGGGCGCGGACGAGCTGTCCTTCATTTTTGAAATAGTTGAGTAGGCGCTTGTAATCTATGTCGAAACCAAGTGATTTGGCGGTGGCATAGAGGTTTGCACCGTCGATAAAGAGGGCAAAACGCTCGCTCGGATAAAGTTTCATGCTATTGCCTCGTTGAAAAAATCTCTGAAAAACACCAGACCCGACATATCTGCCGCCGCCACGGGAGCCGGTTTTTCAGTCTGGTCAGTCTATGTTTTTAAAATGGCGAGCATGAGGACGATCTTCAAGTGACGCATGTGCATGGAAAATCTGTGATTCTGGGACTGGGAAGCAACCTTCCCGGGCGCTGGGGCACTCGCCGCAAAACCCTGGAGAGAGCTGTCGGGGCTCTTGAAGGCTTTGGCGTGGAAACCGTCGCCGCGTCCCGCCTCTATGAGAGCGCAGCCCTTGGCTCAGGGCGGCAGCCACCCTTCCTCAATAGTGTACTGGTTATACGCACCGACATGACGCCGGCGGAGCTCGTTCGGGCAATAAAATCTATTGAGAGAGCCGCCGGCCGGAAGCAGCGGAGGCGCTGGGCGGCGCGGACGCTGGACATCGATATTCTCGATTACAAGGGCCGGATCCTGAACTGGAAAAACGGAGGGCGGACGGCATCCGGCTCAGGGCTCATTCTGCCCCATCCGGAAATGGACAGCCGCGTTTTTGTTTTAAAGCCGCTTATTGAGGTTGCGCCGAACTGGCGTCATCCTGTTTTCGACAGGAAAGCATCGCAATTGCTCGCGTTACTCGACCCTGGGGTGCAGAACTCTGCTCAACCGGCTTGAACCGGATATTTCTCTATTTCTAGTCGGCGCGATCGGCGAGAGCGGTGATGGTTTTTTCGCGAATTTCCTGCAGTTCGTCGATCGTGAGTTCGATATCGGCGCGCTGTTGCTCGAGCCGGGCAATGGCTTCGTCGACCTGTTTCTCAAGATGTTTCAACTGCGTTACATGACTTGGATCGGTGTCGTAAAGCGAAAGATATTCTGCGATGTCTTCAAGAGAGAAGCCAAGCCGCTTGCCTCTTAAAATCAGGATGAGCCTTGCACGGTCGCGCCTGTCGTAAGCACGAACGCCGCTGACGCGCCCAGGTGAGATCAGTCCCTTATCCTCATAAAACCTAATGGCCCTGGTGGTGATGCAAAATTCCTGCGCGAGATCCCCGATGCTGAATAATTCAGCTTTCGAATCTTGCGGCGTGACGCGCGCTTTCTGGTCCATACCTTCGAATTTGTTCATGTGGTAACGATCTTTATTTTGGTGCTGGAGCCCGCATTCAGAACATAGGGCTTTGGCATAAATGGTGAATTGAATAGATCCTAGTGGATACACCATTTATGCCAAACGGTCGCGATTTTTTACACCGCGCATCTTGTTCACAGATACGCGGCATTGCTCCCGGTGCAGCACAATGTTTCAGTGCTATCTGAAGACCGACATCGGGTTTTCCAGGCCTTCGGTCGCGGTCAGGCGCGCGGCTCAGACATGGCCGCGTTCGCGTTCCTCTTCCACGAGCTCCTTTTTGGAAAGCTTGCCGATCATGGTCTTGGGCAATTCGTCGCGGAACTCGATATATTCGGGCATCTCTATTTTTGAAATCTTGCTTTCAAGGAACTGCAATATTTCATCGGCCGTGGCGGTGTGACCATCCCTGAGCTTGATGAAGGCCTTGGGCGCTTCGCCGCGATAATCATCCTTGACGCCGATGACGGTGACTTCCTCGACGGCCGGGAACTCATATATGGCTTCCTCGATGCGGCGCGGATAAACATTGTAACCCGAGCAGATAATCAAGTCTTTGATGCGGTCGACGATGAATGTGAAGCCCTGTTCGTCCATATAGCCGACGTCGCCGGTTCGAAGATAATCCTCAAGGAACGTATTGGCCGTCTCGTCCGGCATGTTCCAGTAACCCTTCATAACTTGCGGGCCCTTGATGCAGATCTCGCCCTTTTCGCCCTGGGGAACCTCCTGCATCGGATTTTCCAGGTCCCTGAGGGAGAGAATTGTTCCGGGTATGGGTTGTCCGATTGAGCTTTCCTTGACGGGCCCGTCGAGAGGATTGATGGTGACGGCGGGTGACGTTTCCGACAATCCGTAGGCCTCGACCACCTTGCACCCGGTCATGTCCTCAAATCCGCGTTTGACCTCGAGAGGCAGAGGCGCGCCGCCGGAAAGGCAGACCTTCAAAGAGGTCAGATCGAAATTCTTGATTTTCGGATGGTGCATCATGGCGTTGAAGATGGTGGGAACCGCCGGCATGAATGTGGGCTTGTGGGCGTTGATAAGCTTGAGCGCCTGATCGAGCTCGAAGCGCGGCAGCATGACGATTTCCGCCCCGAGTTTCACCCCCACATTCAATACGGCGGTCATGGCGAATACGTGGAAAAACGGCAGGAGGCCCATGACCTTTTCCTGTGCCTCCTCCAGCCGCGTCGTCCAGGCCATGGACTGTTGAACATTGATGGTGAGGTTGGCGTGGGTCAGCATTGCACCCTTGGGGACGCCGGTGGTCCCGCCGGTATATTGCAGAACCGCGATGTCATTATGGGGATCGATTTCGGGGACTTCGGGATTGCCGGGATTGTTGAGAAGGGTTTCCTCAAAGGTCAGCCTGGAAACAATCGGCGAGGAGCTGGCTTTGGCGACCTCCTTACCCTTTAGAAGTTTGAATAAAAAGGATTTCAGACCGGGCAAAAGATCGGGGAAGGAACAGATGACGGCGTGTTGAAGGGCTTCGCTCTCGACCAATGCCTCGACCTTGTCGAACAAGGCCTTGAGATCGAGGGTGACCATGAGTTCGGTGCCGCTGTTTTTCACCTGATATTCAAGTTCTTCGACTGTGTAGAGGGGATTGTAATTGACCACCGTGGCGCCCGATTTGAGAATTGCATTATAAAAAATTATGTATGTCGGCGAGTTTGGAAGAAAGAGACCTACTCTGCTGCCTTTTTTTACACCGAGCTTTTGCAACCCTTCCGCAGCCCTGTTTACGAGTTCGCCGATTTCCCTATAGGTCATTTTTTTACCCAGGAAATCGCAGCAGGACTGGTTCGGATATTTGGCAACAGTGTCATCGAGCATTGTGTAGACGGGTGTCGCTTCAAACTGCTGATGCCAGTCTATCCCTTCGGGATAATGAGCGAGCCAGGTATAGTCTTCCGCGCTCGTCGTTTCGGCTGTTGGTGGCGTTTGGGCTGCTTCAGTCATGGTTTCTACCTCCAGAGACGCTTCCTGAGCTTCACGACCATTTTTCAACCGGCCATGATTTTTTTATCGGGGCCATCATTATAGTGCGGTGTCGGCGAGAATCCACAGTGGTTTCGCTCCGGACGTCCTTGATTAGACGATTATGGGCGAAATAGTCCCGAATTAGCCTACCAATCGGTATTGGCGCAGTCCAAAACTGAACCTTTTGTAACCAGTGCATTCGCGAAGTCGCGCTTCCGGGTCATTCGAGACCATAATAGCCTTTGGATTGTGTTTTCAATCGCCTAGACTTCATGCCAATTTAAAGGTAAATCAGGCTTGAAACCGCCCGAATTTCAGTAGAGTTTGGGTGAGTGCCGACATTATGCAAACCAGGCGTTGTAGTCGATCCTGGCAGGGAGACCAATATGGACGACGTGGCTAAGAATATTATCGAGATTCTTAAAAAACATATGAAGGAACCAAGGGACGATATTTCGCTCGACACGGAGTTAACGGAGCTTGAAATTGAATCGCTTGACCTGGCAATGATCGTGTTTGATATTGAAGACACCTTCGGTATTGAAATTCCTTATAACGCCAATGAAGAAGTCGAGGATTTCAAAACGGTGGGTTCTGTGGTCGATCGGGTCAGCGCCCTGGTCTCCGGAGGCAATGATCAGACGTCTTCGGGCGCCGCAGCATAAACGACCTCAAATTGTTTTTTACAGCCGCCCGACCGGGGGCGGTTCGATTTTCATCTCACACCAGTTGGATTCATGACAAACTCTAACGGTTTCAAACGCGTGGTCGTGACCGGCACCGGTGTGGTTACATCCCTGGGATCGAGCGTCGATCAATTCTGGGATGGCTTGAAATCGGGGGCGTGCGGAATCGACCAGATTGCCGGTTTTGATACCCAGGATCTTTACATCACTATTGCCGGCGAGTGCAGCGATTTTGAACCAAGGGAGCGGTTGTCGAGCAAGTTACTGCTTTTGGCGGACCGCTATTCCCAATTTGCAGGCGCCGCCGCCGCAGAGGCTATCGAGCAATCCGGACTCGAAGTTCCCTTTGTCGACAGCGACCGGGCGGCATCGATCGTGGGATCGGGCGCCGGCGGCCTCAACACGCTTGAAAAGGCCTATTACGACCTCTTCGCATTGAAGAAGAAGGCGACGCATCCACTGACTTTGTTGCGGACCATCGGCTCATCGGCTTGCGCGCATATCGGTATCGAATACGGCATAAAGGGGCCGACATTCGGAACGGTCAGTGCATGTGCGACAGCGTCCCATGCAATCGGCCTGGTGTTCGACATGATACGGCGCGGAAGTATCGATCTGGGGGTTGCGGGAGCTTCGGAGGCGGTGGTCAACTATGGATCGATGCGGGCATGGCAGGCCATGCGCGTGTTGAGCCCGGAAGGATGTTTTCCATTTTCCAAAACCCGCAATGGTACCGTGCTTGCGGAAGGTGCCGGAATTCTTGTTATGGAAGAGCTCGAATATGCGCGGGCGCGCGGTGCGAAAATTCTTGCCGAGGTCAAGGGTTTCGGAATGACTTCGGATGCGGCCGATATGGTCAATCCGGATGTTGAAGGGCCGAGCAAGGCGATGAAGTTTGCGCTGGATGCAGCGGAGCTCATACCCGGGGACATCAATTATCTCAATGCGCACGGGACGGCGACGACGGTTAATGACGCGAATGAGACCGATGCCATAAAGCGCGTCTTCGGCGATGCTGCAGGCAGCCTCGCCATTTCATCGACAAAATCCATGCATGGGCATTTGCTCGGCGCCGGCGGCGGCGTCGAGGCTGTTGCCTGCATCAAAGCCATGGAAGACAATTTCGCGCCCGCGACCATAGGATATGCCGAACCCGATCCTGACTGCGACCTCGACTACGTGCCCAATGCGGGCCGCGAGATGGAGATCAATTATACCATGTCAAATTCGTTTGCTTTTGGCGGATTGAATGCGGTCCTGGTTTTCGGCCGGCCGCCTGAGTGATTGGATGAGGAATTTCCCCTGGCCGTTCGTTCCAGAAAAATTCTGATTAAAGCCGCCGACGTGGAGATTTCGGCGCAGCTCCACGGGACTCCGACGGCAGACCGTATCTGGGCGGTGTTGCCAATTCGAGCGGTCGTGCAGACCTGGGGAGACGAGATTTATTTCGAAACTCATGTGGAAACAGGCCGAGAGCCCGATGCGCGGGCGATCGTCGCACCGGGTGAGCTCGCTTTTTGGCCGGAGGGAGATGCGATTGCGATCGGTTTCGGGCCGACACCCATTTCGGTAGGCGATGAGATTCGTCTGGCCGCCCCCTGTAATATCTGGGCGCGGACCGACGATGACGTGCGGCAATTGAGTAGCGTCAAAGCCGGCGATCTCATCGAGGTTGAAAAACTGGAAGACGATTAAAGCGCAGGCCGGTCAATTGGTCTTGCTGCTAGTCCGCAATTTCTTTATTTCTTCAGCAGCACCATTAACCAGTTTGAAAAAATATTCACGCCCCGGGAAGCCGACGACGCGCGCGATTTCCTTGCCTTTTTCCACAAATATAAAGGTTGGCGTCATGGTCACAGGCCGCTGAAGCGATATATCGATTTTGCCATCGTCGATGTCGATCATCCTGAGAGGGAATATGGATGCACCTTTACTGGCGTTGTAATCCGGTCCGACCTCGCGGTGAAACTGCTTGCAGACATGACAGCTTTTGGACTCGATCATTACAAGTTCGGTCTCGGCCGCCATCGCTCCCAGCCCCGGCCATGCACTCAATGACGATACGAGAACTGTAAAAAGGGCCATGACGCGGAATTGTTTCCAGGTGTTCGCATGTTTTGTCTGCATTGGAATTCTTTCTCGGATTTCAGTTTTGCGAGCGGCTCTCGATGCCTTGGCCCGGAGGTGGATCAACCGTGGAAAGCTACCTTACCGCACCTGCAACACCAAGGCCTCGTATCTCAATTTAACGTGAGGCCCTTGTTATCCGGCCCATTCTGCCGGACTTGAGTACGATCTCTTTCAGGCAACACCAATCAATGACCGAATGAAAAGAGGGCAGCCGCTGAAACGACCGCCCTCCCTATAGTTTTTTGTGGAAAAGCTATCGATAAGCTTTCTCCAAAAAATTGTGCTTAAGGCTTGATATAGGTGTAGCCTTCAGCCTGCAATTTGGCGAGTTCCGCCACGCCGCTGGGCACGATGTTCTTTTTCGACACGCCGTAGAGATCGTTTTCGTAATTGATTTTCTTACCGCGAAGCGTGTTGGCGCAAACAGCGAAGCTGATGCCCTGATTTTTCAGCCCATCGACTTTTGCCGTGATGACTTCACTGGCGTTGCCTTTGGGAAGTTTCGTTTTTGCACCGGGCTCAAGAAGAAGCGATACACCTTTACCATGCATCACGACTTTCAGATCAAGATTTTCAGCACCGACGGCATTGATATGGTTCTGAATATTGCGCAGGGCGCCTGCCTGTCTTTTCGGATTGTCATAATTGATATGATAGACGACTTTTTGCTTGCCGTAGCTACCGGCGACGGCAGCGGTATTTGCCAGACTAAATGCAAACAGTGCTGCAACAAGTGCTGTGATGTAACGCATGTTTTCCTCCAATATTAATATTGATATGAAAGGGTATCGTGCCGCTTGTGCCCGCCGGACACGCTTATATTATTTTTCGTGTCCAAAGACCCTTTCGGAGAGCCAACCTTAAGTGCACACGTGAAAGACGCAAATTGGAGGTTTTCCTAGATTAATTAGGGTATTCCCTAGGTCAGGTGACCGGCAAATTCGGGGTCCGCAACCAGGACCATGCGTATGAGTTCGGCCATCGAGCCCGCTTCCATCTTACGCATGACCTGTGCCCGGTGGGCTTCCACGGTTTTTTCGGAAATATTCAGGGCCTTTGCTATCTGCCTGTTTGTATGTCCCTGGACGATCAGTCGGCAGATTTGCTGCTCGCGTTGCGTTAAATTGGCAAGGCGTTGATGAATTTTCGAAATTTTTTCGCGATCTCCAACCTGCTCAAGGCGGTGGCGGATGGCGTTGTTTATGATATCGACAAACTGCTGGTCGTCGAACGGTTTTTCGATGAAGTCGACGATACCCTGTTTCATCGCTTCAACCGCCAGCCCGATTTGGCCATAGGCGCTCATAACGATCACGGGCAAATCGATGTTTCTTTTTTTGAGGGCCTTTTGAAGCTCAAGACCGTTCATCTCGGGCATGCGAAGGTCGGTGACGACACAGCCCTGGCATTTGGTGTCAATTTCGTTGAGGAACGCATTCGCCGACGTGTATGATTTAACGTTGAACGGGACGCTCTGAAGCAACCATTCCAACGAGGTCAGGAGCGCCTCGTCATCGTCGATGACGTATACAACACAGTCTTGAAATTGTGTTTTGGGCATCTTCAGGCCACCGGTAGTGAAAAACTGATCGTGCTGCCTTCATTGGAGGTGTCGACGACCTGCAAATGGCCCTGATGGGTTTCCAGGATCGACCGGCTTATGGAAAGGCCGAGGCCCAGGCCGGTATTTTTTTTCGATACGAATGGCGTAAACATATCCTGTTTGATACTTTCCGGGATACCGGTGCCATTGTCGGTCACGGTTACCTTGGCATGGGATTGGTCTTCGCGATCGGTCTTCATGATGATGTGTCCCTGCATGCCTCTTGTCTGGGGTATGGCTTCAATGGCATTGCGCACGATATTCAGGATAACCTGTTCTATCTGAACCCTGTCAACGTATACATTCAATTTTTGCGGAGCATCCTTGATTTCAAGAAAAATCGACCGGTTTTCCGTTTCCAGGCTGACCAGTTCAGCGACCTCATGCACAATTTCGTTCAAATCGACATGCTCGCGCTCGCGTACATCGGAGCGGACAAAATCCATCATGACCTTTATGACGTTGGCCGAATGCCGCGCCTGGTGGGACACCTGGCTGAGAACATTCTTGATGTCGCCATAATCGCAGCGCCCCGTTTCCAGGCGCCGGGTGCATCCTTTCACGTAGTTCAGGATGGTTGTGAGCGGGTGGTTCAGTTCATGCGCGATGCTTGACGCCATTTCACCGAGGGAGTTCTGACGCGCGATCCGGGTCAGCTCGTTCTGGCGCAGAGAAGCCTGTTCCTCGAGTCGCCGCCGCATCGCCATCTGATCAACGAGCATTTCATTCGCGATACTGAGTTCCTGGGTGCGCCGTTTCACCAGACGTTCGGTCCAGATCGCCCAGCCGAAGGACAAGATCAGTGCCGTTGCGAATATCGCCACCCAGATCCGATAGCGGTCAATGATTTCAAGGATGGTCAGCTCCTTGGCCGGAGTATAGGGCCCTATGTTCAATTCACGAAAGAGCGCGTGCACGGACTGATAGTCAAGCGGAACGGTCCATCCGCCATACTGGCCCTTGATTGCAGCCCTGTCGTCCGACGACATCGTCAAAAGAGCGATGACAACTTTTTGCGATACGCCATCCGGCGTTGTCTTCATCTTGGAGATTGGCCATTCGGGATATAGAGCGGTCGAGGAAAGCGTGTAGAAGCCGGGGTAGCTTTTCCGGGCCAGGACACGGAAATCAGAAATATTGATTTTGCCGGCCTCATGGAGCGATTCAAGAAGTCCGGTGCGTACCGTTCCCGCATCGACCTTTCGGTCGCGAATGGCAAAAATGATCTGGTCCTGTGGAAAGCCTGCGAATGTCAATGGATGAAAATCGGAAAGGGGATCGATACCCGAATTTTTCAATGTCCTCCAAGCCATCTGGAAGCCGCCAAATGCATTTTTTCGTACGGCCATAAAGGATTTGTTCTTAAGGTCCGGGAGCTGCCTGATATCCTTCCGGTCGGACCTGGTAATAATAACGGCACCGAAGTGGTTCTCCGCAGCGACGCCATCCAACGATTTCATCGTTGCGATGCGAGAGATGCCATAGCGGGTTTCAAGATTGATATAGTTGCCGGGATTTGTGAAGACGAAATCGACCTTGTTGTCACGCACGGCGATTTCCATTTGCTTGAGCGTAAGCGGGACAATTCTGAAGCGGAAACCCTCCAGCTTGTTGGTGAGATATTCGGCCGTCGGCGTCCAGCGGTTCATACAGGCAACGGGGCCGCGAAAGGCCAATACGCCCAGGCGGATTTCTTTCACATTAGCGGCTCTCGCAATATCGGCCGTCAGTAGACAGGCAAGGCCAATGACAGCGATGGAAAGACTTACAATTCTGGTTGTTCTTAACTGACGCAAAGAGCATCTTCCTCCATGAGACAAGAGTGAGGCGGCCTGATTGCATTGTCAAAGAGATAGGCCGTCAAGACCGCCGTTGCAGCCGGCTGACACTGATTTTGACTGAAGGGGCGCATATTTCAAAGGACTAAATCAATCCCATGCCCCTCAGGCTGGCATGGCCTTCACGACCAACGATGATATGGTCGTGCACGATGATGCCCAAAGGTTTTGCGGCCTCTACGATCGCTTTGGTCATGTCGATATCCGCGCGCGAGGGCGCTGGGTCGCCAGATGGATGATTGTGCACCAGAATGACGGCTGTGGCGGATAATTGGAGCGCGCGCTTGACGATTTCGCGTATATACACCGGCGTGTGATCCACCGTGCCTTCCTGCTGAACCTCGTCTTTTATCAGCTTGTTTTTCTTGTCGAGAAAGAGAATGCGGAATTGCTCCCGCGATTCATAAGCCATGGCGCCCCGGCAGTAATCGATCAGGGGCGCCCAGGAACTCAGAACCGGCTTGTCGACGAAGCCATCCTGCATGAGCCGGAGCGCGCTTGTACGTATCAGTTTGAGTTCGGTGATTACGGCCTCGCCTACATCCGGCACCTCTTTGAGCAACTCGTCGGGTGCATGAAGGACTTCTGCAAAGGAACCGAACCTTTTAAGAAGGCCTTTGGCGATCGGTTTGGTGTCACGACGCGCGAGTGCCCGGAACAGAATTAATTCCAGAAGTTCATAATCAGCAACCGCTTCCATGCCGCCTTCGCGAAATCTTTTGCGCAACCGCTGACGATGTCCCTTGAGATCCTGCCGCCCCTTGCTCATTTTGTTACCCGGTCTTCCGACACGCTCGCCCCCTCAGGAAATATTGCAGGGGGGACAATCCAGACCGGCTGGCGATGTGGTGAACACCTCGCAACCATCTTGCGTAATTCCCAATGTATGTTCAAATTGAGCGGACAGCGAGCGGTCGCGCGTAACCGCGGTCCATCCATCGGCGAGTATTTTTACGCCGTGTCCGCCAAGATTGATCATGGGCTCGATCGTAAACAGCATTCCGGGCTTGAGGACCGGTCCCTCGCCCTCCGCACCGTAGTGAAGGATGTTCGGGCGGTCATGAAATACTCTGCCCAATCCGTGCCCGCAGAAATCACGCACGACACTGCAACGTTCTCCCTCGGCATATGCCTGTATGGCGGCACCGATATGACCCGTGGTGTTTCCCGGCTTCGCCGCTTCGATGCCGTGCATGAGGGATTCATAGGTGATTTCGATCAACCGCTCGGCCTTTCGCGATATCTCGCCGACCGCATACATGCGGCTCGAGTCACCATGCCAGCCATCCTTGATAAGCGTGATGTCTATATTGAGAATATCGCCTTCCTTGAGGATGCGGTCTCCGGGGATGCCGTGGCAGACCACGTGATTGAGCGAAGTGCATATTGATTTTGCAAATCCACGATAGTTAAGCGGCGCGGGAATGGCGCCGTGATCAAGGGCGAATTCAAGCGCTACGTCATCGAGATACTGGGTGGTGATGCCCGGGCGCATGTGCTCGACCATCATATCGAGCGCGGCCGCTGTCAGTTGGCCGGCAATGCGCATGCCTTCGAAGGCTTCTGCATCGTGGAGTCTTATTTTTTCGGCTGCTATCATGGATTTGTTTTTCTCATGTCCGGGCCGCGCCCGGATTATCATTCCGAGGCTTATGACTTAAAGTTTTTAGGTGGCAGATTCAATAGAGCCAGTTCGTCAAAATGCCCCCTTCGGTCCAGATAGACAAGAAGCGCCAGTCCAGGGAGTGCCGCGATTGCTGTGGTTACGAAAAAAAGCGACCAGCCGAGATTGGCTGCGAGAAAGCCGGAGCTCGATGACAGGACCGTGCGGCCTATAGCTGCAAGAGCGGTGAGCAATGCAAATTGGGTTGCGGTGTGGCGGGTGTTGCCGCAAAGCTCGGACAGATAGGCGACGAATATCACCGTGCCCAATCCGCCGGTAAAATTTTCAATCACGATGGTTCCGACAAGCGCCCAGGTTTGCGGTCCGATCCATGCCTGCGCGGAGAAAACCAGATTGGACAGCATCTGAAGGACACCGCCGAGCAGAAGCGCGTAACCGAGGTTTCTGGTCCTGGCGATCGCGCCGCCCGCAAATCCGCCCAATAGCACAGCGATCAGCCCGACACCCTTGACGATCGTGGCATAGGCGGTTTTGTCAAACCCGATATCGAGAACGAAGGGGGCGGTCATGACCCCGGCGAGCGCATCGCAGAATTTGTAGAGTACGATGAAGAGAAGTATGACCGCTATGTCCGGTTTTGCGGAGAATTCCAGAAATGCCGCCCGGGAGGTGTCGCCCAGGCGTTTGAGTGGCGAGGCCGAGACAAATGCCGAGGGATCGGGGCCGGGGGCATCGGCGGCAGTTGATTTCGGCTCCTCTGCGATGAGCACGGCGGCAATGCCGACAAGGATCAGGAGTGCGGCCGCAACGTAACCGTAGAACCAGACATGGGACGACGGTACACCCATGTTTTCAAGCATTGCGGTGAGGGTGATGACGCCGGCGGTGGATATGAGCATGGCGATGCGATAGGCGGATACGTAGCAGGCCATGCCGGCTGCCTGTTCGTCCGCGTCGAGGGATTCGACCCGGAAAGCGTCGATGACGATATCCTGGGTGGCGGAGGCCGTGGCAACGATTATTGCAGCGAGGGCGATAAGCAAGGGTGTTTTTAACGGGTCGAGGGCGCCCAGGAAGACGATTGTTCCCATCAGAAGAATTTGCGAGAAGACAAGCCAGGCACGCCGTCGCCCGAGGCGCTTTGTGAGAAAGGGAATGCGGAGCGCATCAACGACCGGCGCCCATAAGAACTTGATGCTGTATGGCAGACCGACCAGAGCGAACAGACCGATGGTTTCAAGATCGACACCACGCTCGGCCATCCAGACTGTCAGGGTGGCGCCGGACAAAGCCAGCGGCAGCCCCGCCGAAAAACCAAGCAACAGGATAATCAGGACGCGGGGCTTGAGATAGACGCCAAAGGTTCTCCGCAGGTATGAGCCGGGTCCAGCGCCTGGGCCGGACGGGAAGAAGCCGCTATCTCCACCCGACCGATCAGCTTTCATTGCTGATTACCGGGCGCTTGCCGGCTACGGATATGTTCAGGGGTGAGATTTTACAGTCATAGGCGATCATTTCGACGCCGGATCGCCGGGCTTCAAAGAAGGCCTGCGCATAACCGGGATCGATATCGGCGGCAATGGAAAAGCGTTCGCTATCGGTGCGCTGGATGAGGTAGAGCATCACGGCGCGTGCGCCACTGAGGACCATATCCCGGAGTTCGTTCAAGTGCTTGGCGCCGCGGACCGTGACTGAATCAGGAAATTCAGCCAGCCCTTTCTCGCGAGAGAGATGGACATTCTTGACCTCGACATAGCAGGGCGGTTTGGCGTCATCTTCAAGAAGAATATCGATACGACTGCTCTTGCCGTACTTCACTTCGCGCCTGAGCCGCGCATAGCCTTTGAGTTCTGCGATCTCGTTATGTTCAATCGCCTCGGTTACCAGCCGGTTGGGGTGGGCGGTATTGATGCCCACGAGCGAGCGCTTTCGTCCCTCTTTAACTTCGATCAGCTCCCAGGAATATTTGAGCTTGCGTTTGGGATTGTCGCTGATGGACAGCCAGACTTTCGAACCGGGCTCCATCAGCCCCGTCATGGCGCCCGGATTGGCGCAATGGGCGGTAACCAGCGTGCCATCATCGAGCGTGACATCGGCCAGGAAACGTTTGTAACGCTTGACCAGGCGGCCTGAAACAAGTTTTGAGGCAAATTTCATAGAGCGCAAATTTCCATTTTCATTCAGGGTGGTGACGGCGGAATATTGGCAGGCGGCAATTTTATTTTCCCGCGCAAAGGTTTAAGCTGGCTCATGTGGCCCTTAATAATGCTTTATAGCAAGGGATTCGGGGAGTGGATTCGGCCTATGGGCAATGACAAAAAATCCGAGGCAACGGAGATTGTGACCGCGGCGCTACTGGTGATCGGAGATGAAATACTGTCCGGCCGGACGCGGGATTCAAATATCCATTATCTGGCAAATCATCTCACCGAAATCGGCGTCCGGCTGCAGGAGGTGCGCGTGGTGGGCGACGACGAAGCCGCGATTATCACGGCGCTCAATGCATTAAGGCCTTGTTATACTTACGTTTTTACTACCGGCGGCATCGGGCCGACCCATGACGACATCACCGCGCAATCGGTGGCGCGGGCGCTGGATCTGCCGCTGGTTCTGGACGAGGGGGCCGTTGACATGATGGCCGAGCGTTACGGCCGGGCGCAATTGACGGAGACGCAAATGCGCATGGCCTATGTGCCGCAAGGTGCTGATCTTATTGAGAATTCCGTCTCTTTCGCGCCCGGATTCATGATCAGGAATGTGATCGTGATGGCGGGGGTGCCGGTGATCATGCAGGTGATGCTGGATGCGGTGACGCCACGGTTGAAAACCGGAAAAAAAATGCACTCCGTGACCATTATTGTCGACCGGAAGGAAAGCCTGGTGGCAAAGAATCTCGAGGATGTACAAAAGGAATATCCAACGATTTCAATGGGTAGCTATCCTTTTTTCAAGAATGACCGGCCCGGAACACAGCTCGTGCTGCGCTCGACCGACGCGGCGCAACTCAAGATAGCCGAGGCCGAACTTGTCGACCGTCTCGATGCCCTCGGTTACCTACAGTCAGACTATAAATAGACTCAAAACAAACTATAGACAGACTCAAAACAACCTATAAAAACCGTGGCGACCCAAAGAGATGCACAACGTTCATGCATTCTTTCAATAACTGCCCATGAAATAATCAGTTTCCTGTGGATAAACCTCACAGCAGGCCAGAAAACGCACAACCATGAGTGGTTTGGACTTGCGTCTTGCGACCCTTCATGGTTGGCTTTAGACAGACCAAGGAAGGCAGTCGCGTTATCCAACGCATCATTGCTGTAATGGTCAATAAGAGGTGGTTGTGACGTCCCCGCTGTCGCAACCACCTCTCAATTTTTGGGCTCCGATTTTGGGGCGACATTTTTCATCCGAACAGTTTGTCCAGCACTCCCAGCCTCATGGTGAGGAGGTCGCCCGTCTCCATCCTTCGAGACGACACGGGCCACTGAGTGGCCGTGTCCCTCAGGATGAGGTTTTTATTTTTGGCTATCCATATGAAACTCAATCCTCATGGTGAGGCGGTCGCCCGTCTCCATCCTTCGAGACGCTCGCTGCCGCCATGCGGCAGGCGCGCCCTCGGGATGCGGCTTTTACTTAGCGGCGCTTGAGATGAAATATCAGCCTCAGGATGAGGCCGGGCTATCGGCCCGGTTCGTCGCGGAAATCCCTAGAGGGAATTTGCAATCGTTTCTTCGCTATTCCCGCCGTCATCAATCTCGCTCAATTTCTTGAGCAGGCTTGAATGGCGCCTGGCGTCATCTTCTTCAGCTCGACGCGGCTGCCGGTCGAGCAATTCATGGGTTTCGACCAGATCGAGAAAGGCCTCAGAGAGTTTTTCGAGGTCGGACATGGCGACAAGGCCCGCAATGCGGTAATTGCCATCGATGGCAAGCGTTCCGGCCGCATCGATGGAAAGACAAATCGCTCTCCATCGCCCGTGTCAAATCCTCCAGCCGGTCGGCGAAGGCCTGGGTTCCGGCGTTGAAAAGACGGGCATAGGCCGTGATCGACCCATCGCGGCTTTTTAGCCTGGCGGCCTGTCGCCGCGCGCGGTCGACATGGGCGATCAGCGACAATTCTCGGGCATGGATGTCCGAGACAAATTCGCGCACCGCCGTTAGATAATCGTGGATGTCACGGGCTGAGGCATCATCCTCCGGCGGCGGCAAGGCCAAGGAACGCGCGTCCAGGCCTTCAATAGCGAAAAGCACCGCATCGAGATGTTCGATGAGCAGGATCAGTCCTGATTTTCTGGCTTCGCGGTTAAACAGCATAAAATCTTGAACCTTGTAAATTCGAATAGACGATCAGCTACAGCCCGAGGTGGCGCCGCAGGTGTCGCATTTGAGGCAGGTGCCGTTGCGCACCAGGGTGAAATTGCCGCAATCGCCGCAGGCCTCGCCGACATAGCCCTGAACGCGGGCGCGGGCGATACGGTCCTCGTCCGACATGGTTTCGGAGGATGTCGCTACGGCTTCGGCTTCGATGACGGTTTCGGTCAGAACCGCTTCGGCATGGCCGCCGGCGACGCTTACCTGACTGAAGGCGGTTGAGACTTCCTGCTGGAGTTCGGCGATGAGACCGCCGACCGAGTCCCGCCCCTCCGCCGTTTCCTCACTTTGCAGGGAGACCACCTTGCTCTGGAAGGAGCCACGGGTGAGGCCGCGCGACAGAAAACGCTCGGCGACAATGGCCGGCGGCGTTTCGCTCGGTGCGGCCGGGCTGTCCGTGCCGCCATGTTCGCCGGAGCCAGTGATGGTATTGCCGATATCGGCCGGATCGACATGGGCGAGATCGCTGCGTTCGAGATAAGAGACCGCAAGCTCCCTGAAGATGTAATCGAGAATGGAGGTTGCGTTCTTGATGGTGTCGTTGCCCTGCACCATGCCGGCGGGCTCAAAACGCGTGAAGGTGAAGGCATCGACATATTCCTCAAGCGGCACGCCATATTGGAGGCCCAATGAGATGGCGATCGCAAAATTGTTCATCAGCGACCGGAAGGCGGCTCCTTCCTTGTGCATGTCGATGAAAATCTCGCCGATGCGGCCGTCTTCATATTCGCCGGTGCGGAGATAGACCTTGTGTCCGCCGACAACCGCCTTTTGCGTGTAGCCCTTGCGGCGATGGGGAAGTTTTTCGCGTTCGGCCTTTTCCTGGACCTGCTCGGCAATGCGCTTGATCAGCTTTTCCGCGGCAAGCTCGGTGCGCTGCACCGCCGGCTTGTCGGACGCGATCGCTTCCATTGCCTCTTCGCGTTCCTCATCGCTGTCGCCGAGGACCTGGGCATTGAGCGGCTGCGACAGCTTGGAGCCGTCGCGGTAGAGCGCATTGGCCTTCAGCGCCAGGCGCCAGGACTGGATATAGGCGTTTTTGCAATCCTCGACGGTCGCGTCGTTCGGCATGTTGATGGTCTTGGAAATCGCACCCGATATGAAGGGTTGCGATGCCGCCATCATCAGGATGTGGCTTTCGACCGACAAGAAGCGCTTGCCCTTGCGGCCGCATGGATTGGCGCAATCGAAAATGGGCAGATGCTCATCTTTGAGGCCGGGCGCGCCTTCAAGGGTCATGGCGCCGCAACTGAATTCATTGGCCTCGGCGATTTCATCCGGGGTGAAACCGATTTCCGCGAGAAGGTCGAAATCGACCGCATCGAGCGCGTCGGCATCAAGGCCCAGAACATCCGTGCAGAAGGCCTCGCCGAGGGTCCATTTGTTGAACACGAACTTGATGTCAAAGGCCGTGACAAGGGCCTGCTCGACGGCGTCGAGAGCGGCATCGGTGAAGCCTTTGCCGCGCAATGTGTCATGGTTGATCGCCGGCGCGCCCTTGAGGGTGCCGAAACCGACGGCATAATCGACGATTGCCCGGGCGGTTTCGTCGTCATAACCAAGATGCGCCAGCGCTTCGGGAACGCCGCGGTTGATGATCTTGAAATAGCCGCCGCCCGCCAGTTTCTTGAACTTCACGAGCGCGAAGTCGGGTTCGATGCCGGTGGTGTCGCAATCCATGACAAGGCCGATGGTGCCGGTCGGCGCGATGACACTGGCCTGGGCATTGCGGTAGCCATGTTTCTGACCAAGCTCGATGGCGCGGTCCCATGCGCGGGTGGCGTGTTCAAGGAGACGCTTGTCCGTGCAATTGTCGTGATCGAGCGGCACCGGCGCGATCGCGAGTTTCTCGAAACTGTCCTTGTGGCCATAGGCCGCATGGCGGTGATTGCGGATGACCCGGAGCATGTCGTCGGCATTTTTTTCATAGCCCGGGAACGGCCCGATTTCGGCAGCCATTTCGGCCGATGTCGCGTAGGACACGCCGGTCATGATGGCGCTGATGGCGCCGCACAGGGCGCGGCCCTCGGCGCTGTCATATGACAGTCCGGAGGCCATCAGCAGGCCGCCGATATTGGCGAAGCCGAGGCCGAGTGTGCGGTATTCGTAAGAGAGTTGCGCGATCTGGCGCGACGGGAACTGCGCCATGGTGACGGAAATCTCAAGGACCATGGTCCAGAGCCGGACGGCGTGTTCGAAGCTATCGACGTCGAAACGTTTTTCCCCGTCGCGGAAGGTCATGAGGTTGAGCGATGCGAGATTGCAGGCGGTGTCGTCCAGGAACATATATTCCGAGCACGGATTGGAAGCGTGGATCTCGCCCGATTGCGGGCAGGTGTGCCAATCGTTGATGGTGGTGTGGAACTGGATGCCGGGATCGGCGCAGGCCCAAGCCGCGGCGCCTACCTGGTCCCAGAGCTCGGAAGCATTGACGGATTTGACGACTTCGCCCGTGGTGCGGGCGGTGAGGTTCCAGTCCTTGTTTTTTTCCGCGGCGTTGAGGAATTCATCCGTTACGCGCACGGAGTTGTTCGAATTCTGCCCCGAGACCGTGAGATAGGCTTCCGAATCCCAATCGGTGTCATAGGTGTGGAACGTCAGCTCGGAAAAACCCTGGCGCGCGAACTGGATGACGCGCTGGATGTAATTGTCGGGCACCTGATTGGCGCGGGCGGCCCTGATTTCCCGCTTTAATGCCGGGTTTTTCTTCGGATCGAAGCAATCGTCATTATCGGCTTCGCAATTGATGGCGGCCTTCATGATCGCGTTCAAATGATTGGCGCAGATTTTCGAGCCTGAGACGAGCGCCGCGACCTTCTGCTCCTCTTTGACCTTCCAGTTGATATATTCCTCGATATCGGGATGGTCGATGTCGACGACGACCATTTTCGCCGCGCGCCGCGTCGTGCCGCCCGACTTGATGGCGCCGGCTGCGCGGTCGCCGATCTTGAGGAAGCTCATCAGGCCCGACGATTTGCCGCCTCCCGACAGAGGTTCCGTTTCGGAGCGGAGGTTGGAGAAATTGGAGCCGGTGCCGGAGCCGTATTTGAACAGCCGGGCTTCGCGGACCCAGAGGTCCATAATGCCGTTTTCGTTGACGAGATCGTCGGAAACGGACTGGATGAAACAGGCATGCGGCTGGGGATGCTCATAGGCGGATTTGGACCGCACCATTTTGCCCGTCCTGTAATCGACATAGAAATGGCCCTGGCCGGGGCCGTCGATACCATAGGCCCAATGCAATCCGGTGTTGAACCATTGCGGGCTGTTCGGCGCCGCCATCTGCATGGCCAGCATGTAGCGCATCTCGTCGTAAAAGGCGCGGGCGTCTTCCTCGGCGGTGAAATAGCCGCCCTTCCAGCCCCAATAGGTCCAGGTGCCGACCAGCCGGTCGAAAACCTGGCGCGCGTCGGTCTCGCCGGTGTAGCGGGCGTCCTTGTCGAGCTCCTCAAGGGCCTCGCTGTCGGCTTCGCTGCGCCACAGCCATGAGGGAACGGTGTTTTCCTCGACGCGTTTCAGACGCGCCGGCACGCCGGCCTTGCGGAAGTATTTCTGCGCGATAATGTCGGCGGCGACCTGGCTCCAGTGCTCAGGCACGTTCAAATTCGTCAGCTGGAACACCAGTGAGCCATCCGGATTTCGGATTTCGCTCGATGTTTCATGGAAGTCGATGTTTTTGTAAGGTGATTGGCCTTTTTCGGTGAAGTGCCGTTCGATCCGCATTTTGTCTTGTGTCCCCTAATTCGTTCGAACGGTCTGCGTGCAAAACGTTCGTGCCCTCATGATCCGGTGTGCGGCTTCATTGCGAAATGACCGCACTCGCGGAATAAATTGTGTTGCCCCCACCCCTTATGAGGACTTTATATTTGGTCTCACGCTCTACTCGCCGCTGCCACTCAGTGGCCACTCGGTGGCCACTCGGTGGCGGCTTAGCGGCTGCCTGGCGGCTGGGCCGGCACTCCGACAGGCGGGCCTTAGGCCCGGGGACCCTTGGTCCCAAGTCGCAGAAAATTGGATTATTTTCTGCTGCTACCGAGATTTCCCGCTTCCAGCTCACAGCACGACGCAAAAATTCCACTTACCGCCGCGCCGACAGATCGACACGCAGTTACGCAGTCACGCAGTCACAATTTCCAGATTTACGCGGAATAAACAGGTCAGACGCCAGCCCCGGAGGATCGATCAGGTCAAAAAGCGCTCGTATCAGGAGCCGGTTTTCGACCGGAACGGGATCGGTTGAGACGGAATCTCCCGCCTGAAAGGAACAAGATGGCGGATTTAACGGTTCGGGGGGCATCGCGGTTTATTTCAGAGCCGGATTATCCCCAATCCGTATGAGATAAGCCTATGATGATTCGCGTGATTTTCCAAGGGATAGTATGTGCGGCGCCATGCAGGCACAACATGTAGATATGTTCTGGATATTGCCGGGAAAGGCTGTGGACAGGCTGTGGATAAGTTTTCGGGCTCCGAATGAGCGCCCGGCGGCGCGATATGGCCTGAACGGCTTGAATTGGCGCCGGAAATCCGGATTTTCAGGGCGCGCCCAGCCTCATTGGCAAGACTAGCGCGATTCGGCGGACGGTTCGAGACAATCCGAGTCGTTTCAAAGTGTCATCATTATTAATGGAATCTCCCGGCCGGTCCGGTCCCTCTCCCAACCCGCCGAGGAATACTACCGTGAGGGGTTGGGAGAGGGAGCGGTTATTTCGATCTAATTCGGACGGTGTCTAGAGCCCGGCTTCTAGAGCCCGGCATAGGTGAATATGCGCCGGATCGGATCGATGATGCCGTCGGTGGCAAAGACAATCGCCACCATGGCCGCGATGAAGAGCGGTATCAGCACGATCTGCAGCGTTTTGATGGCGGCGTTGGCGAAGAAGTATTCCCTGGCAACCAGCTGCACGCGGAACACGGAACAGGCGAGCATCAGGGTGATGGCCACATAGGTGATGACGAAAATCTGGTCGGAAATGGTGGCGTGCTCGAAATTGAGCTTTTGAATGGACAGGTAGAGGGCGATGGAGGACAGGAGGGCGGTGACCTGGATGGCGACGACGGATTCGAGCCTTTTTGCGGGGATGAAGACCGAAAGATAGGTGGCGAACAGGATGACGATCAGGGGCACCAGAACGCGCAGATAATAATCCGTGGTAATGCGGGTCATGGTCCAGGTGAAGTTGAACTTGTAGAGCGGTATGATGTTCTGCTCGGAGACGTGATTGCCGATGACGGCGATGATGTCCTGATCGGATCCGACATATTGCGTCTCGGGCTGCCAGCCGTCGCTTTCGAAGCTGCGGTTGGCGAGGCGGATGGGCGGCGGCTGTATGATGAAGGGTTTGGCGGCGTTGGACGGCTGGAAGGATATCGAAAAGCGCTGCTTGTCGAAGGGGTAGCGGCTCAAATCGGGATTGAACATGAATTTGCCGGAGACCTTGTAGAGCTTGAGGTCTTTGGGCAGGGGGCCGGAACCGTCCTTCGAATGAATGGGCCGGATGTTGATCATGGTTTCCTTCGAGAACTGGGCGCGGAAAGCATTGGTGAACTCGATATCGTCGATGTCGATGCCGCCGTCGTTCTTGAAGGTCAGGTAGAATTCGGTCTGGAAGCTGCGCTCATTGCTGTCGACGCCGAAAATGCGGTCCATGTCGATCGATATGAAGACGACGGGGACCGGTTTCAGTCCCGACGGGGTGAGCTGATACTGCGTCGAGGTCAGCGCCATTTCGCCAACCTTGGGGTGAAGAAGCACGACAAAGGAATTCTCGGCCACGGCGCGGTTGCGGGTGAAAGACCAGTTGTGCCACCAGCCGCGGTATATTTTTTCGCCCTGCCGGAGTGCGTGCAGGCCTTTTTTAATGCGGCCATGGACAGACTTCACGTCCTGCGGGTCGTCATCCGTCTCGGCGAGTTCCGCGATCAGGCTGAGCATGTCGCGGTAGCGAACGCCGAAATTTATGGCCCTTTGATTGCGGGAGTCGGTCACATCGGTGATCGGTTTCAGCTTTTTGTCATAGGTGCATGTCGCGGGAGGGGCCGGCGAACGGGTCGGTTGGAAAATCCAGTTCTTTTCATTGGTCTTCCAGATGCGCTGGCGCAGGCGCTCGTTCAGGACGAACGGCGCGGTGCCGCGTACGCGAATGTACATGTCCGCGGGATAGGGATTGTCCTTCATCAATTGCTGCATGCGGCCGAGATTGCCGAGCAGGACGAACACCGGCAGGCTGATGTTGCGTTCGCGCAGCCGTTTCAGGAATTCCACGCCCGGGGAGCTGTGGATCGCGAGAAAAAGAAAATCGGCCTGCCCTGCGACCATATTGTCGATGACGCGGTCGGCGGCGTCGGTGTCGGCGATGCTGTAATCCGATGTGTCGATGTTGAGCCAATGGGTCTGGTCGATCCCCTTGCCGGCCTCATCCTGCGCGAGCGCCTGATGAATGCGCTCGATATAGAGATTTCCAGCCTGACCGATAAATGCCGGACGGGCATAGTGGCTGCCGTCAAGGAATTTCCCGACCACGTCAAGCTCGTCTTCGACCGCCGCGGTGAGGGCGAAGATATTGTCATGAGGCGCAAAGAGGTCGCTGCGCGACATTTCCGAAATCAGGGGAATGCCGGACCGGCCGATCCGGCCGACCACTTTGGCGCCGCGGGTGGAGCTGTTGAGGCCGATCATGGCGATCATGGCGGGATCGCTCACGGCCTCATCGACGAGGCGCCTGGTGTTTTCGACATCGTCGAATTCATCCATGAATTTGAGCCGCAACTCACGCCCGTTGACGCCGCCCGCCCGGTTGATCTCGGCGGCCCGCTGGGTGGTAAAGCGGCGGATGGCGCGGACATCGCCGGGGATATGGCAGCCGTCATTGTCCGAGCTGATGAAGATGCCGATATTGTAATAGCTGCCGGGCGCCGGGGTGTCCGCCGATTGCGCGGGGGCGGGCCAGGCCAGCCAAAGGGAAAGACTAAGAGAAAGACAAAGGGCGAAAACCCGGCACAACACCGAGATGCCCGGACCGTCCGCCCTACCGGCGCGGTTCCGGGCCGGTTGCGGCCTCAATAATCGATCGACCAAAATGGCCATCGGCTCTATCCCCCCGAATGAGCGCGTTCATTGGAAACGCAATTGCCGGACATTTATTGCTATTTCCGGACATTATTATTTATTTCCGGACATTATTATCCATTTTCGGCAAATTGGCATGCTGATTTTTTATCAGCGGGCCTTTTTCACGAATTTGAGCGTCATGCGGTCGCTCTCGCCGATGGCGAGATATTTGTCGCGGTCCTTCTTGCCCAGCCGGAGGGACGGCGGCAGGGTCCAGACGCCTTTCGGATGGTCATGACCGTCTTTGGGATTGGCGTTGATTTCGGACCTGGCGACGAGTTCGAACCCGGCCTCTTTCGCCATCTCGATGACGGCCTCCTCGGTGACATATCCGGACAGGCCCTGGGGATCCTGAAACTCTTCCGGATCGTTGCGGTGCTCGACAATGCCCAAAATGCCGCCGGGTTTGAGCGCCCGGTGCATGGCCTCGAAGACCTTGTCCTCGAAGCCGAACTTCATCCAGTTATGCACGTTGCGGAAGGTCAGCACCATATCGGCGCTTTCGGCGGGGGCGATGTCGACCTTGCTGCGCGAGAGCTCGGTGATAACGACCTTGCCGTAGCGCGCGGGATTGCCGGCGAATTTTGCCCGGTAGCGCTTGAGGGCGGCCTGAATGCGGGCATTTTTGGTATCCCGCGCCCAGCTCGCGCCGATATAGCTGCCCCTCTCCTTGAGATAGGGGGCGAGGATATCGGAGTACCAGCCGCCGCCGGGCCAGATCTCGACCACGGTCATGGCGGGTTCGATGCCGAAAAAGAGGAGGGTCCGATAAGGATGGCGGTATTTGTCGCGCGCCCGCGCCTTCGCGCCGCGATAGGGGGCGGCAATGGCCCGCTCGAGCCCGGCGTCGCGCTGGGCGGGCTTGTGCATGGCGCCGGAGCCGCGGGTTTCGGCCAGGGCCGTGACCGGGGCATGGGGCGTCGTCAGTACAAGCATGAAAACAAGCGCCGGCAGCGGCAGAAAAGCACGGGCGTCGGCCGCGCGGCGGCAATGAAACGGGAACATGGGCAATCAATCCTCACATTTTTCGGTCCGGCCT
>CAMYJA010000004.1:145087-177453 GCA_947258705.1 uncultured Hyphomicrobiaceae bacterium | reverse complement strand
AGGGAGATGGATCAGAAACTTCAAATGCCGGGCGCGGAAAGTATCAAGATGAGAGTTCCCGTGAAAACTTCGAAATCTTATCCGTTTTACCTGCGGCCGTTCTTTTGGAACCAGCGCCGTAAATATGGAAAAGTGTTGGATGCGGCGCTCCTTTGGGCAAGGTCGCCAAGACTCTTCCTTGGTGTGGCAGTACTTTATGGCATGTTCGACCGCCGATCCTCGCCTGTCGACCCGGCTCTGCGCTCGCTCGTTACTGTGCGCGTTTCTCAGATTAATTCGTGCTCTTTCTGTGTCGATTTAAACTCCGCCACATTGATCAAGCGCGGGGTAGGAAGTGAAAAAGTTACTGCGTTGTCGGTCTGGAAGGACAGTGACCTTTTTGATGAAAAGGAGAAAGCAGTACTCGAATACGCGGAGGCCATGACGCTATCAGATAGGCAGGTCGAGGACGGGCTGGTGGATCGCTTAAGATCCTATTTTGACGATGATGGCATCGTTGAGCTGACAGGTCTGATCGCCTTCCAGAATATGTCCAGCAAATTCAACAGTGCGTTGGCAGTGCCACCTCAAGGGTTCTGCCCGTTGTTCGTCGATGAACCACGCACGGATCTTCCCGACTGAATGCGCCGCGCACATTTGTACGTCAATTGACTGTCATGCGAATTCACAAATTTTCCGATTAATAGTGACGCCAGGCAGTACGTGCCCGGCTGCTAAGAGACAAAATCCCTGGGCGAAAACTTATTGTTGTGCGGGGCTTGACCTTCCATCTACTGGAATGGCGATATTCTTTATGCCTGATGTTACAAAGCTAATTGCATAAGGCGATGTGACCGATTGGCGGAGTTACTGGTCAAGCAACTGGCCGATGCCTGGTATGGGGTATTTGCTCTCGGCCTATTTTACAATTTCCTTAGCCGAAGGTTTATCGGTGAGGTGTCCTGGAGAATGTCATGAGCTTTTCTGAGAAACTTCCCAAATATTTTGTTTTGGCCTTTTTCGCTGGCGGTGTGGGCGTGTTTGCGTACCAGAATTTCGCGCCATCGCAACGAGCCGGCAAAATTGTGAGAGTCGATGTACGTGTCCCCAAGCTTTCAGCGATGGCCTTAAATGGCCAGCTGGCATTTGAAAAAAACTGCGCTGAATGCCATGGCCAAAATGCCTCTGGTACTGATAAGGGGCCACCGCTCGTGCACGACATTTACAATCCGGGACATCACGACGACAGGTCATTTCACCAGGCCGCGAGAAGAGGCGTACCGCAGCACCATTGGCCATACGGTAACATGCCGAAGCAACCGCAGGTAACCAGGGAGCAGGTCGACGCAATCGTGAAATATGTACGGGAACTTCAGCTAGCCAACGGCATCACTTATCGGCCACACAGAATGTGATTAGGCGAGCTGAAGTGTGAACTCACATCTTCGATCAAATAACTATTAAATGAATTTCTACCGAACGATAATTGACGGCCGTCTGCCTTGGTCATCTAAACCGTGCTCCAGACTTCACATGCGCATGACTTCTGAACGACTAAAAAGATCCGCGCCACAGCACATTCTGATAGCTGCCCTGTTCCTGGGCCTCACAACCGTAGCGGCCCCTCATTACAGCCAGGCCAGCACCGACGAAGACTGGTGGGAAACGGATGAAGAGCAGACACCTGCGGAGTTACGCGAAAAACGCGAACGCGAACGTGCTGCTTTGCAATCGAGGCTGAATTCGAAATATCATACCAATGAGCCCTATGTTAGCCCAAAGACGAATACAGGCTTGTCGATTGCCATAAAGCGATATCGTTCGATCGTTGCCGAAGGTGGTTGGTCAAAAACCAATTACGACAAGACGCTTCGCATCAATGACACAGGCACTCAAATTTGGGCTTTGCGGCAGCAACTCCACAAAACCGGTGATTTGCGCGAGACGTCCCGCTCATGGCCAAAATGGGAGTTTGATTCGAGTCTCAGGGATGCGGTCGCAAGGTTCCAGCTTCGTCATGGACTCAATGTTACCGGTTTTTTGGACAAGCAGACCCGATATGCTCTCAATGTTCCGGCGATCCAGCGTTTACGGCAGCTTGAGCTCAACCTCGCTCGTCTCCGTGAGCTGAGCAAAATTTCGACAGCGCAACGATATGTGTTGGTGAACATCCCCGCCTACAGCTTGCAGGCAGTTCAGGAAAATTCAGTCGCGCTCCAGAGCAAGGTTGTGGTTGGGCAATCCAGCCGCGCGACTCCTTCCCTTAGCACCAGCATCAGGGAATTGAATTTTCATCCCTATTGGCGCGTTCCAAAATCGATTTTGGCTCGTGATCTGATCCCGCAGATCCGAAAGAAGCCATCCTATTTCTATGAGCAGCATTATAAAGCCTTGCCGGCGTGGGGAGCCAAGCCGCTTGATCCGCGTCAGCTCGACTGGTCGTCACCCGATATCTTCAATCTCAAATTCCGCCAGGATCCGGGCCCGCTCAATGCCCTCGGTGTTTTGCGGCTAAATATGCCGAACAAGGACATAGTGTATCTGCACGACACGCCTATGAAAAAACTCTTCAATAGAAGCCGCAGAGCCTTTAGCTCGGGATGTGTCCGCGTACGAAAAATAACGGAGCTTGCGACCTGGCTCCTCAAGGAACAAAGCGAATGGCCGGGGGAGATCGTAAAGACGACGGTCGCTCTCGGGCAGCGCAAAGACATCAAGCTGGAGACCCCGGTTCCCGTTCATTTCGTCTACGTCACGGCTTGGGCGAGGGACGACGGTACAGCGTTTTTTCGCGAAGACATCTATGGTCGCGACCAGATAACCGCGAGGGTCACTGAGGTGAGAGACGAGACCGATCCTGACATATCGGCCATATCGCCGTGAGGCGTGCCGACCAGGTGATACGGCTAATGTTCGATTGCGGGCGGCAACCTCGGAGTAGGCGTTTCGATACTCCAAAAAATGAACCTGGGTGCAAATTGAAATTAGAAGAAGTTTTACTAACGGAAAGATCTTGACCTTCCATCTACTGGAACCACCATATCGATCTGAAGGAGGTCACCTCACCAATACAGGAAGGTGACGTGACTTCTCTGCTGAATCGAACAGAACAATGGAGGCGAATGTCATGATGGGATTTGGAGGAGGATTTGGAATGTTTTTTGGCCCCTTGATACTTATCGGTATTGCCGTGTTTCTTGTCTATATTCTTTACGGACCAAACGAAAGAAAGACCGAATTAGAGCCACGGACAATTGAAAAGGCGCCCCTGCAGATACTTGATGAACGTTTGGCACGTGGCGATATCGACCAACGAGAATATGAAGAAAAACGACGCGTTCTGGAACACGGGTAACGTCTAAAAGGATCAAACCGGCTCGTGGAGAAGGGGGTGTCTGTCGCATCTCCTCCGTTTCAACTGATCGGGAGAGAAATTATGGCGGATCATTCTGGGCACTCGATGCCGAGTTTCAATATGGTGTCGCCGGAAAAAGAAAGGGCGTTGAAGATTTCCGGCTGGCTGACCGGTATCTATTTTTTAATCGAGTTGGGTATCGGAATTTATACCGGATCCGTTGCCGTTATCTCAGATGCCTTTCACACTTTTTCAGCCGTCGGCGGAGTTGTTCTCGCATATATCGCGGCACGCATCGCGCTCCGGCCGTCCAGTGCACGCCACACATTCGGATGGCATCGGGCTGAAATGATTGGCGCGCTTTTGAACGGTGTGTTTCTTGCTGTCATGGCGGTCATTGTTCTGATTATGGGATATATGCGCCTGCGAAACCCGATTGACCTGCCAACCACACCCATGCTGATTGCCGCTGCCGGGGGCCTGGTAACCGAATTAATCTCCCTTAAACTCCTGTACGGATCTCAGAAAGACGACCTCAACATGCGCGGAGCCTTCTGGCATGTTATGCAGACATTTGTGGGAAGCTTTCTTATTATCGTCACCGCACTCGTCATAAAATTCACGGGATTCCTGGCCATCGATCCGCTGCTTGGCATGGCTTTCGGCGTGGTCCTATTATATGCGTCATGGGGTATTATGCGCGACGCGCTTGACGTCCTTATGGAAGCCGCACCTGCGGACATGGACCTGAAGGCGGTGATAAGGAAGTTGGAGTCCTTGCCAGAGATCACTGACGTCCACCACGTCCATGCCTGGACACTAACGTCCAACAAAACCGTCTTTTCTGCTCATCTGCGAGCAGCCAAAGATGCGGACACGACATCGATCCTGTCGCGCGCTCACGACATATTGCGCGATGACTTCAAGTTCGCGTTTTCCACATTACAGGTTGAAACCGAGACATTGGCTGAGGATCATGCAGCAGATCTTGATTTCCTATTCATGGAAGCTACTCAAAAACAACATTGACATTGAAGCATTGCATGCTGTCGGCGATCCGCGGCCTCAGCCCATTCATTCAGCGGCAAGCTTTTCAGTCTTACCTTCATCTTCCGCCCTGGTATCTTCAATGGCTGCCGGCATGAACCAGCGGTAAAGCGCGGGCAAGACCAGTAAAGTCAGGATGGTGGAACTTACCAGCCCTCCGACAACCACGGTTGCCAACGGCCGTTGCACCTCGCTGCCGGTACCCGTTGCGTAGAGCAAGGGAATGAGTCCCAGTGCCGTTGTGAGCGCGGTCATCAGCACCGGACGCACCCGCATACACGCACCTTCGATGCTGGCCTTGTTTACCGGCATGCCTTGTTCGACGAGCTTATTGAGATAGGTGACGAGCACCATGCCGTTTTCCAAAGCGATGCCGAACAGGGCGATAAATCCGACAGAGGAAGGTACGGAAAGATTGAGACCGCCAAGCCAGAGTGCGGCCACGCCGCCCACCAGCGCAAGAGGTATGTTGAGCATGATAAGTGCGGAATTTTTCAGCGAGCCGAAATTCATAAATAGCAACAAAAACACCAGCCCAAGCGTCACCGGCACGACGACAATAAGCCGTTTGTTGGCCTGCTGCTGCAATTCGAACTGCCCGCCCCATTGGACGATATATCCGGGCGGGAGCTTCAGCTTTTCTTCCAAGAGCCTCTGGCCGTCGGCGACGAATGATCCGATATCCCGGCCGCGCACATTGGCCTGCACCGTTATGAAACGCTGATTGTTCTCACGGGTGATCTGACGGGGGCCGACAATTTCATCGATGCGCGCGATTTGATCCAGAGGTATCAGGCTTCCGCGTCCGGTACGAATAACCATTCCGCGGATGTCCTCGGGCGTCGCACGAGATGCCTTGTCATATCTGACAAGGATGTCGAAGCGCTTTACACCTTCAAATACCTGTCCCGCTTTTTCACCGCCGATCGCAGTCCGAATGCCAGACTGAACCTGCTCGATATTAATGCCGTATCGGCCTATGGCATCCCGGTCGAGGATTATCCTCAGCTGGGGCGTGCCTGTAACCTGATCCATTTGCACGTCCGACGCGCCTTTGATCGTCTGAACGATATTGCGGATTTCAGTCGCATGCGCGCGCAGCACATCGCTGTTGGGACCGAACAGTTTGATGGCCAGTTCGGCTTTGGTCCCTGTCAATAGTTCATCGACGGCGGCCGCAATGGGCTGAGTGAAGTTGAACCTGGCTCCCGGGAAATCTTCAAAAGCGTGCCCCATAGCCTCGAGGAGTTGCTCAGACGTGCGCTTCTGTTTCCATTCGCTCGGCGGCTTGAGGCCGACAAAAACCTCGGCGTTGTTGACCGGATCGGCATGAGCGCCCACCTCCCCCCGTCCAACCCTGCTCACGACCCGCTCTACTTCCGGAAAACGCCGCAGGAGACGTTTTTCAAATCGCTCCACCATGTCACGGGATGCTTCGAGAGAAATGGAAGGTGCCATGGTAATCCGCACCAGCAGGTCTCCCTCATTGAGGCGCGGCACGAATTCGGATCCGAGTAAAGGAAACAGCGCCAGGCCGATGGCAAGGAATCCAACAGACAGGGCAACGGCAAGCATACGCACCTTGACGAACAGGCCGACGACCGGCCGATAGAGGCCCAGTATTGTGGCAATCAATCGATCGGAAAACGACGTTTGAAATTTCGACGCCGTCTTGTCTGCCGATGGCCGTTGCATCAATATCGATCCCATCACAGGAGCGACTATGATGGCGTAGATCAGCGATCCCAGCATGGTCAGGGAAACAGTATAGGCCAACGGTTTGAAGGTCTTTCCCTCCACGCCCTCCAGTGTGAAAAGCGGCAGAAAGACAACAATGATTATGGCGATGGCGAACGAGATGGGGCGGGCGACCTCGGCCGTGGCGCGCGCCACGATCTCGGCCTTCGCAAGGGCGACGTGTCGCTCCTTCAACAGCCTGTCGACATTTTCAACGATGACAATTGCACCGTCCACCATCATCCCGATAGCGATGGCGATACCGCCCAGCGACATGAGATTGGCCGACATATCAAGCATGCTCATGAGAATGAAGGCAAAGGAGATGGAAAATGGGATGGACAGGGCCACGACAGCGGAAGGCCTGAATCCGCCCATGAAAACCAGAATAATCAAAGCGACAAGCACGACACCCTGGATCAGAGCATCGGTGACGGTCGCGACGCTCCTGTTCACCAGATTGGACTGGTCATAGTAAGGAAGGATATGCACGCCCTTCGGCAGCACTTTGTTAATTTCGGCGAGCCGAGCCTTGACGTCTGCCACGACTTTGGTGGTGTTCGTGCCGATCAGCTTCAGGACCAGCCCGGCGACCGCCTCTCCGCGCCCGTCACGTGTCGCTAGCCCCTGACGCACCTCGCCGCCAATCCCAAGAGTAGCCACATCCCGAACATGGACAGCGGTGCCGTCGTGCACCTTGAGCACAATATTGGCGAGGTCTTCCATATCATGTGCCAACCCCACGGAACGTATGAGATATTGTTCCGAGTTTTTGACGATATATTGGGCACCGACATTGCCATTATTGACCTTGACGGCTTCCACGACATCGCTGATCGAAAGGCCATAGCGAAGGAGCGCGTTCGGATCGACTCGGATTTGATACTGCTTGACCTCACCGCCGAGGGACAGAACTTCCGTCACGCCAGGCACGGTCTGCAGATTGAATTTTATGATCCAGTCCTGGATCTCCCGAAGTTCTTCCCCCGACCGTTTGCCCGTCTCATCCTCCAGATAATAGAACAGGATCTGGCCGAGCCCGGTGGTGATCGGCCCCATTACAGGGTCGCCAAAACCGGGCGGTATTTCTTCACGTGCCTGCTGCAGACGTTCATTGACAAGTTGGCGTGCAAAATAGACATCCGTACCGTCGTTGAAATAGATATTGACGACCGACAGGCCAAAATTGGAGATGGAACGCACCTGCTTGAGATCGGGCAGACCGTTCATGGCGACCTCGATTGGATAGGTTACGTATCGCTCCACCTCTTCCGGCGCGAGCCCCTGGGTTTCGGTGAACACCTGAACGAGTGCGGGGGTGACATCCGGGAAGGCGTCCACAGGCAATGTCCTGTAACTTGCCCAGCCCGCCGCAAGAACCCCCACAGCGAACACCACGATCAGCAGGCGTGTTTGAAGGAGCTTGTTAAAAAAATGCTGCATGAAATTTATCCGCCAATCGTTGTTTAGTGATTGTGCCCGTCACCGAAGGCCGCCTTGCCAAGCTGCGCCTTGAAAATGAAGGCTCCCGCACTGACATAGATTTCTCCCGGCTTAAGGCCCGATTTTACTTCGACGAAGCCGTGGTTTTCCTCGCCTAGCTGGATTTCCCTTGCCTCAAAACCATTTCCCTCTTTCACGAACACAATCCTTCCGTGCTCGCCCGTTTGAACGGCCTGTTTCGGTATTCGAACTCCGACGGTGCGGCTGGTCGTTGCGATCTTGGCCTTGATATAGACCCCTGGATGAAGGCGCCGCGACGAATTATCCAGAACGACACGGGCAAAACCGGTTCTGGTCTCTTCCAGGACATGAGGGCTCATGAACAGGATTTCGCCGATAACAGGCGGTCCGCCGTCCTCCAGCAGGATGTTGACCCGCTGTCCCTTTCGGACTGCCTTAAAGTCTTTGGGAAAAATGCTGATGTCGACCCAGACTTTGCTGAGATCGGCAATCACGAAGGCCGCGTTGCGAGACGTCAGTGCCTCCTTGTCGACCGAGCGCGTTTCACCGACAACTATATGGCGTTCGGTTATGATGCCCGAAAAGGGTGCGCGCATTGAAAAAAGCGAGAGGGTTTCATCATCTGCCTTTGGCAATCCGCGAATGTCATCGCTCGACAGGCCAAGTGCACGCAATTTCTGTGTGGCGACACGCAGTGCAATCTGGGCCTCTATATGTTTGGTCCTCGTGTCCAGAAATCGTTTTTCTGACACGATTTTCCGGCGCGACAGGCTCTGGTCGCGGTCAAGATTTTCCTTGGCAAGTTGAAAGCGGGCGAGAGAGGCAAGATATTCGGCTTTGGCATCGGCCAGTTCCCGGCTGTCCAGCACGGCAATCAAAGCGCCCTTCTTGATAAATTGACCTTCGGACCCGAAAACCGATTTGACGGTGCCGTCGACCCTCGGGACGACATGAACGATGCGGTCCTCATTGAATTTTATCTCGGCGGGCCTGACGATATGGCTGTCGATGGGGCCACCCATAGCTCTCGTAGTCGTTATCCCGAACTCCCTCATCTGTGCTGAGGTCAGAGTAATCTTTCCGGCCGCCTCATCTCCGTGTCCCTTTTCGGCATGAGCGCCGTGACCATGGTCGTCCTTGTCTTCGGCGTGATCCGCATGCGGCTTCGACCCCGCTTTTTTTCCGTCTGAGCTGTGGCCATGCCCGTCGTCATCTGTATGCCGCTGCGGCCCCGCCTTTTTTCCATCTGCGCTATGGCCATGCCCGTCGTCATCTGTATGCGGCTTCGTCCCCGCCTTTTTTCCATCTGCGCTATGGCCATGCCCGTCGTCATCTGTATGCGGCTTCGTCCCCGCCTTTTTTCCGTCTGCGCTATGGTCATGTCCGTCGTCATCTGTATGCGGCTTGGGTTTTTCATTGTGCCGATGATCGCGCTCATGATCGGTGGACTTCACCGTCTCGGTGGCAGTCTTCGCGGCCAAAGCATTATCGGTAAGACCGCCCCAGCAAATCGCGCCTGCGATCAGGTAGAGCGAAAGCGTGTATGATGCAGCTAGAGGAATTTTTCGGCCCATGGCTCTATTCTTTCGGTAATCGACTAAAATTGATTGGAGGAATTCTCGGTGGCCGCCGGGATAAACATCTTCACCTTCTACGGAGTAGGAGGAGGTCTGGTTCGCCAGCGGCCACGTTGAAAACCTGGTCAAACCTCAGTTTGACCTGTTTGTGCTTCTAGTGGTCATGGTGCTCTTCGGCTTCATCACCAGCCTTGTGCACGTGCCCCTTTTCGCCATGATGCGGTGCTTCACCTTCATGCTGCGCATGGCGCTGATGATCGTCTTCATCGCCAGCCTTATGCTGATGACCTTCTTCTCCGTGATGGGCGGCTTCAGCTTCATTATGCATGTGTTTGTCGTCGGCAATTGTGATGACCTGACGAAATCCGTTGTTAGCCTCAATGGCAGATGAAAGAGGCAATGCGTTTGCCGCTCCTGCAAAAGAGAGCGCAAGGCCTGCCGCTGCTACCAGGCTAACGCTATTGATAAGATTTTTCATTTTATGGATCCTTCACTGTTCAATTGGTGTTGGCTCAATATTTCGTGTTTTGGCGTGTACAGTTGAGCGGGTCCGGCCGCGGTCCTTCCGCAAGTCAAACGTGTTTGGGAGAAACCACCGGCAGTAACGCCCTCATCAGGGACGCCTTTTTTCTCGAAACCACTCTTTCAGGTTCGACCGGCTGCAAAATCATTGTCTGCAAATGATCGCAGCTCTGGCGTTGGCTGGTGCACAAGCACTCTCGCGCGAATGTTTAAAAACAGACTTGCGTGTGAATTGAGCTCGAGAAAACGGCTTTAGCCGATATGACGTGGAGGACGATCAGGCAGCAAATAAGTTGCTGTAATGGGAGGGGAGTTTGCGCCGGCAAGCCCTTGCGATTTGGCAACTGGCAGATGTTGTTCGATTCTACTAATGGCGAAGATATGCGAGAAAACGTGACACACTTCACAATGAGAATTGACGAAACCGTTCTCCTGAGGATGCGATGACGTGTCCTCAATATGATCGGTGTGAGCCCTAGTCCAACCATGAAATTGAGCTGCAAGCTTCAGATCATGCTCATCCAATAATGCGTTATCATGCTGGCTGGATTTATCCGGAGAGTGCTGCGAACTGGCATGGGCAAGCGGATGAAACAGGCTTGCCATGAGCCCAATCATCATCACCACTGATATCAGCCTGCGTAAGGTCATGCCCTGCTTGAACACCCCAAAATCAGTCTCCGAATTCCCTGGCAGATAGAGACCTCATATCTCTTGCCTCGAATCAACAGCTCCCACATTTTTATGATTATTTCAAGGCTGACACCCGACAAAACCTCTTGAGTAAACAGCAACAGAGCTTCTAACTAAGCACAAGACAACAAATTTTGTGGAGTTAAAATGGGCCATCTACACCATCATGTCAGCCCCGATGCAGGCGACAAACGGGTTTTTATAGCCATCGTCATCAACCTCGGCCTGACGGTCGCGCAGGCCATCGGTGGTGTCATCGCCGGCAGCCTGGCCTTGGTTGCTGATGCCATTCACAATTTGTCAGACGCAATTTCACTGATCATCGCTTTCGGCGCCCGCAAGATTTCACGGAGGCCGTCCAACGAGGCCATGACCTTCGGATATGGTCGTGTCGAAGTGGTCGCGGCGCTTGTGAATTACACAACCCTTATTGTCATCGGTCTCTACCTGTTGTTCGAGGCTATGATGCGCTTGATCGAGCCCCAAGGAGTTGATGGTTGGCTCGTTGTGATCATTGCTGCCATAGCTCTTCTAATTGACACGGCGACGGCACTTCTCACCTACAGATTGTCGAAATCCAGCGTCAATATCCGGGCGGCCTTCCTTCACAATTTGGCGGATGCACTGGGATCGGTGGCTGTCATCGTCGCGGGCACTCTCATCCTTCTTTACGATTGGCGGATCGTTGACCCCCTGGTGACGCTTATGATCGCCGGTTATATCCTGTGGCAATCCTTCGTCGAAATCATACCGGTCATCCGCATATTGATGCTGGGAAGCCCGCCTGAAGTCGAAACCACCAAAATCCTTGACCGCATGAATAAGGTCGACGGGGTCGCCGATATTCATCATGCGCATTTCTGGCAGATGGATGAACATCGCAACGCGCTTGACGCGCATATCGTCATAGCGGAGGGCGCATGGAGTGACGCAGACGCCATTAAGAGTCAGGTCAAATTAGTGCTGCAAGAGGACTTTGGGATCGGCCACACAACGCTCGAGTTGGAATGCGCCCGGCACGTTTGCGATGACGCGCAGCCTATCGGACATGATGACGGTCAGGAAGTGTGACAGGATCATATTCGGTCTGACATTGAGGCGTAGCGAAGGGAGAATGGAACGTAAATTTTGGTGGTGCCCTTTCATTGTTTTCGATGACTTCCCCCCCGCCTCAGAGATAGATCCATTCATAGAACAGACGCCCCCCGGCGGCGAATAGAATAACCGCGGTTACGCGTTTGATCGATGTGGTCGACATCTGCCGGATGGAAATGTAATTACCGATAAGCCCGCCCATTAGCACGCCGAAAAACAGCGGGGCATGATCGAGCAACTGCTCCCACATGCCGTATCCGGCGAGTTTTTGAGCCTGCGCGGCAAATCCCGCGCCTGAATTAACAAATATAAACAGGCTGCACGTCGCGGCGATGACCTTCGCCGGAGCCAGACGCAAACCGTGCAATACGGGCGCCAGGAACACGCCGCCGCCGATACCCGTAATCCCGCTTATGATGCCAAGAACACCGCCGATGGGCACGCCGATCCATTTGCCGAACAGACCCGTATTGCCCTTGATTTCCTTGTCGGGTTTCACCCCGTCCAGAAGCAGCATGACGGCGCTGCAAATTAGGACCAATCCCAATATCAGCCGAAAAGTCTTGGGGTCGATATCGATCTGACCGCCCAGCCATGCCAGCGGCACCGATAACAGGACAAAGGGCAGGGCGAAGCGCCAGTTGAAATGACCCGCCCGGGCAAAATTGAAAATCCCGCCCGATACCACGATCATGTTGCAGATGAGCGCGATCGCCGGCAGCAACCGGTAATCCACATTCCAGAAAACCATAAGGGGCAGATAGGCCGATCCACCGCCAAATCCGGCACTGGCATAGACCAGCGCCGTCAGAAAAAATAGAACGACCAGCCCCGTCATGTGAAATACCCTTGAGTTCCCCGCATTCAACACAATTTAAATTGATAGCAAATCGTCTTGATATTTGCACTGTGTACAGCATTAATCCTGGCATGACACGAAAGACTGCACGGTCCCGTAAAATCACATACACGGTCCTCTTCGGACTGATATTCCTGGCGGCAATCCCCATGGCACTCATCAATCACCAAGCCGCCCAGGCTCTGTTTTCCAGACTTGTCTCCGAATCCGGTAGCCACGCGGTCGAGACTATGGCCTACGGCCCTCATCCACGCCACCGGCTCGACATTTACACCCCCACACACCGCACCACCGGTCGATCAGCCGTGGAAAAACGCCCCATCGTGCTTTTTCTCTATGGCGGCGGCTGGCGCGACGGCAACCGTGAAATTTACAGCTTTGTCGGCGCCGCCCTTGCCTCCAGGGGTATCACGGCCATCATCCCCGATTACCGGACTTATCCGGAAGTCTCCTTTCCCGGCTTCATCGAGGACGCGGCACAGGCCTATTACTGGGCTTGGAAAAACCTGGCGGAGTCGCGGCCGTTGATCGTCATGGGACATTCCGCCGGTGCCCATAGCGCTGCCATGATCGCGCTCAATGGTGACTATCTTGCCCGCCTTGACGCCGCGATTGGGCGACCGGCTGCGCTCATCGGCATCTCGGGCCCTTATTCCTTCGACCCCACAACATGGCCGAGCACCAGGGATATATTCTCTACCGCAGCCAGTGCCGATTCCGCCCGTCCGGCCGCCCATGTCGACCGGAACGCCCCGCCGGCCCTCTTGCTGCACGGCCTGAAAGATACGACAGTGCGCCTCTGGAACCTCGAAACCCTGTCCCGGAACTACCGAAAGGCCGGGCAGCCCGTGACGGCCAAAACCTATCCCAACCTGGCCCATATCGACACCATATTGGGCATTGCACGGCCATTGCGATGGCGCGCCCCCATTTTCGAGGACATCATCGGATTTATCGAGCGTCATTCCCTGCCGTAACGAAACCCGATTGAACTGACAGGCGCCACTTTTTCCAACCCGGCATTTTGCCACCGGCATCAGTCATATCTTTACCAAATCGTGGAACACTGGCCTCAGTGAAAAAATCGGTCAAACCGAATGGGTAGCCAGCACCATTGAAAGTTTATCAACGCTCATGGGCTGGAGTGAGGAAGTAAAACGTGTCTGAGCAACTGAAAATTCTGATTATCGTCGAAAACCTGACCATGCCGCTCGACCGCCGTGTCTGGCAGGAAGCCACCACCTTGCGTGACGAGGGCCATGAGGTCACCGTGATCTGTCCCAGAGGCGGTCAGTACACGAAATCCTATGAATGCCTCGACAATATCCATGTCTATCGCCACCCCCTCCCTTTCGAGGCGGAAAACGCCCTGGGCTACGCTCTGGAATATTCCACGGCGCTCTTCTGGGAATTTACCCTGGCCTGCAAGGTTCTAAGACGCCATGGTTTCGATGTCATCCAGGCCTGCAATCCACCCGACACAATTTTCCTGATCGGCGGGTTTTTCAAATATCTGTTCGGCAAGGCCTTCATTTTCGACCACCACGACATCAATCCCGAACTCTTCGAGGCCAAATTCGGCAAACGCGGATTCTTCCACCGCCTCTTGACCTGGCTTGAGCGCCTGACATTCATGACCGCGGACACCTCCATCGCCACCAACGGCACATTCAAAAAAATCGCCATTGAGCGCGGCGGCATGGATCCCGAGAATGTATTTATTGTCCGTTCCGTCCCCGATCTCCGCAAGTTCAAAAGGGTCGAGCCGGCCATGGAGCTGAAAAACGGGCGTAAAACCCTGATCGGTTATGTCGGAATTATGGGCGCGCAGGACGGTGTCGACCTTCTCATCGAGGCCATGGCCGATATCGTCCACCGGCAGAAACGCGACGACATTCAATGCGCCATTGTCGGATCGGGCACGGAACTGGTCGCTTTGCAGGACATGACGAAAAACCTGAACCTTGAAGACTATGTCACATTCACCGGTTTCCTCAGCGGAACGGAACTGCTGGCCGCATTCTCCGCATTCGATATCGGCGCCATTCCGGATCCGAAGAATACCTACAACGACAAGATTTCCATGAACAAGGTGTTTGAATATATGAGCCTCGCCATTCCCTTTGTTCAGTTCGATCTCGGCGAAGGCATGGCCATAGCAGGTGATGCGGCCCTCGTCGCAAGGAATAACGATCCCGCCGATTTTGCCCGCCAGCTCATCCGGCTGACCGATGACGAAGCCCTGTGCCGGGAACTCGGCAAGCGCGGAGAAATAAGAGCGGCCGATCAGCTGATATGGGAAAATGAGCGCGCCTGCCTTCTCAATGCCTATGCCAAGGCGATGCAAATCAGGCGCAGAAGCGATGTGCCGGTTCGGGTGAAAAAGCTCGAGCCTTTAACCTGAAAGCATCATTCACTGAATTTGAGTCAATCGCGGGGATAGTCGCACAACACACGCAAATTGGGTGGCGTGAGTTCTAGGCGGCTGGCAAATTCGACGCGGCGCGCCATAGCGATGTGAAAAAATACAATCCCATGATCAATACGAGGCCTACACCGAGCAGTGTTTGAAGGCTTGCCGACCAGAGCGGAACATCGTCGCATCCATGCGCGCCGAGCATCAACAGGCCGGACACGACCGCCAGATAAAAAACCGAGCGCTTGAAGAGACATGTCCCGGCACCGGGGCGCACCCGCTCCATGGCGTAGCAGACATATCCAAGTGACGCTAATTCTGCCGCTGCGCCGATCCACGCAATCTCCTCCAGAGTGACGCCGCGTGAGGCGAAGTAAAGAATGGGAAATAGCGCCAATGCGCGGACAATCCCCGCTGTCAGAATAGGCTTGGTCACGCCCAGCGACATGAGCCCGGTTCCGGGTGCCGACTGAATTATTCGCAAACCCCACATAATGGCCAAAACCATGATGACCGGTCCCTGATCCGAATAATCCTTGCCAAAGGCAAATCCGAGTGCGTGACCGCCGAAAACCGCAAAGAACACCACATAGGCGCTGGCGACGATGACCACCCCTTCAGACATCAGCCGGAAACGTTCCAGGAATAATTCGCCCCTGTCTCGCACCTCCGCCAAAAGCGGCATTACAAGTGAAAGGCAGACCTTCGACGTCAACAGCCCCGGCACCATTGCCAGCATGAACGCGGCGCTGTAGACGGCAAGATTTTCCATCCCGAGATATCGGCCGACGATAATCCGGTCGCCCTGATAGACCGCGATAAGCGGCAGGGCGCTCAGCAGGATCGGCCAGCCAAAGGCGATAAAACGGCGGATATGATCCTTGTCGAAAGCAAGTCCGTAAGTGCGCCTGGCAAGAAAATGTGAAGTGGCAACGCCCGCCAGCGTTTGCACGATCGCCAGGAAAACCACCGTTTCGTAACCGCCGACCATATTCAGGAACGGCAGCACCAGACCTAATGCTAAAAACTGCGGAAATGCCTCCACGATGGCAAATCCCTTGTGGTCCAAATGCCGCTGCATTCGCCGCACGTCAAGATGCATGAAACCCTTGATGAATGGCACCAATGCGATCCATTGAAACGCCCACAAGGCGTCCGGAAATCCGAAAAACTGCACGATAACGGGCGCCGAGAACCACAGACACGCACTAATGAGGGTGCCGCGGAGAATGAGTAGAACATGGGCGGTATTGATAAGCCCGGGTGAATCGCCGTCAGGGGCCTGCAGGATCATGCGGTCAGCTGCCAGATCGCTGATGATCTCGATCAATTGCAGCGTGATTGCGATCGTCGCCGCGATACCAAAATCTCCTTTGGACAGTAGGTGCCCAAGCATGGCATTGCGCAAAAACGAACAGATTTGCGCGACAACGAAACCGGAAAATAGCACAGACCCCTGGCCGAATATTTTCCTTCCCGGATGGACGGCGTCAAGAACGGCCATAATCGGGCCTCCCCCCTGTTGATTTTTTCTCCCTCACGAATCCCATGATCCTGTTCAGAGCTCCCCGGGCGGTTTTGCGCAGCCGAATAAAATATTTTGCCGAACGGCTCACAAACCATTCAAGATGAGAAACGACCGGGCTGCCGGTCAGGTATAGAAGTGCGCAGCTCGTCTGCACGAAACGCGGACGGAAAGCACGCGCATATTTTTTCGCCAGCGCCATACGTGCCGCAAAAAATGACGGAGATTTATTACCTCCGCTTAAATGTCTCAGATGAAAGTCGATGACATAGGAGCGGTAACCGAGAACGTCGGCAATCAGGCAGATATCGGCGCCGTAAAAATGAAATCCTTCCAGGTCTGCCGAGAATGAGAGGCGGGCATCTCGTTTGATCACGAGAAAATTCTCGTCAAGCGAGAAAACCCTCTGCGGAAAATCATGGGTTTTCTGCCCAACCCCATGTGGATCCGTAATGCGGATGGCGAGCTCGCCTGGCTTCGCCCCGCCGGCATTTCCCGCCACCGCCCACCTCTTGTCCCGCTCTTCGAGTTCGCGAAGGCAACGGTCGAGATCCGCCCTCTTGTCGAAGTCGACAAGAACGTCCTGATGACACAAAATGACGTATTCGCCCCGGGCCTCGTTGAGTATGTGATTCAATCCATCATAGGCGGTAAGAGAATTCCCTTTCGAATTGTCGATATAGAGAAATTCACAATCGTCATCGCCAAACCCGGCACCCCGGAATGACCGTACGCTTGCAGCATGCTGATCGGGCTCGGTAGCCAGCGCGCCGATGGAATATTTGAATTTGTGTGAGTGTGGCCGCGCACCGACCTCAATCATTACGTCTGACATACCCAATCCCGAACAATTTTATTTTTATTGTCGGGATAATCTATCAGAGTAAGATTAACGGGCGGTTGAGCTTTCCGCCATAATCGCCGCATGTCCCACGATTGGCGCGCTCAATCCGTCTCCAACCGAGCCGTACCCCCTGATCCAGGCCGCTCTAGCGCGCCAGACCTCACGCCATCTCTCGCTCCGTTCCGTCAGTGAGGAATGGCGCGTGAGCAGTCCCGTGACGTAAAACGCGATATTTCGGGACAATGGCCACAGGCAGAGGAGAAAAATTCCCGCATGCCTTGTCAATGGATGGAAATGACGCCTGACAAGGGTCATTTTCGCCGCCAGAAGCTTCACCAGCTTGCCCGCCCGCGACCGCTCGGATGCCCCGCCATGATGAATGATCCGGGCATCGGGTGTGATATGCGGGCGCGCACCAAGTTTTTTGGCGCGCAAACACAGGTCCGCCTCTTCTCCATACATGTAAAAAAGGGCGTCGAAGCCCGTGAGCGTGCGCCAGAGCTGAGCCCGTATAAGTAAAAAGCAACCCGACACAATATCGACTTCGGAACAATTGTCGCGTTTCCAGCCGCCATAAGCCTCATGGTTGAACAGGCTGCTCCGGGGCATGAGTACCGAAAGCCCTGAAGCTGAACAGAAAAGGCTCCATAGCGACATTTTCCGCCAGCAGGAACTCGGATTTAAACGACCGTCAGCGAAGTGTGTCCGGCCGCCCCAGATGCCGAAATCCGGGTTCTCCTCGGCAAAGGAAACGAGCTTGTCGATGGCGCCATCCAACACAACCGTGTCGGGATTGAGAAGGAGCAAATATTCTCCACTTGCATGCATGGCGCCGAGATTGTTTGCCCGGGCAAAACCCAGATTGTCATCAAGGGCCAGAAGACGTACATCAGGCGCGTGTTTTTCGATTGCAGCCACGGAGCCGTCTCTTGAGGCGTTATCGACGACGATCACTTCAAAATCTTTCAGTCGGGTTTCACGCCTGATCGAATCGAGACAGGCAATCGTCATGTCTCGGGTATTATAGCTGACCACGAGAATGGTCAGTTTCACTGTTGGAGCGCTTGTGCGCGATGCCGTGCCCATGATCTCGATAATTCTCCCCTATCGGCTCATTATGCGATGATCCTGCTGAACCGGTTAAGACTTCGTTAACCAATCCCGAACTATGCGGGATTTCTTTCCGTGCCCGTGACAAACGCAATCGAAGCTTAACCCGATACATGCAGAATAAAGCTTCTGTCACCGGTTATACCGGTAATGAATAAAGATCGGGTGAAGTGGGAATTAATGAAAAAATCAGCACGCGCACCGCGCGAAAAAACATGCGTTTATGATGGCATAATCTGCATTGGCGGCGAGGATTGGTGGTACCACAATCGCGGACATTTCGATTTCCAGATCATGCGGCGCCTGGCTGAAGAGAAGCCGGTCCTGTTTGTCAACTCATTGGCCGTCCGCATGCCGTCTCTCAAGGACAAAGCCCTCTTTCTGAAACGCATCGCGCGAAAGCTGAAAAGCTTCAAGCGCGGCCTGGTCAATGTGGAAAATAATTTCTGGGTTTATTCTCCCCTGAGCGTTCCGGGAAAATATGGTCGCCTTATCTCCCAAACCACTCTCGCCCCGCAGATACGCCTTGCCGCGCGACGCGCCGGTATTCGCAATCCCCTGTTATGGATGCATTGTCCTGCTGGCGCTCACCTTGTTGACGGGCTTTCTCCCGTCGCCACGATCCTCCAGCGCACCGATCGCTTCGAAGCCTTTCCCGAGATAACCGATAATTCCGTTGCGGATGCCATTGCATATTTGAAATCTTCAGCGGACCTCGTCGTCTATTGCAATGAGGACCTCATGCGCGAGGAGGAAGGGGAGGTTAACCGGGCCTGTCTGCTTACCCACGGCGTTGACTATGAACATTTCGTACGCGCGGGAGACCTGGATGCGTCCCCGCCCCCCGACATGAGCCATATTGAAGGTCCGATTGTCGGCTTCACCGGCGGCATTGACTATCACACCTTTGATCCCGAACTCTTGCTCGCCACGGCAAAACGGCTCCCCCATTGCCAGTTTGTGCTGGTGGGCAATTGCTCCCTTGAGGAAAACTGGTGCACGCTTGCCAACGTCCATCTTCTCGGACAAAAGCCATATGATCAGATCGCCCGCTATATGGCCGCCTGTGACACGCTGATCATGCCGTGGAACAAATCCGAATGGATCAAGGCCTGCAATCCCATCAAGCTCAAGGAATATCTCTCGACCGGACGTCCGGTTGTCACGACGGATTTTCCGGCGCTCGCACCCTACCGGCACCTGGTCCGCGTTGCGGACGGGCCCGACGAGTTCGCCAATGCCATCGCTGATTGTCTGTTGTGGCCGCCGGCTCCTGAAGCGGCCCGCGCGTCCGTATGCAGGGAAAGCTGGGACGCAAAGGCCCACGCTCTGGAGCTTCGCATCGAGGAAATCGAGGTGGGATTTTCGCCCCGGAAGAGCGCGAAAAACGGCAGGATAAAATATATCGAACTGGATGAGTGCAGCGAAACCGCCTGACGGCGGTTCGTGGCCGATCATCAAAGGCGGATCGCCGAGAGCTCTAATCTATTAGCCGTAAGAATTTGGAAACGCATAGACCGGCCTTGGGGACGGTACCGGGAGCGGTCTCTGATCTCCACCACGCCGGCCGGTCCGGCCATCCACGACATCGCCATATCGCCTGGCCGCGCCATTCGCATCCTTGGTATCGTTCTCATGCGTAGCCTGCATGACGAGCGCCGCCCGTTTTATCAGAAATCCGTCCGCCATCCAGCCCGCCATGCCGCAGACAAAGAAGAAATAGGCATAAATGACGTTCCAGTAGTGAACCGTGCATCCTGCAAGCGCCAGAGCGATAATTGCAAAAGTCCAGGCAAGCCGCAGCTTGCGCGTCGCTGCATCCAACGGTCCAAATCGTGGACGATGCACCTGCCAGGCCATGGAAAGGATGGCGGTGAGAAGAAGGAAAACGGCGGGCAGCCCGGTGGTCATGGCAATGACCAGCCAAAACGCATCGACGGTGGACGAATGCATCCAGTACGGACGGTCCCAGTCGCTCAGGCCTATGCCGAGAAAAGGGTTGTTTGCCACATTCTCCAATCCATAGGTCCAGATCATGACCCTGTAATATCCGGTCCACGGATCAAGCGTGAGACCCGTTGCAAGGATTTGAATGGGACTGCGGGACGCCAGCATTGATAAAACTGCATAGCCGGCTACAAGGGCTGATAATGTAAGAAAAGCCCGGCTTTTCATCCCCGTTGTAATCCTGTCCCAGCCGATCAGGCCGCCTTGCAATCCTAGGCACAGGAGGGGTGCGGAGGACAGGCCCAAGAAAGTCGATCCGGCAACAATGCCGGATTTGATCAATTTCCGTCCCCGCCGTCTTTCGGAATACCAGATAAGTGCAAATATGCTGGCGCAAAACGTGCCCAAATGTATCGGATGATCAAAAAACGAATAGGCCCGCGTCAGCCCCAGCCGCGTCTCGTATCCGACCGGGTGATAATATCCGGTCATTTTGTGCAAGGTTTCGTGAATGAAATGCGACCCCCATATTGCCTCGGGCAATGCAGCCGCGCCGGCGATCACAACCGCCAGAAATATGAACGATAGCGCGCCGCGAAAGCTTTTCTCGTCGCGAATGAATATCCGCGCAATCATGTAGCTCCCGAAACTCTCGAGCGCCAGAGAACCGCCATATTCGATGCCCGGTCCTGCGCCCATATGCGTGACATAAGCCATAACCGTCCATAGATTGAAACCGAGAAAGGCGTAGTCGAAAACTTGAAGCCTGATCGGACGCCTGGTTACAAATACATATGCCGCCACGCAGAACATGATCAAAAGAACGACGCGGTGAACCGGCAAGCGTATGTCGCCCAGAAACAGCGACAGCTCTTGCGGCCCCAGATATCCGAGCACGCAAAGCGCAACCGGTATCGGCGCGTTCTTGATGTCCCTCAACACGGTCCCTCGCCTGCCGGATGGCTTTCGGCAATATTTTGCAGATATTCTCCATAACCGCTTTTCTTCAGCGGTTGCGCCAGGGCCAGCAACTCATCCACGCCGATGAAACCCGATCTGAAAGCTACTTCCTCGGGGCAGCCGATTTTCATCCCCTGACGTTCTTCAATGGTCTGGACATATTGAGACGCCTGAATAAGGGAGGAAAATGTGCCCGTATCGAGCCACGCAAATCCACGCCCAAGAAGTTCGACATTCAAGTCTCCCTGCTTGCGATAAATCTCGTTCAAAGCCGTAATTTCAAGCTCGCCGCGCGCCGAAGGCCTGACCTCTTGGGCCAGATCGCACACCCGCTCGTCGTAAAAATATAGTCCGGTAACCGCATAATTGGATTTGGGATGATCTGGCTTCTCTTCGATCGAGCTTACCCGGCCGTTCTCGTCAAAACCCACGACGCCGTAGCTCTGCGGCTCGCTCACCTGATAACCGAACACGGTCGCGCCTGTTTCCCGGGCAACGGCCGAGTGCAACAAATCAACAAGTCCATGCCCGTAAAAAATATTGTCGCCAAGGACAAGTGCCGTGCGCGCGCCATCGATAAATTCCCGGCCGATTAGAAAAGCCTGGGCTAGCCCCTCCGGTTTTGGCTGCACGGCATAGGTAATATTTATCCCCCATTTCGAGCCGTCTCCAAGTAATCGTATGAACGATTGATTGTCGTCAGGCGTCGTAATGATCAGAATATCGCGAATGCCAGCAAGCATCAGCACCGAAAGCGGATAATAAATCATCGGCTTGTCGTAAATCGGCATTAATTGCTTGCTGACTGCGATCGTGAGCGGGTGCAACCGCGTACCCGAACCCCCGGCCAATATGATACCCTTCATCGCACCCTACCCATGAATTCCGTCTTTCCCGTTCCCACTGATACGCGTTTTGCCGCTAATACGCGTTCCTGTTGATCATCCCGTAAATCGGCGTCATCAGAATAATCTTCATATCGAACCAGAACGACCAGTTGGTGATGTAATGGAGATCGTGCATCACACGCAATTTCATCAGATCATGGTCTTTGGTTTCTCCCCTAAATCCGTTGACCTGGGCCCATCCTGTTATGCCTGGCTTGACCTGGTGACGATTGGAGTATCGCTCAAGCCGTTCGCCATATTCTTCATTGTGAGCCAAGGCGTGCGGACGTGGCCCGACGAGTGACATCTCGCCCTTCAGGATGTTGATAAGTTGCGGCAATTCATCAAGGCTTGTGCGTCTCAAGAATTTCCCGATGCTCGTCACGCGTGAATCATTTTTCTCCACCTGACGGACTTCAGGCCCATTTTCCATCACGCGCATCGTGCGGAATTTAAATACATTGATCACCTGATGATTGAGCCCGTGCCGTTTTTGAATAAAAAACACCGGTCCCTTGCTCGTCGCCTTTATGGCAAGTGCAATCAATGCTGCCAGGGGAAGGCTCATGACGAGCATCACGCTGGCGAAACAATAATCTTCCATTCTTTTGAGAAAGGGACCCCAGTCGGAGATCGGCTTTTGTTTTATCTTTAACAATCCGACCGGACCGATCGCACTCAGGTCTTTTCCCCTGAGGGCCGAATCCACGACATCGGAAGCCAAATGGGTGCAAACGTTGATATGAACCGGTAGTTGTTCAAGTTTTCGGGCGATTTCATTTATGCGCAGACCTGCCGACTGGGGAAGCGCAATAATAATCTGATCGACCAGTCCATCGCGGCCCATTTGGATCAAATCGTTCAAATCTCCGGATAATTTTAATCCGCATGTGTCGATCCGCTCATCGTTTTGTCGGTCGTCGAACACACCCAAGAACCGTATGCCGTCTACTTCGTTCAGTAGATGGTCGTGAAGTTTTTTCGATATGATACCGCCGCCGTAAACCGCGAGATTGGCTCTGAAATATCCCTCGCGCACACGGGTTGTAAAAAACCACTGCACGAAACTGCGCTCGAATATGAGCAGTGCAAAACCAATTAGAAACCAGATCGGAATCCAGCTTAAAGGGTAGTTTTCATAAATACCGAAGGCGATGAACAAACTCCACAGAACCAGGAGACCCACCAGAAAAGCCGCACAGATCCGAACCGGGTCCAACGGGAAATGTCCCATTGCAACGGTGTCGTACATTTTGCCCCTGACGAGCATGAAATGTGTAATGACCGCAACAATGAGAGCACTCTGGAATGAGGAATATTCTCCCCCCTCGACAACCAGACCGAGGCTTTCATGAAGATATGAGGTGATGGAGCTTGAAACGAGAACGGCCAGCACGTCGAGAATGGCGACAAGGTCCACTGCGACCTTGCGCGACCATCGCGGAACGGCTTTCTCACCCCCGCCCGCGGATGTTTTCGATCCGGCAGAAACCGCCGTATCGATCCCCGATACCATACCCATAAATTTTCCCACGCACGACTACGCTTAATACGAAACGCTTTTTCTATGCCCCCTCAGACTAGCTTAAATTCACCGACAAACGGTTAACACCCAGTCAGACAGGTGTCTGTCCATGTCGACAAACATGCGCCAGACTGATTCTCTCGGGCTCGGTTTTACCGATGGCCGGACGGCCATAACCATATCGGTTTTCGAACTCCCCCGGATCCATTTTATTGAATGCGGCGACCGCAAATCTCCTGTGCTCGGGCTGCAGTTCGTCAAAAGCCCTTGCGGCGACAGCCTTGTTCGTCCCCCGCCATTGACAGACAAAAACAAGCTGGTCCGACTGTTCGGCCAGGATCTGGGAATCGATCACCGGACCTACCGGCGGACAATCGACCACCACGATGTCAAAACAGTCCCGCAGGCGGTCCATTGCGCTCAGCATCCGCCCCGATCCCAAAACATCCGCCGGTGACACTTCCAGCGGCATCTCTCCCTTTGCTGGAAGAAAATACAACCCGCTCATGCGGTCCATGACGATTGCGGCATCGATAAGCTGGTCGTCACGCAGGCATTCATACATCCCGTACCCGCTGCCTGGCGTTAAACTCCGTGTCAGCGAATACTCGCGAAGATCCCCATCGACCAGTACGGTTTTAACGCCCACGGACGCGAAGTGATGAGCCAGGTTGGACGCAACAACTGATTTTCCCTCGTCCGGCAGAGCCGACGCCACCGTAATAACGCGCGACCCGGCGGAATGTTGACCGGAATCCAGCATATAACGGATCTGCCTGATGGAGTCCGAGAACTGCGACTGGGCGTCATCGACAACATGACGCATCAAATTCAGCCCTGGCTTATACTCGGCCTCCGGCCCTTCGATTAAAGGTATCGGTGCCACATTGGCGATTTTCAGCAGGGATTTTAATTCGTCCGGATCGCCCATTCCCGGCCTCGAAAATTCAACAAGAAAGACGATCAGAAGAGCGAGCACAATACCCCCGCCACCGGCCATGGCGACAATTCGCGTTCTGTTTGGAGAGCTCGGAGAGCCGGGTGGCAGAGCGGCCTCGACGATCCGGCCATCGGGCAATTGAATCTTTTGCTGCTCAACCGTCTGCTGATACCGCTCGAGAAACTTCTCGTAAACCAGTCGGCTTGCCTTGACCTCGCGCTGCAATTCACGCAGCCTGACCGATGCCTTCCGCGTCAGCGCCGATTGCGCCTGCAGCCCTCCCAGGTTTTGCGCGAGGCTGTTCTCGCGGGCGGTTGCTTCATCATATTGATTTTTCAAATTGGCGACGATCCGGTCGACCTCCTGTCCGAGCTGCCGCCGTATATCGACGATTTCGGCGCTGATTTTTCTCATCTCCGGATGACGCGGCCCGTAACGCGTCATCAGCTCGGCTCTTTTCTGCATCGCCCTGGCCAGTTGATCCTTCAGCAAGCGGATTGACGGACTCTTCAGTACATCCGCGACGGATTCCATTGAGCCGTTATTCTCAATCAAACGTCTGATCTGCGTATACTTCGCCTGCGCTTCGAAGGTTTTGGATTGCGCCAAAACTTTTTGCTCCATGGCCCGGGCCATCTGCTTGTCGCTCAACAAATGGCCTTCCGTATCGACCATCTTATGCCGCAGTTTAAATTCTTCGATCTGGCGCTCCCCGGCGACGACCTTCTTCTTGAGCTTGTCGATTCCCCTTTGCAGCCACGATGTCGCAAGTCCTGCGGCCTTCGTTTTGGCGTCCAACTGGTGACGGAGATAAAAGTCGGCAATGGAATTTGCCACATCGGCGGCTGTCCTGGGATCCCGATCCTCGAACGATATTTCGATCAGATAGGTATTGCGTAACCTATTCACCTCGAGTCCCGCATAATAAGCGTCGATCAGGCCGCCCTGTAAACCGGGATGATCGTCTGTCTGGCCGTTATTGCTTTTACCTGCCAGCCTGCGAAGCGCCCTCTTTATTTTTCCGGCACTCCTTCCAAGAAAGCCCGGCTTGGAGGAAAACACGGGATCGTTATGAAAGCCCATATGCTTGATGACATCAATGGCGATGCCGCGGGACTTAATGATTTCGACTTCACTTTCGATAGTCGGCGTATTATTTTCTATCCCCGACAAAACATCGACCATATCGACAATGTTTTTCTGCCTGGAATCGATAAGAACGCGTGTGGTCGCCTGATATTTTGCCGGCAGGGAATAGGCGAATCCTATCCCGAGAGCGATTGTCGAAACGATGATTGCCCCGATGAGAACGTAATGGCGAAGTGCCATGGCAATAATTTTTTCGATAGACAGAACAGGTGCACCCGCCTCTTCTTCCGACCCTATACCGTAATGATTGCTCATCCGCCTTATTCCTTTAGAACTTCATCTTCAGGCCGACCGTGTATTTGCTGCCTTGATAGTCGAATTCATCGACCGACGAAAAGCGTTCACGGTAGTCGTAATCAAGAGTAAGATTGAGATTGCGGTTGACCAGATATTCCAGGCCAACACCTGCAAGAAGAGCTTCGTCTTCCCGCCCCGAGCCGACATAATCGGAAATTGCAAATCTCGCGGACGCCTTGAAAATCAGGTTTCGCCAGATCTCGTATTCGACACGGGCATCAAAAGCCGTATCGAGCCTGACCGACGAATCTTCATAGCCCGTGACCGAGGAATACCGCTCGGCGCCGAGATAGACCGTCATCAATTGTGTCGGTAGCCATTGCAGCTGGGCTCTGTAGATCAGCGCGTTGAAATCGTCGAGATTCTCTTTCTCGAAACCAATATGCTCAAAACCGCCAAGCAGATAGAATTTCAAAAGAGGAGAATATTCAAAGTCGAGACCTGCCAGAACGTCGTAACCGGTGGAGTCCCGGTCAATCGTTGCTGTCCCTTCATTTTCGACATGCCGCACTCTGAATTGCGTTTTAAGTTTATACCCCGGCGAAAACCGGTAGGTTAGCTTGACATTGCCGGAAAAGGTCGTGTTATCGCGAAAATCCTGATCGATATTGCTGCCGTCGAAACCGTCGACATCATTATAATCGAACTGTTCGGCCTTGACCCCGGCACGTAGCGCCAGCCGTCCGGCGTCGCGTATAAAACCCAGTTCCGCCCTGTTGCGCCAGTATGAAATGGGATCGCGTGCCTGGCGATCGGCCTCCTCCGATCCCAGTTCTTCATGCTCCAGGCTGCTGAGCATATGGCCAAAAAGCGCCTGCGCATGATTGATGTCGAGACGGCCGCGTAAATAAACCGATCCATCCGTAAAGGATTCCTGCTCCGGGTGAGAAAATTCAACATGCCTGGCGCTGACAATGAGATCGAGCACATGCCGCGGCAGACGCGAGGAAAACACGACCGATGGCGCAACCTCGAAACGCCAGCCCCCCTCGCCGCCTTGGTTCTCTGAAAAAACATTGTCGTCATAAGACGACCGTACAGCGACCGATGGGAAAATCAGATAGTTGCCGGCATTGATGCCCAAGGGCTGATATTCCTCCCTCTCCCTGTCGCTCACTCGCTCCGCGCCATACTTTTTCGAATTGTCGTAATCCGACAGATTCTCCCGCTGGGCAACCGTTTGGTGTTCCCGCGACACCTCTTCAAACTGCAGGCTTTCGGCCATGACCGGTCCGGCGCCCAACACCGTTGCAGCATAGCCGACAATGGCATGACGCCATGTCAGATCGATATTTTTGGTCGATGATTGACGCAAAACTAACAATCCCCCAGATCAGAAAAAGCGCTCGGGCACGCGTATATTGTCGCCCGGCAGCACCGGCATATTCGTCGGCAGGCTTATTTTTCTCCGCTCGGTAAAACCTTCACGCATGAGAAATATGTAGCCTTCATTCGCCCGGTAGCTGTAACCGCCTGCCATGGCAATGGCGTCGCGTAATTTGAGGCCGGTTTTATATTTGAATTCGCCGCCATTCCGAACCTCGCCATGCACAAAGAAACCGCGATAATTCAGAACCTCGACCGTAATCCGCGGTTCCTTCAAATAACCGTCCGACAAGCGGCGCGACATGTTGTTTCGAAATTCTGTAAGGGACAGCCCCTTGGCCTTGAGGTCGCCGACAAGAGGAAGAGAGACCGTGCCGACTGCGCCGACTTCGAAGTTACCCGAAAGATCAGGCTCGCCGAAAACTGTAATTTTCAGCTTGTCGCCCACGCCGAGCTTGTAAAAGCGCTGCGCAACGGCTTCGTGACCCGCCCCCAGTGATGCGGCGCTGCTGGTTGTCTGCGCGCTCCCGCTTAGCGACAGATCGGGAACGGAGGAACAGGAAGACATCAAACCCGTCATCGCGATGACGGCAAGAAGGCGCAACGCACGGCCTGGGCGAAAACTACGCATTATCATTGGCTACTCTAATTACTAAAAACCAAGATCTCCGCCCGTCACGGAATACCGGACAGGGAAAGACTCACAGTCCTAAAAAGCAGCTAAAAGGGTTAAATTCAGATAAAGAGAAACGCAAAAATTGCAATAATTCAGGAAATCTTCACGGGCGGGAGGGGAATTTCCGGGGAGGTATTGCAGGCCGTGAAAGCCGTCGGATCAATCTGTCTCGCTGGGTACCCTACATAAGTAGGTGGGCGCCAAATGAAAGAGACCACGGTCTCAGCCAGCGTCGGCTCCCGAGCGAAACGTATAGGCCCCGGAGATGAAAGTTCCTGACAAACTCCACAGCACTGCAAGGATCATATTATGTATGAACCGGTTAAAAAGTGCAAAAGTTTGCGCACTTTCCCGAACAGATAATTTCATCCAATCAACGGACCGGTACAGGATTTGACCACAAGTTCAGACATCTTGCAGGATTGCCCCCACCCGTACTCTGCCCATTGGGCCGGTATCAGTCCTGATGCCGTCTGCCCAGCAAATACACCTGTGTCATGAAAAGATGGTCCAGACGCCCGCCCGAAAGCCCCGAAATCAGCTTTGTGCGCGGGGAGAAGGACGTGACCGGACCGACATGATCGACTTCAAAACCGGCATTCCTGAACATCTCGGAGAAAGTCGAGGGTGTGAACCAGCGCATATGCGTCCGGTCGAAGACGCCCTGGTCGGCCAGGGTAAACCGGCCTTTCAGCAATTCGGCGATGACCCGCCAATGCGTCACATTGGGTGAACTCGCCATGACCAGCGCGCCGGGCTTCATCAACGGAGCCAGTCGCTCGAGAACGCTCCATGGCTCGATAAGGTGCTCGAGAACTTCCGATAGGATGAGCGCGTCGAAAGTCTGCTCATCCCACGGCAGACTCATATGCTCGACATCGCCGACATGCACTTCGGTCAGTGTTTTCCGGGCTTCGGCGGCGGCGTTCTCCATGAGCTCGATGCCTGCATAACGCGAACACCGGCCGCGATCGATCGCCAGCGCCCCGGTCGCACCTGTACCGCAGCCGATTTCAAGAACCGCCGCTGAGCCATCTTCGGGAAGCGCATCGACAAAATCGGCGCGCGCACCGGAAAAATAGGAATTGGATTTTGCCTCATACGCATTGATGAGACCGGAATTCGGAAAAGCTTCCTGGATAGCCATAAATCACCCTGTTAATTTTTTACCCGCGCCAAGTTCTTAACGACTTGATCAACGGTAAATTTATCATGGTGATTTAAACCAGTGGCTAACGCCGGAAAGCTTATGGATTCTTGGTTACCGCCTCCTTTACGCCCACGTCATTTCGTCCCGGTTCAAGGCTTTCGCGGAAAACAAAAAACAGGAAAGGCTTTCCCGGAAACACATTTCCCCGGCACGAAGTGCAATATGGGTTTGAAAGTCGTGCGGCGGACATGACACGCTTCGTCAGCCGGTTTCCGAATGGGAGTCTTCGCTATCGAAGGCGCGCTTGAGCCTTTCAAGTTCTTCACGGGCCTCGAACAAATCGTCCACCAGCATAATCGCCGCCATGACGAGCATGCGGTCATCGCCGATCTGACCGAACTGGCGTATTATTTCATCGACCCTGGTGCGCAGATGATCCGACAGCTCCATGAGCCGCTCCTCCTCGCCTTCGCCGCAGCTCAAACGATAGGTCCGCCCGTTTAGTGTCAGGGAGACTTGCCCCATATTACTCATCCAATCGTCGCCGCGCCCGCAGAAAGCGCGCGAATCAGTCCTCAAATCAGCATGAATATGAGCCCGGCCAGATGTCAAATCAACATCATTTGCGCGCCCATCCGGGACCATCGCCTGACACGACCGCAGCCGCCATTGACAATTCGCCCATATCTATCCCATTTGAACGTCAAACAAACATCATGAGTGACGAACGAAGGATAATTCCCAATGAGTGTAAAGATCGCTATTTCAGGTTTCGGCCGCATTGGCCGCAATATACTCCGCGCCGTCGCAGAAGAAGACCGGCGCGATCTCGAGATTGTCGCCATCAACGACATTGCTTCCCCCGAAACGCTGGCCCAGCTCTTTCGCTACGATTCCACCCACGGCCCCTTTAAGGGCGAGGTCAGGCTCGACGGCGACACACTCGATGTCGGCACCGGCCCGATAAAAATGCTGGCGGAACGTGAGCCCACAAATCTGCCCTGGAGCGATCTCGGCATCGATGTCGTCATGGAATGCACAGGCATCTTCACCGACCGCGACAAGGCGGCCCTGCATCTCGACGCGGGCGCCAAACGCGTTCTCGTATCGGCCCCATCGGGCGGCGCCGACCTGACGGTTGTTTATGGTGTCAATCACGACAGGCTCGAAGCCGGTCACAAGGTCGTCTCGAACGCCTCCTGCACCACCAATTGCCTCGCCCCCGTGGCCAAGGTGATCCATGATCTTTGCGGCATTACACGCGGTTACATGACGACAATCCATGCGTTCACGAGCGATCAGCGCGTCCTCGACGCCCCCCATTCCGATCCGCGCCGCGCCCGTACCGCCAGTGCATCCATGATCCCCACATCGACCGGTGCCGCCCGCGCGGTGGGTCTGGTCTTGCCGGAACTCAATGGCAAGCTCGACGGAACCGCCATCCGAGTGCCGACGCCGAATGTATCCATGATCGACCTTACGCTTGTGCCGGGCCGCGACACCAGTGTCGACGAGATCAATGAAGCCATGGAGCGCGCTTCCGAACAGGAGCTCAAGGGCGTCCTCGGCTATAACCGCGCCCCTCTTGTTTCCATCGATTTCAATCACAACCCAAGTTCCTCCACCTTCGACGCAACGCAAACGCAGATCGTCGATGGCGGCCTGGTCAGAGTCCTCGCCTGGTATGACAATGAATGGGGCTTTTCCAACCGCATGCTCGATACCGCGGTCGCCATGGCCAAACTCGGCTAGCCCAATTGCCCGGGCGCGCCCCGGCATGCCGGGGCGCCTCTAGCGCACAAGACCCATCATCCGCCGCACTACCGGGCTCGTCAGCACCGCTATGAACCCGGTGGCGCCCGCGAACAGGGCGACATTGCCGAACAGCAGGGAAGGCGCAATCTGGCCGAAATAACCGGCCATCACGCCGCCGATGAGATTGCCGAGCGCGGCGCCGATGAACCACACGCCCATCATCTGACCGACCCGACCCTGCGGTGAAAGTTTCGTAATAGCCGACAGGCCGAGCGGGCTCAGGCACAACTCGCCGCAGCTGTGCAGAAAATAAGTGACGATCAGCCAGGCGGGCGATACCGGATTTTCAGGTGTCGCCTGCATGGCGCCCCAGGCGAGCACGAAAAACCCCATCGCGAGACCGAGGAAACCGAGGCCGAATTTCATTGCCAGGGACGGATTGGCGTTGCGCGCCGCGAGCCAGGTCCAAAGGCTCGCAAAGACAGGCGCCAGCACGATGATGAACAGCGGATTGACGCTTTGCAGCCAGCTCGCCGGCGCCTCGAAACCGCCGAATGTGAGATCCGTGAGCTCGCGTGCGAACAGGTTCATGGAAGAACCCGCCTGTTCGAACCCCGACCAGAACAGCGCCGACAGAATGAACAGCCAGAAAATAACGCCGATCCGCCGCCGTTCGGCCCGGTCATGGCCGCCGAACACCAGCACATAGCCGAAAAAGGCAAGCGCCATGGCGATGATCGCGACGCCCAGAATCGCGGCCGCCGTCCTCAGATCGAAAGCAATGAGCCCGGACCATACCGCAAGCCCTATAAGAACGAGCGCGGCAAGCGTGAGTGCCAGACCCGCAAGCGCGAGGCCGCCATTTCGCGACCGTGCCGCGCCATGGTCGTCGTGCAGCAGGCCCGCGCGCCCGAGATGCGCGAGCCCCAGCCTGTATTGGATGAGCCCCGCCACCATGCCGATACCGGCCAGCGAAAAACCGAAATGCCAGTTCACCCCTTCGCCGAAATAGCCGCACAGAAGCGGCCCCAGCAGCGCACCCAGATTGATGCCCATGTAATAAATCGAAAATCCCGCATCCCGGCTTGCGTCATCATCCGCGTAAAGCGCTCCCACGATCGAGCTGATGCTCGGTTTGAGCAGCCCCGTGCCGATGACGATGAGCCCGAGGCCGAGCACGAAGCCCGTCATCTCCGGCACCCCGATGAGCGGCGACGCCATGGTAAAGTGCCCGGCCGCGATGACCGCCCCGCCCCAAAAGACCGCATCGCGCAATCCCAGCACCCTGTCCGCTACCCAGCCCCCCGGCAGCGACACGAGATAGACCATCGCCGTGTAAATGCCGTAGATCGCGGTCGCGTCGGCGACGTCGAGCCCAAGGCCCGGATTGCCCGCAGCAGCGGGCGCGGTCATGAACAGGACGAGCAGCCCGCGCATGCCGTAATAGGAAAACCGTTCCCACATTTCGGTGAAAAAGAGGGTCGCGAGCCCGCGCGGATGCCCAAACCAGAGCTGGCCTGCCTCGGGTCGC
>CAMYJA010000004.1:0-145078 GCA_947258705.1 uncultured Hyphomicrobiaceae bacterium | reverse complement strand
CGGTTTCCGCCACAAAAGAAGCAGTGCCGGCGCACATGTCAATGCCACCCAGTCGACCAGACAGTACCAGGCGGCAACACCGCTCGGCGGATTGCCCTGGCTCAGGCCGATTACAGGTTCATTCACCGCCCAGTGCCAGTTGCCGAGCGTCGTGCCGACCAGCTCCAGCCAGCTCGTAATGAAAAAAGCGCCCAGATATAGCAGCGGCGACCGCCCGACGAATACACAGACGACGAATGCCGCAAAGAGCCACGCCCCGAGCATATCGCTCCGGGCCGCGAACAACGCACCCCATAGCGACCAGGCAGCACCTGCGACAAGAACGAAACCGAGTATTTCCCGGGCATGTTTCTTGAAAAACAGCGACCGCGCCATTGCCACCGCCGAGAGATAGACCGCCCCGTGGCCCGGCGGCACGAAAGCCGGGACATTGTCGAACCGGTATATATATGCCTGCATATAAACGGACGCGAAATGCTCACCCGCCGTGGCAAACGCAATCGCGACGATCACCTGCATGCGGACAAAATTGTCTTCGCCCAGGAGCAGAAAGAAAATGTAGGCCCACGCCGCAATGCCCAGGGCATTCTGCAATTCCGGTGATGCGTCGGCATCGACGAAAAAGCAAAGCCATATGAAGAAAAATGCGGTCGAAACGTGCGAATAGATTCTTCGTCCCTGTCAAACGCCCGCTGCTCACGCTCTCAGTCCCAAAATATCCTCAACCCGCGAAACGGTGCAAATGACCGTCCACGCAGCTATTTCTAGTCGGTCTTGAGCGCTAATCAAAGGGATTTGTCGAAATGCCCACCGTCACCCTGTGGAACATAGGCAAGGCGGGCGCCACGGTAAAAATCAAGTGCCTCAGGCAATGGCCATTCGCTCGGTGACCGGCGTTTCGCTGTCCCGGGCGCCCGCTTCATGCTCGTCCTTGATCCAGCCCGCTATTTCACGCGCCACGTGGCTATTGTCCAGATAGCCGTAAAAATTATGCGGATTGAGCTTTCCGTCCGATGTCCAGAAATTGTAGATCGAACTGTCTCTGATGCTCTCCAGATATTCCAGCTGGACCATCTCTCTGAAGTCGTTTTCCATCGTGCCGTCATGGGCGACAAAATCGTCCTCGGCCGCCATGTTCACCCAATTGCGTATGATATGTCTGGGAAACCGGTCGCCGCCCCGTTCCGAGGCATCGTAAAGATTTTCCCGCACTCCCGGCTCTCCGAGCGGGCAGCCAAGCGTCAGCCAGAGCGACACTTGGGCGTCGGGTTGCTGCAATCCCCGGTATTCGCTCATGCGCGAATATTTCCACATCACATCATATGAAACGATGCACCCCATCGAATGACTGACAAGACAGATATCCTGTTTATTTTCGAGCGCTGGCTTGAGATGGGTCTGCAATCTCTGCCGTACCTCCGAACCGACCTGACGCGTTAGAAGATATTGGCTCATATCCGCGGTGGCCCATTTGATCACTCGCTCGCTCAGCCCCGTCGCCGCTGCCGCAGCACTCACCACGTCCGCAACCTCATCGATCCATCGATAATCCTTATAAGCCGCCAGAAAACGTTTGTAAGTGGGCCGGTCATGGGCCTCGACTGCTTTAAGGCGGTCGATACCCCGCGCCAGCGGTCCGGCCGCGAGGCAGGGCGCCAAACCGTATCTCTCGTCATTGTTAGCGGTCAGATCGAAATAAATATTGGGATCGTCTTCAAGCATCAACCAGTTGTTGAGATCGCCATAATAGGCAAATTCAAGATTGATCTCGCCAGAAGCAATTTTCTCGGCGGCCTCATTGTCGACACGCCTCAAACCGTTGAGAAGCGCAGCCCGGATCAGCTTTTTATGCGCCGAGGCCGAGGGCTTGGTCGAACGGCCATGTATGAGAATCATTGTTTTTTGCGGCATACGGGATGCTTGTCGGATTCTCCGTTCCGGTCAATCTTGTGAAAGATCGTTTCCGTTGTTTTTCCAAAGTTTTCCCCTTTTTTTGATTAGATTTTGGAAAAAGGATTTCAGGCTTGCATCGCCTCGCGAGTTCAAGACATGATGTCGCAAAGAATGATTTGCGGCGCTCGTAGCGCGAGATGCCGCCCCGAAGGAGATTACCGATGGTGACTATGATAAAATACCTGGGCAAAACGATCCTGGCCTTGATGCTTTTACTCGGCCTGACGGGCCATGGTGCCGCCAAAACCAAAGATTGTCCGGGCAACAAGAATGCTCTCGGCGTATCGCGCACCGTGGAAATCGATACCACAGGTGGCCCGGGTTTTGGTTTCCAGCACTACAAGGCCTATGATTTTCTCAAGCCCGGCGAGGTCGTCCTCACCTTTGACGACGGCCCTCTGCCCGGACCGACCCGCAAGATCCTGGCCGCGCTTGCCAAACACTGCACCAAAGCGACATTTTTTCCGGTCGGAAAACTCGCAGCCGGATACCCCGAGGTCCTCCGCGAGATTGCCAAGGGGGGGCATACCATCGGCAGCCATACGGTCACCCACCCGAACATCGCAAAGAAATCCAAAAAGAAAGCCGTTGACGAGATCGAGGAAGGTTTCAGCTCCGTAAAAATTGCGCTCGGCAAACCGGGGGCGCCTTTTTTCAGATATCCCTATCTGCAAGACAGCAAGGAAACGATCTCCTATCTGGGCACGCGGAACATCGCCGTCTTTTCCACCGATTTTGACTCTTTCGATTTCAAGATCCGCTCATCGAAAAAACTTTTGTCCCGGATCATGCGCAAGCTCAAGACCGATAAAAAAGGCATTATGCTCCTGCACGACATCAACAAAAATACGGCCAGGACTTTGCCGGCCATTCTCACGCGGCTGCAGGCAGGCGGCTACAAGATCGTTCATCTCAGATCGAAAACCCCGGTCGAAACGCTGCCCGAATATGACGCCATTGCAAAGAAAAAGGTTTCCGGCCTCAGCGCTTCGGCGGGCGGGCGACCGATGTCGAGCGTCCTGCGCACAGTGGAAGAATGATCTCGACATGCAAATTGGCATAACGCGTTGGGACAATGCGTTGAGAAAACGCGCTCGGCCGAGAGGCAGATCCCGCCCATCGGCCGGAAACCGCATTGCCGGGAAACGGCGGTATACAGTTGAGCAAAAACTAAAATTACCAGCCGGCCTGTAAGCCGGGTTCTGTCCGTACGGGACGAGCCCATACGCGATGGCCATTCATCTAGGGCATCCATTGCTGAACGCCTCATGCAACCAACCCGGACAGTCGACCTGGAAATCGGTCCGGCCGCACCCGAAGGTCCGGCCACGCTGTCCCTATTCGGTCTTGCTCCTGGTGGGGTTTACCATGCCGCCTCTGTCACCAGAGACGCGGTGCGCTCTTACCGCACCCTTTCACCCTTACCGGTGAAACCGGGCGGAACCCGGCTTCGACTGGCGGTTTGCTTTCTGTGGCACTTTCCCTGGAGTTGCCTCCGCCGGGTGTTACCCGGCACCAATTTTCCATGGAGCCCGGACTTTCCTCCATCCCCGGCACAGGCGTGAGCGCCAACGCAGGAAACGGCGGCCATCCGGCCGACTGGTATGCATATCATAAAGGATGAGAAACGAGCCCCGTCAAGAGGGAACCACCGAATTTAAAGTTGCGATGGCTTGGGCTGCATTTCAATAAGGGCCTCAAGCGTGTTGATCGTCGAGCGGTCGGCCTGCCCATCGACCCGGGCCGGTCGCCAATGACGTTGAAACGCCCTCACAACATGTTCGGTCTGGGGACAATATCTCCCGCTTGCGTCAATCCTGTAACCGAGATGAGCGAAGCTTTTCTGAAATGCCCTTACGTGCGCGCCTTCATCCGCCGGCCCAAATTCATCGCCGGATCCGATCGGCGCCGGCTCAACCCAGAAACCCACTCCGTTCCGATAGAGCTCGTCCCAGGGAAACTTCTCGCCCGGATCGGGCTTGCGGTCCGGCGACACATCCGAATGCGCCAGCACCCTTTGCGGTTCTATATCGAACCGCCCGCAAATATCGCTGCACAGCGCGATCACGGCGGCGATTTGCTCTGAAGGATAATCCGGATAGCCCAATTCCAGACCCGGATTTTGTATTTCAATGCCGACGGAGCAAGAATTGATGTCTTCTTCTCCCGCCCAGTAGGAAACACCCGCATGCCACGCCCGGCTTTCCTCGGCCACCATCTGTGTAATCTGGCCGGCTTCGTCGATCACATAATGAGCGGAAACCGAGGACTCCGGTCTGGCCAGCCAGTCAATTGCCGCGGCGGCGGTTTCCATTCCGGTGTAATGAAGGATAATCATATCCGGGACCGACACCCCGCGGCGCGGACCGAAATTCGGTGATGGCACGAACGAGCCTGCATGGCTGCTGTCGGGCTCGAAACTCAAAGGCCGCGCTCCTCGGTAATTTCGCTATAAGCCTCATTGATCGCCGCCAGCTTTTCCGTCGCAATCTCGATAAATTCCTGCGGCACGCCACGCGCGATCAGCCGGTCCGGATGATTGTCGACCACAAGTTTGCGGTAATGTCTTTTCAGCTCCGCGTCGCTGATCTCCGGTGTCACTTCCAGCACATCGTATGGGCTGCGCTTGTCACTCGGCACGTGCCGCGCGAAAATATATCTGAACTCGCTTTCCGTGAAGCCGAACCTTTGGGCTACGGAGCGCAGGAACTCCTCCTCCGCGGGATGAATGACACCGTCCGCGGCAGCGATATGAAACAGGCCGTCGATCAAATCCTGCATCAGGTCCCTGTCGTCCTTGAAAGCCTCGGCAATCTGGTCGGCATAGGTCTCGAACCCGGCAACGTCCTGTTTGGCGAGATTGAACACCCGGGCGACATATTTCATGTCCCTGGGCGCGGATTTGAAAACCTCGCGAAAGGCCTCGACCTCATCGGGCGTTACCACACCGTCGGCTTTCGCCAGTTTGGCGCCGAGGGCGATGACACCGGCGGTAAAAATTTCCCTTTTGCGCGACGAACCGGCTTTACTCCTGCGGTCGAAAAAAAAATGTCCCGTGCCGATCCCGAAAAGTCCCGCGGCAACAGACGCCACCACGGGCTGACCAATGACCATCCCCAAAAACCAGCCGATGATGCCGCCAAGGGCGCCACCAATGAGTTTTCCCGTAAAAAACATGGCCGGAGCATACGCAGTTTTACGGGTGAAATATATTAAATGTTGTTCATATTCGCCCGTGCATACTCGTCAAATTCCGGCAAATTCGATTTTCTCCTTTCCCTTAACGTTAATTACCATTAGTCTTGTCGCTGCAACTGATATTTATTGGGGTCAAAGCGGGCCTCGTTCATTAGGGAGTATGCGTCAAATGAAACTTTTCCAATCACTACTGATCGCCGCAGCGGCGCTTACGGTCACCGTTTTGATGAGCCAGTTCGCCTATGCAGCAAGCCCGAATGGAAACTGGTTCCGTCCTAAAACCGGCGGAGTCGTCAAGGTCTTCAATTGCAGTGGTGGCCTGGGCATGAAAGTCGTCAAGTCCAAAACGCCTGCAAAGGTCGGAAAAACCATTATGTGCGGCGCTAAAAAAACCTCAGCAAACAAATGGAAAGGCAACATCAAGAATCTTGATGATGGCAAGACCTATTCCGGTTACGTTACGCTGAACAGCGCCAGCACCCTCAAGCTCCAGGGTTGCGCACTCGGTGGCCTCATTTGTAAAACCGAGCACTGGTCGAAACGCTAAGCGCGATAAATACCAACTCACCCCTCGAAAACTTGAGCGCCCGGACAATCATCCGGGCGTTTTTATATTTTTCGGCGCAACGATCCGATTGACCAATACCCTCAACTTTGCCACACCCCATGCTTATGAACGCGCAAGGCAAATGGGAATTCTGGATTGACCGCGGCGGCACTTTTACCGATGTCATCGGCCGCGCGCCTGACGGTTCGCTGAGCGCCAGAAAGCTCCTTTCCTCCAATCCCGGGCATTATCGCGATGCAGCGACGGAGGGCATTCGGCGATGCCTGCAATTGCCGGACAAGGCCGATATTCCCGGTCAGCTCATCCGTACCGTGAAGATGGGAACCACCATCGCCACCAACGCATTGCTTGAACGCCAGGGTGAGCCGACGCTCCTGCTGATCACCGAGGGATTTCGCGATGCCCTCGAGATCGGCTATCAGGCACGGCCTGAAATTTTCGCGCGCGACATCCGGAAGCCCGATCTCCTCTATGCGCGGACGATCGAGGTGCCCGAGCGCATCCGCGCCGACGGAACGGTCGAAAATAAATTCAATCCCGACGATATCAGACCCGGCCTTGAGGCAGCTTGCAAGGCCGGTTTCAGATCTGTCGCCATCGTCTTCATGCACGCCTATGCCTATCCCGTCCACGAACGCGCCGCCGCCGAGCTTTGCCGCGAGATCGGTTTTACGCAGATCTCTCCAAGCCATAAGGTCAGCCCGCTCATAAAGCTTGTCGGGCGCGGCGACACCAGCGTGGTCGACGCCTATCTGTCCCCCGTGCTCGCCGCCTATATCGACATTGTGCGCGATGAAATCACGCCGTCAGAACCCGTAAAAACAAATACGGGCATCCCGAATCTGATGTTCATGGCGAGTTCCGGCGGCCTGACCAGCGCCGATCTTTTCCGCGGTCGCGATGCCATTCTTTCCGGCCCCGCCGGCGGTGTCGTAGGCGCGGCAATCTCCGCAAAACGCGCGGGCTTCGACAAGATCATCGGCTTCGATATGGGCGGCACCTCAACCGATGTCTGCCATTACGCCGGCGACCTGGAACGGTCCTTCGAGACGGAAGTCGCCGGTGTGCGCATGCGCGCGCCCATGTTGAAAATCCACACGATTGCGGCGGGCGGCGGATCGGTCCTGTTCTTCGACAAAGACCGCTTCCGCGTCGGTCCGGCCTCCGCGGGCGCCGACCCGGGCCCCAATTGCTACGGCAATGGCGGCCCCCTCACAGTGACGGACGCCAATGTCATGGTCGGCAAGCTCAACGCCGGCTATTTCCCCAGAATTTTCGGCCCAGGACAGAGCGACCCGCTCGATGCGGAATCGGTGAGACTGGAATTTCAGGCACTGGCGGAAAAAACAGGAGACGGGCGGACGGCTGCCGAGATCGCCGACGGCTTTTTGCAGATCGCAGTCGCCAACATGGCCAACGCCATCAAGAAAATCTCAGTCGAGCGCGGCTATGACGTTACCGAATACGCCATAAACGCCTTTGGCGGAGCCAGCGGACAGCATGCCTGCCTCGTCGCCGACGCTCTGGGCGTAACGACGATACTGATCCACCCCTATTCGGGACTGTTGTCGGCCTATGGCATGGGCCTGGCCGATATCCGGGCAACGCGGCAAACCAGCATCGAGGCCCCTCTCGATATCGATGCCGTGGACCTCATCGGGTCGCACACGAGCAGCTTCGCCAGCGAAAATCGCCACGAACTCGCGCAGCAGGGCATCGATCCTGCCGACACCACGACAAAAGTCATCGTCCATCTCAAATATGAAGGCACCGAGGCCACCTTGCCCATCGAGGACAAGTCGCATATCGCGATGCGCGAGGAATTCGAAACCGAACACAAAAAGCGCTTTGGCTTTATCTCTGAGGACAAGGACATCCATGTCGCCATGCTCGAGGTCGAAACCTTCGGCAGCACCACGCCCCATATCGAAACACCGGCCGGCAACGCGCCTTCATCAGGTCCCGTCCGGAGTGAAACAACCAGGTTCTTCACCGATGGGTCCTGGCGCGATGCGGGGCTTTACATGCGCGGCGACCTCTCCCCCGGTCATCACATAGAAGGACCGGCCATCATCATCGAGCCCAATCAGACGATCGTCGTCGAACCCGATTGGCAGGCCCGGATCACACCGCTGGATCATCTCCTGTTAAGCCGGAGCAAACCCAAGGAGCGCGTCCGCGCTATTGGCACCCGTGCCGATCCGGTTCTCCTCGAGGTTTTCAACAATCTCTTCATGTCGATCGCGGAGCAGATGGGTACAGCACTTCAGAACACGGCCCAGTCCGTCAACATCAAGGAACGCCTCGATTTCTCCTGCGCCATATTTGACCGCACGGCTGCCCTCGTCGCCAACGCCCCCCACATGCCCGTCCATCTCGGTTCCATGGACCGCTCCGTCGAAACGGCAATCCGGGAAAATATGGGCAACATCAAACCCGGCGATGTTTTCATGCTCAACGCGCCATATAATGGCGGCACGCATTTACCCGACATCACCGTCATCTCGCCTGTGTTCGACCAGAAGGACGATACCGTTCTGTTCTACGTGGCCAGCCGCGGCCACCATGCCGATATCGGCGGCATCACGCCGGGCTCCATGAGCCCCATCGCCACGAATATCGAGGAGGAGGGCGTTTATATCGACAATTTCAAACTGGTCGAAAACGGCCGGTTCCGGGAGGAGGAATGCCGGTCGCTCCTCACAGACGCGCGTTACCCGGCCCGCAATCCAAAGCAGAACATCGCCGACCTCAAGGCGCAGATTGCGGCCAATGAGCGCGGAGCCCGGGAGTTGAAAAACATGGTTGCGCATTTCGGCCGGGACACGGTCGAGGCCTATATGTCCCATGTCCAGGACAATGCGGAAGAGAGCGTGCGCCGCCTTATCGGCACACTGACCGATTGCGAATTCGAAATGCCCATGGACCAGGGAACGGCAATCAGGACGCGCATTCGTGTCGACCGCGACACCCGGTCGGCCATCGTCGACTTCACCGGCACCAGTCCCGAGCAGCCCGACAATTTCAACGCCCCCGAACCCGTCACCCGCGCCGCTATACTTTATGTCTTCCGCGCAATGGTCGACGACATGATCCCCATGAATGCGGGCTGCCTGAAGCCCATCCGGATCATCATCCCCGAGGGCTCGATGCTCGCGCCCGAATACCCCACTGCGGTCGTCGCCGGAAATGTCGAAACCAGCCAAATTGTCACCAATTGCCTGTTCGCGAGCCTCAATGCCCTCGGCACCTCGCAGGGCACGATGAACAATCTCACATTCGGCAACGACAAATATCAATATTACGAAACCATCTGTTCCGGCGCCCCCGCGGGCAGAAATCCGGACGGATCGGGCTTTGACGGCGCCCATGCCGTGCACACCCATATGACCAATTCGCGCCTCACCGATCCCGAAATTCTGGAACTTCGCTATCCGGTCCTCCTTGAACGGTTCGAAATCCGCAGGGGCTCGGGCGGCAAGGGAAAATACTGTGCGGGCGACGGCACGCTCCGCGCCATTCGCTTTCTCGAGGATATGGAATGCGCAATATTGTCCGGCTACCGAACCATCGCCCCACCCGGTCTCGATGGCGGCGAAGACGGCGAGCGCGGGGAAAATACCGTCCGGCGCAAAGACGGTACGCTTGAGAAACTCAAATCATCCGATCAGACGCGTCTTGAGGCAGGCGACGCCATCATCATTAAAACCCCGACCGGCGGCGGTCTGGGGTACCCCACCGAATGAACCTGAATGCGCTATTGTGTAGCAGTCCCAGGAGGTCGATTTTCTGCACCATTTCGATCCTTATCGCGTAGAATTCCCTCAAATACGCTATTTTAAACTGTCCCCCAGTCGCAAGAGGCGTCAAATGAAGTCGTCGGATAGAAAAGAACATTGGGAGAAGCAATATTCCGACAAATCACCGTCGGAAGTAAGCTGGTATCAGCTGGAGCCGACCCTGTCATTACGCTTGATTAAAGAAACGGGCATCGAGAAAGACGAATATATTATTGATGTCGGTGGCGGAGCGTCCAACCTGGTTGATCACCTGCATGCTGCCGGATATTCGCGTCTCGCCATACTCGATATTTCAAAAAAGTCACTTGAATTGGCTAGGCAGAGATTGGGGACCAAAGCGGATAACACAGAATGGCTTGAAGCAGACATCACGGAATTTCTTCCTGAACATCTCTATGCCCTGTGGCACGATCGTGCGGTTTTTCATTTTTTGACAGGGAAAACTGACCGGATCAAATATGTGCAAGCGCTCAAAAAAGCGGTAAGGCCACAGGGCCATGTCGTTCTTGCGGCATTTGCAATCGGCGGACCGACCAAATGCAGCGGTCTGGATATCGTGCAATATGATGCAAGCGGGCTTCTTTATGAACTTGGAGAAGAATTCAGGCTGGTTGAGGAGGCATCGGAAACACACATGACACCCACCGGCAAGGAACAGAAATTTTCCTATTTCCGTTTGATCAGGCGTTAAGAAAAAATCGAAAATAACAGCCGCCCCTGCCTCAAAGGCTCGGCTTCAGCTGTTCCGTGCCGACCGCAGCGCCCCTATTCAGCCGCCAACTCCGTTACCAGTCTCTCTGTCGACACCAGGTCGACCTTGCCCGTCCCCATCACCGGGATTTCCGGCACGATGAGAATGGAGCGCGGCACCCATAGCTCGGGCAGCCCCTTGACGCGTGCGCATTCGATGAGCGGTGCGCGTTCCGCATCGGACTTGTCTGTGACGAGCAGTAATTGCTCGCCCTTTTTCGGATGCGGCTGACTGAGGACGACATGATTGTCTTCCTCCCAGAACTCCGCGACCATCATCTCCACCGCCGCCAGCGACACCATCTCCCCACCGATTTTGGCAAACCGCTTGGCCCGCCCCTTGATGGAGACAATTCCGTCTTCGTCAACCTCTACGATGTCGCCCGTATCGTGCCATCCTCCTTCCGGCGGCTGCAGAACACCCGGCTGATCCGCAAATAGATAACCCTTCATCACATTCGGGCCGCGCACGACCAGCCGGCCGCCCTCATCGATCCCCTCGACCGGTTCAAGCCGCCATTCCATCCCGGCCAGGAGAGGCCCCACCGTTCCACGTTTCATTTTGTCGGGCTGGCAACAGGCCACAACCGGCGCGCATTCCGTCGCCCCGTATCCCTCGAGAATGGTCGTGCCAAATTCGCTCCAGGTCTGGAAATTATCATCCTTCACGCGTTCCGCACCCGTGACCACCAGATCGATGCTGTCGAGACTTCCCGCACTGGCCGAGCGCGCATAACCACGCAGAAACGTATCCGTCCCGAACAGGACGGTTGCTTTTGTCTTGGCGATGAATTTGGGAATTTCGCGGTAGTGAAGCGGGCTCGGATAAAGCACCACTTTCATGCCGTGAAAAAGCCCGAGCAACGTGCCGGCCGTCAGCCCGTAGGAATGAAACATCGGAAGCGGGTTCATGATAATCTGCGAGCTGTTGAAACGGTCGCCGCCATGAACCGCGATCTGCATTACATTGGCAACCAGATTAGCATGGGACAACACAACGCCTTTCGGCGAACCTTCCGAGCCCGACGTAAAAAGAATGATCGCCGCATCATCCGGCTTCACCCCGAATGAGCGATGAAACTTGAGCGCCGACCGTGACCGCATGAGCCCCTTTACCTTGTCGAGCGCCCCGATGTCGGTCCGCACATCCTCGAGATAGACGATACGTGCCCCCGATACCCCGTTGTCCTGTTTCAATCCCTTGATAATGTCTTCGAGTTGCGCAGTCTCGATAAACCGCCGCGACGTGACAATAGTCCTGATCTCCGCTGTTGCGACGGCGGACCGCAGATTTTTCAGCCCCGCCGAAAAATTAAGCATGGCCGGAACGCGCCCCATTAGCGAAAGCCCCATCAACGTGACGACCGTCCCTTGAACGTTGGGAAGAAAAACGCCCACGGCCTCGCCCCTTGTCGTCATTTGAGCCAGCTTGTCGCCCAGTATCAGCGCCCCCAATACAACCCTTTGATAGGTCAAAGGCTGATGCTCGATATCCTCAACGCATTCCGTCCCCTTGCCGTATTTGTCACGCGCCTGAAGAAAGGCCTCGAACAAAGTCTGCCGGGTCGCCTCCAAATCAAATTCCAACTGATCTGCCATCGCTCGAACTCCTCCCTGGACGTCTTTTAATTTTTTTTCGCGCCAACTCTATCGCAGCAATCGAGAAATGACAAAGTCAAGATCAACCCGGCGGACAACTCAACACCTGCGAGGACACCGACCGCCGCTGGGACAAGCGTAACAATGAACCTCAACGGAGGAGCTGACATTCCCATGCCAAAGCGGACTGAGCACAAGCGTGCTCCGGGCCTCAAGATCAGCCCGGCTGAGCTGACACCTAGTGTCTGGCGAGCACGGATAAGCTGATCGCAGAAAATGCGCCGCCCCCGCGGAGGCCCCGCGCCTTAGGCGCGGATATGGCCGTGAGCGAAAAACAGAGCCCGAGACACCCTCACCTCCTCGTCTTTCCCGCGTCCTGTCGGAGACAGGCAGGAAAAAAAAGCGGGAACCCATGCGACCATCAGCGTACGCGACGCTGCAAATGTCACGTCCCCCGAATACGTGCTTGGATGCCCAGGAACGAGTTCCCTGCATGGGCAAGACGGAATTGTTATTCTCGCCACGTGAGCGAATACAGGAGCAGAAAATATAGTTATTTTCTGCGGCAAGGGACCAAGGGTCCCCGGCGCGTTGCGCCGTGCCCGCGCAGGCCCGTGTCGAAGACACGGAATAGCCGTAAGCGAAAACAAACCCCAAGGCCATCTCGCCTCTCAACCAAACCCGACAGCGCCGCAGTAATAAATCGGTTCAGCCGGGTAACAACCTCAGTAGTCGACAATGGCGCTAGCGCCTCGGGCCTTAGGCCCGCCCCGCCGGAGTGCCGCCGTGTAACGGCGAACAGCACGTGAGACAAAACAGATACCCGTAAGCGAAAACAAAGCCCCCGAGGAAAAACGGAAATCCATGAGCCAACTGACATGACCATAGAAATCACTTAGGCCGGACTCTGGCTTTTGTGTCGCACAGGCAACAGTTCTGACCAATTCTTCGGCGCAAATCTGCTAATCTCACAGTTGACGTTTGCGTCACCAATATAATTGTTGTGAAATAAGCCGTGTATTCCAGTGCAGAAATCGCACAAATGAGTTCGTGTTCCTGGGGGGGAATTTCATGTTCGCGCGTATATTGGCAACTCTGTTGCTTGCATTCCCGATTGTTCTCACAACACCTGTTTCGTCATCTGCCCAGTCCTTTGACAGCGTCGTCTCCTTTGGCGACAGTCTGAGCGACAATGGCAACGCCTTCGCCATATCGGGCGGTGCCGGCCCGCCACCCCCCTATTTCGACGGCCGCTTCTCCAACGGCCCCACATGGGTTGAGCTTCTCAACGGCCCGATGGACAATGACGGCGCCATCATGATCGGCGTTCCACCAGGCGCAGTTGTCACCGGCACCGGCAATCAGAATTTTGCCATCGGCGGTGCGCGAAGCGATCTCGTTCCCCCGGGTCAATTCGTATCGGGCATCCCGTCAGGCGTCCCTAACCAGATCGGCGCTTATCAGGCCGGTCTCGGCGGCGGCGGTGTTCCAGCGAACACGCTCTTTACGCTGCTCGCGGGCGCCAATGACGTCTTTGACTTCTTTGACGCAAATCCCGCCCCGACCCAGGCTCAAGTGACGGCTGAAGGAATAACCATCGGCACCAATGTCGTCACCGATGTCGGGCAACTACTGGGCGTCGGAGCTCAAACCATTCTGGTTTCCAACCTTCCCAATATTGGTGCGACCCCGGCATTCAACACAAATCCGCTGGCGGCTTCAGGCGGCTTCCTAATCTCCGCCACTATCAACGGCACAATTGATGCGGGGCTGGCCACACTCGCTTCAGCGAATCCGACTGCAAACATCGTCCAGATGGATCTGGCGGGTTTGTTTGATGCGGTGATCGCCAACCCGGCAGGCTTCGGCTTGACGAATGTGACGGAGGCTTGCACGGCATCGTTATGTGCCGTAAGCCCCCTCGACGTTCAGAATCAGTATCTCTTCTGGGACAGCGTTCATCCGACCGCCATCAGTCATGCCGTTATTGCTCAGTTCGCGCTCCTGACGCTCGGATACGCCCAGGGCGCTGAATCCACGGCGGCTTTTGGCGAGGTCGGCGTCTGGTCGCGGCTAAGCGCAAGCGACGCTGCCTTTGATCGCGCCATGTCCTGGCTCCACGGCACCTATGCCCAGCAAAATGGCCTTTATGCCGAAGTCATTGGTATCGACGGTGATATAGATGCCAGCGGCAATCGCGCATCCTATGATTACGGTCTTTACGGCGTGCGCGGCGGCCTCGACAAGCAGATGGGCAATTTCCTCGTCGGCGGATCGGGTGCCATCATGTTCGGCGATATTGGCGCCACCGCAATCAAATCGGATGTCGTCGTCGGCCAGGGCGACATTTACGGTTCGGCCTATTTCGCTCCGTTTTTCGCAACCGCCGAAATCGGCGCTGCCGTCACCGCATTCAATGATATTGAGCGCAATGTGGGCCTCGGAAATGTCAGGGCCGACGGCGCCACCAGCGGTTACCAATACGGTGCCGCGGCCGAAGCCGGTGCCCTGCTCGAATTTGGTTCCATCGCCATCATTCCAGCCGGCCGCATCGAATATGTCGGCGCTCATATCGCGGGATATGACGAAGAGGCACCGATACTGGCTCGCTCATATGAGGATCGCAACACGGACGCTGTTCTCGCCTCGGCGCGACTGCGTGCAGCCACGAAGCTTGCCTCCTCCGGGGCGGCCGTGTTTGCTGAAATCGGTTATGAGGAATTTGTCAATTACAGCGAGGACGATATCGCCGTTGGCCTTGCAAATAACACAGCGCAGTTGGTCAATGTCGCCGTCGACGATCCGGATGCGCGCGGCCTTTATTTCAAGGCCGGTGCCAATGGCAACCTCACGGACGCGGTTTCGCTGGACGTCTCATACGGCTATTCCTCGCATAGCGGCGATGGCGCGGTCCATTCCGGCAAGCTGCGAGTTAAGATCCGGAACTAGGCGTAAAGACGTATCATTCATCCAGCCCGCGAAATTACCGGCAATAATGTTTGCCGCCGCTTTTTCCGTGCCGGGCAAGATCAAGATGGAAATGGTTATAATGGTGCCGGTCCGCATCGGGTCCGAGAACCGTGGCGAAGTGATCGCATGCCCGCTTGTGCACCTGTCGTAAAAATCCCTGATCCGGCCCACCCGAACGCCAGCCATGCTCAACTTTCACCACCCGTCCGCTGGCCAGTCGAAACGATGCAATATCGATGGCGTTGGCATAACCATGCTCCGACAATCGCGCGCCGGGCTTATTGTTCCTGGGGCGGCATGAATAGGATGAAATCACCTTCAACGACACAACCGGCTCGCCAAACGCGCGAAAGGCCGCAGGCTGCACCACATCACGAGCCCAGCCATCCAGAACCGGCACCATGGGACAGCGAAGAATGGCCCGCGGTTCAAGCGCAATGGCGCCCCCCGCCGTCGCCGAAACCTCCAGCGGCCGGACAGCACCGCATACCTTAGGCGCGCCAAGCCCCGAACGCGCCCGCGCCCCCGCATGATCACGAATGAACGACGCCCGCGCCATGGGGCGGCTGTTCAGACAGGCGATTTCGCTTTGTCGCCGCCAGGGTTCGGATTTCGAGGTGAAATAGGGCTCGGTGCTGATAATCGAGTTACCCGCGCCGCAGCCCTGAAGGCCGGCCGCGAGCAGAACCGCACAAAAAAATGGGACGCCAAGGTTTTTCATCGAGGACAATGTGGCCTTAATATTCCAAAAACTCTATGAACACCCCTTCCCCGAAAGCGCAAGAGAGCTGAATATTTTGTCCTCAATTTGACGTCATGGTTAATTTAGTTTTTCGCTCAATACCGTATCAATCCACTTCCAGCACCATCCGGCCTCGCACCCGGCCATGGGTGATCTCGTCGGCGAGTTCGAAAATATCGTCGAGCTTGCGAATCGAAGTCATGGCATCAAGCTTGTCGAGATCGAGTTCCTGCCCCAATCGCCGCCAGGCTTCGACCCGGCGATCCCGTGGGATCGGCCCCGAATTGATACCCGCCAGCGTCACGTTGCGCAGGATAAAGGGCATGACCGTCATTTTGAGATCCGCCCCCTGCGCCAGCCCGCACGCCGTGACCGTGCCGCCGAATTTGGTCTGTGCAAGAACATTGGCCAGCGTATGACTGCCGACACTGTCGATCGCGCCGGCCCAGCGCTCGGCCTGAAGCGGCTTGCCGGGCTCGGACAGCGTGTTTCTGTCAACCAGTTCAACGGCGCCAAGATCCTTGAGATAGCCCCCCTCCTGCAATCGGCCGGTCGAGGCATGCACCTCATATCCAAGCTTTGACAAAAGCACCACGGATGTCGAGCCGACACCGCCCGCCGCACCGGTTACCAGAACAGGCCCCTTGTCCGGCGTCACGTCATGGCGTTCGAGCGCCATCACCGAGAGCATGGCCGTAAAACCCGCCGTGCCAACCGCCATTGTCTGCGCCAGGCTCATGTTTTCCGGTTTGGCCACGATCCAGTCACCCGGCACCCGTGCCATCTGCGCATAGCCGCCATGATGGGACTCCCCGATCTCGCGGCCGGTGATCACCACCTCGTCGCCGGCATTGAACGAAGGATGATCCGACCGCTCCACGGTACCGGCGAGATCGATGCCCGGAATGAGAGGATAACGCCGTGCGATGGGGGCCTTGCCCGTCACCGCCAGTCCGTCCTTGTAATTGATGCTGCTGTGGCTGACCCTGATAAGGACATCGCCCTCCATCAGGTCGTCCAATCCCAATTCAACCCATTCCGCCGTTTGACCCTGTTCGCCCTTCGAAAGAAGTAATGCCTTGAAATGCTCCATAAGCCCGAAACTCCATATTCATTTCCCGGCCAAACGCTGCCGCCACGACGCCAAGTCACTACACGAGAATCCGGTAAAAAAACAAATTACCGTGTGATTGACCATTTCGGTAATGCGTAATCGCCCTTTGCCACCGTCACATTACGATGTAATCAACAGCAACGCCACCGCAATGCGGCAAAGTCCGCTCAATGAGTATTCAACGAGTCTGAAAAGTTAAATTCAGAATTACACACGATATTTTGTCGAATGGACTCGGAATATTAGAGCCATCAAGTGAAACCGGGCAATAATATTTCGCATTGCAAAATATTTGTCGCATTGCAGCATGTGAAAACTGCTTGCCAAGCAATTTATTTCGGCCCTAAACTTTTAAATCTGGAACCGGATGTCTTCGTATCACGCGAGCATCCAGGGACCTGAATCCAACGGAAGACCGGCCATCCCCCCTATTGAATACCGGTCACCGAAACGGAGGCAACGGAAATGGAACTCAAACAAAGATTGAATATTCTTGCCGTAATCATGTCTACCGGTCTGATCGTATCAGTACTGCTCTCATTGCTGTAAATGCCGGTAGGGCAGCACTAAAAAAATCATAGGCATCCCCCCAAACTCGAAACCGTGGAACACGCTCCGCGGTTTTTTTATTGTCGCACGCGCGCCCACGTGAAATATTGTGCCCACGATTTGAGCGCGACCGTTTAGCCCGAAGCAATCTGATAATGGCAAAACAGAAAAAAAAGGAATCCGCTGGTTTCGGCGAAATGCCGCAACCGCTGATCCATGGACACCCTTTGATGCAGGGGGAGGCCGCACCGGTATTTCTGCCGCATCGTCCGGAACGTCCCGAAAAATCCGAGGGCGGAAGGCCGTTCAAACTGGTTTCCGACTTCGAGCCGCGCGGTGATCAGCCGACGGCCATTGCCGAACTGGTGAGGGGCGTCCGCGATAACGAACAAAACCAGGTTCTGCTCGGCGTGACCGGATCCGGCAAGACCTTCACCATGGCCCATATTATCGCCGAAACGCAAAGACCGGCCCTCATCCTGGCGCCGAACAAAACGCTGGCGGCTCAGCTTTACGGCGAGTTCAAAAACTTTTTCCCCGATAATGCGGTCGAATATTTCGTCTCCTATTATGACTATTATCAACCCGAGGCCTATGTGCCGCGCTCTGATACCTATATCGAAAAAGAAGCGACCATCAATGAACAGATCGACCGCATGCGCCACGCCGCCACCCGTTCGTTACTGGAGCGCGACGACGTTATCATCGTGGCCTCCGTCTCATGCATTTACGGCATCGGATCGGTCGAGACCTATACCGCCATGTCCGTCATTCTCGAAGCCGGTCAGAGCATTTCCCAACGCGATATCCTGCGTGAATTCGTCAATCTGCTCTACAAGCGCAACGATCAGGCTTTTGGACGCGGAACCTTCCGCGTCCGCGGCGATACGATCGAACTGTGGCCAGCCCATCTCGAAGACCGTGCCTGGCGCCTGTCGCTCTTCGGCGATGAAATCGAGAGCATCACGGAATTCGATCCGCTGACCGGCGCCAAAACCGATCAGTTGAAAAGCGTCAAAATATACGCCAACTCCCATTACGTCACCCCGAAGCCCACATTGAGACAGGCTTTGAAAGGCATCAAAAAAGAACTCAGGCAAAGGCTCGACGAGTTGCACGGCATCGGCCGCGTGCTCGAGGCTCAACGTCTTGAGCAACGGACCCTGTTCGACCTCGAAATGCTCGAGGCGGCCGGCGTATGCGCCGGGATTGAGAATTATTCCCGTTACCTGACCGGTCGTGGCCCTGGTGAGCCGCCACCCACCCTGTTCGAATATCTCCCCGACAACACGCTTCTTTTCTGCGACGAAAGCCATGTGTCCGTGCCGCAGATCGGCGGCATGTTCAAAGGCGACTATCGACGCAAAACGACACTGGCCGAGTTCGGCTTCCGCCTGCCCTCCTGTATCGACAACCGGCCCTTGCGTTTCGAGGAATGGGACGCCATGCGGCCCCAGTCCATATTTGTCTCCGCCACCCCGGGGGGCTGGGAACTCAATGAAACGCAGGGTGTCTTTTCCGAGCAGGTCATCCGCCCGACCGGACTCACCGATCCGGAAGTCATAATCCGTCCGGCCGGCGCGCAGGTTGACGATTTGATGGATGAGTGCCGCCTGGTCACCGCCGCCGGACACCGCGTGCTGGTAACCACACTCACCAAGCGCATGGCCGAAGACCTCACCGAATACGCCCACGAGCAGGGATTGCGCGTGCGCTACATGCATTCGGACATCGACACCCTTGAACGAATTGAAATTATCCGTGACCTCCGCCTCGGTGCATTCGATATATTGGTCGGCATCAACCTTTTGCGTGAGGGGCTCGACATTCCCGAATGCGCGCTGGTCGCCATTCTGGATGCGGACAAGGAAGGCTTCCTCCGTTCCGAAACGTCGCTTGTCCAGACCATCGGCCGGGCCGCCCGCAATGTCGAGGGGCGGGTCATACTTTATGCCGATAAAATAACCGGATCCATGGAGCGCGCCATGGCAGAGACCGAGCGGCGCAAAAAGAAGCAATTGGCCTATAACAAGACCCACGGCATCACACCTCAAAGCATCAAGAAATCCATTCATGACATCATTAAAAGTGCTGACGAAAATGACCGCGTGACCGTGGACATCGGATTTTCCGAAGACGACCAGACGCCGCTCGTCGGTCATAATCTCGAAGCCGTGATCGCGGATATGGAAAAGCGCATGAAGTCTGCTGCTGCCGATCTTGAATTCGAGGACGCGGCGCGGTTGAGGGACGAAATCAAGCGTTTGAGAGATACCGAACTGCTTTTGGCCAACGATCCGTTGGCGCGACAAAGCGCTGTTGAACAGGCCGCCGGAAAATTCGGCCAGAATCCCGGAACCAAATCCGGAACTGGCCGTTCCAAGGCTGCGCGTTCGTCGGGCGGCCGCCCCGGTACACGCACATTGAAGAAAAAAAGCAAACAACGCCGCTTCAGTCAGCCGAGAAACTGACAAACACCATACCTTGCATTGTTGTGTGCGCACACCACCCGGCAAAACATTTTGCAAATCTGCGCATCAGTGCCTTACTTAAAACGCGCTTTGCGTTAAATTATCCAGCTCATCGATTGGACAATGTGGGCTTGCGTCATGAAATCAGGCTTTATCTTAATATCATTGGCATTGCTTCTCGCCGGATGTGCGAATTCCGATAATCTGGCATTGACGACGATGCTGAACAAATCCCAGGCAGCCGGTCGGTACAATGGCGAAATACTCCTCAGAAGCCTGCCCGGCGGCCGCAATATGGAGGTTGCAAAAGCCTTCGAATATGTCGATCCCAACAATGTCCGCTGGGGCGTGCCGGAAAAAACCGAAATCAATGGCGCTTCCATACCGAAATACCTCTGGTCGGTGGTCGGCTCCCCCTTCACGGGCCTCTACCGCGATGCCTCTGTCGTTCACGACTTCTTCTGTGAAACACGCGTCCGCCCCGCCAAACAGGTTCACCGCGTTTTTTACGACGCCATGATCACCAGCGGCGTCTCCAAATCGAAAGCCAATGTCATGTACTACGCCGTCATCCAGTTCGGTCCAAAATGGAAATCGGTCAGCAGACGAAACATATGCGAAGGCAAATATAAACCCGAATCCATGGGGCTGACGGAGGAAGAAAAAAAGATCTGTAAATTCCGCACCAGGACCATCGGCCCCGACCCCAGCATTCCGGTGAGGACGAAATTCAATCGCAAGGATTTCGAAGCCGCCAGAAAGATCATCGAAGCCGGTAGTTTCTCTGCCGGTGATATCGAGAAACTGGCAAGCCAACGCCGCGGATAGCGCTTTGATTTCTAGTCCGTCATTTTTTCCATCGCTTTTTTGCGCTCTCCAGTCCGCCTTGACGGCCCCGGTGCGGAGCCATGCCTCATCGCGATCCCGCCCTCCTTCAACCGGCTGGCATTTCCCTCCGCTCCCTTTCTCTCGACCTCGCCTCCGCGCGCGTCAAGCGCGGCAAAAGTGCAGGCACGGATATAGGCCTCCGAAAGCCGGACACTGTCGAGCCGGTCGGGATGGATGACATCCACCACGCTCAAACCTTTATATCCTGAAAAGGCCGCCGATCGGTGCGATCGGGAAATGATGATGGCGCGGCTCTCAAGGCCGACCGTCCAATCCAGGGGAGGGTTCCCAATACCGCGACCCGTAAAAATATGATCGTCCATGATGGCCAAATCGAAGGAGCGATCGGCAAGCCCATCCAGCAGCTGCCCCATCGTGCTCACAACCCGGACATCAGGGCGATACCCGAAGACCACACGAAGAAGTGCCTGGATGGACCCGCCGAGCCCCGCATCATGTGTGGCGATAAGCGCCCGGCTGGAGTCCGGCATGAAATACCGCGCAACAGTCATCACATGTCGCCGCACAAGATATTCAGAACATGTCATACAATCATTGGTCATTTGGTTTCCCCGCAAAAACCGTCCTGCCGGAGGGGGAGGCAGGAAGCCGGCAACCTCAAGAACAAAAGATGTCGGCCTGTGGCTCACGACCCGTAAAAGTGATGATCACGCTGTGAACGTCAAAACTATGCACTGTTTTAACCACTATTTATAGTAGTTGTTATTACTAATACACAACTTTTAATTGTTATTTGAAAGTGCGGGGAAAATAAAACCGCAATATCAACGCACGGGTGCCGCTCATGTGAGGCGGACAAAATGAACCGGAACATGTTCACACGGCCTATGATCATGTTCTAGTCTGCTCCGGATCCGAGCTATATTGGGGGGAAACAATATGAGTGAGCGCAAACCGGCCATCGAACGACAGCAGAGCTTCCCGGTTTTGCGGCTGTTCCTTGGACTGTTATATGTCGGGGTGGTCGCCGCCGGCCTCTTTTTCATCCCCCGCATCGCGCCGGCCCTTCTGCAGATGGAGCACTGGACGGCGGATTGGCGCACGGCGCTTTTTTCCGACCAGAAAAAAAGCCAGTACCCGCAAATCGCCATCATCACGATCTCCGAGGATACGTTGAGCAGCTACCCCTATCGTTCGCCAATTCACCGCGGCCTGCTGGCTCAGCTTGTCAATTTCGCCGATCAATCAGGGGCCAAAGCCATCGCTCTTGATATCATTTTCGATCAGCCGACCGAGACGGACAAGGACCGGAGCCTGAAGGTCGCCCTGGAATCCGCTCAGGCAGAAATCATCCTCGGCGCGCTTGATGAGCGCGTAAACCTCAATGACAGGCAGCGTAAGTTCCAGACAGAATTTCTGCAATCCACAGGACGAAAAATCGGATATCTCAATGTCCGGCGCGACGCCGACAATGTCATCAGATACACATCGCCTCCCCATCCGGGTAAAACATACCCCGTAAGCTTTGCCGGACGCATCGCCCAGGCCGTCGACGCCGATCTGTTAAAATCGCCGGACCGCATCGCCTGGCTCAGGGCTCCGAAGGACGGTTCGGACACTTTTTTAAAAATCCCGGCCCATGCCATCACGAGGTTTTCGGCAAACCCGGAAAGCCCGGTTGCCAAAACGCTGGCGGCAAAGCTCAAGGACAAGCTCGTCCTCATCGGCGCTGATTTCCAGGACGCCGACCGGCATGCCACCCCGCTGAAAAAATCCGAAGGCGAAAATATGATCGGTATTCAGGTCCATGCCCATATCCTCGCCCAGATACTCGACGGACGCCGTATCCATCATCTGGAAAAAGCCTATGAATGGCCCATACTGATTGCCATCGCTTTGATCGGCGTCATCCTTGGATGGCGTTTCCGTCTCAAGCGTTTCGACTTCCTCGCCGGGCTCGCCGCCACTTTCATATTGATTGCCGCCGATTTCTTCGTCTTTTCACAATTCCGGATTATTCTCCCCTTCACAACGCCCTTTATTGCCTGGGTGCTCGGGATCAGCGGCGGCTATTATCTCGGAACGGCAGGCAAAAAGGCGCTGCAGGCATAGTCAATTTGAAGGAGAACCACGATGAGGCCAAATCATGTGAAATCTTCAATTTACGCATTGTTGGGAGCATTGGCGCTCAACCTTCTGGTTGTTACCCACGCTTATGCGGATATCATAATTCTCTCATCGGGCGCGCCAGGGCTTAAATCCGGTCAGATACTCAAGGACAATTCCCGGCTGAAAATTCCAGCCGGAAAATCGGTCCAGCTCATTCTGCCCTCCGGAGCGACGAAGACGCTCAAGGGCCCCTTTGACGGCAATTTGTCGAAAATCTCGAAAGGTGAAAAATCGGACGCCGGTCTTTTCAAGCGGCTTGTCGATGTCGTCAAGAACAACAGGAAGGACGATTCGGGATTTGCCGCCGTGCGCCGCGTCGGCCGTCCCTCGGCGATGCGCCCGCCTGAGTTTTCCTGGACGTCGATACCGGCCGAAACAACCGGCACCTTCTGCTTTGCCGAAGGCGAACAGCTCATATTATTGCGCCCTCGCAATCTCACCCAGAACAAGATGACATTGAGGCATACCGCATCGGACAAATCCGTTACGGTCTCATGGGGCGAGGGACAAAAGACGGCGCTTTGGCCGGACCGGCTGCATCCCACGGACAAAAGCAGTTACGGTTTTCTTTTAACCGATCGGACCGAACGCACGGTCAACTTCCGCATGGTCGAGCGCGCCATGCTGGGTGGCGATGATATTCTGCGAACCCTGCACCGGCGTGGATGTCAGAAGCAATTGGTGACCTGGCTGCGCCAACGCTTGAACCAATAGCGCCCTGCCCGCTTCAAAATCCCTGAAAACAGGGCGGAATTGCGTGTTGCAGGCGAATATCAGAGCATGTTCGAATGCCGCCGGTCAGGCCGCTTCGGGCGACCCCTTGTTTTCGGAAAAGGCATCGAGATTTTCGCGAAAGCCATCGAGAAGCTCCCGTTCCCTCGCCTTCGAACGCCTCACAGCCTCCATTCTGACATGCCCGAAACCGCGTATTTTTTGCGCCAATCGCGCGAGTTCGACCGCTTGCCCGTGATTTGACGGCGACAGGCGCGGAACGACCATGTCCAGCATGTTTTCAAAGTCTGTTATGAGCTGTACATCCATTTTCCGTTCTTTCGAATAGGCGAAAATATCGAAACGGGAACCACGCAGGGTCTTGAGTTTGGCGAGCCTGCGGAAGACCGGCATCATCCAGGCCCCGAACCGGCGCTTGAGGGGGAGCCCGCTATCGGGGTGGCGGCGCGCGAGCAATGGCGGCGCCAGATGAAATTCAAGACGGTACGGCCCATCGAATTGCTCCTCGAGCGCAGTTTCGAACGCACCGTTTGAAAATAGCCGCGCCACCTCATATTCGTCCTTGTAGCTCAACAATTTGAAATAGCTTTTCGCAACCTCGACCGCAAACCCGTCATGACCGGGCGCGCGCCGCTGCTCCATATCCGCGACTGAAGCGAGTTTGCGTTCGTACCGGTCGGCCAGATTCTCGTCTTGATATTCGGTGAGAAACGCCGCGTTCCGCTCGACAATTTCTTTGAGCGTATCGGCCTCTCCCGGCACATCCCCTCCCTCTTCGCCGGAACCGATCAGGCGCGCCAGCGATGTCCGGTCATGCGCCGCCAGTCGCCCGAACCGAAACGCCTTCAGATTGGTCTCCACCTCCACGCCGTTAATGCGTATGGCATCCTCGATCGATTGCAGACGGAGGGGAATACATCCTGCCTGATAGGCAAATCCCATGAGAAACATATTCGCATGAATGGTTGAGCCGAATAGTTTTCCGGTCGCAAAATGCGCGTCGATAAAATCCACCTGCGCAGCCCCGGCACTTTCCTCAATAGCGTTCCGGAGCGCCCCCATGGGCAGGCTTAAATCAGGCGCACGGGTAAAGTCGCCCGTCATGACCGGGTGGTCGTTCACCACGAGCCTGGTCGATCCGGGATGGATTGTTTCAAGGATTTTGTGTGATCCGGAAACAATAATGTCGCCGCCGATAATGAGATCGGCACCCGCCACGCCCACCCGTATCGCATGTATATCGCCGGCACTCCGGCCAAATCTCAGATGACAGGCGACCGCACCGCCTTTTTGCGCCAGGCCGGTCATGTCGATAGAACCGAATCCCAGACTTTCGATATGCGCCGCCTGACCGAGAATGGCGCTGACCGTCACGACACCCGTCCCGCCGACGCCATTGACAATGACCGAATAGGGCACATCGAGTGCCGGCAATTCCGGCTCCGGGATCTCGGCAATCACGTCCAGGATTTTTTCGTTCTGCCCGAGCCCGGCATCGCGCTTCAGTGTACCGCCATGGACGGTCACAAAACTCGGGCAGAAACCGTCGAGACAGGAATAATCCTTGTTACAGGCCGTCTGGTCGATCTCTCGTTTGCGGCCATGCTCGGTCGACACCGGTACAATCGCAACGCAGTTCGACTGTACGCCGCAATCGCCGCAGCCTTCGCAGACCGCCTTGTTGATGAAAATTCTTTTGGCCGGATCGGGAGAACTTCCGCGTTTCCGCCGCCGCCGCAGCTCCGCGGCGCATGTCTGCTCATAAATAAGAGCCGTCACGCCGGGAATATGCGACAATTCCCTCTGCACATGATCCAGCCGGTCGCGGCCGTAAATCTCCGTGCCCGGCGGCAGTCCCGCCATGACCTCATACGGCTCCGGCTTGTCCGAAACAATGGCCAGCTTATTGACGCCCTCGGCCGCCAGTTGCCTGGCCATGTCCGCAACGCTCAGGCCGCCATCCAGCGCCTGCCCGCCGGTCATCGCAACCGCATCGTTGTAAAGAACCTTGAAGGTCACATTGGTGCCCGCTGCAATCGCCGCCCTGATCGGCAGTATTCCCGAATGGATATAGGTTCCATCGCCGATGTTCTGAAAGACATGTTTTCGTTTTGAAAAAGGCGCTTCGCCGATCCAGTTGGCGCCCTCGGCGCCCATTTGGGTAAAACCCTCCGTATCGCGGTCCATCCACTGAACCATGTAATGGCAACCGATTCCCGCATAGGCCCGTGATCCCGATGGCACCGTCGTCGAGGAATTATGCGGGCACCCCGCGCAAAAATAGGGCACGCGGACGGCGATTTCCTCACCACGCAACAGCCGCGCGCGCAGCGGATTGAGCTTGGCAAGCCGGGCTTTTATTTCCCTGTCGTCGGTAAGGCTCAAAATCCGCCCGCCGATTGCCAGGGAAATATCGAGGGGATCAAGTGCGCCTTTCGCGGCGAACAGGACATTGCCCGCCTCGTCCTTCTTGCCGACCACTTGAGGCGCGCCCGCTTCCCCGTAAAGCTGCTCCTTGATCTGCGTCTCGATAAGCGATCGCTTCTCTTCCACCACCATGACCAGATCGAGCCCTTCGACGAATTCCGCAAGGCCCACGGGCTCCAGCGGCCAGACCAGGCCGACTTTGTAAAGACAAATCCCGAGATCTTTCGCCCGCGCTTCGTCGATGCCCAGATTTTCCAGCGCCTGCAAAACATCGAGATAGCTTTTACCGGTCGATATGATGCCAATCCGGCTCCCTTTGGCACTCTGCCAGACTTGACGGTCGATCCCGTTCGCCCGCGCGAAGGCCAATATCGCGTCGCGCTTGTAATCGTGAAGCCGCGCTTCCTTCTCAAGCGCCGTGTCGTGCAGGCGTATGTTCAGACCGCCTTCCGGCATCTCGAAATCCTCAGGCGTGCTGATTTGTACGCGGTCGATCCGGCCGTCCGCATTACCGGTCGATTCCATATTGTCCTTCACGCATTTAACGCCGACCCACGCGCCCGAAAAGCGCGACATGGCAATCCCGATAAGTCCGAAATCCAGTATTTCCTGCACGTTGCAGGGATTGAGTATGGGGATCATCGCATCGACGAATGCGAACTCGCTCTGATGCGCGGAGGTGGAGGATTCGCAGGTGTGATCGTCTCCCATCAGCGCCAGCACGCCACCCAGGCAGGAAGTTCCGGCATGATTGGCGTGGCGGAAGGCGTCGCCCGACCGGTCGACACCCGGCCCCTTGCCGTACCAGATGCCGAAAACACCGTCATATTTTCCCTCTCCGCGAAGTTCCGCCTGTTGCGCGCCCCAAAGGGCGGTCGCCGCGAGGTCTTCATTCACTTCCGGATGAAACAGAATATTCGCCTTGTCCGTCAGGTCTTTCGCCCGCGCAAACTGGCTCTCGAGCCCGGCGATGGGCGAACCGCGGTATCCGGTCACATAGCCTGCAGTATTATGTCCGGCCAGCTGGTCCCGCTCGTATTGCATGAGGGCAAGCCGCACCACGGCCTGCGCGCCCGTAAGCAGCACACGCGGCTTTGAGAGATCGAATTTATCCCTGAGAGAAACGGCGTTCGGATTGTCGGAACTGCGGTCGAGCATGTGGGCCAGCCTAGCGCTAATCTCGGAATCTGCCCAGACATATCCCAAATCCATATAGTTACAAGATAGTGCGGCCCAACGCCCGGGAGAAGGGCCGGTTCACGCTTTGTTTAACGACAAAAAGGGGGAGCGGGTTAGTGATAACCGCGAATTGCCGAAAAGCGTCCCTTCACCCACCGTAAATCCGGTTTGGCAGCCAGGTCGCGATGGCAGGGAAAGTCCACAACAAAAAGAGCGCCAGGATCTGAATGGCGACAAAGGGCAGCACGCCGCGGTAAATGTCCATGGTCCGCACCGTATTCGGCGCGACGCCTCTGAGATAAAACAGCGCAAAGCCGAAGGGCGGTGTCAAAAACGATGCCTGAAGGTTGATGCCCATCATCACTCCGAGCCAGACGGGGCTCATCGGCTCGCCGCCAAAGTCCATTTGCAAAAGAACAGGCGCAACGATCGGCACGACGATGAAGATGATCTCGAGAAAGTCGAGAAAAAATCCGAGCACGAACATCACCGCCATGACCAGGAGTACAGCCCCCATCGTTCCGCCGCCGAGATCGCTTAAAAAGCGCTCGATATAGACATCCCCCTGATAGCCCCGGAAAACCAGGCTGAACATGCTCGCCCCGATCAGGATGACAAACACCATTGTCGTTATATTCAGCGTCTGCCGCCCGACATCCTCGAGAACGGACACGCGCCCTGTGGTGCCCGCATGATCCGTTTTGTCACAGGCCGAATATGTCGAGCGCACGGCCGCGAAAACGCCCCGCGCGAGAACCGCCGCCAGCAATATTGCCAATGAGATCATCGCCCAGTCCATGGCGCCGATCCGGGACCGCTGAATTCGCAAATCGAAAAATGACCCGAGAGCGAGCAGGGCAATGAGCGCGAAAAAGCCCGTCATGATGGTCCGTCGGTGCCGCGCATCCTTGCACCCGTCTCTATGTCCGTCGCTACTCCCATCAGGACGCCGTCCGAGACGCCGTCCCAGACGGTGGCCCGCCAGCATGAGCGAGCCGATGGCGCCCACCCCCGCCGCTTCCGAAGGCGACGCAAGCCCGGCCAGAATCGATCCCAATACGGCGATGATGAGGATAAGCGGCGCAAACAGGGAGGTAACGAGATCCGGCCATAACGATCCCGAACCCTCCTGCGCCAGCTTGTCGCGCGGCACGGCCGGCGTGCCTTCGGGCCGGACAACCGCGTATATCCCCTGATAGAGGAGATAAAGCCCCACCAGCATCAGTCCGGGCAGAAGCGCCCCCGCGAACAGATCGTTCACCGACACCGTATCCGGCGCAAAGATCTTCATGTCGAACTGTGCTTTCTGATACGCCGCCGAGAGCTGGTCGCCGAGCAGTACGAGCACGATGGAGGGAGGAATGATCTGACCGAGCGTGCCCGAGGCGGCAATCGAGCCGCATGCAAATCCCTTGTCGTAACCCCGGCGCAACATGGTCGGCAGCGATAAAAGCCCCATGGTGACGACTGTGGCGCCGACGATGCCGGTCGACGCCGCCAGCAACATGCCGACAATGCTCACTGAAAATGCCAGGCCGCCAGGCACCGATCCGAAGGCCCGCGCCATATTGTCGAGAAGCTCCTCGGCGACTTTCGAGCGCTCCAGCATCACCCCCATGAAGACGAACAGCGGCACAGCGACCAGCACCTCCCGCGTCATCACGGCAAAAATCCGCTGTGGAAACGCTGTCAGAAACGAAAGATCGAATACGCCGAAGAAAGTGCCGATATAGGCGAACAGCATCGACACGCCGGCAAGCGTGAACGCCACCGGAAAACCGAGAAGAAGACATCCGCAAACAGAAAGCACCATCAACAGGCACAGAGTTTCCGGCAGGACGAGAACGCTCGGATCCATGACCTCCCCCGCCCCTAATTTCCGGATCGAGAAGCTTGGACGGACCCGCTTGAGGATGCATCGCCACCGGGGCCGCCATAAGCGTCCGTAACGCCGCCCAGATAGGCCAGCGCCTTGATCAGCATCGAGACACCCTGAAGGCCGAGCAGGATCGCAAAAACCGGAATCGCCGTTTTCAGGAGAAAAATGAGCGGCAGGCCCGATACCTCGGTCGATCCCTCGAGCACCCATCTGCCGCTGCTGAAATTATACCAGGCATCCAGCACATAGCTCCAGCTCAGGCGGATGGTAAGGGCGCAGAGCGGCAGGAGGAACAAGAGAACACCCAGCGCGTCGATCATGGCTTTTTTACGCGCGCCAATCTCGCGGTAAAAAACATCGACACGCACATGCCCGTCGTAAAGAAGCGTATATCCGGCCCCGAGCATGAAAATCAGCCCGTGCATATACCAGATGGATTCCTGCGCCGCCGTATTGCCAATATGAAAAACATACCGCGCGATGACTATGGCGAATTGCACCAGCACCATCGCCAGCGCCAGCCATGCCGCCCACCGGCCGACCGCATCGTTCATCCGGTCGATGGAGCGCGCCAGAGAAAATGCCGTGTTCTTCAAAATGCTGCCATTACCGGTGCCGCCGCTATTCAAGACCGTCCCCCGCTTTCATCAGTGCCAAAAGGCGCGGAATGCCCTAACCCAGGCTCAGCGAGCGTTTGCGCATATAGGATTGATCTGATCGCTCCGACCAGCTGACGGCGATTTTCTGAAAATTGAGGAAGCTCTGATAAATTTTCATTGTCAGCGGATCGGATGAGGCGGCATCCGCAATGACCGATTTCGCCGCCGCCCCAAAACCCTTGAAGACCTCGTCTGAAAACTCGTGCAGCTGAACCTTGTGCCGCTTGATCAATGTTTCCAGCGCCAGCGCGTTATTGGCGTTGAATTCGGCCAGGGTGAAATTATTCTCCGCAATCGTGCAGCCCTCGAGGATCGCCTGATCAGTTGGGCTCATCTTGTCCCATATTGCCCGCCCGACACCGAGCGTCAGCGCCGTTCCCGGTTCATGAAAACCGGGAAAATAATAATGCTTCGTCACCTTGTAGAACCCGAACGCCAGATCGTTATAAGGCCCGACCCATTCCGCCGCATCGATCGTTCCGGCCTGCAGCGCCGGTAGAATGTCCGCCCCGGCCAGGGTCACCGGCGTACCTCCGAGCGCACGAATGACATCGCCGCCAAGTCCCGGCATGCGCATTTTAATTCCCTTGAAATCCTCGAGGCTGTTCACGGGCTTCCTGAACCACCCGCCCATTTGCGAGCCTGTATTGCCGCACAGGAAGGGCTTCACGCCGAATTGCCCCGAGAGCTCGTCCCAGAGTTTCTGGCCGCCGCCATAATGGATCCACGCATCCATTTCATCGGCGCGGAATCCGAACGGAACGCCCGAGAAAAAATTATAGCCTTTCGATTTCCCCTGATAATAATAATCGCCGGAATGATAGAAATCGGCCGTCCCCTGCTGAACCGCGTCGAGACATTTGAGTGGGGAAACCAGCTCGCCGCCGCCATAAAGAGAAATCTTGTAGCGCCCGTCGGTGGCTTTCTCGAAGCGTTCCGCAAAACGCTCCGCCGCCGTGCCGAGGCCCGGAAAACCCTTGGGCCATGACGTCACCATCTTCAGATGCTTCACGCCCCCGGCGATGGCGGGCGCAGGCAGTTGCGATGTGGCAGCGGCCGTCGCCGCACCGGCGCCGGATGTCTTGAGAAATGAGCGGCGATCCATGGCATCCGTCCTTTCAGAAAATTCAATGCGGGCATACTATAGATGGCATTCAATGGGGGTGCAATTGCGCGCATATTGCGCTCACCAGGTTGGACGAGCACTGAGATACTCACCCTCCGTCATCCCGGCGCCCTGTCGGAGGCAGGCAAACGAAAGAGGCCGGGACCCAGAATCATCACAGCTCGCCCACACTCTGCAATCAATACTCATTCCCTCCGCAACACTCCGTCTCACCCACGAAGGTGGGTGCCCAGACAAACATCGTCCGGGTGAGCGGTGTCAGATCTATCGAGATGTCACCCTTTCGGCGAAGTGATCTAAATCCCATCTGCATGGGCAAGACGAGGCTGGTTGTATAGAGGATCTGGGGAATACCGAAAGACCGCATTATTGAGGATCGCTGTATAGACGAAGCATTGAACCGAGTGTCCGGTCGCGCGCCCTAGGGCTGGATGCAGCTTCTTGCCTTTTTTTCCGCCTTGTCCATCAACCAGCCGGAATTACGGTCTTCGAGCCGCCCGATCGTCTCGATGACCCGCGCCACCTGCGTGCAGGTGGTATCGGGCCTATCGAGAATATTCCTCAACACATATTTATTGGGCTCATCTGTGAGCCTGTCCATGAGGTCCTTCGGCAGTTTCGGATTCTTCGCCATCCTGAGGGCAATACCCCCATTCTTATGGCGGTTTTCATATAATTCGCGAAGAATATAGTCCGGCGTCTTCGGATTTGCGGAGAGCGCCACATAAAAATAGAACGGATAGGTATGGGTTTTGTAGACCCGTTCCAGGGTGTTCACGGATGTATTCCTGTTTCTCACCACCGTCAAAACCACTCCCAATACATTTGAACGGCTTAGCTCTTCCAGCATCTCAGGGGTTGCAAACCTGTTGTCCGCAATGGGCAGGAGTTCGGTCCGGTCTTTGGCCGCGCGCATTTTTTGCCGCAGAACTTCCGCCTCGCGCCCCGGATTTTGAGCGAGTAACGCCGCAAGCTCCTTATAGTTCTTTTTTATGATCTCACTTTGCCGCGCATGCTCGATATCGCGCGCCTTGTTTTTTGCAACCGTATCGTTGAGCGCTTTCGCCTGCCAGATAAACGGCGCGGCGATCAGAACGGACAGCACGATCATGGCAATGCGGTGCATCCATGCCGGGCTGTCTTCACGCCGCCGTTCCAGATAGTCGGTATGAATTTTCCCCAGTAAAAATCCCAAACCGCCCGGCACGAGCGCCATGATCGGCAAAAATAAAAATCCGATGCCCGCGGTTGAACTTCTCGATTGGAGTATGGAATAGGCCCCCAAGAGCAAAAACGATACGAATGCGGATAACCCGTAAAGCCCCGCACGCCTCCAGTTCCACCTTCGCCGGAGCAGAAAAATCAAACACGCGCCCAAAAACAGAACCGGCACAATCCAGTATGTGAAAAGTGTGAGAAATATACTCATCGAAGCCGATCCATATCCGAAACTACCCGCGAGCGTTGAGCGGACATGTTTTTCCCCGGCAGGATCCCGTTATCCCGCCTTTAGAGAAGTCTACACGGCTTTGATTAATTACCAATCAACAGAGGGATAATTGAGGGGCAGTCCTCGACCCTACCCGTAAATCTCCAGCAGGCGCGAGACGAATTTGAAGAAAAGCCTGGCGTCCGGCACGCCCTCGATCCTTTCGATTTCGCGGCCCCGGTAAAGCACGACGATGGTTGGTGCATTCGAAACCGCGCTCCGCAGCGGCATGCCTGCAGTGCCCTGACTTTCCAGATCGACGAAACGCAGAGGTGCGCGCGCGTAAAAATCCGTCTGTTTGTAAGCCTGCGCAACGCGGTTCCTGAACACGTCGCAATAAGCGCAGTCCGCGATTTCGAAGACGACGATCTCGAGCCCCGGCCGAGATTGCCCGGTCGATGCCGAAGCCGACGCCGCGAGTTGTGGAAACATGATGCTCATTCCCAGCACCGCCGACAGGAAAACTCTTTTTGGAAAACGCATGGATACTCCAACCCGATCGCACTTGCACTTCCGCAATTGTAAACCGGAGCCGCCCAATGAAAAAACCTCGCGATCGGATACTGGTTAATCACGAGGTCGGTCGCGACAACACCAGCCCCGCCGGAGTGCGGTTGGCGGTGCAGCCAATGCGCGTGAGGCAAATACGGAGGTGCCGCCATTCCTCCGCCAGCACCGACTGAGCACAAGCGTGCTCCGGGCCGTGGGCCCGCCCCGCCGGAGTGCGGCTGCGCAGCAGCCAATGCGCGTGAGGCAAAAAAAGACCGCACCTCTGGGATGCGGTCTTTCCGGAAAGTCTAATGACTGATCGCTATCAATAGCTCGCTATAAATAGCTCGCTGCTAGTAACTCGCTGCTAGTAGCTCGCTGCTAGTAGCTCTTGTAGCGCTTCCAGGTCACAGTGACCTTGGTGCCGACGGGCACCCGCCGGTAAAGGTCGATGACATGATTGTTATACATACGGATGCAGCCGGAAGATACGGCGTCGCCGATCTGCCATGGTGCATCGGTGCCGTGAATACGATACATCGTGGAGCCGATATAGAGCGCGCGCACGCCCAATGGATTGCGCGGATGCCCGCCCGGCACGTAACTCGGAAGGCGCGGATTTTCGCGGCGCATCGTAGGTGTGGGTACCCAGCTCGGGTTAACCCGCTTCGATGTAATCCTGTGAACGCCGGCCCAGCGCGCCGAGCCCTTGGGAATGGCAATGGGATAGCTGATCGCCTCGCCGCGGCGCGTTACGTAATAAAGGCGCCGATCACCGAAGCTCACGATGATTTGGCGCGGTGAGTGGCGCTTTGAAAAGCCCACCACTGAACGACTGCTGCCGCCCCCGAAGAAGAAGCCCTGCGCCGATGCTTCCACCGGTTGAAACGTTGTAAAACCTAGCGTAACAGCCATGATGACCATCAAATGGCGGATCAGGTTACGGCAATTCATCACTCACTCCTATTTTTTCTTAGTCTCTACAATGTCAGGACGGCTGAACTTGCATTCGCAAAATCCAGCCAAAGCCGCGTCCTCGCTTTGTTGAGGTTTCGCTGGTTAACGCCACACAATGAATGATGTGAAAATCAATCCGGGTATCATTCCTGGCATTAACCGCGCTTCGCACGACCCGTAACAAACATGCAAAGGTGCCACCAAGTAGCGGAATGTCACCCGTACAAATCACCGAACAGGGGGATTGTGCCGTTGCATAGATTCGGTTGCAACCCATCGGCCCGATAAAAACCAATGATTGCCGTTTATCGTTGATAATTTGTAAACGCTTGTGGGAAATATGCCACATTTTCGCCCGATTTCGGCGGCGCTCAAATTTTCGGGCCGCTTGATTTAAAAAATTTCAGTCAATTTCAGTACCTTATGCCAGAGAGCGACAAATAGCGAATGCGCGAAGCGCCGTTCCGGTTTGAAACACTTCATCCCTGGTCCACAACCCGGCGCTTAATATGACGCACCGACACCTGCGCTGTGCGGGAAAAAGCACGTGAGGCAAACAACCGCTTTTCACTGATTTCCATTAGTGCCGAAAACATGCTTTAGACAGGATATGGAACGACACAAGCAGATGACGGCAATCGTCCTGGCCGGGCTGTTGGCGCTTGCGGGGCCGATGAGCGCACTGGCGCAAAAAGCCGGTGAGGACATTGAAGCCGGCCGGGCCAATCCTGAAGCAGCCAGTGGATTTGAAGCGAAAAACATTGTCCGCGCCAAAAGGCACATGGTGGTTGCCGCCAATCCTTACGCGGCCCGGGCCGGGCGCGAAATATTGCGAATGGGCGGCAGCGCCATCGATGCGGCCATCGCCACCCAACTGGTCCTTAATCTGGTCGAACCGCAATCATCGGGCATTGGCGGCGGTGCGTTTATCCTCCATTGGGACAAGGCGCAATCCGAGCTCAAAACATATGACGGCAGGGAACGCGCGCCGAAAGCCGCAAAACCTGACCTGTTCCTGACGCCCGGCGGCGCACCGCAGCGTTTTTTCAAGACAGTCGCAAGCCCGCAGAGCGTCGCCGTGCCCGGACTCCTGCGCGCCCTGGAGATGGCCCACAAATCCCATGGCCAACTACCGTGGAAAGACCTTTTCGCCCCGGCCATCCGCCTGGCCGAACAGGGATTTAAAGTCAGCCCCCGTCTTCACAAGCTACTCGGCGGTCGCTGGGCGCGTAAATTTTCCCCCCGGGCAAAAGAGTATTTTTTCAATGCCGGCAACAAGCCCTGGCCCGTCGGTCATGTTTTGAAAAACCCCGAATTCGCCGACACGCTTCGTCACGTCGCAGCGCGTGGCGCCGATGCTTTCTATCAAGGCGGCATCGCCAGAGACATGGTCGGCGCGTTGCAGGCGGCGGTTGCGAAGAGCGGCCAGGCCATAGACGGCATGACCGCTGAAGATGTGAAATCCTATCAGGCGATGCCGCGTCCGCCAGTCTGCACCGCCTACCGCAGCTATAAAATATGCGGCATGGGTCCCCCCTCTTCCGGCGGTCACACCGTCGCCCAGACCTTGAAACTCGTCGAAAAATTCGACCTCGGCCGTGACCCCATGAATCCGGCCGCCCTGCACATTATTGCCGAGGCCGAAAAGCTCGCCTATGCCGACCGCGCCCGCTACAGCGCCGACCCGGATTTCGTGCCCGTTCCCGAAGGCTTGCTGGATCCCGACTACCTCAATAACCGGGCGAAGCTGATTGATCTCGCAAAATCCACACCGAAGGCGCAACCCGGCACGCCCCCCGAGGTCGCCAAGGGCCGTTTCGGCCGCGATGCAACCATCGAGAACAAGGGCACAAGCCATATCTCCATAGTCGATCGGCAGGGCAATGCCGTCGCTATGACCTCGACCATCGAATCCGCCTTCGGATCTGGGTTCATGGTGCGCGGTTTTCTTCTCAACAACGAAATGACGGATTTTTCGTTCCGTCCCAAGGACCGGAGCGGCCGGCCCATCGCCAATCGCATCGAGCCCCTCAAGCGTCCGCGCAGCTCGATGGCACCAACCATGATTTTTGCGCCCGATGGCGAGCTGCGAATGATTTTGGGCTCGCCGGGCGGCTCGCGTATTATTCTCTATGTGATAAAATCGATCATCGCCCATATCGACTGGAACGCCAACGCCGCCGAAGCCGCCGCCTGGCCGAATTTCGGCAGCCGCAACGGCCCCTTTGAAATCGAGTCCGGTCAAAGTGCGCCTGCGTCCGCGAATGTCGCCGGGAGCGCCTTTAACCGGAGCGCCTTTTACGAACGAACCCGCAAATATCTCGAGGCCCGCGGGCATAAAATCCGCTCAGGACCCATGACCAGCGGCGCCCATATTATCATTCTCAAAAACGGTGTCATTGAAGGCGGCGCCGATCCCCGGCGTGAAGGCCGCGCATTGGGCGACTGATCCCGCGCACGAGTGAGTATCGAAATTGACCTCAAAAAATATCACCATCCTCGGCGCCGGCATCACCGGTCTCTGGCAGGCCCTCACCCTCGCCCGTGCCGGGCACCATGTATCGCTCGTCGAAAAATCGGCCGAACCTTTCGATGAGGCTTCGAGCTGGTTCGCCGGCGCCATGCTTGCCCCTTTTTGCGAATCCGAATCCGCCGAGCCCATTGTCGGAAAACTCGGGCTTGAGGCCATCCCGATCTGGAAGAAAAGTTTTCCCGGCCTGAAAATCAACGGCACGCTCGTGCTCGCCCCGGCGCGGGATCTGAGCGAACTCAAACATTTCGCCAAACGGACGGACGGCCATCGCTGGCTCGAAGCCGGGGAAATCGAAAACCTCGAACCCGATCTGGCGAACAGGTTTCAAAGCGCCTTGTTCTATGAAAGCGAAGCCCATCTCCCGCCACGCAAGACCATGCAGGACTTGTTGCGCATGGCCGAACAGGCTGGTGTTCGAATGCGCTTCGGTGTCGACGATCCATCGACACAGGCATTAAGCGATGACGCCGATGATTACCTCATCGATTGCACCGGCATGGGCGCGCACGAACAGCTGCCCGAACTCCGCGGCGTCCGCGGCGAAATGGCGGTCATAAAATCCAGGGATATCAATCTGTCGCGTCCGGTCCGCCTGCTCCATCCGCGCGTCCCGTTCTATGTCGTCCCCTGGGGCGGGCACACCTATATGATTGGCGCCACCGTCATCGAAAGCGCGGACCCCGCGAATGTGACGTTGCGCTCAGCCCTTGACCTCCTCGCCATGGCCTATGCCCTTCACCCGGGCTTTGGCGAGGCCGAATTATGCGAATTCAGCACCGGCATCCGTCCCGCCTTTCCCGACAACATACCTAAAATAGTGCTACACAATCAGCGCCACATCTATATTAACGGTCTTTTCAGGCACGGTTTTCTGCTCGCCCCCGTTTTGGCTGAGCTGACAAGGCACTATATTGAAACAGGTAGGCAAACATCGGAGTTGATGATTGAAAATTGAACTGAATGGCGAGGCGCACCACACCGAGGCGGAAAATCTCGCCGAGCTGTGTCAATTGCTCGAACTCGGAGACAGCAAGGTCGCGACGGCGCTCAACGGTATGTTCGTACCCGAGGACGGACGTCATGCCCACTTGCTTCGAGATGGCGACAAGATAGAAATCCTCACCCCCCGCGAGGGCGGCTGACCCGGCGCGCGCTCCGCAAAACTGTAGTAACAAAATCGAATGAACATTATTGATCCAGCACCCGTCCGAAAGGAAACGCCGCTTAAACTCTACGGCGAGGAATTCCACTCGCGGCTGCTTCTCGGCACGGCCCAGTACCCCTCGCCGAAAATTCTGTGCGACGCGGTAAAAGCCTCCCGGACGGAAATCGTCACCATATCTCTCCGGCGCGAAAACGCGCGGCAAAAGGAGGGTAGGAAATTCATCGACCTGATCGGCTCGCTCGATGTCAGATTGCTTCCCAACACGGCCGGTTGCAACTCAGTCAAGGAAGCGGTCGCGACGGCGGAAATGGCGCGCGAACTCTTTGACACGCCCTGGATCAAGCTCGAAGTCATCGCCAACAATGATACCCTCCAGCCCGATCTTCTCGGCCTGTTGGGCGCTGCCCGCGTATTGCTGCGCGACGGCTTCAAGGTACTGCCCTATATGACGGAAGATCTCTCCATCGCGGAAAAGCTGATCGAGGCTGGCTGCGAGGTTCTCATGCCCTGGGGGGCTCCGATTGGAACAGGTCAGGGCCTGCGTAATCCCGAAGCCCTTAAAACGCTGCGGGCCTATTTCCCAGATATTCCACTGATCATCGATGCCGGCATCGGCGCGCCCTCCCACGCGGCCCTGGCGATGGAATTCGGCTACGACGCCATATTGCTCAACACCGCGGTCGCGAAGGCCCATGATCCGGTCACCATGGCGAAAGCTTTCGCGCTCGCCATCGACGCCGGACGCAATGCCCATGTCGCCGGCCTCATGGAGCCACGCGACATGGCGGCGCCGTCTACACCCATCGCCGGCACGCCCTTCACCTGAATTCCATGACTATGAAAATTGCCCGCTTTTATCCCATCGTTCCCGACCTCCAATGGCTGAAACGCATCCTCCCGTTGGGCGTAAAAACCGTTCAATTGCGCATCAAGGGTCTGCCCGGGGACGAACGAGACCGCCAGATCAGGGAGGCCGTAAGCGCCGTGCAGGATTTCGACTGCCAGCTGATCGTCAATGACTACTGGCGGCAGGCGATCGACTATGGCGCGGCTTGCATCCATCTCGGCCAGGAAGATTTGGCCGAAGCCGATCTCAAGGCTATCAGGCGCGCTGATATCGCACTGGGCGTGAGCTCACATGACCACGCGGAACTTGAAACCGCCCTGCGGGCGGATGCCGACTATATCGCCCTCGGCCCCATTTTCGAGACCAAACTCAAGAAGATGAAATGGTCGCCACAGGGGCTCGACCGCATTGGCGAATGGAAATCGAAAATCGACTGTCCGCTTGTGGCCATCGGCGGCCTGACGGTCGAGCGTGCCCGAGACGTCCTCGCGGCAGGCGCGGACAGCCTCGCCGTGGTCACGGATTTCATCACCCATCCGGATCCGGAAAACCGCATTCATGAATGGCTCAAGGTAGTGAATGAGCGGCCTGTGCGTTGAGCGCGGCAAACAAATCAGCGCACTAATAAAAATCCACAAAAATAGAATAATTCTAATTGCAAGTCATTCTTAATAGCATTATATATCTATGAGAAATATACAACCTCGCGAAGGACAGGCTGCATGCAGCTATCTGCCGCGCCCCTGGGGCGGCGTCCGCGAGGCGGGGCAGAACTGCATTTAAAGGCAGATCTGTAATAAAAGGCAGAACGGGATTTAATGACTGAAATAGCAATCAAAGTCGGTCGTCAGGCGCGCGTTTGGGCGGAATTTGCATGGCCCGCCAATGGATCGCGTCTGCTTCTTATTCTCGTCCTGGCATCCGTCGCGGTACTGTCGCCGGAACTCCGCGCCATCGTTTTCCAGTCGATTTCCGACGCCTATCTGCAGGTGACCGTCTTCGTCGCCGCCACGCTGGGTCTCGTCTACACATTTGAGCGGGCTTTCGGTTTCGACATCGCCAAGGTGATGGCGCGTTCAAAGCACCTGCAATCGCCGATCTCGGCGGTCCTGGGCGCTCTGCCCGGCTGCGGCGGCGCGATCATCGTTGTGACCAATTACACCCGTGGATATGTCTCCTTCGGCGGCGTCGTCGCCGTTCTCATCGCCACCATGGGCGATGCCGCATTTCTGCTGATCGCCCGCGAACCGGCAACCGGCCTGATGATGATGGCCACGGGACTGGTGGTCGGAACCCTTTCCGGCTGGCTGGTCGACTATTTCCATGAGCCCGGTTTCATGCGTCCCAAGACAAGCACCGACCCCGGCTGCGCGTCGGAGGATGGTGCCGCAAACGGCGCTTCGGGATCCGGCTCTGACGGAAGTCTTTTTCATTTCACCGCAAACGCCTGGTTCATGCTCGTCGTCCCGGCGGCGTTCATCGGTCTTGGCGTCGCCATGCAGCTCGATACGGACGCTCTGTTCGGTCCGCTTTCAAACATTCAGCCGACACACTGGCTTGGCGTCATCGGCGGCGCTCTGTGTCTGCTCATGTGGGCCTGGTCCAGCCGGGAAAACGCACATATCGACATTCCCGCCGAAGAAGTGGAGCGTGTCGACATTGTCAAACGCGTGATCAAGGACACCAATTTTGTCACCAGCTGGGTCGTGGTCGGATTCCTGACTTTCGAGCTGGCCGTCCACTTCGCCGGTACCGGAATTAACGACTGGTTCAAGGTCTGGGCGCCATTCGTCCCGCTTGTCGCCATCCTGGTCGGTTTCATTCCCGGTTGCGGTCCGCAAATCATCACCACCACGCTATACCTCTCCGGCACGATCCCGCTCTCGGCGCAATTGGGCAACGCCATTTCGAATGATGGCGATGCGCTCTTCCCCGCGCTCGCCCTTGCGCCGCGCGCCGCCATAATGGCAACCGCCTATAGCGCGGTCCCCGCATTGATCATTGCCTACAGCTATTACTTCATGTTCGAATAAGCGCGTCGCCCCAATCTGTCCTTGCGCCAGGAAACGCGAAGAATGGCCCTCGCCTCCCTCCCACAACCCGCCATCTGGATGGCCGCTCTCGGTGTCCTGTCGGGCACTCTGAGCAGCTATGAGCTGCCATATATGGACGGCATGGAAATTCTGGGCGTCAACGTCCAGCAGGGGCTGCTCTTCGGTCCGGTCATCGCCTTCGGCCTGTTCCGGTGGGGACGGGCCCTTTTGCCGGTGGCGCTCATTGCGGTACCCATAACCCTCCTCGCTTGGATCGCAGCCTACAAGACCTTCATTTTCGTCACAGAAGCAGATTTCGATGCCGCTATTGGCGGCATCGCGGCGGGAGCCGTCGGAGCGGCGGGCACATTATCGGCCGGCGCGATCGCCCTTGAGGCATTGCGGCGCATTCCAGCATGGCTATTGGTCGTCGCGGCCGGTGCCTTTGCCGGCATTCTGGTCGTATACCCATATAACAGCGGCGACGAAAATTTTCTCGTCTTGTTTGTGCCCTGGCAGGCCCTTGTGGCCGCATCGATCGGTTACGCCCTTTCGTTCGGCCAGACATCGAACGATCCAACGGCGAAATCCATCCCAAATGCCTGAGCCGGTCATTCCCGCTTTTCCTCAAAACGCCAAACCTTGACAGACAATCCACAATTGTGTCCTGTCTCCAGTTTCATGACCATAAGACCACTGACAATAGCTGCCGAAACATTCGAGTAAAAAGACGCCATGACATCGATAAAAACAGCCGATAATGACGATCTTCCCGGGATCGGCGATCCCATGCCGGATACGGACGCACCGCCCGCCCGCATCGGCGTTCTCATTGTCAATCTCGGCACCCCGGACGGCACCGACTATTTCTCGGTGCGCCGCTACCTGAAAGAATTTTTATCCGATCCGCGCGTCATCGAAACGCCCAAACTCATCTGGTGGCCGATCCTCAACGGCATCATCCTGACCGTCCGTCCGACCAAGGCTGGCAAGGCCTATCGCTCGGTCTGGAATGAGGAGCGCGACGAATCCCCCTTGCGCACAATTACCCGGAATCAGTTTAAAAGGCTCAATCAGACTCTGGAGGGTCTCTCCGACCGGGTCATCGTCGACTGGGCCATGCGCTATGGCCAGCCTTCGATCGCCTCAAAAATAAAGTCGCTGACCGACCTGGGTTGCGACCGCATTCTTCTCTTTCCGCTTTACCCGCAATACAGCGCCACCACCACCGCCACTGTCAACGACAAGGCCTTTCTCGCGCTGAAACATATGCGCAACCAGCCGGCCATTCGCACCGTTCCTAACTATCATGACGACCCGGTCTATATCGACGCTCTCGCCAAATCCATAGAAAACCATCTCGCATCGATCGACTGGACGCCGGAAATCATTCTCTGTTCCTATCACGGTCTGCCGAAAACCTATGTTGAAAAGGGCGATCCCTATCAGAAGCAATGCTACCGGACGACCGACCTCCTGAAGGCGCGTCTCGGTGCTCTGGGCGACAAGGTGCGATGCACCTTCCAGTCGCGGTTCGGCCCGGCCGAATGGCTGCGCCCCTACACCGACGAAACGATCGAGGCGCTTGCCCGCACCGGCACCCGGAACATGCTCGTATTGGCGCCCGGATTTTCAGCCGATTGCATAGAAACCCTGGAAGAACTCGGCGACGAGGCCCGGGAAATATTTGAAGACAATGGCGGCGAGAATTTCAACGTCATTCCCTGCCTCAATGACTCCGATGACAGCATCGCTCTCCTCGAGTCCATTGTCCGCCGTGAACTTTCCGGCTGGATCTAGCTGCATCCAGTCAAAACCGGCATCTCAATCTATTGTCATAACTCCGGTCCGGTTTTGTGTGGTACCATGCACCCAGGATAGGGAGGTTGGTAATGCAAAAGGCTCTGATCATTGATCCGGGTAAATGCACCGGATGCAAACAATGCGAACTCGCATGTTCATTTGAAAAAGAAGGCTCTTTCAACATTTCCAAATCGCGCATTCGCGTGTTCGATTTCCATCATGATGCGCGATACGTCCCCTATACATGCACGCAGTGCGACGAGGCCTGGTGTGAACAGGCCTGCCCCGTCAACGCCATTACAACCGATGCCAATGGCGTCAAAAACGTTCACGAAAATCTCTGCGTCGGCTGCAAGGTCTGCACCATTGCCTGCCCCTTCGGTACTGTGAATTACAACGCGGCAACCGGCAAGGTCATCAAATGCGACCTCTGCGGCGGTGATCCGGCCTGTGCCAAAGCCTGCCCGACGAGCGCAATTGTCTTCTCGGACGCCGAACAGTCCGGTTTTGAAAAGATGGAAAAATGGGCGAGTAAAACCGATCCCGGCACCCAGACAGCCCATTAGAACAAGGGAGGATTGAACCATGTCGTGGACCGGAAAAATTCTCCGCGTAGATTTGACGGAAGGAACCTGCGCCCCGGAACCTCTCAACATGGAATGGGCGGAGAAATATCTCGGCCAGCGCGGTCTGGCCACGAAATATCTGGCCGAGGAAATCAATCCCAAATGCGATCCGCTCGGTCCTGAAAACAAGCTAATCATGACCACCGGTCCCTTGACCGGTACATGCGCCTCCACCGGCGGGCGCTATTCCGTGGTCACCAAGGGCCCGCTCACGGGTGCGATCGCCTGCTCCAATTCGGGTGGCTTTTTCGGAGCGGAAATGAAATTCGCCGGCTGGGACATGATCATTTTCGAAGGCCGGTCCGAAATCCCGGTCTATCTTTCCGTAATCGACGGCAATGCCGAACTCCATGACGCCGGTGATCTCTGGGGCACATCGGTATGGCACACCGACGAAGCCATCAAGGCCCGGCATCAGGATCCCATGATGCATGTCGCCACGATCGGTGTTTCAGGCGAGAACGGTGTCCTTTTTGCCGCCATCGTCAACGATCAGCACCGTGCGGCGGGACGCTCGGGCGTCGGCGCCGTGATGGGCTCGAAAAACCTCAAGGCCGTGGCGGTCCGCGGCACCGGCAGCGTCAATGTTCACGACGTCCCGGCATTTTTCGAAACCACCAATGCCGCCAAGGCCGTTTTGGCCGAAAACGCCGTGACCGGTGAGGGACTGCCGGCTTTCGGCACCCAGGTTCTGATGAACGTCATCAATGAATCGGGCGCCATGCCGACCAGAAACAGCCGCGACGTCCAGTTTGAAGGGGCCGGGGACATTTCCGCCGAGGCCATGGCTGAGCCCAGAAAGACCGACGGTAAGCCGAATCTTCTGGCAAATGCCGCCTGCTTCGGCTGCACCATCGCCTGCGGTCGCATTTCCAAAATCGACGAAAATCACTTCACGGTTCAAAACCGGCCCGAATATCATCATGCATCCGGCGGTCTGGAATACGAGGCGGCCTGGGCGCTTGGATGCGCGACGGGGGTCAATGATCTCGAAGCGCTTACATTTGCGAATTTCGTCTGTAACGAACAGGGCCTCGATCCCATTTCCCTGGGCGCGACGATTGCCGCCGCCATGGAACTCTATGAAGAAGGCATCCTCAACGACGAGATCACCGGCGGCCTGCAGATGAATTTTGGCGATGCCGAAGCTTTGGTCAAGGCGACGGAGCTTGTTGGAAAAGCCGAAGGGTTCGGTGCCGACCTCGGACAGGGTTCGGCGCGGTTATGCGAAAAATACGGACGCCCTGAACTCTCCATGACCGTTAAAGGTCAGGAGTTCCCGGCCTATGATCCACGCGGCATACAGGGCATGGGCCTGGGTTATGCCACGTCCAATCGCGGCGCGTGTCACCTCCGTGGCTACACCGTTTCGTCTGAAATTCTCGGTGTCCCGGAAAAAACCGATCCCCTCGTGACGGACGGCAAGGCCGGGCTTCTCATGGCGTTTCAGGATGCCACGGCGGCGGTCGACTCAACCGGGCTTTGCATCTTCACCACCTTTGCCTGGACGCTCAACGATATCGCGCCCCAGATCAATGCCGACCTGGAAAGCGAGTGGACCGTAGACCGGCTGCAGAAGACAGGCACGCGTATCTGGAACCTTGAACGAAATTTCAATCTCGCGGCCGGCCTCACCGGCGCCGACGACAGATTGCCTGAACGCCTGGTCAAGGAAGCGGCAAAAACCGGTCCGGCCAAAGGTCTCGTAAGCGGTATCGACAAGATGCTGCCCGAATATTATGAACTCAGAGGCTGGACGGCGGACGGCGTGCCCACCATCGAAACAATTTCCGGCCTCGACCTCTAGCCTCGCTAGACGACGAAATGGAAGCACGGATTCCGCCATACCAGAATCCCGAAACATTGATTGAGGAGGCGATGGTTTCTGGTCAATACCGGGCCTCTAGATCAGCCCGCACACTTAGTGTGGAGCCGAAAATTAGTTTCTGGCGAGCACGGTTAAAAAAACGCGAGGCAAAAAAATTAGAACGGAGCGGAAAAAATCTTGAGGCAGTCGCGCCTCTCGAACACCATTGCCCATGCCGCATGAACAAATCGTCTCAGCCGGGTATAACCGCCGTAGTCAATACCGGGCCTTGGGCCCGCCCCCGCCGTCATGTCGGAGGCATGCAAATAAAAAAGTGCCGCCGTGTAACGGCGAGCAGAACGTGAGGCAAAACAAATCCCGAGGCACTCTCCACTCCTCGTCTTTCCCGCGAAGGCGGGAATCCATGCGACCATCAGCGTACGCGACGCTGCAAATCTGGAGTGTCCAAAAAACTTGCTTGGATGCCCATCTTCATGGGCAAGACGGAATTATTTTTCTTTCCATGTGCGGACCGTACCCCCGAAGCAGTCTCGCCTCGAAGCCATCACCAACCGTGCCGTATGAACATATAGGTTGAACCGAACAAAACCGCTGTAGTCGATACCGGGCCTTGGGCCCGCCCCCGCGGAGGCCCCGCGCCTAAGGCGCAGATATGGCCGTAAGCAAAAAAACGCGAGGCAAAAAAATTAGAACGGAGCGCCCGAAGCAGTCTCGCCTCGAAGCCATCACCAACCGTGCCGTATGAACATATAGGTTGAGCCGAACAAAACCGCTGTAGTCGATACCGGGCCTTGGGCCCGCCCCCGCGGAGGCCCCGCGCCTAAGGCGCAGATATGGCCGTGAGCGAAAAAAAAGTTAGCGAAAATAATTCTGTTCAGGCTGCCAGAAGCCGGTCGACCTCATCGACCAGATCGCGCAAATGGAAGGGTTTTGAGAGCACCTTCGCGTCTTTGGGCGTATTTTCGGCGGAATTGAGCGTCACTGCGGCAAATCCGGTAATGAACATGATCTTGATTTCGGGATCGAGATCCGAGGCGCGGCGCGCAAGTTCAATTCCGTCCATCTCCGGCATTACGATATCTGTCAGCAACAGTGTAAAAGGCTCCTCCATGAGCCTCTTATGCGCATCCTCGCCATTGCCGAAAGAAACCACCGAATAGCCTGCCTTCTCCAGTGCCATGACGAGAAAGCGGCGCAGTGTGTCATCATCTTCTGCGAGAAGGATTTTCTGCATCATCGGTCTGATTTGCGTAATCGACATGGCTCTTTATGTGTGCTTTCAATAGTCAATGGTCACCCAGAATGATTCCACGCGATCTTGTCGTGATTTGGGTAAACGACAAGTAAAATTGTTGAACATTGCTAACGGCCCCCACCCGGTCCCGCCGCCATAGGCTACCGGCCGGTCCCGCCAGGTCAGGGATATTAGATGCTAATTCCCCATTTTTCAAATCCGTGTGTTGTAAAACCCACCCTGTTATCCCCGTAACTGCCTGCCCTCCTGCCAGCCTGACCGCATATGATCAAGCCAAAAATGTGCACCAACGCCTATTTATGTTGTGCGAACACCCTCCGGCAAGCTAGCCTCTCCCCCGACAGCGGGCGCAGGGAAATTCCCGCCACTGCTGCCTGAGACCGGACCGCAAATCGAACAGCGATAGAATTCAGATAAGATGACCGCACGAATAGTCGACAGGATCGAGCTGCCCTACACGGTCATTGAGCCGGGGACGCTGCGCACCCCTCTGGTGTTCTCCTCCCCGCATTCCGGCCGCGACTACCCGGGCGACCTGACCGCACGGTCACCCTTGAAAATTCAGAAGCTGCGCAGCCTGGAGGATTGTTACGTCGATGAATTATTCGCCCATGTTGCCGATCATGGAGCGCCGCTGATCTGCGCCGGGTTTCCGCGCGCCTATATTGATGCAAACCGTGAACCGTTCGAGCTTGACCCCAAGCTCATCAAGCCGCCCCTGCCGAAATATGCCAATGCGAAAAGTCTGCGCGTAAAGGGCGGCCTGGGCACCCTGCCGCGCATTACCGCCGACGGCAGCGCCATATACAGAGGGCCGCTGACCATGGTTGAGGCAATCGGCCGGATCCATGACTACCATGAGCCCTATCATCGGAAACTGACGGAGCTTACCGGCCGGGCCCGCGATAAATTCGGCCTGGCACTGCTCATCGACTGTCATTCCATGCCGTCATCATCCCATCTCAACAGGGAAAACATCAACGCCGATATTGTGATAGGAAACCGCTTTGACGCCGCATGCGCGTCCGATTTTACGCATCTGGTCGTCGACGCCTTCCGTTCGCTCGGGTTCAAGGTGGCGCTCAACCGCCCCTATGCCGGCGGCTATATAACCGAGCAACACGGCCGTCCCGATCGAAACATCCATGCCCTGCCCGGCGAAGGCCGGGACCCAGACAACCCTCGGTTTGCGTGACGCTGCAAATCTGGAGTGCCCAAAAAACTTGCTTGGATGCCCAGGAACGAGTTCCCTGCATGGGCAAGACGGAATTGTTATTCTCGCCACGTGAGCGATAACAAACCCTGAGGCAGTCTCGCCGCTAGGCTATCACCGACATCACCGCATAAGCATATCGGTTCAGCCGGGTAACAACCTCAGTAGTCAACAATGGCGCTTGCGCCTCGGGCCTTAGGCCCGCCCCGCCGGAGTGCCGTCGTGTAACGGCGAGCAGCACGTGAGACAAAAACTAATACCCGCGAGCGAATACAGAGCCCGAGGCAGCCCCGCCTCTAGGCTATCACCAACCTCACCGCATAAACATGTCGGGTCAGCCGAACAAAACCTCAGTTGTAAATACCGGGCCTTAGGCCCGCCCCGCCGGAGTGCCGCCGTGTAACGGCGAGCAGCGCGTGAGGCAAAACAGGAGCAAAAAATATAGCTATTTTCTGCGACAAGGGACCAAGGGTCCCCGGCGCGTTGCGCCGCCCCGCCGGAGTGCCGCCGTGTAACGGCGAGCAGCACGTGAGGCAAAACAAATAGCCGTAAGCGGAAAAAACCGTGAGGCAAAACAGTTTTCCGTAAGGAAAACCAAACATCAGGCGAAAAAAGAGGCCGTTCGCATAGTGACCTGTCAAGGACTGGCCCGAGCGAACGGCCCAAGTTTAGGGAGGAAACGCCCAAGGAGGGCGACGGAACGGAACTCAATTCCGTACCGCAGTGCAATATAGTGTGTGCGGTGCACAAAAGTCAACCGGAATAATAACCATTCTAATGAGCTGTGGGGGAACCATATGACGCAGTGGTCAAACCGCAACAATGTGCTATTTCAGTGCCAGTCGCGCTGCCGGGGACCCTGGAAAATATGTCTTGTCGGCGGGTTCGACAAAAAAAGGGCCGCCAGGAAAATCCAACGGCCCAAGTTTAGGGAGGAAACGCCCAAGGAGGGCGACAAACCAACCGCCAAAAGCCGATTGATTCGCATTAACGATAATGGTAGCCGAATCAGAACAATTCAAGCCGGGCCGCAACAACATTTGCAAAATCCATTACAAATGTAACCAATAAGCAACAAAATCGCTATCTGAATGCTCAACGGCAATATCTGATCAGCGTTTCATACTCATTCATTACTGGAAACAACTTTGCCTGAGAACACTTCCCCCGATTTTGATCAACTTCTGGATTTCGCCCACCGGCTCGCGGATGCATCCGCCGGGCAGACGCTGCCCCTGTTCCGCCAACCCATCGACATCGATAACAAGGACACGGAAGCCGGTTTTGATCCGGTGACGGAGGCCGATCGCGCCGCCGAGCGGATTATGCGCGACATGGTGGCCGAACACTGGCCGGACCATGATTTTGAAGGCGAGGAATTTGAAAATCATGACCGCGATGCGGAATACACCTGGTGCGTCGATCCCATAGACGGTACGCGCTCGTTCATCATGGGCATCCCGATCTGGGGCACGCTGATCGGATTGAAAAAATCCGGCAGCCCGATCATGGGAATGATGAGCCAGCCCTTTACGGGCGAGCGCTACTGGTCCACCGAAACAGAAACCCGTTACACCGGCCCGGAAGGTGATCGCATTCTGACGACGAGAAAATGCAGCCGTCTGGAAGATGCCGTTCTGGCCACGACAGATCCCGGATTGTTCGGATCCGGCTACGCGATAGATAAATTCAATAGCCTCGCGCAACAAACCCGCCTCAACAGATATGGCGGCGATTGTTATGCCTATTGCATGCTGGCCGCCGGCCGCTGCGATCTTGTCATGGAAACCGACCTCAAGCCCTTCGACATCGTGGCGCTTATACCGCTGGTCGAACGTGCGGGCGGTATCGTCACCACCTGGACGGGCGGCGATGCCGCCATTGGCGGCAATATACTGGCGAGCGGCGACCCGGCGCTTCATGACCGGCTGTTGCGTGTTTTAAGCGGCTAGATGAAATACGCCCCGCGCCCGGCGTTACGCGACATCCTGCACATTACCCATGATATAGGCATCGAACGTGGCCCAGAACAATTGCCTGAGCTCGTCGCGTTCCTGCAGAATTTCGTGCCGGGCATAGGGAATGACCACATGGGTTCCGACCTTGAGCTTGAGTGCGAAGTCCTCTATGGCCCGGGTCGAGACCACCTTGTCGTCCGCCGCTGCGAACATAAGAATAGGCACGCCGATCCTGGGTGGATAATCAGAGTCGCTGACCATTTTGACCGACCGGCTGGCGGCGCGAAACCATGAAAAGGTCGGCGCCCCCAGAGCAAGGTCTGGCGCTGCCTCGACAATCCTCCGGTTCCTTTCATATCGTTCCCGGTCGGAAGTGAGCACATTGCCTTCAAAGGGCGGATTGTGCCACTCATCATCCTCGGCGCCTGGAACATAGTTCCGTCCCATCCCGAAAAGATGCGCGGCTTCCGAATACAGCCGCGACATGTAGAATGAATAGGGCAGCGACTCGGGCGCGAACCGGATCATTGGCGCGGTCAGCACGATACGGTCGAACCACAATCCTTTCCTGGTCGCATTCCGCAATAATACATTGCCGCCCATGGAGTGTGCGAGCGCATAAAAAGGCGGCACGCAATCCGGCAGCACCACATCTTTCATGAAGCGCACGAGATCCTGGTCGTATTCCTCGAAGCTCCGGACATGCGCCTTGCGCTTGTCTTTAAGCGCTCGGGCCGAACCTCCCTGACCGCGCCAGTCCATGATCGCCACAGTAAAACCGCGCCGGCGCAGATCGGTGACCACTTCAAAATATTTTTCGATGTATTCCGTCCGCCCGGTGAAGACGCAAACAGTCCCCCTCCTCGGGCCGGCCGTTTCATTCCAGATCGAATAGCGCAGCGGCGCGCCATCATAACCCTTGAAAATTCCCGCCTTGGCGCCCCCCGGAATGGGATTTCGCGCGATGCCTGTTAAAAGCTCCATGTGACCCGTCTCCCGACCAAGAAAATGCGCTGTTCCCCCGCCGCCGCGAAGCCCGCGGGGCACAACCTCGCATGTCGATCATGCAGTAAACATGATTCCATGGTGATTCCATGTTGATATCATGGAATATCGAGCGGATACAGGCGCAGTCGGGATGTTTCGTCCTTAATCAGTAATACCGGTAGTCGCGCCTATAGGGTCGTCGCCCATAGCCATTTTGATAGCGCCCCCCATAGGGTTGTGCATAAGACCGGGGCGCACCGCCACGGCTCAGAACTCTCGAGCGCACGACCGCGCCGCTGCACCTGTCGACATGAATGCGGTAGAGACAGCCATCATCGTGCCATGCATGAAATTTGATGATGTGGGGGCGCACTTTTTTCCGCCTGATGTCGTAATATCCCGCATTTCTCAACTTTCTGCGAATATGCTGCCGCGGCAGACAGTAATTTGCCTGTTCGCCATAATACCGGGCATGGTTGTTTCGTTTGGCATGACGCTCGGTATAGAAGGGCGCATCCTTCAATGATCCGGAGCCGCCATAGCCCTCGCGGTCGTCATACTGGTATCTTGGTCCCGGATCGGCTGGAAAATAAGGATCGCCCGCATGAGACGGCAAACAATTGACAACCAGGCCAAACCCCAGAGCGGCCACGGTAAATAGTTGATTTTTCATAATAAATCCTCCCATAAACGTCTTAACCCGCTCTCCTGCGATTATGTGGGTTTTAAGCTGAACCGCAGCTAACGGATCCGTTCATCTCCCGTTCATGTTTCGCGTCCAAGAGACGGATTTCACCCCTTGAAACGTCTCTCGGACCACCAATATATAGGCCGTGCACGCCACTTATCGGGTGCACGACGCAACGCCCGGCCACATCAGCCCGGCCTCAGGCCTCGGCTCTATGGTGGGCAGTAGATTCATATCGCTTCACAGGAGGATGTGTAATGACACGTTTTGACCTAAGTCCCCTTTACAGAACAACCGTCGGTTTTGACCGCCTTGCCTCGATGCTCGATTCCGTCTCGGGATTCGAGACCGATGCCTCGACCTATCCGCCCTACAATATCGAACGTCTGGGCGACAACGAATACCGTATCTCCATGGCCGTGGCCGGTTTCGGCAACGACGACCTCAATATCGAGGTCAAGGAGAACACGCTCACCGTCAGCGGCGAGAAGGCATCCGAAAAGGAAGAGAAGGCCTATCTCCACCGCGGCATCGCCGCCCGCTCCTTCGAGCGCCGTTTCCAGCTCGCCGATCATGTCGAGATCAAGGGCGCCGACCTGAAGGACGGCATGCTGCATATCGACCTCGTGCGCGAACTCCCCGAAAAAATGAAACCGCGCAAGATCGACATCGGCGAACCAAAGGCGATCGAGGACCGGACGGCAACCGTCTAGCCTCGCCCAACCTAAATCCGAACGGCGAAGGGCGGCTCATTTGAGCCGCCCTTTTAACACTCAATTTATAAATTTGCCCTCATCCTGAGGAACGCGAAGCGTCGTCTCGAAGGATGAAGCGGTAATCTCCAACCGTTCACCCTACCGCCTATGGTTCGAGACGCTCGCAAGGCTCGCTCCTCACCATGAGTTTGAGCTTTTGCGCCCGCATCATTCTCCCCTTTATCCCGGCGCAGGCCGGGACCCAGATCGCTATCAATTCATGGGCCTTTCGAAAATTTAACAACGCACTCTCCTCCCTCCTCCGTCTCACCCGCGCAGGCGGGTGCCTAAGCAACCATCGCCCTGATGACCGGTCTCAAACAACTCTCGACGTCGGCTCTCTGGCAAAGTGACATGGATGGCCGCCGCCGCGGTCATGACGTCGATGGGGGATATGACGGCTTGCATATTCTGAAGCCCGCTCCCTTATCTCCACCGTCATTCCTGCGTCCCGTCGGTGATGGGCAAGCGAATGAGGCAGGAAACCATCCGGCCATCGGCGAAGACAAGATGTTCCCCAACCAAACAATACACTCGATTATTGATTATCAGAGATGAAACAGACTGGTAAAATACTGTGCAAAATTAATCACATCTAATCAATACAGACGAATCACAGTTACAAATGGAGGATTATGAAGAAGAATTTTACTGCAATTGATGTCGCTGGGCACGAATTTTACAGGGCTATTCGTGTTTGGAAACACGTGCTTTCCAAAGAACAAATCTTCGAACGCCTTTTGAATCAGCGTGAAAAGTCCCTAGTTTTGGCTGTAAAGAATCTTATTGTCGCGGTTGTAGGAGTCCTATGGCTTGCATCCAATGATTCATCTATGAATTTACAAATTTCGTTTCTTTCTCTCAATATTCCGGTCGCATACGTCAATTTTGCTATAATGTTTACTGTGGGAGCCTCGCTGCTCTTTTTTATCAATCTCTTCATTCTTGAAACATTTGTCCGCATAACCTCAATCAAACTCTTCAAATTTGACAATGCAGAGGCGTTGACAATCCCCTATCATGGTCTAAATGCTTGGTTTTTGGGTATAATCGTTCCACACCGTTTTTTCTTATCCGGTCCGTTCTATAGTTACTATGGCGGTATATTAGCGCTGATATTAAACATTCCAATCGCTCTTCTCTTTATAGCCATTGCGTGGGTAACATTTCCCATCGGTTTTAGTGTAGTTCAAGAGAATGGTATTAATTCCGTAATTGGAATATTTACACTAGCTGCCTTTATTTGGGTCTCGGCAATTGTTTCCATTATACCTTTTCTTCTGGTTCGCATTAAGTTTTCTAAAAACGCCCAATACATCAGATGGAATTTTTTGAATACTATCTACCGTCGACAGGGAATTTTCCCTCCACAGACACAACAATGGGTATCAGAAAAATGGGGTCAAAAGACTAGATATTGAATCACTAACTGTTCCAGGGCAACGCCCTAAGTCCATTCCAGCTAATTCCTCTCACCCCTCAAACACGCGCCGGTAAAACGCCGCCTCGGCCTCGAGCGCGGCCTTGATTGTCGCGCCTTTTCGAAACCCGTGCCCCTCGCCTTCGAATTCATGATATTCGACCGCGACCCCGCGTGCCTTGAGCCCGTCCACGATCATGCGCGATTGCTCCGGCGGCACCACCTTGTCGTCAAGCCCCTGAAAAACAATCAGCGGGCTGGTCATCCTGTCGATATGGCTGAGCGGCGAACGCGCCCTGAGGACCGTTTCGAAATCGTCCGGGCCGGTTCCCGTCAGCCCGAAAAGATAGCCGCCCTCGAATTTATGGGTGAATTTGAGCAGCTGGACGAGATCCGAAATACCGTAATAACATGCCCCCGCGGCAAAGAGGTCCGCAGCCGCCAGCGCCATGAGCACCCCGTAACCGCCGGCACTTCCGCCCGACACGAGCAGGCGGCCGGGATCGGCCAGCCCCGCACCGGCAAGATAGCGCCCCGCGGCAACCACATCGGCGACGTCCCGCACCCCCCATTGCCCGTCGAGGCGCTTGCGGTAAGCCCGCCCATATCCCGTACTGCCCGAATAATCCAGATCGAACACGCCAAAACCGCGATTTGTCCAATATTGCACCTTCCATTGAAAGCCGCGCTGAGCCATGCCCGAGGGGCCGCCGTGAACCATGACGATGACCGGCGGCAATTCGCCGTCCGGTCCCGACCAGTCCTTACTTGCCGGCGGGTAATATTGCCCATAGACAAGGTCGCCGCCGTCCCCCTCGAAACCGATCACCTTCGCGACCGATATGTCTGCCCCCTCGAGCGCAACATCCGCCGATTGCCTGATAATCTCCGTTGCGCCGCCCGGACCGTCGAATACGGCGATCGCGGCTGGCATTTCGGCGGTTGTCACCTGCGCGACAAATCCGTCTTTGGTGGGATTGACGTTCTCGATGGACGTAAAGCCGGTTTCAATCGCCCGGGGCGTGGTTACGCCCCCCGCGCGATCAAGCACCATGAAACGAACCTCACCCTCCTCAAGCGCCGCAATCCCCAGATTGCCGGATTGGGATTCTGCATAAGACCGCATCCCGAACACCCAGTGAGGGCGCCCGCATTCGGCCTCCATGGACACCACCCGTTCGACCTTTGCGCCATCCCATTTGTATAGATTGCCCCAGCCGCTGGCATCGGAAATAAAGAGGAGATCTCCCTTGCGCGACCATTCCGGCTGAAACACCGAAACCCCGTCACCGCCCGCAATTCGTTCCGGGGCACCTGCCAAACCATCGTCGCCAAGACCGCCCACATGAAGCGACGCCTGCTCCCACGGCATATCGGGCAGATCCCACGCGACCCAGCAAATCATCGTTCCGTCCTGCCGGACACGCGGACAGGCGTAAAAATCACGTCCCCTCACAAGCACTTCCACATGGCCGAACCGGTCCCCTTCGAGCCCGATCGAAACAATCATATTTTCCGGATATTGATGGTCCCCGTCCCCGCTGCCGTCCCTCGCCCGCTCGCAAACGGCGATCAGGCGGTCATGAGCGGGATCATGGGCAAAATCGGCAAACCGCATGTCGGGCGCGGCCGTCAGGCGCTCGGGCGCCTCGATGGTATCCGCCCCGGCCGCCTGATCGATGCGAAAAGTGTAGACGTCCTGATCGGCGTCATTGCTGAAAAAAACGCGGTCGCCCGCCACCAGAAATTCCCCGCCGCCATATTCGTGCACCTTCGAGCGCGCGGAGTAGGGTGCTGCCAGAAGTTCCTGCGGTTCATGCCCCGGCCGGCCGCGCATGAGGACCGCCCGTCCGGCTTCTTCCGGACGCGACTCGGTCCAGTAAATCCAGTCGCCCGAGCTTTGCAGGAATCCGAAACGCACCGACTGACCGGCGACGAGACCGGCGCTGATCCCCGACGGCCAGAAGCCGTAAGGCGCAATTTCCTTCACCACTGGCCGCTCAAGCTGTCATCAGTTGGACATGTATTTTTTGCGCAACAAATGATCGATTGACAGAAGCCCGGGGCCCTTGATCAGAATATACAAAAGCGCGACGCTCCAGAGTGCATGAATGCCGTAAGCGTTCGGATAGTTGAAAATCTGAATGACCGCCGTCATCACCAGCAAGGCCAGTGCGGCGAAGCGCGCGCCAAATCCGACCCATAGGGCGATTGGCAGAAGCAGCTCCGATATCGTGCCCAGATAAGCGGCCACGACCGGCGGCAGCAACGGCACCGTATATTCGCTTTCAAACAGAAAAAACGTGCTTGGCTTGAGCGCGAAACCCTCGATCTTGGTGAGCCCCGCCTTGAAGAACACCAGCCCAACGGCGAAACGTGCCATGATCGCAATCAGATCGTCTGGAATCTTTTCGAATAATCTGACAAAAAATGTAATGAGTTTAACCATGCGGCGCCCGTCCCCTTAAAATATTGGTCCTGAAACAACTAGTTCGAGAAGCCGGTAAACACGCCGCACCGTATCAGGCCGCTGAGGACAAGTTGCAGATCAAATCCTTCATTGGCGTCCAGTGCCCGCGCATTGGCTTCATGAAGAGATATACCAGAGCCGAGGTCGCGGACAAAATCACAACTCGCTGAAGGCATCTTCAAAATTTCGACATCGAGTCCCGGGCGCACAATCAGCACCTCTTCGCCGCCGCCCGCCATATCGATCTCCGAGAGGTCCCCATCCTGCATATTGGCCTCCCAAATCGACATCACGGGATAATCGGAGCGCAGGGTCCTGAGCGAGGGGTGAAGTTGAAATCGCGTCTCGCCAAGCCGGTCGTGATCGATCAGGGCCAGCTCTTCCGGCGAAAGCGGCTCCCGGTCCGCCGCGTTATAGGCCTCCAGGCGCAACCATTCGAGCCGCGCGACATCCGCCAGATAGGGCACATCCTGAACATGCTCGAAATCTTCGAGAAAGCCTGGAAATCCCGCCCCGTATTCCAGTGTCAAAGCTGATTTCGGTGGCTCGGCGCGAATGTAAACCCGCGCCAGTCCACGGAAAAATTCCTCCCCGACCAGTTTGAGGACGACGGGAAATTTCGCAGCCATCATGTCGATCAGGCTGACATGTACATTATTCCGGTAAATATTGAATCGCGTCTGCGGCACCGGCTCCGAATAGCTCGTCAGACCGTCGGGAACCACGCCCTCCTGATCGAGCAGCGACCTGGCGAAGGATTCTTCCATATCAGACGGCAATGGCGACATCGCGATGCGCGGCCTCGAGAATTTTGTCGGCCTTTTTGGCTTCCTCGAAAAGCCGCTCCCATTCCGGTACGTCATTGTCCCACTCGATCAGCGTCGGCACCCGCACGCCTTTTGAGACGACCCGCTCAAAAAGCGCCCACACCTGATCGACAAGTGCGCGGTCATGAGCATCTATAAGAACCGCTTTGCCGGCATCGTCCACGCTCTCCGCGTGCCCCGCCAGATGGATCTCGCCCACATGCTCCATGGGAAACGCATCCAGATAGGCTTGGGGCGAATAATCGTGATTGGTCCCGGCAACGAACACATTGTTCACGTCGAGGAGAAGTCCGCATCCGGTCCGGGCGACAACTTCCCGGAGAAAATCGACCTCCTCCATATCGCTCGACTTGTAAACCACATAGGTCGCCGGATTTTCGAGCAGCATCTGCCGTCCGATCGCATCCTGCACCTGGTCGATATGCGCGACGACAGTGGCAAGAGTTTCCTCATTATAAGGCAATGGCAGAAGATCGTTGTAAAACACGTCGTCATGACTCGACCATGCGAGATGCTCGGAAAACAATCCGGGCTGGTAACGGTCGACCACTTTTTTCACCCGCGCCAGATGATCGGTATCGAGCCGGCCCTCGCCGCCGATCGACAATCCGACACCGTGCACGGACAAGGGGTAATGTTCTCGTATCCGGGAGAGATAATGATGCGGCGGACCGCCGGCACCCATATAGTTTTCAGCGTGCACCTCGAACCAGCCGATATCGGGCAAAGTCTCGAGTATAGCAGCAAAATGCTCAGGCTTGAGACCGACCCCGGCGCGTGCCGGGATCGGTTTTTCCAACCAGCTGGAAATATCTGTCATTTTATTGTCCAAAGGCTGGTTCTTGTTCAAAGGCTTGCCTGACCTTGTGCGGCATCGCCTGGCGGCGATGCCGAAAGCTTCGCGCTGTGGCGAACGCCTGGCTTAGCCTTTCTTTTCGGCTTTAATGGCCTCGAGGCTGCCCTTGCCCTTCGGTGTTTCCATCGCGGTGCATGTGCCTGTCTTTACATATTTCCAGGCTTCACCGTCATAATCCACCGTCGAAGTGCCGGCGCATGACTGCCCGCCGGCTGCGGCGCAATCGTTCTGACCGGCCTTGGAAATGCCGTAGCATTTTTCAAAACCTTCCTTCGCCGCCGAAGCCGTATCGGCAGAACCTGCCATGCCGGCGGCCGCCGCGAAAGCACCGGCAACGACGAGAGCAGAAGTCTTTTTTACACTGTTTTCCATAAAATCCTCATATCAACTGGTTTGATGTGCGACGTCGGCATGACCTGACAAACGTTTAAACCGACGCTCCAACACTAGATAGTATACAAATAAGCCCAAAAAAGTGCACTCACCTGTTCGTGAGCAGGAATTTACATGCAATACGGGCTCATTCGCCCGATCAACCCACGAAAATCGAGGTTTCCGGCGCTTTACGGGTTAACCGGCAACATAGAAATATGAATTTTCACGGACAAAAACTTGTCTCGACCGGCAAAATCTGGCACTTTGCCGAAATAAATAGGACAGCAAAGCTGACCTTTAGGTGAGGAAATAATAGTCTGGGAGAGATGACCTGCTCCAACTTGGCGTGAGGCGGGCATTTTTCTGGCGCGTACGCATATCGGCCGAAAAGCGGTACAATTTGAAAACGACCCGGCCTCATGCGACCGCAAAGACAAGTGCAGAATTTATCATAGCAAACGCCTTGATCGTCAGCCGTTGAGTTTGCCGTTCTATTGAGTGTCGATTGCAATGCCGCAAGCGGGAACCCGCCGAGGCATGATTGTGGGGACACCGTCACTTCAAACGGCCTCTCGGAGTGCGCATGATCAAGGCCAGTGCTTGAATTATGATCGGGATCGGTCTGAACCTGATTGATTATTGATGAGATGAGGTAAGGTTTGAGCTCTTCTGAGAACCATCGGGTTGCGATTGCAGGACGTCCTGAAGCCCAGGGTCTTTATACGCCTGAACATGAACACGATGCCTGCGGCATCGGTTTTGTCGTTCAGATGAAAAACCGCAAAAGCCACGACATCATTGAAAAAGGTCTGGGCATTCTCTGCAACCTTGAACACCGAGGTGCTGTCGGGGCCGACCCCAAGGCCGGCGATGGCTGCGGCATTCTCATCCAGATGCCCGATGCGTTCCTTCGCGCCGTGGCGGTTGAAAAAAATATCGACCTCCCCGAAGCCGGAGCCTACAGCGTCACGCCGCTCTTTCTGCCGAAAGACGAAACCGCCCGCGCGCACATAAAAAAAATCGTCGAAGACGAAATAACCGCTCACGGTCAATCCGTGATTTGCTGGCGCGACGTACCCGTCGACAACGCCGACCTCGGCTATTCCGTCAAACCGACCGAGCCCCATCACGAACAGGTCTTTATCGCACGCGCCGACGGCATGACAGAGGATGAGTTCGAGCTCAGGCTTTTCATCATCCGCCGCGTCATCGAGTTGCGCATTCTCAACGAGCAGCCGCCGGGCTCGGAATTTTTCTACATTCCCTCCATGTCCGCACGAACGCTCCTTTACAAGGGCATGCTGCTCGCCACCCAGCTCGGCGATTATTTCCGTGACCTCAAGGATCCGCGCATGGTGTCGGCGCTCGCGCTTGTTCATCAGCGTTTTTCCACCAACACATTCCCGACCTGGGGGCTTTCCCAGCCGTTCCGGATGATCTGCCACAATGGTGAAATCAACACCGTGCGCGGCAATGTCAACTGGATGGCGGCCCGCCAGGCATCCATGCGGTCCGGCATCATCGGCGACGATCTGAAAAAGCTCTGGCCCCTGATCCCTGAAGGTCAGTCCGATTCCGCCTGTTTCGATAACGCCCTCGAGCTTCTGGTCCGCGGCGGTTATTCCATGGCCCACGCCATGATGCTGCTGATCCCCGAAGCCTGGGCCGGCAATCCGCTGATGGACGACCAGAGGCGGGCATTCTACGAATATCACGCCGCGCTCATGGAGCCATGGGACGGCCCCGCCGCGGTCGCCTTCACCGACGGCCGTCAGATAGGCGCCACGCTCGACCGAAACGGCCTGCGCCCGGCCCGCTATTTCGTCACCTCCGACGACGTCGCCGTTCTCGCCTCCGAAATGGGCGTCCTGCCCTGGAAGGAAGAAAACATCATCCGGAAATGGCGTCTGCAGCCGGGCAAAATGCTGCTCATCGACCTTGAGAAGGGTCGCATCGTTTCCGACGAGGAACTCAAGGCCGACCTGTCCGGCGCCCATCCCTATAACGAGTGGCTGGAACGCGGACAGATCCTCCTTCGCGAGCTGCCCGAGGCAAAAACCAGCGCGCCTCGGTCGGACATTCCCCTGCTCGACCGCCAGCAGGCCTTCGGCTACACCCAGGAGAGTTTAAAATTTTTCATGATGCCCATGGCTGAGTCCGGCCAGGATCCGATCGGATCCATGGGCACCGATACGCCCATTTCGGCCCTCTCCGACAAGCCGAAACTGCTGCACACCTATTTCAAGCAGAACTTCGCCCAGGTGACCAATCCGCCGATCGACCCCATTCGTGAAGAGCTGGTCATGTCGCTGGTCACATTCATAGGTCCGCGGCCGAACCTCCTTGACCGGAAAGGTCATTCAACCCTGAAGCGGTTGGAGGCCGGACAGCCGATATTGTCGAATGCGGGCATAGAAAAAATCCGTGCCATCGGTGAAATCGCCGACAACGACTTCCGTACCCGGACTCTGGACATCACCTATCCGGTGAACGAAGGCGCAGACGGCATGCAGACAGCACTCGACGCCCTGTGCAGGGAGGCCGAGAAAACGGTCAATGACGGCTTTAACATCATCATCCTGTCGGACCGGGGTCTGAACCGCGACCGCGTGCCCATCCCCTCGCTTCTCGCCACTTCGGCAACCCATCATCACCTCATTAAAACGGGGCTGAGAACGTCCGTGGGCCTTGTCGTCGAAAGCGGCGAACCGCACGAGGTTCATCAGTTCTGCACGCTCGCCGGATATGGCGCCGAGGCCATAAACCCTTACCTGGCCTTTGAAACCATTGAAATGCTCCTGACCGACCTGGCGGAGGAAATAACGCTCGAAGAAGCCACCAAGCGCTACGTCAAGGCTGTCGACAAGGGCATATTGAAGGTCATGTCCAAAATGGGCATCTCCACCTATCAGTCCTATTGCGGAGCCCAGATTTTCGACGCCATCGGCCTGCAAAACCAATTCGTCGATAAATATTTCACCGGCACTCATTCCGGCATCGAAGGAATCGGACTGACCGAAGTTGCCGGCGAAGCCATTGAGCGTCATCGCCTCGCATTCGGCGAAGCGCCGACACTGAAATCCATGCTCGATGTCGGTGGCGAATACGCCTATCGCCTGCGCGGCGAGGCCCATATGTGGACCCCCGATTCCATCGCCGACCTACAGCACGCCGTTCGCGGAGAAGACCCCGATAAATATCAGGCTTTCGCAGACCAGGTGAATCGGCAGAATGAAAAGCTGCTCACCGTCAGGGGCATGTTCCGCATAATAGATGCCGAAGAAATGGGCCTTGAGCCGGTGCCGCTCGATGAAGTGGAGCCGGCCAGCGAAATCGTCAAGCGTTTCTCGACCGGCGCCATGTCGTTCGGCTCGATCAGCCGTGAGGCCCACACCACCCTCGCCATCGCTATGAACCGCATCGGCGGAAAATCGAACACCGGCGAAGGCGGCGAGCAGGCCGACCGCTACACCCCCATGCCCAATGGCGACAGCATGCGCTCATCCATCAAGCAGGTCGCTTCCGGCCGCTTCGGCGTGACGACTGAATATCTGGCCAATGCGGACATGATACAGATTAAAATGGTCCAGGGCGCTAAGCCCGGCGAAGGCGGACAGCTGCCCGGACATAAGGTTGATGCGGTCATCGCGAAAGTGCGCCATTCGACCAAGGGCGTCGGGCTGATTTCCCCGCCTCCCCATCACGACATCTACTCGATTGAAGATCTCGCGCAGCTTATTTTCGATCTAAAAAATACCAATCCCGAGGCTGATGTCAGCGTCAAGCTGGGCGCCGAGTTTGGTGTCGGCACCGTCGCTGCCGGCGTTTCGAAAGCGCGCGCGGATCATGTCACCATCGCCGGTTACGACGGCGGCACCGGAGCCTCTCCGCTGACCTCCATCAAACATGCCGGCGGCCCGTGGGAAATCGGCCTGGCTGAAACCCACCAGACACTTGTCCTGAACGACCTGAGGGGCCGCATTTCCGTTCAGGTCGATGGCGGTCTGCGTACCGGCCGCGATGTCGTTGTCGCAGCGCTTCTCGGAGCCGATGAATATGGGTTTGCCACCGCGCCATTGATCGCAACGGGCTGTTTGATGATGCGCAAATGCCATCTCAACACCTGCCCTGTCGGCATCGCCACCCAGGATCCCGTTCTGAGAAAGCGTTTTCGCGGCAAGCCGGAACATGTCATCAACTATTTCTTCTTCGTCGCCGAAGAAGCCCGCAAATTGATGGCTGCAATGGGCGTGCGCTCCATCGATGAAATGATCGGCGAGACGCAATATCTCGATAAGGACAAGGCGATTTCCCATTGGAAGGCCAGCGGACTGAATTTCGAACGCCTTTTTCACAAGCCCGATATGGGGCCTGAAGTCGCCACCTTTAATTCGGGGCGCCAGGATCACGGCCTCGACAGGGTGCTCGACAATAAACTGATCGAGCTGTGCAAACCCGCCCTCGACAACAATGAGCCGGTGAAGCTTGATATGGAGATCAGCAACACCGACCGCACCACCGGCGCCATGCTGTCCGGCCGTATCGCCAAACTCTATGGACATGCCGGCCTGCCGGAAGACACCATATGGATCACTTTGCGCGGAACGTCGGGGCAAAGCTTTGGCGCCTGGGTTTCCTCAGGCGTGACACTCGACCTTATCGGCGAGGGTAATGACTATGTCGGCAAAGGTCTTTCGGGCGGCCGCCTGATCGTCCGCCCCCCGATTGAAACCGGGATCGTACCCGAAGAAAGCATGATAGTCGGCAATACGGTGCTCTATGGCGCCATCAGCGGCGAATGCTATTTCCGCGGCATCGCCGGTGAACGCTTCGCCGTTCGCAACTCCGGTGCGATCGCCGTCGTCGAAGGCGTTGGCGATCATGGCTGCGAATACATGACTGGCGGAATTGTCATTGTTCTTGGCGCTACCGGCCGGAATTTCGCAGCCGGCATGTCCGGCGGCATCGCCTATGTCCTCGACATGGAAGGCGATTTCGAAAGGCGCTGCAATATGGCGATGGTCGATCTCGAGCCTATACAGGCGGAAGAGGACATCATGGAACAGCGTGCGCATCAGGGCGGTGATCTCGAGTCCCACGGCCTGGTCGACGTCATGCGTGACATGACGCGCTTCGATGCCGAGCGCCTGCAACAGCTGATCGAAAAACACATGCATTACACCAATTCCGCAAAAGCCAGGGAAATATTGAACGACTGGGAAACCTATCTGCCGAAATTCGTGAAAGTCATGCCGGTCGAATACCGCCGCGCGCTCGAAGAGATGGAGCGCCATCAGGCTGCCGACACGACGGGGCTTGGCGAGCTTGAAATCGGCCTGCCGGAAGCCGGTGAATAAAAGATGACAGATTGCAACAAGAGCGCCTCTATCCGGCGGAAAACGGAACGGGGACCTGAACCGTCATGTCGCGGACATGCAATGAACGCAACCGTGCGCGCCGCCGTCATGTCAAGGGCATGCTGGCCGAAATCTAGAGGGATTCTGGAAGACAATGGGTAAAATAACTGGATTTCTGGAAATCGAGCGGCAGGATCGCACCTACAAGCCTGCGGCGGATCGCATCCGGCATTTCGATGAATTCGTCATCCCCCTGTCCGGCGATCAGGTGATTTCACAGGCGGCCCGGTGCATGGATTGCGGCATTCCCTATTGCCACAATGGCTGCCCCGTCAACAACCAGATTCCCGACTGGAACGACCTCGTCTATAACGAGGACTGGGAGGAAGCCTGCCGCAATCTTCACTCGACCAATAATTTTCCCGAATTCACCGGGCGCATATGCCCCGCACCCTGCGAGGAGTCCTGCACCCTGAACCTCGAAGATATCCCCGTCACCATCAAGACCATCGAATGCGCCATAGTCGATCGTGGATGGGAGCAGGGCTGGATCAGGCCGCAGCCGCCCACCCGCAAGAGCGGCAAGCGCGTTGCCATCGTCGGCGCCGGTCCCGCGGGGCTCGCCAGCGCACAGCAATTGGCCCGTGCCGGTCATGAAGTCCATGTTTTCGAGAAACACGCCAAACCCGGCGGCCTGCTTGCTTACGGCATCCCGGACTTTAAAATGGACAAGAAACTCATCGACCAGCGCGTCGGGCAGATGCAGGAAGAAGGCGTTTCATTTCACTGCAATACCCATATCGGCGTCGACAAATCGGCACTGGATCTGGAAGCTGAGTTCGACGCGATCCTGTTGAGCGGCGGTTCTGAAAAGCCGCGGGATTTGCCCGTCGAAGGTCGGGACCTGAGCGGTGTGCATTTCGCCATGGATTTCCTGACGCAGCAAAACCGCAAAAACGCCGGCGAGCCCGTTGGCGATGTCCGGCCCATCACCGCAACCGACAAGAAGGTCGTCGTGATCGGTGGTGGCGATACCGGTTCGGACTGTATCGGCACGTCATTCCGCCAGGGCGCCATCAGCGTCGCCCAGCTCGAAATCATGCCGATGCCGCCTGAACATGAAAACAAGGCGCTGGTCTGGCCTCACTGGCCCCAGAAATTCAGAATCTCCTCGAGCCAGGCGGAAGGTGCCGAGAGGCAGTTCTCCATAATGACCGAGCGGTTTTCAGGCAGCAATGGACAGCTCGAACACCTTCATTGCGTCCGTGTCGACGATAAGTTCCAGAAAATCGAGGGAACCGAATTCACCATCGATGCCGATATTGCCTTCCTCGCCATGGGCTTCGTCCACCCGGTCCATGAAAACATGATCGACAGCCTCGGCCTTGAACTTACCGATCGCGGCGAGGTCAGGGCGGATGAGCTGAATTACATGAGTTCGCGCGACAAGTTTTTCTCGGCCGGTGATATGCGGCGCGGTCAATCGCTTGTTGTCTGGGCCATTCGCGAAGGGCGCCAGGCCGCCCATGCCATCGACAAATTCCTCATGGGAACCTCCGACCTGCCGCGCTGAACGGCAGCCATCTCAGCCGGACGGTTTTTGCGGCGGCTCGATCCATTTGAAATCATCCGCGCGCCCCGGTTTTGACGGCAGCACCGCGCCCTTGACGAGCACGCGGTAATAAGGAGTTTGCGTCAGCGGTATATTGCGCTTGGCCACCACGCCTGCCTGTCGGCTGACCGGTGTAATCGAACTCATCGCAATCAATCCGCCATCGATATGACCGATCACCGACTCGCCGACATTCGATGCCCTGAGGCTTGAGACCCGGCTAAGGATATGGTTGACCACCGCCAGCGGTATGGGCGGCCTGTTAATCTCGATAACCTTTTCTTCGGAGCGCCCCCCCGTCGGAGAATGTTTGATAACCACTTTCGAATTGTCGGCCCCGTATTCGCGTGCCGTGACGCGGCGTTGCGGCCTTCTGACATTGGCCCGGCGCTGTTGGGCGGCGTTTTTACCGGCCGCTTTCGGCAGCGACGCCTTGCGCGGCGCCACCCTTTGAAGATCTCTCTTGCGCACAATGCGCCTCTGCTCCGCCACGTCGCCGGCCAGCGGGATGTTCCGCTCCGCCTTTGCCACGGAAATATCCCGTCTGATCTCCCGTTCGACGTAATGTGCGAGTTTGCGGTAGCCGGCCAGGGTGAAATGCACCCCGTCCCCAACCCGCAACTTGCGGATGCGGCCTGCCAGATCGGGACCATACGCACTGTAGCCGCCTTCCTGATCCGTAAAGCCGTTCCAGGTGTCGATGAATTTAACGCCGTTCAAATAGGCCTTTTCGCGCACAATCTGATTGATGATCTGCATCGCTTCATTGGCCCTGCTGCTCCGCATGATCGGCAGGCCGACCCAGTAAAGGGCTATCTTCTTTCTTTTCAGCGTTTTCATGAAGCGGTCGATCCGCTGCCCGTATTCCGCGCGCCATTCGCGCGACCCCACCGCATGAAGCCTTCTTTTCAAGCGTATGGACTGGCGGTCATTGGCGCCGAATATAGCGACAGCGATATCGACATTGTCCGACTTTGCGACCGCCTCCGCGACCTTGTTCCAGTCGTAATATTTATTGCGGACGAAACCCGACCCCGATTTCGATTTTTTCACCACCCGGACGCTGGCATCGCCGCGAAGGGCCGGCCAGCGCGAATGGTGCCAACGCTAAAACGAAAACCACGATGTTTATGCTCTGTCTCATGAAAAATCTGGTATCTCTGCAACTGCCGCATCGGCGCGCGCATTTCGGTCCACGAATTCGAATCCTGCCCAAAAAATTTGTCTGCGTCAATTTTGTGCCTGCTCAACCTTTCCATATCGTAAAAGGAAATTTGTGCGCCCGCCTACAAATTGGCCTCGCGCCGCAGCATATCGAGTAATTTCGTGCTCGGATATCCATCCACCGGCAATTGCTTGGAGCGCTGATATTGCCGCACGGCCTTTCGCGTTGCCGATCCGATGATACCATCGACACCCCCCGGAGAGAATCCCACATCGTTGAGCAGACCCTGAAGTTCCGCCCGCTCCGACCGGCCGAGCGGCTTCTCGTCGAGCGGCCATTCTTGCACAATCGGTCCCTTGTCGTTCAACCGGTCCGCGAGGTGTGCGATCGCCAGCGCATAGGCCGTTGCATTATTATATCTGAGTATGGCTCTGAAATTGCGTGTGACCAGAAACCGCGGCCCGTTGGCGCCCGCCGGCAATATCAGCGATGTTTCCGCATCACCGTCGGGCAGCATCGCGCCGGCGACGGCATCGACCCCGAGCCCGGCCCATTCCTGCACCTTCTTGCGCTGGCCATAACCCGCTTCGCTGAAATCGAAATCGGGAGGCAATGTAACCTCGACACCCCAGACATTCTCGGGCCGCCAGCCCGAAACCCTGAGGTAATTGGCCGTCGACGCCAGCGCATCGGCCACCGAGCCCCAGATGTTCCGTTTCCCGTCGCCATCGAAATCGACCGCATGCGCCAGATAGGTGGTTGGGATGAATTGCGTATGCCCCATGGCCCCGGCCCAGGATCCGGTAAGCCCTTCCGGCGTCACGTCGCCATTTTCCAGGATCTTCAGCGCCGCTATCAATTGCTCTTTGCCAAAACCCGCACGCCGGCCGCCAAACGCCGCCAGCGTCGCCAGGCTGCGGATTGCATTGTCCGTTCCCATATTGGTGCCATACGAGGATTCGAGCCCCCATATCGCCACGAGCACCGCAGGATCGACATTGTATTTCTTCTCGATTTTAGAAAGAACGCCGGAATAGGCATCGAGCTTGTCGCGGCCTTGCCGAATGCGGTCCTCGGAGGCCGCCCTTTTGATATAGTCCCATACCGCGTTCGTGTGTTCCGGTTGGTTTTCTAGCTTTTCTATGACCGAAAAATCTTCCTCAATGCCTTCAAACGCACCGTCGAGAACCTTTTCGGAAATGCCTGAAGCAAGCGCCAGCGCGCGCAATTCCACGACATGTTCGGCAAAGCTCTTCTTGTTGCCCTCGGCCGAAACCATCAAAACGCCCCCTATCAAAGCCGCGCCGAACAATCCTGAAAAAATCCAGCCTCGTATTCCCCTGCTCATTCTCACTGCCCTTTTGCCGCCTGTTTGCGCATATGTTTGAGCACCGCATTGCCTGGCCAGCAATCGATACGAAGCCCGTTCGACTTCTGATAATTGCCGATCGCATTGCGCGTGATCGTCCCGACTTTGCCGTCGATCTTATCACCATAAAGCCCGAGTGCAGCAAGTCGTTCCTGCATTTCCACAATTTGCCAGGTCCGTAAAAGGCGGTTCTTCACCCATGATCGCTCGATTTTCCCTTTACCCTCTATACGGTCCGCAAGGTTCCCGACAAAAAGCGCATAAAGATCGGCAAAATTGTATTTCTTGATAACCAGGAAGTTGTGGCTCAAAAGAAAGGCGGGGCCGTAGATCCCCTCCGGCAACAAAACATAAGCCGGATCGTCGGTCCCGGCCGGATCGAACTTTTTGCCGAAACTCAACCGGAGCCCAAGCGCATGCCACTCCTTGATGGGCCGCATATGGTTTGGCCCCTCGAGCGTACAATCGAAATTCTTCGGCAACCGCACCTCATCCCCCCAGCGGCGGCCGCGTTGCCAGCCATTGTTGACGAACTGCTGGGCGGCGGATGCCAAAGCATCGGGCACCGAATTCCAGAGATCGCGACGGCCATCGCCGTCGAAATCCACAGCATGTTTGTAAAAATCCGATGGCATGAATTGCGTCAGCCCCAGCGCGCCCGCCCATGAGCTGCGCATTTTGCGGCGGCTGACATGCCCTTCCTGCAATATTTTCAGCGCCAAAAGAAGTTCATTGCGAAAAAAATCCGCCCGCCGCCCGAGATAGGCCTGTGTCGCCAGCGCCCGGATGGCGTCGCGTCTGAGCTGATAGCTGCCATAAGCCGTCTCCCGGCCGAAGATCGCGAGAATCATCGAGCGCGGCACGCCGTATTCCCGCTCGATCGCAACCAGTTCCTTGCGCCATTTCACATCGAGCTTGCGGCCGCGCGCGGCGAGAAATTTCAGTTGACTGCCCTTGAGATATTGCCCTGGCGTCTTGATGAATTCGGCCTGCCCCTTGTCATGGCGCTTTTTCTTGTCCGCCCCGGGCAAAAGAAGATCGGGAAGGGACCTGTTCGGGGTCACGCCCTTCAATTCGCGGTCGAATGTTGCCCGTGTGATGCCCATCGCCTGCGCATCGGGCCACAGGCCGGCGCGCCACGCGGCAAAGCTTTCCAGCGCCAAAAGCGGGCCGGACGAAATCGAAACAAAAACGGCGAGGGCCGCCACGAATTGAACGCCCGCGCTCAGCTTAATTCCACACAGTCTGGCAACCAAAACTCATCTCCCTCAGGTCCATTACCGCTATACCCCACATTCTGCCAAGCGCGCGTTATGGCGCGCGTCGCGAGGGATAAATCACAAAACCGCATAACCCTAGCGCGATTCCGTCTCGGAATTTGAGGAAACATATACTCAAGATGAGATCAAATTGGGGCCCTGAACGGGCCGCGCCGGACCTCTCTCAGGCCGGATTGGTATGATGGGGGATGGTATGAGAAACAGGGCCGCGCCCTTGAAGCCTAACTCGCCGCGCGCAAGTCCGTGATCCTGTCTTCCCAGGCGAGCGCGCTGGCGGTGATCTCGATGAGATCGTCATGCTCGGGCCTCCAGCCCAGATGATCCCTGATTTTGTCCGCGCATGCAATCAACGCAGCCGGATCTCCGGCCCTGCGGTTCGCAAAACGCACGTCAAAATCGACACCACTCACATTCTTGACCGCATCGATCACCTCGAGCACCGAAAATCCGCGACCATAGCCGCAATTATAAACGTCGGATTTGCCGCCCGCCCGCAAGTGATGCAGCGCCAGAAGATGAGCCTTCGCCAGGTCCATCACATGAATGTAATCGCGGATGCAAGTGCCGTCTTTTGTTGTGTAATCGGTCCCGAAAACATTCATGTGCGTACGCTCGCCCAGCGCCGTCTGGCTCGCCACCTTGATGAGATGTGTCGCGGCCGGCGTCGACTGACCCGCGCGACCTTGCGGATCCGCGCCTGCCACATTGAAATAACGCAGCGCCACATATTCGAGATCATGTGCATGCGCTGTATCCTTGAGCATCATTTCCGACATCAGCTTCGACGCGCCATAGGGGGAGATGGGTTGGAGCCGGGCATCCTCGCGCACCGGATTTTCCTCAGGCATGCCGTATACCGCGGCGGTCGAGGAGAATATGAAATGCCGAACACCCGACATGACGGCCGCCTCGATAAGCGCGTGCGTGTTGACCGTGTTGTTCTGATAATAGCCGATCGGATCCTCGATCGACTCCGGCACCACGATCGAACCCGCGAAATGGATGATAGCATCGACGGAGTATTGACTGATCGCCGTCCGTACGAGTTGCTGATCGGAAACATCGCCGACGATCAGTTCCGCCCCCTCCGGAACCGCCCATCGGTATCCGGTTGAGAGGTTGTCGAGAACGACAACGTCCTCTCCAGCGTCCAATAGCGCCAGAACCATGTGACTGCCGATATATCCGGCTCCTCCGGTAACAAGAACACTCACTCCAGAAAACCTCCAAGTTTGGATAAATAACAAACGCGACTTATCACGACCCGGTCTAATACTCCAGGATCACAATTGATATGTCGAGCACCATTCAAGGATTGTGCCAGAAAAACCTAACAACAATACTACTACTGGTTGTAAAATAATAATGTACCCGATCTCTATTCCGGCATTTCAACCGATGCAGTTGGGTAGTGTTCAGACTAATCTTAGCCTTAATGAAATTAACCTGCGTAGGGCAGCCTGACGGTTTGGTTAACGAACATCAGGCAACGGCGCTTACCTTCTGAGGCGCATGCCGAGACGAACCTGATTGCTGGTGTAATCGCTGGCCGGAGCGCTGGAATCGAATGCCTCGAATTCATAGGCCGCAACAAGCGCTGCTTCCCGGTTGAAAATATATTCCGCCCCGAGCTCCGCCGTGAAAGTCTTTTCGGTCAAGCGCGATCCCTTGTAATCGGCACGAGAAAAGCCCAATCCGGCGCTTAATATGAAATGCTGTAGCAATGCATGCTGCACTCTGAAATTGGCTGCGTGGGTCAATGCGCCTGCCGATCCGGCAACCGTCGTTCCGTTAATTTCCGTCGACGCGTTCAATGAAAATGTTGTCAGCCCGTTCGGACGCCAGTTCAGATCGGCGTCGAACGTTACCCCGTCGATGTCGTCAAGCCTGCGGTCGTCGGGGCGAAGTTCGATATAGCCCACCGCCACTTCGCCATAAATTTTCGAGCCGTTGTCGAAGATGATGCCGGCGCGGAATCCCAGCTCATCCGAATCCCTGAATATACCATCGCTTTGCGACGCCTGTTTATAGTCGCTCCGCTCAACCAGCCCGTCCGCGAATACGCTCAGGCCCGGATCGAGTTCATAGCTTGCCCGCAGCGAAAGCCGGTCAGCCCGGTTGTCCTGATCCGATTCGATACTGACCGCGCCACCAGCCAGATCCGCGTCATCATAGGTTTCCTCTTCGATTTCGCCGCGAAGCCGCAGCCGCAACCTGTTAAACCTGTGATTAAGCGCCACCGCCCCCCGCCTGGTATGCACGTCCGGATTTTCGACTGCGTTTTGCGGTGCATCTGCCGATCCCCGCGACTGCTGCTCGAGCGAATAAGATGCCTCGGCCTCGATATTCGTCCGCCTCGTAACATCGAGCCGTCCGCGAAGAACGGAGGAAACTTCCCTCTCGTCCTCACTGCCGAAATCCTTATGAAAACTTGCCCGCCCCGAGACATCGCCTTCGAGGGAGTGCCTGCTCCAGTTCGACCGGATACTGATCGAGGGCCGGAGCTCGAGCGCGCTGTCCGCATCCTTCGGCCCCGATGTCTGCCGCACATTATCCATATAGGCACCTGAAACGGTCACTTCCGGATAGACGCGAAAGCTGCCCGCCCGCAGGCCGAGCGGCTCATATGGCCCTTGCTCCCTGACCCGCGCCCCTGCCGGATCCGATAGGGCGGCCCCTTCCCCGTCGTCAAGGACGCCATCAGGCGCCCCGTCCGAATTCCCCCGAAAAAGAGGTCCGCCCGCAGCCCCTGGCACCAAACGACCCTCCGTAGCGATCGGAGGGGTCGAATTGTCCCCCGGAGCATTGTTGTCGGCAATATAATCATCGTTGGCGCCGCGGTCTTCCCTTGACGAGGTGCCTGATGGGGGCACTGGTGGGGCGCCTAGATAACCATCCCTGGGCTGCTCGTTTTGCCGTGTGGCAGCCTCATATTGCGCATTGAGATCTCCGTCCAATGGCTGCTCAACGCGCGCCGCGCCGGTCTCGCCCCTGAAACCGCGGTCCCGCGGATCATATGTTTCGCTGTCTGATGCGCGAGAAGATCCGTCATTGTCGGCGCCGTCGTCAAACACCTCTCCCCGCTCCCCGGAACGGTCGTCGCCATCTCTCGCGGCTATGCTGCGGACCGGCAATTCCTGATCGTCCAGGCTGCTTCGAAATCCGTCGAACTCTTCCCCGCGGCCACCGGTTGCTTCCGAAATCCCCGTCCCGTCCTGATTTCCCTGATCCGTCGTCATCTCCCCGGCAGTACCAACGGACTGCCCGAACGCCACAGATGCACCGCTCTGTGTCATAAAGAGTGACGTAGCGCCCAACCAGATGATATAGGGAATGGCGCATCTGAAATTTTGAACGGAAGAAAACACCGAGGTGCCTTTATATTAGCTATTTTGATAAATCATGCATGCACTCATGATCGACGCTAATCTATTTCAGTTAACGACAGGTTTACCCCTGTTCCGGAACAGAACGAAACCATTCAAAACAGGACCGGAATTGGTCGAAGGATAACGATATGACACCCCAGTCAGCGGCCAGCCGTCGCCAGGATGATCAGGCGCTCGCGGTTAACAAAGACGAAATACTGAACTCCGCGTCCGAAACCCTTTCGCTCGAAAGCGCCGGCCTGGCGATGCTGGCGGAAATGCTGAAGACGACGATGGCGGATCCCTTCACCCGCACGGTCGATCTCGTCAGGTCTTCAAATGGCCGGGTCATCGTTACCGGCATCGGAAAAAGCGGCCATATCGGCCAGAAACTCGCCGCCACGCTGGCATCGACCGGCACGCCGTCCTTTTTCGTCCACCCCAGCGAAGCAAGCCATGGCGATCTCGGCATGATCACCGGAGACGACGTCATCATCGCCTTTTCCTGGTCGGGCGAGACCGTTGAGCTCTCCAACATCCTGAATTATTCCGCCCGCTTCAAGGTCCCGCTGATCGCCGTTACCTCCCGTGACGACAGCGCCCTCGGCAAGGCCGCGACATACGTTCTCCAGCTACCCAGGGCCCAGGAGGCCTGCCCCCACGGTCTGGCCCCGACAACATCGACGACCATGCAACTGGCCATCGGCGACTGCCTCGCCATCGCTCTTCTGAACAGCAGGGGTTTTACCGAGCAGGATTTCAAGGTCTTCCACCCCGGCGGTCAATTGGGCGCCAATCTCCGTTTCGTATCCGACATCATGCATGGCGGCGACAGGCTCCCCCTCGTGTCCGGCGACGAAATGATGAGCAGCGCGCTTGTGACCATGACGGAAAAAAGTTTCGGTTGTCTGGGAATAGTGGATGCCGAGGAGAAGCTCATAGGCATTATCACCGATGGCGACTTGCGCCGTCACATGGGTGAGGATCTGCTGAACGTCACCGCCGGCGCCATCATGACGCCAAAGCCTAAAACCGTAACGCCCGACACCTTGGCGTCATCGGCGCTTGAGCAGATCAACTCGAGCAATATCACGTCCATGTTCGTGGTCGAGAACGACCGCCCGGTCGGCATCGTCCATATTCATGATCTGCTTCGGTCGGGCGTGGCGTGAGCCGGAGAGCAGGCCGTCAAACCACCTCCACCACAAGCGCATTGCCATCGACGCCCGTCACCCGGACGGTCGCGCCCTTGTCGGCGTCCCCGCCCTTGACCGGCCACAGCGTATCGCCGAGGCGCACCTTGCCCCGGCCATTGCGGATCGGTTCCTCGATAATGAATTCCTGTCCGACATAGCGCTCGCCACGATGACCGAGATTCGAGTTCTGCTCTTCCCCGCTGAGGCCGTATCCGGCCATTTTCAGCCCGGCAAAAACGCTCAGCACCGCAAGCACCATGAAAATGAGAAGCTCCGCCTGCCAGCCGATATCCACGGCAAAAGCGATAATGCCGGTCACAATGGCCGCAACCCCGAACCAGATGAGAAAGACACCGGGAACCACAGCTTCGAGAATGAACAGCAATGCACCGAATATCAGCCAGTTCCAGGCGCCGAACTCGGCGAAATATGATGTTAGTGGACCCATCTTTTATTCCTTCCCGGCCTCGAACAGGCACCGCTCCTCATTTAGATCTTTGGCACGCTGCTTCTGGCTGACGGACGCGCCCGGCCATTGCCGCCCTCGGGCCCTCTGCCTATCGCGTCTTTGGTAATCTCCGCCATTCCCGCCAATGACCCGATAATGCCCGTCGTCTCGAGCGGCATCATCAATACCTTCTGGTTGTCGGCGGAGGCGAGCGACTTCAATGCATCGACATAATTGTTCGCAACAAAATAGTTGATGGCCTGAATATCGCCTTGCGCGATCGCGGTCGACACCATCTCCGTTGCCTTGGCCTCGGCTTCCGCCGCGCGTTCGCGCGCCTCCGCGTCCTTGAACGCGGCCTCGCGGCGTCCTTCGGCAGCCAGAACCGCGGCCTGTTTTTCACCTTCGGCAGCGAGGATTTCAGACTGCCTTTGCCCCTCGGCTTCGAGAATAAGTGCGCGTTTCTCGCGTTCCGCCTTCATCTGGCGCGCCATGGAATCCACCAGGTCGCGCGGCGGTTCGATATCCTTGATTTCGATACGCGTGACCTTGATGCCCCACGGGTCCGTGGCGTCATCCACGACCTGCAGAAGCTTGACGTTGATTTCGTCCCGGTTCGAGAGCACGTCGTCAAGGTCCATCGAGCCCATCACCGTCCTGATATTCGTCAGTGTCAGATTGACAATGGCATGTTCGAGATTGTTCACCTCATAGACCGATTGCGCAGCATCGAGAATTTGATAAAAGGCAACGCCGTCCACCCGCACCATGGCGTTATCTCGGGTAATCACTTCCTGACTGGGAATGTCGAGCACCTGCTCCTTCATATTCATCTTGTAGGCGACCCGTTCCATGAACGGCACCAGAATATGAAGGCCGGGCCGCAGTACCCGCGTGTACTTGCCAAAACGCTCAACGGTATAGTTAAAACCCTGTGGCACAATCTTGATCGTCGACCACAAAGAAACGACGACCAGAAATACGAATGCGAAAATTGCTATGTCAAAACCGAGCATCAAAACCATCCTGTTTGCTATGGCGACTGAAGAAGACGTGGGGATAGATGCTGCGGATTTTAAGGGGATAACGCTTCAATAGCGTAAACGGAGGCTTAATGACTTGATAAGATTCAGGCCTCTTCAAGCGCATTAACCATAGACGCGAGAACAGGTTCGGAACATAAAAAAAGCCCCTCCCCGTAAAGGGAGGGGGGGGGGAGCAATTTATTCTATTACCGGTTTTTTTGCATCGACCGAAAATTTTTTGACATGGCCCGAAGGCGTGACCATCACGAGCCTGTACGCATAGCCTTCGGCCTCGTTACAGAGCTTGATCCTGATGAGCTCACCCTTGATCTTCTCGTCCGCCAGGCTGCGTATGTCCTTGACGGCCACAAGCTCCTCGCGCTCGATATGACGCGCCGCCGTCGCCCAGTTGTCAAAGCACACTGGCGCGGCGCCCATGGCCACGCGGTCCGACAATACGAACACGACGATCATGATCCCAAGCAGTGTCCGCAGTGAATTTTTGAAATATCTGTTCTTCATACGGTCCTTTTAGCGGACCCGTTCTGAACAAAATATGAACGACCGATGTAAAACCCGGCTTAGAAATCGAAACTCATCTTGCGCCGTTCAAGCGGCGCTGACGTCCTGAGGCGGCCGAACACCGTCATGATCGTACCGACAATCCCGCCAGTGACCTGGATAAAGCGCGCGATCTGCTCGCCGAACTGCGCCACCATCTCAGCCGAGATGTCATAGCCCAGAAGCGGCCCGACAACCGGCACAACTGTCGTCAGCGCGGTCACGATCGCGCCCCAAATCGTCATCGATTGCCCCCACCATTTCGGTTCATTTGTCATGGTCGTCTTTTCCTTTCGTCGATTTTCAATGGAATGATTGCCCGCAAGAACGAGCGCCCTGGAGACCGCGGCGCGAAGACGCCGGAGCCAGCCACGCCCGAAGCGCGGAAAATGAGAAAGCGAGCGGTAAAACCGGTCCCGGATCCGCCCGTATTCCCGTACCGCCTGTGCCACGTTGCCCGTATGCGCGGCGCGAAGAGTGAGCGGGCCTATCTCGCCATCCACCTCCGTTCCCACCGCGCGCTGCAGCATACGCACCGCCCGCCCAGGCCCGTGATTGACAGCCGCGTCGAAATGAATGAACGCAAGCGAGGGGTGGAGTTCCGGGCAACGCGCCTTTTTCCAGTAGCGCTCGAGATATATCTCCCTGACGAAATCATCGTCGATGCGGCGCAGGCCGCGCATCAGCCGCTTGCGGTTTACACGCGTAATCTTGACGCCGTTGCTCTCCGCGTAGACCTGGAGCGTTATTCCCTTATTTGTCGGCCCCCCGGGATCCTGTGGATCGTCCGTCCAGCCGCCCTCAAACTCCAGAACATGCTCAAGCGCATGATCGAACCGTTCTATGGTCGATCTTATCCGCGCTGCCGGGGCGTTCCCCGGCCAGCGATACCCAAGCAGTCGCGATTTGGCGTAAGAGCCGATACTGACGCTGTCGCTTTGATTGCCGCCGAGCAAAAAAACCGAGCGCCCGTTCTCCCCGACATAAAAACCGACATGTCCGAGGTTCTTGTTTTTACCCCGCCTCAGAACGGCGACGGCGCCCATTCTGGGCCGGCTGATTTTTTGTCCCCATTTGAGATAGGACCGCGCCATAAGGGACCGCGTACTCGTCAGGCCCGCACGCTCGAGACACGACCCGGCAAAGGCCGCGCACCACGCAACATCGTCATCCTTGACCCAATCGGCCCCAACGTCTTTGTAATAGCGCATGACATCCGGGTTTCCGGGCGTGCCGTCAACTTCCCTGATACCGACATCGCGCCAGGCCAGATCCAGCCAGCTCGGATTGGTCACATTCAATCTCCCGATTTTCATGAATTGCTCAAACCAGCGCCCGGCCTGCTGCACCGCGCCCGACCGTCCCGCTGATCTGATAAACCGCCACCTCGTAGCCTGCCTGAACGCTGCCCCAATCGGCGACCTGTTCGGCCTCGCCATAGGACACTTGAGCTGTGCTGGCGTTGAGCGTGCGTTTAACGTTGATGCCGTCCAGAATATCGACTTCGTAAAGCTCGGTTTCTTCACCCAAAGGTACCTCGCTCTGCTCCCAGCCGTCACCGCCGATCCGCGTGCGCCTGATCCAGTTTATTTCCAGATCATTGCCGGACCGTTCACCGGTTACATGAACCGGGCTCAATGGCCTCAGCCCCATTCCATTAAAACTCCGCGTCAACGTCCCGAACGCCGGATCGCCGATATCCCGGTTGCCCGGACCGAAGGTCCAGTTAAACGGCCGTGCCACGTCGTCGAGCGACATGTCCACCTGTCTGACGGCCCCATCGAGGAGAATAAATCGCGCACCCGCCGCAAGCGGCATCCGCATCGCGCCTTCGGTGCCCCCCTGGCCGCGTAGCAATGTGCTGAGTTCGTATACATTTTCATCGATCAGCGTCACGTCGCGAAACTGAATGACCTCAAATTCCCCATCCGAATTCTCGAGAGCCGCCAGATTGCGCCCCTGAAATATCTGCGCATCCGTTTCCGATGACAGCAGCCCCGAGCCCAGCGTTACGGTCAGCTTTGAACCATAATCCCAACGGCCCGAAGGATGCTCATTAAGATCCGTCATCGTCTGGCCCATGATGGCCGGTACTTCGGCGAGAACATTCAACTGATACCCGGTCGTTTCCGGTGATCGGTAAAACGCCACGCCCCCCGGCCATGGCGCCTGAAAGGCCGCCACATATCCCGCGACTTCACTCTCGTTGCCGCTCAGTAGCGGCAGATCCATAAAAGCCACGTCAGGCACGCCATAAAAGACGGCGCTCGGAACCCGGAGCGAGCGGTCCGCCGCATCGTTCACGTCGAAAACATGCGGGCTGATACTGAGCCCGCGGACATCCCGCCTGATATTTTCTCCGATTTCGGTAATGCGCAGCAGGAATTCCCGTCCGTCAAACTCGGCAACGACACTGTCCGAGGGCTCAATGGCGAGACGGCTCGGCGGCAGGGAAAATTCAGCAGCCTCCCGCGCCGACCACGCGTCGAACAACCATGAATCCGCCAGCGCCTGGGCCTGTGCATGCTCGAATACGATCGGCAATTGCGCTGTTGCGACCCGGCCGCTCTTGCCGGCCAGCCGCCGCGATTCCGCCACCGACTGCCGATAGGCGCCCTGCGCGGAGATATAAGTGATCTTCGCATGCGCCGGTAGTTCGGTTTCCTGACCGCGGCTGAGAGAGAAGTTCTGCGCGCCGCCCCGCTCTTCCGCCATATCGTCGGCGCTGATCGTCGCCACCGCTGGATTGGCGCCGCGGTGCCTGAACCGGATAACACCCTCGCTCTCGAAGCTGTCGAGAAAATGCGCAAGTTCAAGCGGCTGCAATGCCTCTCTTGCCGACATGATGCGGTCTATGACGAATCCCGACATCACCCCGTTCAGCGATCCGACGTCATAATCCTGAAATCCGTACTCGTCGAGTACCGCGGCAATGGTCTGCGCCAAAGGCGCGCTCGCGGCCCGCCCGGTCAGCCAATGTCCCGACCTCCAGTTATCCGCATCCCCCCAGCTTGAAATATCGGAAGGAAAAGCCGGATAGGGCCGTGCATCCCAGGCATAGCAATAGACATTGTCGAGATCGACCATCGGCGCGCCGTAAACGCTCGAGACCGGATTGGATCCCGCTACATATTCGCCATGCGCGACATCGTAATATTCCAATACGGCCTGGAGATAGCGCCTCTGGATAAGGTCGTCCCGATGCCCTTCCGAATAATAGGGCAGACTTGTCTCGGAACTTTTCGGATCGACGAAGACATTTGGCTGATTGGCCCCCTTGTCGACCGCCGGACAGCCGATTTCGGTAAACCAGATCGGCTTGCTTTGCGCGGTCCACGCGGTCGGCGTCGCCGACTCGATCCCGCCGGGCCGGTCGTAATGCGCATTTTCCCACCAGCCTTTTATGTCCTTGAAACGGAACACCCATGGCTTGCCGTTGCCGTCTGTAATCGGCGTCCGCACCTGCAAATCCCGGTCCGCGCTCGACTTGTAGTACCAGTCGAATCCCTCGCCCCCGGCAATGTTACCCTTCAGATATCCGAGATCGTGAACGGCCGCCACACCCGACAAAAAGTCCGCATGATCGCTTCCGTCCCGCCAGTCGGCGAGCGGCCAGTAAACATCGATGCCGACCGCGTCAATATTGGGCGATGCCCACAGGCTGTCGAGGTGGAAATGGACGTCACCGCTGCCATCGGACGGTTGATGCCCGAAATATTCCGACCAGTCCGCCGCATAGGTCACCTTGGTCTGCGCGCCCAAAATGGATTTGACGTCCGCCGCGAGCGCCTCGAGCGCGTTCACGAACGGATAACTCGACTGACCGTGCCTGATCTGCGTCAGTCCACGCAGTTCCGAACCCAGAATAAACGCATCGACACCCCCCGCCGCGAGGCATAGATGGGCATAGTGCAATATCATGCGCCGGTAGGACCATTCGACCGGTCCCGTATAGACCACCTTGCCCGCACTGATCGAAAAATCGCTCACCTGGGCCTGCCCCAGAAAAGCGTCGAGCTGAGTGCCCGCGGCTGCCGTTTGATCGGGGCTGCCCGTCTGGCCCGGGGCCGGATCGACGTTAATCCTCCCCCGCCAGGGATAGGCCGGTTGCGATCCCGCCCCCGTATATGGATCGGCCAGCGAATTGCCCGTCGGTATGTCCATCAATACGAAGGGATAAAATGTGATTTTCTTTTGCCGCGCCTTGAGGTCCGCGATCGCGGAAAGAACAGACGCGTCAGCCGGTGTGCCGCCAAAAGCAGGCCGGCCCTCATCCAGGCTCACCACATGGGCATTGCTGCGTCCAACACCCGCCACCTCCCATGCATAAGGCGTCGTCACCTTGTCGGCTATCTCCACTCCCGGCAGGAGATCGCATTGCCCTACCCTGAGATCGGTTCCGAACCAGCTGACAATCAGCGACACCGATGCGGTATTGGGAAGAACGTCTTCAAGCTGATCGACGGATACCGTCCAGTCGGTTCCTCCCTGCCGCGTATGAACGTTCTCCGCCTCGACGATACCGTTGCCGGCATCCCGTAAAACAGTATCGGTGCCGTAAACGAACTCGCCGCTTCCCGGCAGCATGTTGACCGCCCGTATGCCACCCTCAAATTCGTCGATCGCCCGGACCAGCTCGAACGACAACTGAGGAATCCGGTTGCCGAAACGCTTGAGCGGCATGCGCTCGAACACGATATAGGCGGTTCCGCGAAACCCCGGCGCATTGCCGGTCCCCTCGACCGCTTCAATAAGGCTGTCTGGAAGCTGATCCTCGCGTCCCGTATGGACCCGGTAATTATATTCGGAAAGATTAAGCTCCTTCCCGTCCGCCCAGACCCGTCCGATCTGCGAAATTTCCCCTTCCGAAAGCGCCACGGCGAAATTACCGAAATAACGGTATTCGATGCGGGTCGCTGTCGTCGAACCACCGCCCGATCCCCCGACACCCTTGCCGCCGCCCCCTTCCTGGGTGCGGATGATGTCTTCGTCGAAATTCGTCGCCCAGATGATCTGCCCTGCCAGTCGCGCCCGCCCGTAAATCCTTGGCAGCCCCGCTCCTTCTGTCGAAGACGTCACCCTGATGTCCGACAGGCGCGGACCCTCCATGACGCGCCCCTGACCCGAGGCGCCGAAAAGCGCCTGATCCACATATGAACCCGCCAGCGCGCCGATCTGGGATCCAATGGTGGCGCCAGCGATCGTCGTGCCCAACACACTGATCCCCGCAGGCAGAACGGCACCCCCGACCGCAGCGCCCGCCGCACTCAACACAAGCGTCGCCATCAGTCGCTACATCCCGGAAATTGAAAACATCCCGCAATATGACGCCACCACCAGCGGCCGATATGAACCTCGCATACCGGTGCATTCTCTATTGCGTGAATCATTCTCCGTTCCCCAACCATAATCGCGGCATGCTTGGCCAGCGCGCTTTTTTGAAACCGGAATATCAGGATATCGCCTGGACGCGGGCGATCGGTTTCGCGCAAATGCGCCCGTCCCGCTTTGAGCAAAGTCTCCACGCCACCCGCCTCGGCCCAGTCACGGCTGTAGGCCGGCACCTTCTGCGCTTCAAATCCGTAAAGCTCGCGATATACGCCGCGCACCAGCCCGAGACAGTCGCAGCCGGCGCCCTTGACGCTTTCCTGGTGGTGATAAGGCGTGCCGATCCAGCTCCGTGCAATCGATATCACCCGCGCCCTTGAATGCTTTTCGTGCTCCCGCATCAGCTCAGTCGGCTTCCGCCGTCATTGTCCGGGTCGCCGCTGTTCGGGTAAGACGTGACGAAATCATTGCCCGGAATATGGGGGAAACCTCTGAAATTCAGCACATTCGCGAACCGGTCGCGGCAGGTCGCTAATTGCTTGTCGCATCCCGCCGTAACCGAAAATCCGTCCCCTGCCTGAATGTCGAATGCCGCATTCTGCCACAGCTCCAGGCGCACCTCTCCCCCGGTATTCATGTGCCGCTTCACCTCTGCCGATTGCCCGTTATTGGCGCCGTTTGTCCAGCGCAAAAGACCGCGCGTAAACCATTGGGAGGAAAATGCTTCGATCCCGGACACAATAGCTATTCTGCGCCCCTCGCCGGTTGTAACGGCACCCGTCCCCTTAAACGCCGGATCGTCGAGATCGATGCCGCAACGCCCATCTCCAAGATCCGCGTCGCAGCCATATTGAATAAGCCGCCCCTTCGGTTGCTGCAGATAATGGGACAATCCTCTGATCTCGGCCGTAAACGCCGTTCCGTTCCGTTTAATCTCCCCCAGGCTCCCGGTCCGCATCAACACCCGTTGGGAAACATCCTGCCAGTTCACCCGGAAAATCTCGACCCGGGCATCGTCAAAATTTCCGGAGGCGAGATCATCTTCATTCAGCGATTGGGATCTGAGCGCGCCCGCCACATCGAGATCGTCGACATTCAGCCCCACCGAATCCTTGATCTCGCTTGCCGTAAAACCGGTAAATGCCTCAAATATGGTGCCTTCGAAACTAAGCGGCCTGTCATGATCCGAAAAACCGAGTATCAGCCCGTCCGGCCGCGTCAGCCTCCAGCACCAGCAAAGCGTGGTGCCCCCCGAATCGAGATGCTCCTGCATACCAGGCGGCAAAACCTTCATAACAATATTTCCACCAGCGGAATGTCGGGAATGGCGCCGCTTTCGAAATTGGCGAGATTGATCTCAAGCTTGTCGCTATCGAAGCGCACCGGTACATCGAACTCGAAACCCGCCGTCACCGACGCGCCATTGGCCGGAATTTGCCCTGACAGAAACGACACGATGCCTGAATTGAAATCCACGTTGTAATCCTGGGATTCTGACTTGGAGACGCCATCCAGCGCGACCAGAACGGATCCCGATACCGGCTTTTTAATCTCCCTCAACCAGGGTGAATAACTCTCCCCATAGGTTTTTTGGAGGTTGAAATCGGCCTGCACACCGTCCCCCACGCCGATTACCTGATCCTGATCGGAGATCTGCTCGCCTGGCGCGCAGGATTTGAAATCAAGAGGGTCCTTCCAACGGAAACCGTGTAGCCGGCCACGCCTCTCCTCAAAAAAAGATACCACGTCATAAAGCTCCTTGAGCGTCTTGACGCCATATCCCGCATTAAAGGCTCTGCGGGAATCCGCCCACCGGCTGTTGCGCTCCTCAAACCCCGAACCGAGCACGACGATATCCGTCTTGCGCTCGGGACTGACCAGTGCCCCTCGTGAAATGGAAGTCGGAAATCTGATTTCGTGAAATGCCATTTCTTACAAATTCCGTTGGCCACTGGAAACAGCTCGGTAGAGCATTGCCGAAATCTGCGACTTGGAGCGGGCAAAGCTTTCCGCATCCGTCGCGGTTACATTGAAAATTATTTGGGTCCCGGCACCCCCCTGGGACCGCACGCCCAGCCGGCCATCGGCCCCGCGCGCCAGCGGTACGATCGCCTCCGGGCCGCTTTCTCCGGCAATGCCGGTGGAACGTCGGCCGAGCGGAAAAGCTATGGGAGAATTAATCACGCCTCCCGAAGCAAAAGGCACTAACCTGCCGCCTCCTGCCCCGCCGCCCCCGAACGATCCGGCGATCGAACCGAACAATTGAGAAAAACCGGAGCCGATGGCCTGTTCCAGCGGCTTGAACGCAGCCTTCAGGACCATTTTCGAAAGTTGAATCGCAAGCGACTTCAAAACATCGCTTATTTTCTTTCCCTCAAATGCTATTTGCGCAAAAGAACGCGTCATCTGCCGTCCGAATTTCTGACCCAGATCGCCCGCTCTTCGCATCTGCCGTTCAAATTCCGACGTATCCGCCTTGACGCGGACTTCAATATCGCCGTCCTGGTTAAAATCTGTCATTTAGCTCCCCTCGATATCTGGATAGTCGTGAATAAGACCGTCAAGTGCCGCACGGTCGGGATGCGTTCCGGTTAATTCTCCGCCAAAAGCGCCGCGCAATGCCGCATCGAGCTCAATCGGGGTCATTGACCAGAAATCGCGTGGGGCCAGATTCAATACGCCGAGCCCGGCCGCCATCGCCTCCTCCCAGGGAAAGGCGCCATCCGTCAGGCCGTCATCGTGGCTTTCGCTGGCTTTCCCGGCACTTTATTTCCGCCCCCTTTTTTCTCCCCGCCTACGGGATCGTCTTGCTGCGTGACGCCGAATGTCGCATTCAAGAGACGCGCGACGATATCGACATAACCGACAGCCCCGTTTTCCGCGGTCATCCCCCGGACATCCTCATCCGAACAATCCAGACCGCCCCCTCGCAGACCGGCCGCGATCACCCTTATCGCGTCATTGGCGCTCAACCTCCCCTCCTCGAACCTGTGCGCCAGCGCCAGCATGTCCTCATCGCCGAATGCCTGTTCAAGCTCCGCCAACGCCCCCAATGTCAGGCAAAGCCGGTATGATTTCCCGTCGAGAAAAGCCTCTATTTCACCGCGTCGCGTATTCACCATATCCGCCACCTTTTCCGTCAAGCCGCAGTGAAGCTGAGCGCGCCCGCCGATTCGAGCGCCAGTTCGAACGCGACCTCCCCGTCATGCTGTCCGGTAAATTCAAGCGACGTGATCTGAAACGGCCCTTCCACGGTTCCAAAATCCGGAATGATCACCTGCCAGTCGCGCAAGTCGCCGTTAAAGAATGTCGCGCGCACAAATTCGTCCGAAGCCTGGTCCTTGAATATCCCGCTTCCCGCCAGTCGCGCATTTTTCACTCCGGAACCTGCCAGCAATTCGCGCCATTGCCCTGCCGACTCCGAATGCGTTATGTCCACGCTCTCGGCATTAAACGCCAATGTTCGCGACCTGAGCCCGGCAACGCTGACAAAGGCCCCAAGCCCGTCACTGTCGATTTTCAAAAGCAGGTCTTTGCCCTTCTGCGCAACCATATCTGGGCTCTCCATAAATGCGACGGGCGAAGAGATCGCCTGTCTGTCCAATAAAAAAGCCTCCCCGAAGGAAGGCCGCAAAATTCGTAAATTTTATCCGTTCTTACGAACTCGGTTCGGTCACCGCGCGATATCTGACGATGCCGTGATATTTTTCTCCGTCCGGCGTCCGGCGGGCTTCCGAAAACTCACATCTCAGATTGATCAGATCATGATCGGTCAGAAGCAGTGATTCATCGTGCAGCTTCTCGCAAATCTTGTCGATGATTTCATGCGTTTCACGCTTTCCCCCGCCCTTCGACCAGACATGCAGTGTAATGACATGTTCCTTGCCCAGATCCGTTCCCGTACTCCAGTCCCGGACCGATGATCGGCCAAAGGTTATGTAAGGATAGGAGGCCCTTTGGGGCGCATCGTCATAAATCGACTGCCCGCCGAGCATCGACGTCAGCACAGCATCGTTGATAAGAAAATTATACACGGATTGCTGCAGGTCCCAGCTAGCGCTTAGTGCCATATGTTCCTCCTGGACAAATAAATGTTACCTCGTTTTAATTGCCAAATTCCTAATCGAGGATCGGACCGCGCGGCGAACGCCGCGCAAAATTTCTTCGGACATGCCGCTTCTCCCGATTTCCGACTGCGCGCCATCCGTAAACCCATCCTCCTCGCTTGAGAAGAGCTCGCTTTCTCTCCCCCCTCCCGCCATGCGCACCTCGATCCGGATCTTCACAACTCGCGTTCCTCGCAAAAACAGATCAGCCGCCGTCGCCGGTCATCGGGATCCACAATCCCGCGTATCTCGAAAATACGCGTGCCCCTGGACATCCGCATTTCCGGCTCGACATCCGAGCGGTACCTCAATGTAACCTCATGGGTCACCCGCCCCGACACCCTGTGCTCCGTAAATTCCTCATCGCCGCTCAATGCCCGTATGGACGCCCAGACGCTCGCAACGGTCACCCAGCTTTCATCCGCGCCACCGCCGCCATCGCCGACGCGAACGACGCGTTCAAGCGACATTTTGGCCCTCATCCCGCCGATCATATCCGGTCACCGATACCCATATTGCGGTAAGGGCTGAGCAGGCTGGCGATCATCATCGGCACCTGCGCCGGCTGCTCGCCGACCTCGACCGGCTCCCGCCTTTCATACCAATGCGTCACCAAAAGCCTTATCGCCTGGCGCAGCGGTTCCGGTACGTCATCCGCCAGATCGCCATAACCGGCTGAAAACTGCACCTCGATGCCGTTCGCCACGCGCCCTGGCGCCGGCCGGAGCGCCTTGCCAAGCCATATTATCCGGGCCGGATCGGCCGCAAGATCTGGGTAATAATCCCCTTGAGACAATAGTGTTGTGCTGTCGTCAGCATCGTAAATTTGAATCGATCCGATGCTCTGAACCGGATTGAGGGGCAGAACAACCGTGTCGTCGGCGGGCCAGGTGTCGAGAAAATATGACCAGCTTTGCGTGATCAGCGCCCGCGAGAGCAAATGCTCGATATGGACGCGCGCCGCCGTAATCAATCCCGCGATAAGCGTATCCTCTTCACTGTCCGTAACGCGGAGATGGGCCTTGATATCGCTCAGGAGCACGGGCTCCGACGATGGTCCTGCAATGGAAACAAGCGCCATTCGAAAAACTCGCATAAAAAAAGATTGAAAAATCGGTTCGCGCGCCAGGCGCCACCTCTGGAGGAAAAACCACCAGAGATCGCATTCCGGCGTGTGGCTTCTGGAAGGAGAGGCCCGGAAACCTGTCCGCGCGAACCGAACCCGATCAGTTCATGGATCGCTGATTGATCATGAAAGACCGAATTTCATGAACTTGATGGCGTCGAAATCCTGCACGCCGCCGCCTACGCGTTTGGTCGTATAGAACAACACATAGGGTTTCGAGCTGTATGGATCGCGAAGCACCCGGATGCCGAGACGGTCGACAATCAGATATCCGCGATTGAAATCGCCATAAGCGATCGCGAAGGCATCGGACGCGATATCCGGCATGTCCTCAGCTTCCACGATTGGTGTGTTAAGAAGCGTCGGCGCGCTACCCGGTGCCACGCTCGGCTGCCAGATGTAATTTCCGTCCGCATCCTTGATTTTCCGGATTTCCGCCTGGGTCGCACGGTTCATGACCCAGTTCGCATTCGACCTGTATCCGGCCTTGACCGAATAGACGAGATCGATGAGATCGTCGACCGGATTAACCGCATCGAACGCACCATCCGTCCCGGTGGCGATATATCCGACATTGCCCCAGCTCCAGGTAGTGTTGGCCACTTTCGGATAATCGACAAAGCCCCTCGGCTTGTTGATCCCGTCGCCATTGACGAATGCGGCGCCCTCCTGTTCGGCAAAGGCGGTACTCACTTCCTGCGCGATCCATTCGTCGATATTGACCGCGGCGTCGTCGAGCAATGTCGGTGTCGCCGCCGGCATGGCATAAAGCTCCATGGTCGGAAATGTCAGCTCTGCCAGTGTCGGCGCCGTCGTCTCGGGCCGCGCATCCGTCTCGCCGACCCAGCCAGTGCCCGGTCCTGATATGGAGAACGGCTTCTTGAACACCGAACCGCTTACCTGCCGGACGCCCGCAATGGAACGAATGGGAGAAATATCCTTGAGCGAGCTGATCACGCTGGCTTCCGTTTCGTCCGGCACGAGATAACCGCCGTCCGGATCCGAGCCCGCACTCAGCGCTTTTTCCTCCAGCGCCCGCAGCTCGCCTGCCTCACCCTTGCGGATATAGCCGTCAAACGCATGCCTGTGTTTCAGCGTCAGGCCGGATGCAGGACCGCCCGTTCCCCGTCCCGGCCGCGCTGCTTTCAATACCAGGTCATCGACCAGCCTGCGGTGCTCATCGATCGCGTCGTTGATCCTGTCGAGCTTTTCGGTGGTAACGACATCCGAGGATTTCCGCTTTTCAACCTGCCGGAGCCTTTCGTCATTCTCATGCCTGAACGCTTCAAACGCATGCATGAAATCATCAAATGCATCCGCGATTTCACCCGTGGACGCAGCCTTGTTCTCAATTTTTTCCATAAATTATATTCCTGTTTCCATACCGTTCATGAGCTCGCAGACGTGCCGCATAGCCCGCAGCAGCCTGGTCTCATCTCCACTCTCACCGGCAGCGTCCAGCTTGCGCGTGAGCGACTTGAATCCCGACCGGATAACCGTTCGGGCCTGTGAGCGCGTAAACCCAGCGTCCCGCGTAAGCCAGCGCTCGAATTCCCTTTCCGTAAGATCTGAAACCGATGATTTTCTGTCTCCCGCTCCGGCGCCCCCATTGTGGACCGCCGATATTCTCGCCTCGGGCATCATCGGAAATGTCACGACCGAAATTTCCCAAAGATCGATCTTCTTCAAAAGCCGCCGGCCGGTCGATCTGTCGCGGATGCCTTTGAGGGTGCGGAATCCGATCGACAATCCGTCCAGCGCGCCCGACAGCATCAGCGCCAGCACTTCCCGTGCCCGCGCGACGTCGAGCATCAGCCGGCCCTTCACGTAAAGCCCCCTGTGATCCTCCGAAATAGTCTCCCAGATGCCGATCGGCTGATTGGGGTCGTGTTGAAAAAGGAGTTTGATATCCTTGACGCTGCGCCTGCGCAGGCAGTCGCGAAAGGCGCCCCTGAGCACGACATCCCGGGCCAGGTCCTCTTTGTCGAACAATGCGGCATATCCCTCAAATGTGCCGTCGCTTCTGACAGACTTGAAATCGAGAGGTGCGAATTTCGTCTCCGCCGCCTTGCCCTTCATCATCTGCTGCATTTGAACTGCCATTCCGGTTTATTCTCCTTCTCCGCTTGGCCCGGCGATTACAGGAAATCCTTCTCCCTGCTGCCTCAAGGCATCGCCACCGGCGACCGGGCCAAACCCGACAGCCGCGCGTTTTTCGTTAACCGTGAGAAAATCAGCCTCCCGCACCCGCTTCCAGAGCGCCTCCCGTTCGGACGACAAGCCGTCGATATTTTCAACATCGGGAGTAAAAACCAGCCCGCTGCCAAACTCCGGGCCCAGCCATCCCGAAAGCGCCTTGCAGGTCTTGTGAACAAGCGGCAAAACCGCCTGTCGCCAGAAATTGCGGTTGGCCTCCTGATAATTCGAATAGGTGTTGTCGCCCGGAATACCGAGCAGCATGGGCGGCACGCCGAGTGCCAGAGCGATCTCCCGGGCCGCGACATATTTCGCCTCGATAAAATCCATGTCCTTTGGACTGAATCCCATCGACTTCCAGTCGAGCCCGCCTTCGAGCAGGAGCGGCCGCCCCGCATTTCCCGCGCCTTGATAATTCTCCTCGAGCTGCGTCCTGAGCCTGTCATATTGGTCGCCCGTCAGATTGCCGTCCGCCGACGCATAGACAAGCGCGCCCGATGGCCGCGCCGAATTGTCGAGAAGCGCCTTGTTCCAGGCGCTCGCCGCATTATGAATGTCGATGGCCGATGCCGCCGCCTCTATGGGGCTTGCCCCGTAATGATCGTTGAGGGGATGAAAAAAGCTCTGGTGCAATATCGGGCGCACGCCGGAGGATTGCCCCTGAATGAACCGCACCGATCGGCCATTGACCGAATATTCGAACGCCTCCGGCCATCCGTCCGCACCGGGCACGACCTTAATCCTGTCGGGCCGGAGTACATGCAGCTCCCGCACGTCGCTGCCGACCGAAACCGCCTCGATATATGAATTCCCCGCAATCAGCAGAAATCCGTACCACGCCTCGAGGAAATCCGGCCCGCATTGCAGCTCGTTGGGTTGTCCGATGAGCCGCAGGAGAGGATGCTCGCTCAATCGCGTCTCCCCTTCGTTTAAAACCAGGGGCACCGAGGCGGCCGCCTCCGCGATCATCCGCACGCATCGGTAAACCACGGCGTTCTGCATGAATCCTTCGCGTGCAAACGCACCATAGTCGCGCGGCGACCAGACCGGCTGGCCGACATTGGAAAGTGCGATCAAGGGCCCGCCCTTGCTGCTTTTGACCGCTCCGCCATTGAGGGCCGAACGCCCCAGGGCGCGCAAAATAGCATCCATAAATGATGGCATTAAAAAATCCCGGTTCTATTTGATATCTTCAACAGCGCTGCCACTGAGTGGCGCGTCTCGGCACTAAGTGCCGCCCCGCCGGAGTGCCGCCGTGTAACGGCGAACAGCACGTGAGGCAAAACAAACACCCGTAAGCGAAAAACAAAACCCGAGGCAAAAAAACACCTCTAAGCATAATCAGACAAGCCTGATTTTCGGATCCGTAGATCCGCCCAGCATCAACTCCGTCAGAGCCCACACAAGTGCGTCAAGCCGGTCCGGACTTCGACCCGATGACAGCCCGTTGGGGCCAAAATCGCATAGCTGGTCCTCGAGCCTTTCAAGCCCGCCCACATGCGAAACGAGGCCACGCCCGTAAAGCGCCGAAATCGGCTCGGCCCGCACCCATTTCCCGCGCGTCGCATGCACTTTCTTGACAGGCACACCCGGATTCACCTGCCGCAGCAGGTTCTCGACCAGTTCGCCGCCCTGGTTCACCTCGGCGACAATGCAGTCGCCTGAAAAAGCACCGTAAGCCGCCACAACTTCCTTCGCCCAGTCAAGCGGCAACTGCCCGCGCGTCGACCGGTCCGCCAGAACATAGGCCCGCTTGTCGAATCCCCGCCCCGCGACGATGATACCGCAGGCATCGGCGCGCGATCCGCTTGAGACCGGCGGGTCCACCGCCACCACGATCCGCGCCAGTTGCGGCACGTCCCGCACCCGCGACTGCTCGAACCAGTCACGTATCCAAAGCGCATCCTCCCGGTCCTCGATAAGCTCGCCGTCAAGTTCCTGCCGTCCGAGCCGCGAATTGCCGTAGCGCCGCGTCACCTCCTCGAGAAAGGCCGATGATAAATTCGCTTCATTGGCAATTGTCGATGCCCGGCTCGTCACCGTCGAGGGGCTGATCATTATTCTCTTCAAGAGCGCGATAGGTTTCGGCGTTGTCGTCACCACCACGCGCGGCGCGCGGCCGAGCCGCAATCCGAACTGCAGCATGTCCCAGGTCTCGATGCCGTGGCGCCATTTGCAGATCTCGTCGCACCATGCAGCGGCAAATTGCGGCCCTCTGAGCCCCGCCGGATTTTCGGCGGAAAAAATCTGACCGATCGTGCCGTTGGGCCAGACAAGTTGCAGCTTGGACGGCTCGAATTTGGGCCGTTCATGATCCGGATGCACCGCCAGAAGGCCCGACACCCCTTCGATCATTACCGAGCGCACCGCGGCAATCGTCTCGCCCACCAGCGCTATGCGCTGAGACACCTCATCGGCGAGCGGTGCGATGCCCAGCGCCTGCGAGCGCACCCATTCCGCGCCTGTCCGCGTCTTGCCCGCACCCCGCCCGCCCAAAACCAGCCAGTTCCGCCATCCGCCGCCATTGCCGCCGGTGTGCGGAGGCAGTTGGTCGTCGCGCGCCCAGACCTGCCAATCGTACCAGATCCGTTCGACCTCGGCCGGCTCGAGCCGAGCCAGAAAATGGTCAAGACTTTCGTGTTGCTTCAAACATCCTAATGCGTCGTGCAATTTCCTCGCGGAACTGCACCGCGTTGAGTTTTGAAAGATCCGTGTCCTGTCCGCTGCCCCCCGCGCCGCGTCCTCCGGATGCTCCCCGTTTTGACGTTCCCCGTTTTCGTCGCTCATTAAATTCCGTCAGCTTGTCAAAATTCCTGATCAAGTTACCAATCACTCTTTGCTCCCGCTCGTTTTCCTCCGGTGTCAGCCTGTCGCCCCGCGCGATGCGTCCTTCGATTTCCTCAAGCTTCAATTCAAGCACCTCGTACAACCGCACGCCAACGCTCGGCAAACCGGGGGGAGCGCTCTCACTCCGCGCACCCTTTTCCACCCGCTCGCCTTTCTCGGCGTCGGCGCTCTTCTTCGCGGTTTTCTTCGAAATGTTCTTCGTCGATGGTCCGGCTACTAGGTTGCACCGTCGCCTGCCGCGTTTTTTCCAGCCCTCTTTGCCGGCGCGGTAATAAAGTGCCGCCACGGTAATATCGTACTCAGCGCAGATATCCGCGACCGTTCCTATATGCTTTTCGTAAAGGCGCCTGACGGTCACCCACACCTTTTTGCTGTTCCGCCCCATCGAATGATCAGGAAACGCAATTGTGAATTGAAAGGCTGGGATACAAGGTTTTGTATTTACTGCCGCAATATTGTGATCATGCCATACTTATACAGATCTAGCGTTACGGTGTCAAGTATTAATTTATTTATTTTTGTATTTATTTATTATTACTTGTGATGTTTTTCGTAATCATAGATATAGTTCTCATATTTACTAGAATCGAAACTGTCTTCACAGACCGCCCAGCCCCTGACGGATATGCCCGCATCGTGCACGCTATCGGCATTGCCCGATACAAGCGGGTGCCACCACGCCAGCCCCCGCCCTTCGGCCAGCCTGCGATAGGCGCAACTCAATGGCATCCAGGAAAGTTCGCCGATATTGTCCGGCGACAGCGCAATGCAGTCCGGAACCAGTTCATGGCGCCGTTCATAGGATTTGCAGCGGCACTTGGAGATATCGAGTTTCTTGCACGCCAGTTTCGTCGTGAACACCTCCCCGCTCTCCTCGTCCTCGAGCCGCACCAGGCAACAGCGTCCGCAACCGTCGCATAAAAGCTCCCATTCCTCGGCCGTCATTTCACTGAGGCTCTTGCTTTTCCAAAAATCAATCATGATGCAGTTTTTATTCGACGATTGACGCTTAAAGTCATAATTTCATGTATTCTGCGTGAATCAACACATGCGCGAATCGCCACATGCGTGAATCGCAACGTAAGAATATGATATCCGGGCCGGTCTCAGCACCGGTTTGTGTGATCGGTTTGTGATATGAGCACGATAACAACCACATGAGCAAATGGATCTTCAGAAAAGGCGGACGCGGCCGGTCGTTCAATTGGCTGGCGCTTGATTCATGGATTGATTCCTATCTCTTCGAAAGCTGGCAGGAGCTGAAGGAGTATTGGAATATCGCTTCCAGCTTTTTCGCCCGCTTTCGCTTGAGCGGTTATAAGCGGATTATCAATGAAATATTTTCCGAGGCCCTGACCCTCGGCACCGGCGGACTGGCTGTCCTGCTTGCGCTCGCCATGCCGGCATTTCTCGAGATCGATAAGGGCAACTGGCGCGCGACCGGCCAGTACAGCATCACTATCCTCGACATCAACGGCAAGGAGATCGGCAAACGCGGCATATTGCACAGCGATGCCGTCCCCCTGGACGAGGTGCCGGATCATCTGATCAAGGCCACCCTGGCGACCGAGGACCGGCGTTTTTTCAGCCATTTCGGCATTGACGTCGTCGGCACGTTTCGCGCCCTGCTGGCTAACCTTCGCGCCAGCGGCGTCGTTCAGGGCGGCAGCTCGGTCACCCAGCAATTGGCGAAAAACCTCTTTCTGACGTCTGAGCGGTCCCTCGACCGCAAGATCAAGGAAGCGTTTCTGGCCATATGGCTGGAAACCCATTTATCCAAGGAAGAGATCCTCAAGCTCTATCTCGACCGTGCCTATATGGGCGGCGGCACATTCGGCATCGAAGCCGCGTCCAAATATTATTTTGCCAAATCCGTTCGCGACCTGACCCTCTCCGAATCGGCCATTCTGGCCGGCCTGTTCAAGGCGCCCAGCAAATATGCGCCGCATGTGAACCTGGCCGCCTCCCGCGCCCGGACCAATGAAGTTCTGTCGAACCTCGTCGAAGCGGGATTCATGACGGAAGGCCAGGTGCACGGCGCCCGGCTCAATCCCGCCCAAATCGTCATCACCCGCAATCCCGATAGCCCCGACTATTTTCTCGACTGGATTTTCGAGGAAGTACAGCGCCTGGCGGAGGGGAAAAACAAATATGTGCTGACCGCGCGCACCACCATAGATCTCCGGCTTCAAAAAGCCGCCGAGGAAGCCGTCACGACCACGTTCCGCCAGTCCGGCCGGTCCTATTCCGTCGATCAGGCGGCTCTGGTCGCGATGGAAACCGACGGGGCCGTCAAGGCCATGGTCGGCGGCAAGGACTATGGTGAAAGCCAGTTCAATCGTGCCGCACATGCTTTCCGGCAGCCCGGCTCCTCTTTCAAGCCCTATGTCTATCTCACCGCGCTCGAAAACGGCTACCGGCCGAATTCGATCGTCGTGGACGGCTTTGTCTCATGCGGCCGCTGGTCGCCGAGAAATTATTCGGGCGGCTATCGCGGGCGTATGACCATGACGACGGCCCTGGCAAAGTCTCTCAACACGGTTGCGGTCAAGCTTTCCCTCTCGGTCGGGCGCGAAAAAGTATTGGCCAATGTCAGGAAATTTGGACTGAAATGGGTCAAAAAGACCTGCTCCATGGCGCTCGGGGATGTCGGCATTCCACCGCTTTACCACACAGGCGGCTATGCCGTTTTCGCCAATGGCGGAAAATCCGCCTATCCTTACGGCGTAACGGAGCTGCTCACCACCAATGGCGACGTTATATATTCTCGCGCGCGTGACGAGCCGCCGGCGGAACAGCTCGTCGATCCCGAAGTCGTGCAGAACCTCAATTACATGCTCGGCCAGGTCATGACAGCGGGAACGGGCCGCAGGGCCTTCCTTGACTTTACCACGGCTGCGGGAAAAACCGGTACGAGTTCGGGCTACAAGGACGCCTGGTTCATGGGATACACCGGAAAATACGTAACCGGCGTCTGGTTCGGCAATGACAACTTCCGACCGACCAACCGCGTGACCGGCGGCAGTCTGCCCGCCATGACGTGGAAAAATTTCATGACCCTCGCCCATGCCGACCCGAACATACCGCAGATACCGGGCCTGCCCCTTCATCCCAATCAAATAGCCGAACGTCAGCGTCTGGCGCTGTTAAAGCGAAACAACCCGACTTTGGCCATCAAGAAGCAAAGCGACAAAACAATCATGCCTAAAAAAACCTTGTCTATCATGAAAGAGCTCGCTCAAACCTTTAAATCCAGGAGCGGCATATTGCCTGAAAACAGCACCGGCCGGCCGGGGGCGGACACTCCCGCGCCCGCCATAGGCGCTCAGGCCCGGCCCGGCCGGCCCAATTGACGGGCGCGCAGATAGCCCGGCCCATATGCTCCCCCCGAAACCGATCGGCACAATCACGGATATCAGCAATTGGATAGAGACCAAAAACTGACCAAGGCGACCAATCTGACAATCTTTATCCTGACGGCTTTGATCAGCGGCTTCGGGTCCGCATGGATGACGCTCGAACATGGATTCCGCCTGACGACGGAACGTGACGGCCAATGGAAAAGCTGGACAACCGCCGGCCGTCCCGACGCCGATCCTTATGCGCGCGCGCATCTGTCCCGCTCGGGACGGCTGCCCCTGTCTTCCAAAAACATCCAGTATTTCATAGCCAAAACCGACAGCGAAGGTTACCGGCTGCTCGGTTCCTGCGAATATCTCCTGGAAAGCAATGAACTCCTGAGCGATTGGTGGAGCCTCACCGCATTCGACGGAACCGGTAAATTGCAACGCAACAAACCCAAAAAATACACCTTCAACAGTTCCACCGTTCTGCGCGCCACCTCGGGCAGATACAAGATCAGATTGTCCAGCGAGCCAAGGGACGGCAACTGGCTGCCCTCCGATCCAAACGACAAGGTCACGCTCGTGTTCCGGCTGCATGCGCCTGCAAACGCGGAGTTGAACGCGGCCAACGCCACGCAACGCCGAAGGCTGCCCACGATCAGGAGGGTTTCATGCGGCTGATCCGTCAATTCCTGAACATGTGGACGCTTTACTGGTTTGCAGCCGGCCTGCTTCTTGGCGCCCTGATCCACATCACCACCATTCTCGCCCTCCCCTTGATCTCCGAACACAAGGCATGGGATCGCATCGGCCGGGTACTTACGCCCAACACAATGGTCATATTGCCGCCCGTGAGTCCCGACGCCCAGCCGCTGCCCTTCATGGCGCCAGATATTCGCTATGCGTTTTGCCGCTATAACATCAAGGATACCCCCCTCAATGTTAAGGCCCGCCTGCTTAACGAACTCTGGTCCGTCGCGGTTTTCAACCGCAAGGGAGAAAATATCTACACCCTGTCCGGCAGCGGTCTCAAATCACGGGATGTGGACATCAAGATCTCGCTCGCCGATGACGACCTTCCCGATCTCGGCTTTGGATCGAACGCCCCGATCGAACAGAGCATACCCGTAAAGCCCTATGATACGGAAGGGATTGTGATGGTGCGTGCACCAATTATCAGCGAGTCCTATGCGGACGAGGCCCTGACCCATTTGACATTCGCAAAATGCAAATCAGTGGACCGCTGACCCCGGGGCTCAAGGTCAGCCCGCACACTTGGTGTGGGAGCGGCCACTAAGCGGCCCCGCGCCCGGTTTTAAAGCGCCCGCCGCCAGGGGTGACGGAGCCGACACTTAGTGTCTGGCGAGCACGGATAAGCTGATCGTATAAAATGCGCCGCCCCCGCGCAGGCCCCGCGCCTTAGGCGCGGATATGGCCGTGAGCGAAAATAGAGCCCGAGGCAGTCCCGCCTCTAGGCTATCTCCAACCTCACCGCATAACCATGTCGGGTCAGCCGAACAAAACCTCAGTAGTTAATACCGGGCCTTAGGCCCGCCCCGCCGGAGTGCCGCCGTGTAACGGCGAGCAGCACGTGAGGCAAAACAGAAACCCGCGAGCGAAAAACAAACCCCAAGGCCGTCTCGCTCTCAATCCGAACTCTTCAATCCGTCGGTCTTGCCCGCACCCATCTTGGATGCGCTTGCATCTGCCTTGCGTTCGATACGCACGCCTGGAAAAATAATAACCTGTCCGAGCTTTTGCGCCGTCTCCCGCACCAGACGTTTGTCTTGCGCGTTCTGCGTCGGACTGAAATCGAGTATCACCGCCATTTTTGCCCTCCAAAGTCCGGAAGCAACCCGTTCCGGAACAGCCATCAAATCGTAAGCAATAAGACGCACTACACCCCGCTCGCACCATTTGAAGCCCGAACCTCTTAACAAAGAATTAATCAGTGCCCGTTGATTTCTTGTCTGGCGGGTTTAGTGCTCAACTGTGGTAAAAGAGCCATATTCAGATGTCCGCCGCCGGCTCAAAGGCATCTCCGAGATAATGCCGCCCCTTGCTGTCCTCGACCTCGATCAGCCACAGGTCGGGATCCATGTCGCTTTGCTGCTGAATGTACGCATCGGCGACTTCTTGCGAGGCGGTCTCGTCCGCAAAGCAGTTGACCCACCGTCTTTCCCGGTCGACCACCGCAAGCCCTGCCGGTGCCGGTCCATAAAGCTGGCACATGCCGTCCAGAAGGTGAACGAGAATAAAAATGGCGCCCGCATCCGGATCGCCCCGGCGCGACAATACCGCCATGATATTGTCGCCTGCCCGCGCACGCAGATAGGCCTTCACCCACATTTCCGATTTAAGGCGCATTGAAAATCACCAATAATGTCGAACCGGGAATTGCTGCCTGCCGTTCGGACCGGGACCGTCAAACCGTCAATTCAGCGCCGCCCCCACGCGCAGACGCGGCACATTGGACAGTTTTCCGATCAGGCGTCCGGAAACCCGGCCGGTTGCCACCAGGCCGGAATACTTCTCGAACTCTCTGATCGCCGCCCGGGTCTCTTCGTCCATCACACCGGTTGCCGCTCCTGCTTTATAGCCAAGCTCTCTAAGTTTCAACTGTACGGTTTTGATGACCCGGCGCCGGTTTTCCACACCCTTTTCTGTTTCGGTGTCCGGTTGAGCGTGCGACGGCCCGCCAAGAATGATCTGTTTCAGCAGGGCCTCCGTCGGCCGGCCGGTGGGCGCAACCCCGTTATCGTATTGAAACGCCATAATCGCGGCATGTGTCATCAGCCCCTCGACGCCGTCCACGGGTCCCGGCTCGTAACCTTGCGATGTAAGTTCCCTTTGCACGGCCCGCGTAAGTTTTGAAGCCGGGCGCGATGGCGTCTCGCCCGTCGCAGCCCCTTGCGGCGCATGGTCCGGCCTGACGCTTTCGAGCGGTTTTTCCTGATTTTGCGGCTGCGGCAACAGATCGGCCCGTGCCTTGGGCGGCTCTGGCGCCTTGGCCGCAATCTGCGCGCCGCTGTCAGTCATGCCCAATGCCGGCGGCAATCCCTGCCGTCTGAGCCGTGCCCGCCACTCATCGGATGGGGTCCGCGAAGCCGTCTCCACAAGCGCCTCCGAAACGCCCTGCTCTGGTTTTTGCGCATCCAGACGCGCGATCTGGCCTTCCCTCTGGCCGTTCTGGAAAAAATGCGTATTCACCAGCATGCCTAAAAACAGCACACCGAAAACCCGTAATATCACGCTTACACTAATGGGGGCCATCAACAAGTCCGATCAATTACCCATACTTGAAACTCAGAAACCGCATTATTCACCAGCTTCGTAAACAGACCCTGAATCCCGGCGCACTATTCCGCGCCATACCGCCCGGCCGGTTTCACGATGCCAGCGCCGTTTCCCGCCCCGCTTCATCATCAATCCCGTCCGTCCCACGCCGCATCGCCGCGCCCTCCGGTCCGTCAATGGGCAATGCAACGCTGATCACCGTCCCTGCCGCTATTTCGCTGTCGATACTCATGCGGCCGTTATGGAGCGCGATCAGGCCGTTGACCACGCTGAGCCCGAGCCCCGTGCCTTCGGCTTTTCTGCTGTAGGCGTTGTCGACCTGCACAAAAGGTTTGCCCAGTTTCGCGATGTCTTCGGCGGCAATGCCCACGCCCTGATCGATCACCTTGATCAGAACATTTTCGCCACACATCTCTGTCGTGACTTTCACAATCCCGCCTTCATGTGAAAACTTCACTGCGTTTGAAAGCAGATTGAACATGATTTGTGTCACGGCGTGCAGGTCGCAGACGATCTCGAGACCGCCCTCGCACGCGCCATGATCGATCGAAATTTCGCGCTGTTGCGCCAGGCTCTTAACCGTTCCGCAGCTCAATTTGATCAATTCGTTGAGATCGCAGGCCTCTGGCGAAATCTCGAACTTTCCTGCTTCGATCTTGGACATATCCAGAATATCATTGACGATCTTCTTCAAATGATGTCCGCCCTCCTCGATGATCCCGATATATTCGATCAGTTTCTCATCCACATCCGCCTTGCTGAGTTCGCTCGCAATGATGTCCGAAAAACCGACAATCGCATTCAACGGCGTGCGAAGTTCGTGGCTGATGCTTGCCACGAACAGGGATTTGGCGCGGCTGGCGCTTTCCGCATGTTCCTTGGCCCGCTCAAGCTCAAACTCCTGAGCCTTGCGCAGCGAGATATCCCTGGACACCGCGAGAACCTCGCTGACCGCCGACTGTTTTATGTAATCCTTGCGCACATCCGAAACCGGTCTGCAGCGCATTTCGATCCAGATATATTCGCAACCGGGCCCCTCGCCGCACGGCGCAGCGGCCTTGCATACGCGGATCTCCTCCGACATGGTCAGCTTGTTCCGGGCCGAGGTGGAAATGGCGTGCAGAAATGCCGCCCTGTCTTCCTCATGCACCCATTCGAGAAAACCATCGCGTTCAAGGGCTTCGGGCTCGATACCAATAATCCGGTGACAGGCCTGGGATGCAAACCGGACCGAACCGTCCACCCCGTGCCGGGTGATGAGGTCGGTCGCATTATCCGCGAGAAATCGATAGTTCTCGTCGCTAACGCGAAGCGCCCGCGATGACATCCGGTTCATCCTCTGCACCGTCACCGCGATCCCCCCGGCATAGGCGACAGCGGCAAGTGTACTCAGAAACGTAAAAAGCTCCATGCTGATGTTCGGCGCCAATGGTTCCGGCAGCTTTCCGCTGACGGTCAAATAATAAAGCAGGGCCAATGTCAGGCCACTGACGAAGACCGCCATATAGGTCATCAGGCGCCGCCTGGAGAGCGCCGCTTCAAGGGGCACGATGAGCATCCACAGAACCAGCGGTGAGTTGATGCCCCCGGTGTAACAGGCCGCAATGCCGGCCAGCGCGGAAAGGTTGAGCGAGGACAGGAATTGCGCAATATCGATGCGCCCCGTCCGCCACAGATAAAGCACTATTATAAGCGGCGATGAGAAACAGAAATAGAAGAGATAGGAAGGCAGCTTTCTGACATCGTGAATGTTGAAATAAACGATGAGAACGATGCATGCGAGTATGGCGCTGGCAACATGCGTAATTTGAAAATTCCGGTGCCGCAGCTTGAGAAGCGGGTCGGAAAGCGCACTATCATGCACCATGTCCGGTATTTTCAGAGAAATGAAGTCCAGGGCATGGCGCAGGCCTTGACCGAACTGCCGAATTCCCACTGTCATGAGCTCAATATTCCCGCCAAAAAGTGAACATATGGCGCCAAATTCTCACATTTTACTTAAAGAAGCGCTAAGGATAACACCCCGGCCCAGGTAATCATCCGTATAAGAATTAAACCTGTTTCACCGGCCCTCCGGCCGAAATTTTCGCCACCCGGCAATTTTTCGGCAGCGCCGTATCATTAGATCTAAATCAAAGACGTCCCAACGATCAGAAACCATACTGGCGGCAACGACAATATGGAGGTAGCCATGTCGAAGCCATCCAGTCTCGTATCCTTCGAGATGAATTACCCGATCTGGGACCGCGTATTCATGGTGTTTCCCCTGGTGATTATCGGAACCAGGGAGCCTGACCGCACTTATGATCTTGCTCCCAAACACATGGCCATGCCGTTGAGCTGGAAAAACCATTTCGGTTTTGTCTGCACCCCGCGCCACGCCACCTATCACAACGTCAAGAGAGAGGGTGTCTTTACGGTCAGCTACCCAAAACCGTCTCAATGGGTGCAAACCTCCCTGACCGCGGCTCCGCGCTGCGACGATGGTCACAAGCACGCGCTTGATGTCGTCGATACTTTTCCTGCCGAAGCCGTTGATGGCGTTCTCGTGTCCGACGGCTATCTCTTTTTCGAGTGTGAACTGGACCGGATAATCGACGAATTCGATACGAACAGTCTCATTGTCGGACGCATCAAGGCTGCCCATGTCGATGAGGCGGCTCTCCGCTCGGCCGATCAGGACGATCAGGAATTGCTCTATAATGCACCGCTCCTGAGCTATCTCAATCCAGGGCGCTTTGCCGAGATCAGGGAAACGAAGTCGTTTCCCTTCCCGAAAGGCATGAAGAAATAGCGGAGGCGCACATGACCGGTCTCCCTGCAAGGGCGATCCTTGACCATCTGAAAAAATGCGAAAGCGGGCTTGTCGGTTTTCTGGAAGTTTTGACCAAAGCCGAATCCCCCTCGACCGAACCGGAGGCGCAATCGCTCGTCCGTTCGCATATTGCATCGGCCCTTGAAGACATCGGTTTTTCCTGCACGTTGATACCCGGCCGGACCAGCGGCGGCATGTTATATGCCCGCCCCCCGCAACGCGGACATAATCGCGCCGTGCAGATGATGCTCGGACATTACGATACCGTCTGGCCGCTGGGCACCTTGAACAAAATGCCTTTCAAGGTGGACGGAAATATCGTCCGGGGGCCCGGCATCTACGACATGAAGGCCGGCATAACGCAGGCCGTTTTTGCCTTGAAAACCCTGAAGGAACTGGGCCTCGAACCGGACGTCGTCCCGGTCGTGTTCTTCAATTCCGACGAAGAAATCGGAAGCCGCGAATCGACACGGTACATCAAGCGGCTTGCGCGCCACATGAACCGGGTCTTCGTGCTCGAGCCGTCGCTCGGACCGGCCGGCCGGTTAAAAACCGAGCGCAAGGGCGTTGGACGGTATCATGTCACCGTTCACGGCAAAGCGGCCCATGCGGGCCTCGATCCGGAGGCCGGCGCCAGCGCCATTCTGGAACTCTCCCATGTCATTCAAAAACTGTTCGCCCTCAACGATCCGGAAAAAGGCATTACCGTAAATGTCGGCACGATCGACGGCGGCATGCGTCCCAATGTGATCGCGCCGATGAGCAAGGCGATCATCGATGTCCGCACCAGGACTCAGGCCGATGCCGAACGTATTGGCGACAGCATCCGCTCTTTCGAAACGAACACGCCCGGTACAAGTCTTGAAATAACCGGAAGCATCGGTCGGCCCGCACTGGAGCGCACGAACCGCAATCATGCCCTTTGGCAGATGTCGCAGCGCCTTGGCGCGGAACTCGGCCTTGAATTGCAGGAGGGCATGGCCGGCGGTGGCTCGGACGGAAATACCACAAGCCAGTTAACGGCAACGCTGGACGGCCTCGGCGCAGTCGGCGACGGCGCCCACGCGGAGCATGAACATATCGATCTGGACAGAACCATAGAGCGAACCGCCCTTCTGGCCTTATTGCTGCTGGCGCCGCCACTCGAACCATTCACAACCAGTTGAAAAGGAGATGCCCATGCACCCGTTTTACAGCTCCGTAACCCGCATTTCCGACCTGCAAACCCATCCCTATGAGTGCGCCGCACTGGACCGCGACCAATGGGCCACCGGCGACTATGTTATGTGCGAGGTCCTCGGCCGGTCGACACAGTCTTATCTGGTCGAGCTCTGTTCGGGCCGGCTTGCCCCTGTTCTAGAGGGGGATCTCGTCATCGGGGCGTTTGGCAAGCGGGCGGCGACCGTGGATGCGGTTGGCGACTGGGATGCCATTGGCGACGATGGCAGGCTGCATGCGCTCACCTCGGGCGGACTGTTCGGAAAAATGACCTCCCAGTCGCACCTGATGCCGGCCTTGATGAAAATGCAATATAAGGGACACATTGTACGCGACGGCAAAACCACCATGCAGGACTTCGTCTCGTCCGCCGAGCCGAAGGAGCTGGACATGCCCGTCATTCTGATCATCGGCTCGTCGATGTCGGCCGGTAAAACCACTTCTGGACGCATCATAATTCATGAGTTGAAACGCATGGGGCTCAAGGTCGCGGCGGGTAAGTTCGCGGGCGCCGGCCGATATCGCGACATTTTGAGTTTTCGCGATGCCGGGGCCGACCACATTTTCGACTTCGTCGATGCCGGACTGCCGTCGACCGTCTGCCCCCCCGACGAATTTGAAGCGTCCACCCTCAATCTCCTGTCGAAAATCGCCAACACCGACGCCGACGTTCTGATCGCGGAACTGGGGGCCTCGCCCCTCGAACCCTATAATGGTTCGGTCGCCATGAAGCTGCTCGAAAATAAACTTTCGATGCTGGTGCTGAGCGCCCTCGATCCCTACGCCGTCCTTGGCATCGAAAAGGCTTTCGGCATGAAACCGGATCTCATCACCGGCCCCGCCGCCAATACCGAAGCCGGCATCGCCCTCATTGAAAAGCTTCTCGGCATCAAGGCTCTCAACCTTGTCAGGCGCCACGCCCTGCCCGACTTGCAGCGCTTGCTCGGTGAACATATCAAGCTGCCGGTAAAAAGCGGTTAGGCCGTTCACTGGCAAATGCCTCAACAAGGGCTCTCTCATACATCGCTTCCGGCCCATTCGATTCAACGATGGGTTGCAAATCGCGCCTCATCTTTGCAGGCATGTAAAATTTAGTTCAATTTGGACTAAATCTATAGTCTCATTGGAGGTTATTTATAGTTTGTTTTGAGTAGAATTTGAGCCTGGATTCTTTCAAATATTTAGACCGCCTTCGATATCGTATCCCTCACATAAAACGAACAGCGAGGGAATTATGTTTTCTATACGAACGATTATCTGGCTTTGCCTGGTAATACTTCTTCTGCCGACAGACGAAGCGGGCAAGCAGGAGCTCCACAGAAAGACGAGTGCCGTCATCGGCTTTGCCTCCCAGGTCTGCGCCAATGTTGAAATTTGCGCCGAGTTCGATCCGTCCTGGAGTAATTTAGCCCAAAAAGCCCAAACCGGCCGCGACCTTGTCGCCGACATCATCACCCGCAGCAGCGATGCCCAATACGGCGCCACCCGAACCAATGCGCAACGCCGCAATGAATGGTTCAAACCGGCAGCATCTTCAGCTAATGGCGCCCGCTCCCGCAATACGCTGCAAATCGGCGACCTGATCCCCGAATGGCACACCCCCAACCGCAGAACATACGCATCCCGGTAGAGCGCGATAGTTCATCGCCACCTATGGTGTTTTGTCAAAGCCGCCTATATATAAGGAGAAACCTTTCAACCAATCATCTGGCGCCTATGACAACAATAGAAAACATTATTTCCGACTTCGAATTTCTCGAAGATTGGGAAGACAAATACCGCTACGTTATAGATCTTGCGAAAGAGCTGGAGCCTTATCCTGACGAACTTCGCAATGACACCACCAGGGTGAGGGGCTGTGTAAGCCAGGTATGGCTGTCCACTTCGATCGGAGAAAAAGGCGAAGACCAGACCCCCGTGCTCAACTTTACCGGCGACAGCGACGCCATGATCGTCCGCGGGCTCATCGCCATTTTGTTGAAAATCTTCTCCGGCAAAACGGCCCGCGAGATTGCCGGTACGGACATCAACGCCATACTCAATAAACTCCAGTTAAACGATCACCTCACCCCCCAGCGCTCGAACGGCCTGGCCTCAATGGTCAAACGCATACAAAGCGACGCTGAAAGCACCATGGAAAGAGCCTGATCCGCAATCCGTTTTATTGCCAGGTATCGAGGTTCGGCTTGAAATCGCCAGCCCCCCAATGCTCTATTTTTCCCCGCCTCTCGCCGGGCCGGTCATCGCCCAGCAAACCGTAATGCCGTGCCAGGCTGTTGAGCGCGAGCGACAAGACTATCTTGCCCGAGCGCTGAGGCCAGCCCTTGTCTTTCTCCACCGCCTCGAGCCCCTTCATGATACAGCAAATATCTATAAGCACGCCTGACAGCTCCGGCCCCACGGCCTCCAAAGCGCGCTCCACCCTTTTTTTGGCAGCGATGACATGATCGGCGATGTCCGATCCTTGCGACGGATGCCCGAGTCCCTTCCTGGCATTGACCCGGTCGCCCCAATTTGCCGTCACGCGAGGTGACATCTGGGCAAAATGAAAATCGGCGCGAAGCTTTTCACCGGCATCGAATTGCGTATTGGACAAAAACGGCCGCCCTTTCTTGCCGCGTCTTTTCCGTAACCAGGCCAGGGGGCTTTCCGCATGATTGATGACAACGTTTTCCGTCCGCCCCTCTGCGCTTATCGACGCCACCCCGCGCTCCTGATGCTGCTCCTGAAACGGATCCGATTGAGCCATGCCTCGCTTGACATAAAACCGGCCGGCCCTTGTCAGCCGCCATTTGTCCGCATTCAATGAAATCCACCCCTGCCTGAGCATTTCCATCAAGGTCGGACTGCGTATGACACCAATGGCCTTGGCGTTGCCGCCGGACCGAAGCTGTAGCACATCGATATGCGCATTCCCCGATGCACGGCCCGCGGAATTTAATTCTTTGTACTGAATAAATGCGTGCGGTCTGGACAGAAAACCAAGCGCCTGCAGCAACGCCTGTCTGTCGATCGCCTCATCTTCTGGCGACTCCATTCAGCACGCCTCCTGATTTGCGCCGTCAAAATAAAAACCGGTATCCATAAGGCAAAGAATACTATGCTCCAGACTGTCCAGGCACCGGTCGACATAAGGATCGTCCCTGCGGTCCTCAACCAGGCGGCAGGCATGTGAAACCGTCGTACGGTCTCGCGCAAACGCAATCCCGATCTCGGTAAAGTTCAAACCGCAAACAACATGAGCAAGATACATGGCTGTTTGCCGGTTCCGAGCCACTGAGGAGTCGCCTCGCGTATGTCCCCAAAGCCCGTCACTCCCGCCACCCAGAACACGCACCACGATCTCGCCGATCGCGTGGCAGAGCATTTTGCGAAATGCCGCCCCATGATCGCTTGATCTTATATAGTTGATGGAGGGGTGTATTCTTGGCTTGAGAAAGCCTGTTAATTGTGAGTTACAATGTGTTCTTACCATTACAAGTTAGCCCAAGTTGATAACTGAGCTAACTATTATCACACATAAGTATATTTACGTGTATTACTTATTTCTATATTTAATGATTTATAAAAGCGCCTTATTGCATGCCGAAAAAAAACCCACTCTCGAGAGTGGGTTTTTAACAAAATACTTCAGGTATAAATTATCAATTGCTTTTACGTTTCTGACCAAGTCCCATTTTCTTGGCCAGATTTGACCTGGCCGCGGCATAATTCGGAGCGACCATGGGATAGTCGTGGGGCAAACCCCATTTCTCGCGGTATTCCTCGGGTGAGAGATTGTAAAGTGTACGCAAATGTCGTTTCAACGATTTGTATTTTTTACCGTCTTCAAGACATATAATATAATCGGGGGTAATCGATTTCTTTATTGGAACGGCAGGCTTGATCTCCTCCCGCTGTGGCGTCAGGCTCTTTTGAGAAGCCTTCATTAAAGCGTCATGCACATCGCCTATAAGAGTAGGCAAGTCTCCAGCCTGTACCGGGTTATTCGACACAAACGCAGAGACAATATCGGCTGAGAGCTCAACGAGCTCATTGCTCACCTTGGCTTCATCCATGTTTTTCTCCTTCCAAATTCTATGAATACCGCCCGAATGGAACGGCATTTAAAACCTAAGTCACCTCAGCGATCCTTATTTACTTCAGGATTGTCGCATCGTGTACTTAATTTACGAACTCATTGCCAATACACGACCGGTACAAATTCCGGACGGCATACGAAAAGGCCCTTGCTGTTTATCCTAAGTATTTCTAAAAAACTTATGTTAAAAGAACAAGAATTTAACAAAATATAGTAAACGGCTAACATCATCGTACAGTACAATATAGAAATACTGTTTCAATGAATCAAATAAAAGCCGTTTCTAAAAATAATCAGTGCCGAACATAATTGATGTAATCGCGAATGTCCGTCCAATTACAGGGATGCCGAGAATTTCTAAAAATGAGAAAATTCATTTATCAGAAAAACCATATTTTGCAACAATGCGCTGTGCCACACCTCGTACATTTTTTTCAAAACCTTGTCCCGGCGGCCGGCTCGGCCGAACCATGTCGCACCCTTTAAATAGCATCACCACCAGGACCTTCATGTATAGTTTGCACAATTGCGAATTAATCTTAAAGGTCGAATTGCCGCAGGTCCGGATCAAAGTCTTTCCCCTTGTCGCACATCAATACTGCAAACCACTATATTAAAAGTATGAGATATGATTAAGTCGAAAACAATTCAATACTCCCGTGCCAAAATTTCGCATCACAATAATAATACTTCCGCCGCCGAAATACCTGTGTATATGCTGCATCGGCTATCGGTATAGTCCGGTTTCGGTCCCGCTATCGGCGCCGGCCGGCAAAGATGCGTTCAAATGGCCGTCTCCCAATCGGCGCAGCCGAGCCGCAGCGATGAGCTAGAACAAAGATGCATTCAGCCAGATATGCATGAGTATACTGGCGGCATAGCCAAGGGCGATGGCGGGCAGCCATTTGAGGTGACCGAAAAAAGTATAATGACCGCGTGGCCTGCCCCATCAAGACAATGCCAGCAGCCGAACCGATGAACAGTAGCCCCCCCCACCTCGGCCGTCAGGGTAAACAGAAGCCACTGACCGTGTGACATCTCGGGATTCATTGTCAGCACCGCGAACATCACCGGAATATTATCGATGATTGCCGACAAAATACCGACCATGACATTGTAAAATGTCGGCCCCATTTGCGTGCACATCGCCTCGGAAACTATCGCCAGATAACCTACAAATCCGAGACCGCCGACGCACAGAACCACCCCCAAGAAGAAAAGCAGCGTATCCCACTCCGCGCTCCTGCATGGCGTTGATGTAAGTCATGGCCACCAGCAAAAACAGAAAGAGCTCGGCATATTCGAGGATATTGTGGCGAACCGCCTTCTCGACCTCTTGGGTCAATTCATTCGCCGCATAGACCGCTCCGATCAGTGCCAAATACCGGCGCACAAAATAACTGGTTTGGATTTACGCAGATGCGTAAATTCCTCGATCATCACCACGCCGCAAGCCAGTACGAATATGGCAAGCGACGTATAGCCCACGACATGATTGCTGAGGTCGAGCCTTTTTCGACGCGCCTTCGACCGCTGCATATGCCGGATCCTGAGCGAGAATTGCGGCGACGGCAACCGCGCTAAATATACTAAAAAGAACAATCGGTGTTTTGAGCATATGCGTGCCCGTCTTATTGACATCGAACTTTTGCAGCATATTCATCGTCAAAGCCCAATCGATGAAAGCAAGCCCCGCCGGTCGGAAAGTACCTTTTTCTAAAGTAAATTTGTTTCCCGTTGCCAGCCCATATAGGTACTTTCCGGGAAAAATGGACCCGGCAATCTATAGCATGCCTCCTGGGCGGCATTTGCAACCGGGCTCCTGAGAAGCTATCTCATTAAAAAGCAACCAGCCTCATCGGAAAAAACCAGGTCATGACCAGCCAGAAAAAAAACGCCCCCACGGACAAATCTGATACCGGATGGAAAGATAAACTCACCCCCCAACAATACCACATCACCAGGGAGGCGGGGACAGAAGCGCCCTTCAGCCATGAATACAACGACAATAAGCGCGAGGGCACCTATCAATGCGTCTGCTGTGGCGCCGAACTGTTCCCTTCCCGGACGAAATATAATTCCGGAACCGGCTGGCCGAGCTTCTATGCGCCGGCAAACGAAGACAGTCTGAGCGAACATACGGACCGCAAGCTGTTCCAGACACGCACCGAGGTGCGTTGCAGCAAGTGCGAGGCCCATCTCGGCCACGTCTTTCCGGATGGCCCTCAACCCACAGGCCTCCGCTATTGCATAAACGGTGCCGCACTGAATTTCGAACCCGGCAGCGCCGAAAGCGGAGACGAAGACGAGACTTAAACCTGACGATGAAATCCTGACCGGAGAGATTGATGACGTTAAAGAAGGACACAAGCGCGACCGAACCGCAGGGCGAGACCCCAGTGGAACCAGTGGCTAAACCACAGGTCGAACCACAGGTCACGCCACCGGTTGCACCACCGGTTGCGCCGGTAATAAAGTCTGAAAAAACAGTGCACGGTCAGACCGTTGCCGACGACTATGCCTGGCTCCGGGCCGACAACTGGCAGGAAGTCATGCGCGACCCGTCGGTGCTCGATGCCCGGATCCGCGACTATCTCGAAAGCGAAAATGCCTTCCTCGGTTCTATCATGAGCGACACGGAAAAACTTCAAGGCGAGCTCAAGGATGAAATGAAAGGCCGCATAAAAGAGGATGATTCATCTGTTCCCGCCCCTGACGGTCCATGGAGTTACTACACAAGCTTTGTCACGGGCGGTGAATATCCGCGCATTTGCCGGCGCCCGCGCGATGGCGGAGCCGAACAGATCCTCCTGGATGGCAACGCCATGTCGGAAGGACACAGCTATTTCAGCCTGGCCGGCGCCACCCACAGTTCCGACCACCGCTATATCGCTTATGCACTCGACCTGAACGGCTCGGAATTCTACACCATCAGGATCCATGATACTGAGACAGGCGAGGATCTCGATGACGTGATAGAAAACGCCAATCCCGGCGCGGTCTGGGCCGCGGACAATCACACGCTCTACTACACGCGCCTCGACGAAAATCACCGCCCCCGGCAGGTTTATCGGCACAAATTGGGCTCCACGGCAGACGAAGACGCCCTTGTATATGATGAAAAGGATCCCGGATTTTTCGTCGGGCTTGGTGCCACGCAAAGCCGTAAATACATATTGATCGGCGCCCACGATCACCAGACGTCGGAAGTTTATCTCATCGACGCCGAAGCTTCCAAACCGGAACCGATATGCGTGGAGCCACGCGAAACCGGACATGAATATTCGGTCGAGCATAATGGCGAAAGACTGCTCATAATGACCAACACCGATGGCGCAGAGGATTTCAAAATTGTCGAAACGCCGGTCGAAGCGCCCGGCCGCGCGAACTGGCGCGATATCGATCCCCACCGGCCCGGCCGCCTCATCCTGTCGATCACGGCCTTTGCGGATTACCTCGTCCGCCTTGAGCGTGAAAACAGCCTGCCCCGCATCGTCGTCAGGCGCTTGTCCGATGGCGATGAGCATGAAATCTCCTTTGACGAGGAGGCCTATAGCCTGGGCCTCTCCTCTGGCTATGAATATGACACCCCGAACGTCCGCTTCACCTATTCGTCCATGACGACGCCGACCCAGGTTTTCGACTATCATATGGACAAGCGCGAACGTGAACTCAGAAAGGTGCAGGAAGTTCCCAGCGGTCACGATCCGGCCGACTATGTAACCCGCCGCATGATGGCGCCAACGCCTGATGGCGAAAGCGTGCCTGTCTCCCTCGTCTATCACCGCAATACGCCAATCGATGGCTCCGCTCCTGTTCTTCTCTACGGTTACGGCTCCTACGGCATATCCATTCCCGCTTCATTCTCGACCAATCGGTTAAGTCTTGTCGACCGCGGCTTTATCTATGCCATTGCACATGTCAGAGGCGGAAAGGAAAAAGGATATCATTGGTACACGGAAGGGCGACGCGAGAAAAAAACAAATACATTCAATGACTTCATCTCGGCAGCCAACCACCTGATAGCGCAAGGCATGACCCGTAAGGGCAATATTGTGGCCCATGGCGGGTCGGCGGGCGGCATGCTCATGGGCGCCATCGCCAATATGGCGCCGGACCTCTGGAACGGCATCATCGCGGAAGTTCCCTTTGTAGATGTTCTGAACACGATGCTTGACGATACGCTTCCCCTGACGCCCCCCGAATGGCCTGAATGGGGCAATCCCATCGAGAGCCGTGAGGCCTTTGACTGGATTGGCGCATACTCGCCTTATGACAATGTCGCAAAAAAAGACTATCCGCATATTCTGGCGCTCGCTGGCCTGACGGATCCCAGGGTCACCTATTGGGAACCCGCAAAATGGATCGCAAAATTGCGCGCGACCCGCACCGACAATCGTCTGACACTGTTCAGGACCAATATGGGAGCCGGCCATGGCGGCGCCTCGGGACGTTTCGATCGATTGAATGAAGTGGCCTTGTCTTATGCTTTCGCGTTGAAAATCTCCAACCGTGCCGCATGAGCATATCGGGCCAGCCGAACCAAACCTCAGTAGTTTATATCGGCGCTCAAGATCAGCCCGGCGGACAACTCAACACCAGCGAGGGCAGCGCCCGCCGCCAGGGTAGGCGGAGCCGTCCTGGTCGGCGCAATAACGATGTACGGACAAGCGTAACAATGCATCTCAACGGAGGAGCCGACATTCCTATGTCGGCTCGGACTGAGCACAAGCGTGCTCCGGCATTTAGTGCCGCCCCCGCGGAGGCCCCGCGCCTTAGGCGCGGATATGGCCGTGAGCGAATACAAAGCCCGAGACAAAACAAACACCCGCGAAGTGCATCTCGATGCCGGGTGCCCATCCGACCATCGTCCGGGTGTCCGACCGCAAGACTTCTCGGCCTCATCCTGAGGGACACGGACCGCTTGTGGTCCGTGTCGTCTCGAAGGATGAAGCGGCAAACTCAAACAATTCGATATGTCGCTCATGGTTCGAGACGGCGCTCGCCACAAGTGGCTGCGCCTCCTCACCACGAGATTGAGTTGTATGCAAAAACTAACACACTCCTCGTCTTTCCCGCGAAGGCGGGAATCCAGACAACCCTCGCTTTGCGCGACGCTGCAAATCTGGAGTGCCCAAAAAACTTGCTTGGATGCCCAGGAACGAGTTCCCTGCATGGGCGATACGGAATTGTTATGCTCGCCACGTGAGCGGAAACAGGAGCAGAAAATATAGCTATTTTCTGCGACAAGGGACCAAGGGTCCCCGGGCCTTAGGCCCGCCCCGCCGGAGTGCCGCCGTGTAACGGCGAGCAGCACGTGAGGCAAAACAGACCCCCGTGAGCGATAACTAACCCGAAATTCGAATTTTAAAACATGAACGCCAGATGAACGGGCTATTCACTGTCAGTTCAATGCCTTTGGTCTAAAACTGGTTTCACCCTGAGATAGAAACCTATCTTCCCCGGCGTGATCCAGGGGTGTGATGCTCAGGGTCGTCACACCCCACCCCCCCCCACCTTACACGTAATTCCAGCTCGTCGAATACCGTTTCCGAGTGCCTCCGCCTTGCGGAACCCCATCAGAATCAAATAGCTTTCCATAAATTTTCAATGCGGATAGAGGCTCGGCCCAATACCTGGTCATCGGGTAACGAACGGCCGGTTTCTTCCCGTTGGTTTGCTTGCAGTTTTAAATAGCTATAAACTGGAACACGATGTTCGTGAGTGCCGAACTCATCTTGCGATAATAACAAACAATTTTGAGAGGACTGGATATGGCTGGAATTTTAGCAAATCTCCGACTGACTGTGATCAGCGGATTTGTTTTAACATTATTGATTTACTTGATTGTACAGATCATGGCGGGCGTCGGCATAATGCCAAGCGCGGGCTGGTGGGCGTTTTTCTTCCGCTGGTTGCACGTCTTGAGCGGCGTCATGTGGATTGGGCTTCTTTGGTATTTCAATTTCGTTCAGGCCCCGAGCATGCCCTCCATTCCCGACGAGCAAAAGCCGGCGATCAGCAAGGTCATCGCACCTGCTGCACTTTGGTGGTTCCGTTGGGGCGCCATGTCCACGCTTGTTACCGGACTTATCCTGGCCTGGCTGAACGGCTATCTTATGGGTGCTCTGAGCATAGGCTTCCTTGACAGCGGCGCCAGCACCCCCATCGGCCTCGGCATGTGGATGGGCATCATCATGTGGTTCAATGTCTGGTTCATCATCTGGCCGAACCAGCGAAAAGCCCTCGGCATTGTTGCCTCTGAAGCGGATGAAAAGGCCGAAGCTGCCAAGACGGCGGGACAGTTTTCGCGGATCAACACGCTGCTTTCGATCCCGATGCTCTTCTGCATGGTTGCCCACCAGAATGGCGGTTTTTACTGATCATTGAGCCGGGACGCCATTGCGTCCTGTTGTCATAAGCAAACAAATGAAAAGGGCCACTCAATGAGTGGCCCTTTTTATGTCCCTGACAACAATGCTTCGAAGTTTATTTATCGAGCGCCGTCTCCAATTGATAAAGCCGGTTTTCATAGCGGTCTCTGAGGCAATTCACCCTGTAGCCGCACTTGTTCCGCCGCGCCAGCCAGACCGTTTGCTGGGCTTTCAGGCGTGACCGTTTCCTGGCGCTTGAAGTCCTGTCCCTGAGCGCATAATAGGCCGCGGCCATTTCCCGGTCGAGAGCTGCCAGAACGGCATTGTCACAGACACTGCTCTCTGCCGGCAGACGCGCATATTTGCAGTTGAAACTCGGATTTGCCTTAACCCGGCGGTTCCAGTCCCGGTCGTTGAACTCGTCGAGCTGGAACTCGAGGTCGGAAATCCTTTTGCGGTATTTCTGTCGAAGGCATGCCCTGTCGGACGAACAACCGTTTCTCGTTTTCAGCCACGCCGCCTGCTCGCGTCTTAAAGAGGCGCGCGCAGCCCTGGGTATTTCCTTTTGTAGCGCCTCGTAAGTGCTTGCCATCTGTCGGTCGAGACGGGACAGGTTTTTCCGGTTGCAAATGGTTTTCTCGGCGGCAAGGCGCACAGAACGGCAATCGAAACTCGGTCCCTTGTGCAAGGTCTTCGGCGTTGAGTTGAAATAATAAAGCAGATTTTCAAGATAGATGATCCTGCCGAAATAGGAATTCGTCAGGCACTCCCTGTCCGAACGGCAGCGGTTTCGCTGTTTAAGCCACGCCCGCCCGCTTTCGCGCAGATCCTCGCGCATCAGTAGCGATGGTGCGCTTCTGATCGCCTTTTTGTAAAGCCTGCCATTTTCAATATCGAGCTTTGCTAACCGTTCGCTCCGGCAAATGGCTTTTTCCGACCGCAATTTTGCCCCGCGGCAGTCGAAAGTAGGCCGCACCACCGGTCTCGAGTTGAGGTCGGCGATGACGGCATCGAGATGCTGAATGCGATTATGATAGCTCCGCCTCAGGCAGGCACGGTCATACCGGCAGGCATTGCGTGCCTTGATCCATTGCGCCTGATCGCGCATAAGATTTCGCCGGTCGCCATTGCCGCGCGACATCCGCAGCGCATCGCTGAACATTCCGGCCAGGCGTCGGTCAAGATTGGCGATGTTACGGTGTGTACAGATGGTGACTTCGGAAGCACGGCGGGCGTAATCACAATCGAAACTCGGACCGGGATGATCTCGCAGCCCCTTTCCGTCCAGCCGCGCGATCTGTGCCCTGATATCCGCAAGACGGTCATTATACTGTGACCTGAGACAGCGGCGGTTTCTCTTGCATTGATTGCGGGCGCGAAGCCAGTTTTTCTGTGTCCTGGCGAGCTTTCTCTTCTGGCCCGCGCCGAGCCTGTTTCTGAGCTGCTGGTAAGACTTTTCCAGCCTTTCATCCAGTTCCGAAAGCCAGCGCCCCGAGCAAATGGTTTTTTCCGCCTGAAGCCGCGCCGATTGACAGTTGAAACTCTGTCCCAATGTCATCTGAGGGAAAATGCCTGAGAAAGCCATGGATAAAAACAACAGGCAGGACAGAAAACGGAACGACACCATGATTACTCCTTACTCGGATCACAAATCAGAGACACAAATTCTGTCTTAACATGATCATCTTGTTTATGTCGCAGGAGTTGTTCAAAAATTTATCAAATAAAAAAATATAAAGACAAAATTATTCAATATTTGGAACTCTGAAAATTCGTTGCAGAAAAAACTGTCAGGTTTCAATATCGGACACTGAGAATAAACTGATCCTTTTTCGTCAAGGTCCAAAACATCAAGAGAAATTCGCACATGGCGCACAAACCCGTTCGCAAGGCCGTATTCCCGGTGGCTGGCCTGGGCACGAGATTCCTACCGGCAACCAAGGCAATGCCCAAAGAAATGCTGACCGTCGTCGACCGCCCGCTCATCCAGCACGTGGTCGACGAAGCGCGTGATGCCGGTATAGAGCACTTCATCTTTGTGACGGGCCGCAATAAGGGTGTCATAGAAGACCATTTCGACCGGCAGGCCGAGTTGGAGAATACCTTAAAACGGCGTGGCAAGCGCGAGCAGCTCGAACTCCTCGAAAAGCTTCTGCCCGGCCCGGGACAGACAAGCTTCACCCGTCAGCAGGAGCCGATGGGCCTCGGTCATGCGGTCTGGTGCGTGCGCGATCTTGTCGGCGATGAGCCTTTTGCTCTCATTCTTCCTGACGTTCTCATCAAATCGAGCGGCAAAAACTGCTTAAAGCAGATGATCGACGTCTATGATGAAAAGGGCGGCAACATCATCGCGGTCGAGGAAGTTCCCATGGAAGACACCTATCAATACGGTGTCGTTAGCATTGAAGATGGAACGAACAATGTCTGGCCGATCACAGGCATGGTGGAAAAACCGGAATCCGGAGAAGCGCCCTCAAATCTGATAATCACCGGCCGATATATCATCCAGCCTGAAATATTCTCTATTCTTAAAGGCCAGGAGAAGGGGGCAGGCGGCGAGGTGCAGATCACCGATGCATTGCGCACACTGATGTCCGACCAGAAATTTCACGCTTTGCAATTTTCCGGACGAAGTTATGACTGCGGATCGAAGCAGGGCTTTTTAACGGCAAACGTCGCCTATGGCCTGTCCGATCCATCAATAAGCGAAGACCTCAGGGCGAGCCTTTTAAAACTCCTGAACGATTAGATGCTGTGAAGAATATCCGGTAAGTGGATAAAAACCCGGGTATAACGAATTCACTTCGGCTGAAGCGCGTTCAAATATGAGAGGAAATCATCGATTTCATCGGGGGAGAGCACGAATTCGGGCATATCCGCATGCCCCGTCACAATGCCCTCTGCAAGCGACTCCGCCAGGTACTCAACCGGCCAGCGTTGCCCGAAACTTCGAAATGTCGGCGCTAATTCGAGCGGACTGTCGCCCTCAGGGCCGATCGCATGACATTTTCCGCAATTCTTTTCGGCAAATAGACGGCCCTTCTCCGCGTCACCGGAGGTCAGCTCATCTTCGGTCTTGACCGCAAACATCAATCCAATAACGACAAGCAAAACCAGTAATGCGTATTTGAGCATGTGATGAGACCTTGTTTGAACCGGTCGATTCGTTAGTTTGACACACTATTGGCCTAGCGCCGCCGTCTGCGCCTTTTCCCGCCCAACACACCGCCGATCACGCCACCGAGCGCCGAACCAAGCGACCGCAGAAGGGATTTCGTAAAAGCTTCCGTCGCCGTCTGCCGCCTCGAAGAAGCGCGGCGTGGTTTGGCGCCCCGCCTTGTCTTTGGCACCCGAAACTCGCCATGACGCTCGAATTCGGTGTCGCGGCGGCCTCCAAGAGTGCCCGCCGACGCCTGACGCCGTTCCTCGACTTCCGCGGCCCGTTTTTTCAAAAGCTCATGAGCCGATTCCCGGTCGACTGCTTTTTCATATTGGTCGCCCAAAGGGCTGTCTTTGATGACTTCTTTGCGTTCGCCCGGTTCGATCGGGCCCAAACGCGAGGAAGGCGGACGAACAAGCGTACGCTGAACCACCGAAGGCTGGCCTTTCTTCTCAAGCGTCGAAACCAGGGCCTCGCCAACACCCAGCTCCATGATGACCTGCTTGGTGTCGAGTTCGGGATTTGGCCGGAACGTTTCGGCAGCCGCCTTCACAGCCCGTTGTTCACGCGGCGTAAATGCACGCAACGCATGCTGAATACGGTTGCCAAGCTGGCTGCCGACCGTATCGGGCACATCGAGCGGATTCTGCGTGACAAAATATACGCCGACGCCTTTTGAGCGGATCAGCCGCACCACCTGTTCGACCTTCCGCAAAAGCGCCTTGGGCGCCTCGTCGAAGAGCAAATGCGCCTCGTCGAAGAAGAACACGAGTTTCGGCTTGTCGGGATCGCCGACCTCGGGCAATTCCTCAAAAAGCTCCGAAAGCATCCACAAAAGGAAAGTGGCATAGAGCGTCGGCGACTGCATTAGCTTGTCCGACGCCAACACATTGATATAACCCCTGCCATCCCGCGTCGTTCTCATGAAATCGCGAATATCAAGCGCCGGCTCGCCAAAGAAATTCTCGCCACCCTGTTCTTCCAGCACCAGAAGGCGCCTCTGAATGGCCCCAACGGAGCTTTTCGATACATTGCCATATTCACCGGTAAGTTCCTTGGCCCGGGATGCCACCTCGGACATCAGACTGCGCAGATCCTTGAGATCGAGAACCAGCAATCCTTCATCGTCCGCCAGCCTGAATGCGATATTCAGCACACCTTCCTGCGTCTCGTTGAGACCCATCATCCGCGACAGAAGAAGCGGCCCCATTTCAGTAACGGTCGTGCGTATCGGATGCCCCTGTTCGCCGAACAGGTCCCAGAATATGGTCGGGTATGCCTCATATTCATAATTCTCGAAACCGATCGTCTTGGCGCGTTTTTCAAGAAAATCCTTTTCAACCCCGGCAGCCGCGACGCCTGAAAGATCGCCCTTCACGTCTGAGCAAAACACCGGTACACCCTGATCCGAAAAGCCTTCAGCCAGTATCTGCAGAGATACCGTCTTGCCCGTGCCCGTCGCGCCGGCAATCAGCCCATGCCGATTGGCAAGCTTTAAGGCCAGATATTCCTTTTTTGTACTGGTCCCGATATAGATGTCTTGCGGCTCGCTCATGGTTTCAGCCTTAATTATTGTGAAATTTCATTTCTGTGCGATTCGTTAGCTGGATCGTGCCCGAACTCGGATTTATCTTAAACCCTTTTTTGGACGCATCCCCACCCTTATCCCTGTACAATAACGGAACGATAGGCTTTAACACAGGCAATTATTTGATCATGAAATACGTTAATCGGAAAGGTTGATATGCAGGATCTTGTCACCCGGCTTGTCGAAAATCTTGGAATTGATGCAAATGTTGCTGAAAAGGCCATCGGCGTCATATTGGGCATGCTGAAAAAAAGCGGATCGGAAGAAAAAATAGCCCCCATCATGGCGGCGCTTCCAGGAGCGGACGACCTGATCGCCAAAGCTTCCGATTCCGGCCAGTCATCCGGTGGCGGGCTTATGTCGGCCGTCGGCGGAATGATGGGCGGCGGCGGCATCATGGAGACTGTTGGCCAGCTTCAGGGGCTCGGCCTCGACATCCCGCAATCGCAGAGTGTTGCGAAGGAACTCATCGAATATACCCGGGACAAAGCCGGGACCGACACCGTAAACGATGCACTCAAGGATATTCCCGGAATAGATATGGTTCTTTAGTGACAACCCACCGGCCTGAACGCTGCTTGGGTGAATGCGGTTGTCGTACTATCGATTCAAATATTAAAGTTTAATATCCGCGCTTCAGGGAGATATCGAGACCTGACAAGTCTGCTTTAACGCTGCGACATCGCAGAGAACATCGAAAATGTCCGAACTGAAACTCGCCGCTGAATTCGAGCCGAAAACGCGCAATGACTGGCTTGCCCTGGTCGAGGCAGCGTTGAGAGGGGCTGATTTCGAAGATACGCTCGTTGCCAGAACCCGTGACGGCATCAGAATTGACCCTCTTTACACGCCCGGCGATGAAGCCTTTGATCAATCCTCCCTGACGCCGGGAACTCAGCCTTTCACCCGTGGTTGGAGTGCCGGTAAAACCGACCCGGCCTGGGAAATCGATCAACTGCATGTTGATCGCGCTCCGGAAACGGCCAACAAAGCTATTCTGAGCGATCTTGAAGGCGGAGCAACCTCCATCACCTTGCGGCTGGCCGCCCCCGGTCAATCGGGGCTCGATCCCACATCGAACGCGCTCAATGCAGCCTTGAAGGGCGTCCATCTGGACATGATTGCGCTCTCATTCGATGCCGGATTGAATATCGGTAAACTTCCGGAAATGCTGGCGGGACTTGCAAAAGGGCGAGGTCGCGAGAACGGCAACATGCGGATTTCTCTGGGGGCCGATCCCTTGGGCGCTTTAGCCCGCCTCGGCGCGCTCGACGTCGACATGGAAAATGCATATCGTCAGATTGAGGAACTTACCACGGCCCGCGACGGCGGTCTTCCCATACAGAGAATTCTCCTGGCCGATGGTCGCCCCTATCATAATGCCGGGGCCGGTGCGGCCCAGGAACTGGCATGTGTAATGGCCACCATCGTTGCCTATGTCAGGGCCCGCGACGATGCGGGCGCTCACCCCGGCCAAACAATCCCTGAACTCTCCGTCTCTCTCGCCGCCGACACGGACCTTTTCGAGACCACCGCAAAATTCCGTGCCGCCCGCAGACTTGTCTGGCAGATCGCCGATGCATGCGGATGCGCGGAGGCGGCGGCCAGGGTTGAACTCTCGGCCCAAACATCGGAACGCATGATGACCCGACGGGATCCCTGGGTGAACATGCTGCGCACAACCGCAGCATGTGCCGCCGCGGCGATGGGTGGGGCGCAAGCCATTACCGTGCTGCCCTACACATGGGCCATTGGCGCCCCTGACAGTTTCGCACGGCGCATGGCGCGCAATTGCCAGATGGTTCTCCGCGAAGAAGCCTCGTTTGGTGCCGTCCTCGATCCAGCGGGCGGCAGTCATTATGTCGATTACCTGACCGATGAATTGTCGGAAAAGGCATGGCATCTTTTCCAGGACATCGAAAAAGATGGCGGCATGTTCAAAGCCCTTCAATCCGGCAAGATACAAAATATGATCCGTGCGACACATGAGGCACGGGCGAACGACATCGCAATGGCCAGGCAGGAATTGACAGGCATATCCTCATTTCCGCAACTAAATGAAAAACCGGTGTCTGCCGAACCCCATATCCTGCCGCCGCCGCTCGACGATGTCGCGATTACCGTCGAGCCTCTGCATCTGCGCAGACTTAGCGCGCCTTTTGAGAAATTGCGCGATGCAAGCGATGCCTACCGCGCCAGAACAGGCCATCCACCGACTGTCTTCCTGGCCAATCTGGGAACGGTTCAGGATTTCAACATGAGGGCAAACTGGGCAGCGAATTTCTTCGGTGCAGGCGGCATGGCGACCACCGAAAACCAGGCCTATGAAGATTACGACACGCTGATTGCGGCATTCGAAAAAAGCGGCGCCTCCCTTGCGTGCATTTGCTCAAGCGATGCGATTTACGGCAATGAGGCGGAAGAAGCGGCCAAAAGGCTCAAATCGGCCAAAGCGGACTATGTCTATCTCGCCGGACGCGCCGGAGAAAACCGCGACGCCTACCGGAGTGCGGGCATCGACGCATTCATTCATGCCGGTGTAAATATCCTCGAGACACTAAGCGACGCTCACGATAGACTGGGCGTGTCGTGATAAATTGAGCGAAGCCGCAGGTACGCCAAGCGCGCCGAATGGTTTTCGCACCCGTTAGGAAAATTGTTTGAAAAAACCGATATGAGCCGGATACCCGATTTTACATCGATCAACCTCGTTAAAGAACCGGGCGTTGCGAACGCGCCGATCGACGCTGGCGCTATCCGAACGCCCGAGGGTATCGAGCTGAAATCCGCCTACACCGGGGCCGATACCGAAAATATTGATTTCCTCAATACATGGCCCGGGCTCACGCCTTATTTGCGCGGACCGTACTCGACTATGTATGTCCAGCGCCCCTGGACAATCCGCCAATATGCAGGGTTTTCGACGGCAGAAGAATCCAACGCCTTTTACCGCCGCAATCTGGCGGCGGGCCAAAAAGGTCTTTCGATTGCCTTCGACCTCGCCACCCACCGTGGATATGATTCCGACCATCCCCGCGTTCGCGGTGACGTTGGCATGGCCGGCGTCGCCATCGACTCGATCCTGGACATGAGGACGCTTTTTGCCGGCATTCCGCTCGACCAGACCTCTGTCTCCATGACCATGAATGGCGCCGTTTTGCCGATCTTGGCACTCTTCATCATCGCAGGAGAGGAGCAAAACATAGCACCGGAAAAACTGAGCGGCACCATTCAGAACGATATTCTGAAAGAATTCATGGTCCGCAATACCTATATTTATCCCCCCGAACCCTCCATGCGGATCATTTCCGACATTTTCGCCTATGCCTCGAAAAACATGCCGCGCTTCAACTCCATATCGATTTCCGGCTATCACATGCAGGAAGCCGGTGCCACGGCCGATCTCGAACTCGCCTACACCCTCGCCGACGGCGTCGAATATGTGCGCGCCGGCATCGAAGCCGGAATGGATATCGACAGTTTCGCACCGCGTCTTTCGTTCTTCTGGGCGATCGGCATGAACTATTTCATGGAAATCGCGAAATTGCGGGCGGCGCGGCTGTTGTGGGCTAAGCTTCTGAAGGAGTTCAATCCCCGGGATCCGAAATCCCTGAGCCTGCGCACCCATTGCCAGACCAGCGGCTGGAGCCTCACGGCCCAGGACGTGTTCAACAATGTCACCAGAACCTGCATCGAAGCCATGGCCGCCACCCAGGGACAGACCCAGTCTCTGCATACCAATGCACTTGACGAGGCCCTGGCCCTGCCGACGGATTTCTCGGCGCGCATTGCCCGAAACACCCAGCTTTTCATTGAGCAGGAAACCGGGACATGCCGGGTCATCGATCCATGGGGAGGCAGTCATTTCATGGAGCGACTGACCTATGACCTGGCCCGGAGCGCCTGGAGCCATATCGAAGAGGTCAACGGGCTTGGCGGCATGGCAAAAGCCATATCGGCTGGCATTCCGAAAATGCGCATCGAAGAAGCCGCCGCGCGCACCCAGGGACGCATCGATTCCGGCCGCCAGACAATTGTCGGCGTCAATAAGTTCCATGTCTCCGACGAGCCTGATATCGATATATTGAAGGTCGACAACGCCGCCGTACGCAGGCAGCAAATTGAAAAACTCGAGAAATTGAGGTCTGAACGCAATGAAGAGGCCTGCCGGGCCGCCTTGACGCAATTGACGGAAGGCGCCAGGAACAACACCGGCAATCTTCTGGCGCTTGCAATCGATGCAGCGCGAGAAAAAGCGACGGTTGGCGAGATTTCCGGCGCCCTCGAGGAAATTTATGGCCGCCATACTGCGGAAATAAAATCAATCTCCGGCATTTACAGATCCGAGGTAGGCACAATGAATACTGGGCTTGAAAAAATCCAAAGAGCCGTCGAGACCTTCGAACGGAACGATGGCCGCCGCCCGCGAATTCTGGTTGCTAAAATGGGCCAGGACGGCCACGACCGCGGCCAAAAAGTCATTGCATCCGCCTTTGCCGATCTAGGCTTTGACGTTGACATCGGCCCCCTGTTCCAGACACCGCAGGAAGCAGCCCGTCAGGCCGTGGAAAACGACGTGCACATCATCGGCGCATCATCCTTGGCCGCGGGTCATCTGACGCTCATACCCGAGCTCAAGGCCGAACTCAAGCAACAGGGCCGCCCCGACATCATGATCGTTGTCGGCGGGGTTGTCCCGCCTCAGGATTACGACGCCCTGATCGAAGCGGGCGCTATGGCGGTTTTCGGCCCCGGAACGAATATTGCCGAAGCCGCATCGGATTTGATTGAAAAATTGAATACCAAGCTCGGCTACGAGCCCGCAGAAGCCGCTGAATAGAGTACAGGCAAATTTCGCAAAATGCTGAAAAAACCATCCAAGCAAACAAGTCCGGTCGTCGACGATTACGAGCAAGGCGTTCTGTCCGGCGATGTCACCCGCCTGGCACGCGCGGTCACATTGATGGAAAGCTCAAAGCCCGAACACCGCGAAATGGCCCAGGAACTCCTCCAGCGTCTGCTGCCAAAGACTGGCAATGCGCTTCGTATCGGCATCACCGGAGTTCCTGGGGTTGGAAAATCGACCCTGATCGACCAGCTCGGTACCAACCTCGCCGACGCAGGACATAAAATTGCGGTACTGGCCATCGATCCCACATCGTCACGCACCGGTGGTTCGATCCTTGGTGACAAAACCCGGATGCCTCGTCTTGCCGTCAATCCAAATGCTTATATTCGCCCTTCGCCAACATCGGGTACGCTTGGCGGTGTGACGCGGAAAACCCGTGAAACCATGGCCCTGTGCGAAGCCGCCGGTTTTGACATCATCATCGTCGAAACCGTGGGCATCGGACAGTCTGAAACCGCTGTCGCCGATATGGTTGATTTCTTCCTTGTACTCGCTCTGCCCGGTGCAGGCGACGAATTGCAGGGGATAAAAAAAGGCGTACTCGAGCTTGCTGACATGATCGCGGTTAACAAAGCAGACGGAGACAATGCCATGCGCGCGGAACAGGCCGCGATCGAGTATAAAACCGCCCTCCATATTCTCAAGCCTGCAAGCCCCAACTGGTCGCCGCCGGTCATAACGGTTTCGGGACTCAAGAATATCGGTCTCAATACGCTCTGGACCGAGGTCCAGAACCACAATTCCAGTCTTACGCAATCCGGAGAGTTCACCGGCCATCGTCAGGCACAGAACGTCAAATGGATGCATGAAATGGTCGAACAGGAACTGATGGATTTACTGCGATCACGCAAAGCCGTGGGGAACGAGCTTGCCAGGCTCGAAGCCGAAGTGCGTCATGGAAAAATCACGCCCCAACTCGCGGTTGATAAAATCATCTCGATGCTGGGACTCTAGTCCATGAAGGCGCAATTCAGGCATCGAAAAGCCGTACTTCTGACCGGCTTCGGTCCCTTTCCCGGCATGGCTGACAATCCATCGGCGGACTGCGCTATCGAACTTGCCGATCATGCCCAAAGCTTATGGCCTGATTGCCATTTTACGTCACACATATTTCCGACGGAATGGATGGCGGTAGACGCCATGCATTGCGAACTTCGCCGTCAACATTGTCCCGCTCTGACGCTGCATTTCGGTGTGCAGTCCCGATCACGTTCCATCGGCATCGAGCGCTACGCCCGGAATTTCGCCTCATGCGATCCGGACAATGCCGGATTTCCTGGATGCCGCGGCCCGATCGCAGATCATGGTCCTTTCAGGCGTCAGACAAGTCTGCCCTGCTATCCCATGCTCGCGGCCCTGCGCAAAGCCGGCATAAGCGCTCACATTTCCACGAACGCCGGGTCATATCTGTGCAATTATCTTTTTTACAAGTCCCTCGCTCAGGCATGGTCGGACGGACAAAAAGAACAAACGGGTTTCATCCATATACCCGCCCATCTCAAGTCAAAATCCACCGGTAGAAAAAGCCTGTCCGACAACCGCAAATCAAATGGTTTAATCTGGCCCGAGCTGATGCAGGCCGGGCTAATAATTATCAATCAGTGTCTGCAAAAGGCCCGTCTGGCGAACCGAATGCCGCAATCGGAACTCAAATCGTATATATCTACCCACGACATGCGCAGAAAATCAGCTCAACTAACTGGATAATGTAATTTGACTAAGGACAATCCAATCGACAGCAGCCGCCGACAAATGCTTGGCTCCACGCTTGCCCTTGGTGCAGGTGTTGCCGCCGGTGCGACAGCGACGGCAATGACAGGCCCGCGCCAGGCTCAAGCCGCATCCTCCGGTGTGCCCGGTATGAGCGGCGCCGGTTTTGGTCTCAAATCATCGGCTTCGCGCGATCAAACCCGTCTGCTGCAAACTGCCGTCGACAAGGCAGCCGAGTTGAAACAGCCGCTGCTTTTGGACACAGGCACATATCGGATAAAATCGCTGATCCTCCGTGAAGGAACCGAGATACGCGGTGTGCCCGGTCAAACGAGCATCGTTTACATGGGCGGCACGTCTTTTGTCAGTGCCGACCAGGCGCATAATCTGCGCCTCGATGGATTGGTTCTCATTGGTGACGGCAAAGCTTTGAGCCCGGACCGCGGCGCCGACGGCCTCATTTCGGCCAGGGGATGCAATGGCATCGCTCTGAAAAACATCGAGGTCCGCAACAGTCCTCTCAACGGTCTTTCCCTGCGCAACTGCTCCGGCACGATTTCGGACATCATTTGCGCCCACTGCGCAAACACTGGGATTTTCAGCCTCGATTCCACCGGTCTTGATATCAGTCATTCCGAGGTCAGCGAATGCGGCAATAACGGTATTCAAATATGGCAATCCAAACCGGCGGAGGATGGCAGTACGATCTCAAACTGCCGTGTCCGCAACATCAAGGCCAATAGCGGTGGTTCCGGACAAAACGGCAATGGCATCAATGTTTTCCGCGCCGGCGCGGTCACGGTCAACGCCAACCGCATCACTGATTGCGCCTACTCCGCCATCCGCGGCAATGCCGTTTCAAATGTTATCATGACAAACAATCATTGTGCCCGTCTTGGCGAAGTCGCCCTTTATGCAGAGTTCGGCTTCGATGGCGCCTTGATCGCACATAATATCGTCGATGGGGCCGCAACCGGAATTTCGGTCACGAACTTCAAAGAAGGCGGTCGCCTTGCGATCGTTCAGGGCAATCTCGTCCGTAATCTCAAGCGCCGCGAAAACGACAAGGACAAACGCGGCACCGGCATAGCCGTCGAAGCCGATACCGCCGTCTCGGGAAATGTCATCGAAAATGCCGAGACCCTGGGACTTGCCATTGGATGGGGCACATATATGCGCGACGTCTGCGCCACCGGCAATCTCATCCGCAAATCTCCCATCGGCATCGGCATCGCCGCGGATCATGATGCAGGGCTTGTCTTCGTCGCCCACAATATGATTTCCGGCGCGTCGAATGGCGCCATTCGCGCGATGCTGTTTGACAAGCCGACGGGCCCCGACCTCGTCCGGTCGAGTGCCGAAAGCTTCAGGAATTTCGCGCTTATCGGCAATGTCGCTTCATAGAAGCGAACCTGACAATCAAAAATGAAATGAAAATGGTTTCTGGTTGGGGTGGCAGGGATCGAACCTGCGAATCACGGGATCAAAACCCGTTGCCTTACCACTTGGCTACACCCCATCGCCTGAATTTGTATGATTTTCAACCATCGGCGGAGCCGGACAATAACCACTCGAAAGAGGACCTGCAATCCCCTTATTTCGGCCCTTTGAAAACTTCCCGATCAATCGCCTTGCAGCGGCAAGCGTCCGCCGCTATAAGCCGTTGAATTCGGAGTGTAGCGCAGCCTGGTAGCGCACGTCGTTCGGGACGACGGGGTCGCAGGTTCAAATCCTGCCACTCCGACCATTATTTCGAGATGCAATTGCCAAAAAATTTAGCGAGACCCAATCCCGGGTCTCGCTAAATTCACGTCTACTGAATAAGGCTTGATATCAAAATAGAGACAGATTAATGCGATCCCCGTGGGTAGCATTTTTTCGTTCTCTTGTCGTAATCATATCCGGGTTTGCATTTCTTCTTGGCCAGAACCACATCTGGAGCAGAATGAGCGCTCACGTCCAATGTCTCGTAAGACACAGCCGAAAGACTGAACATGACAATTCCGGTGATGACGGTAATCGCTGCTAAAATTCTGTGCATGGGTAGATCTCCTGTTGGTCTGATGAAAAATCGTAGAGATAATAATCGCAACACGCTGAAATGCCGCATAAATTTTTTCGGCTCAAGCACAAATATTCGTGATCGCGTATATATAACCTGCCTTGCATTCTAGGACAGCAACGCTCAACTGAACTGAATTCACGATCTATGTCCCATAAAGTTCCCTTCAAACGCGAGATGATCTTCGAATATGGAGAACCGAGAGAGCTCGCACCCTCCATTCGGCGAATCGTCGCCAATAATCCTGGTCCGTTCACCTATTCAGGCACCAACACCTATCTCATCGGCCGGGACGAAATAGCCGTGATCGATCCTGGCCCGGATGATTCTGATCACCTCGACGCTATATTGAACGCCGCTTCCGGCGGAACCATCAGCAAAATCATTGCAACCCACACCCACATGGACCACACAGCCGGGATGGATCGGCTTAAAGAAGCCACCGGCGCCGATACATATGGCGCGGTTGCCGGGGCGTCCGCGCGTGGCGGCACCGCCACCAGCCCCTCCGATGGAGATTTTATCGATCGGAATTTCAAACCCGACATTGCATTGGGCGAGGGTGATCTGATCGAAACCGATGAGTGGTCGCTAAAAACGCTTCATACGCCCGGCCATGCGCCCGACCATATCTGTCTCGACGTTCAAGAGCAGAATATTCTCATTACCGGAGATCATGTAATGGCGTGGAACACCAGCGTGATCGCACCGCCGGAAGGCAATATGAACGCCTATATGGCATCGCTCGAAAAACTCCTGGACCATGAGCATGAAATGTACCTGCCCGGACATGGCGGCACCATCCCCGCTCCGCGGCGTATCGTCAGGTCCTATCTAGTGCATCGTAAATGGCGTGAGGCCGCCATCATGGACGCGATCCGAAACGGCCACTCGACGATAATCAATATACGGGAAAAGGTTTATAACGGTATCGACGCTGCTTACGCAAACGCCGCCACACTTTCCGTTTTCGCACATATCGAGAGGCTCTACGCTTCGGGGCATATTTCTTGCGAGCAGCCTTTTTCTTCAGACGCTTCTTTTTATCCGACTGAGACAGAAGAGCGGGAGAGCTAGCGTCGCCACCGGCGTTCAGATCCTCCCCGGCATCGAGCCGGGCATGTAATTCCTTCAGAAATCCTCTTATGCGCTCGGCATTCCTGCCAAAATCATGCCGTCCATAACGCGATGCAGATCGCACATCGATTTTCGCGCGGCCTTTATCTCCCCCGATCCGCACGACAATGTCATCGGGAAATCCGAGAACCAGAGTGCGTTGAACGGCCTCGATCTTGCCAGTCGACACGCCCTTCCCCGGCCTTTTCTCATCGACAATCGCCCACTCGCGCTTTTTCATTATCATCCGCGCGGTATCGAAAGCCCGAGCCCTTGAATATTTGACGATCAGCGGCTTGATGTCTGGATAGGATGACCGCTGCTCATTCGCAAATTTACCCCCCGGATACATAACCGGATTGGCATCTTGCGGTCGCTCGCTCACAGCATGCACGAACCGCGGCGGTGAACTCGTGTCCGTGCTCACATCATTGATGACGGGCAGCGTGATGAACTTCGGCAGATATGTTCCCGGCCAGGCGAGCAGAATTCCACCCATAAGAATACCGAATGTCGCTCGGCCAAATCCTTCTCCGCCCCGCCGCCATATCCCCACATAGGCAATAACGCCGATCACTACCGCCAGGGCAGCCAAGACAAATGCACTCATGAACAGGTTCATGGCAACCGGTGTCGACATGCCGGTAAAGCGATGCAGCAATACGCCAACAATGGCGAGCTGTACCGCGAATGCGGAAATTCGTCCGCTCCAAACCGAGAATTTTGAACTCATCGTGTCACCACACGGTATTCCTTCCCTCAAGAATGCTTCCCTCTCGAGGCAGAGTGTTAATTCAACGTCCGGGAGAAGACTTCCCGATCCAAAATGCTGTACTACATTACCATATTCGGAGCGGTTGAATCTTCAGAATTTGCATTTTTCGTCAATTTCACTCATCAACGCTCCATTAGATCCGCAGTATGTGTAAATTTGGTTTGCCAAATAATAAGGAAAAGATTGTAGGCAGCATGTCAAATCTCTCAAACATCCAAACCAGCGACGTTGAAGCGCTTATCCACCCCTATACCGAACTCAATAAAATTCGGGAAACCGGACCAACAATTTTTGAACGTGGCAAAGGTGTCTACGTTTGGGACAGCAACGGCAAAAAATATCTCGAAGGCATGGCGGGCCTGTGGTGCACCGCCCTCGGCTTTGGAAATGAAGAGATGATCGAAGCCGCGCAAAAACAGATGCGGCAACTTTCTTTCTCCCATCTCTTCACGGGCAAAAGCCACGAACCGGCAATTATTCTGGCCGATATGCTCAAGGAAATTTCGCCCGCACCAACCTCCAAAATATTCTTTACATGTTCGGGATCCGAGGCAAACGATACCCAGATCAAGCTGGCGTGGTATTACAACAATGCCCGCGGCATGCCGAAAAAGAAAAAAATTATCTCACGCAATCGCGCTTATCACGGCGTCACAATCATGTCGGCCAGTCTTACCGGACTACCCGGCAACCACGCAGAATTCGACCTGCCCGTCGACGGTGTACTGCACACCGATTGCCCGCATCATTATCGTGGTGCCGAGCCCGGTGAAAGCGAAGAGGAGTTTTCCAGCCGCCTCGCAAATAATCTTGATGAAATGATCCAGCGCGAAGAACCCGATACCATCGCGGCCTTTATCGCTGAACCAGTCATGGGCGCGGGAGGCGTCGTGGTTCCGCCTGAAACTTATTTTGAAAAAATACAGGCTGTTCTCGACAAATATGACATTCTACTGATCGTTGACGAAGTAATCTGCGGTTTTGGTCGCACAGGAAATATGTTCGGCTCCCAAACCTATGATATCCGTCCCGACACCATCACCGTGGCCAAAGCCATTACCTCCGCCTACGCCCCGCTCGGTGCCATTACGGTATCGGAAGATATGTACCAGGCCTTTCTCGATCAAAGCTCCAAGGTCGGAACGTTCGGTCATGGCTTTACCTATAGCGGCCATCCTCTCTGTTGCACTCTCGGTATCAAGGCGCTTGAAATATATAAGCGGGATAATATCGTCGGACGCGCTCAAAACCTCACGCCTAAATTCCAGAACCGTCTGAAAGCGTTGGCGGATCATCCTCTGGTCGGCGAAGCCCGTGGTGTCGGCATTCTTGGCGGTGTTGAACTGGTTCAGAACAAGGCGGAAAAGTCGGGATTTGCGCCTGCAGGCAAGGTCGGTACACAGGCTACGGCTTTCTGTCAGGAAGAAGGGCTTGTCGTCAGGAGCATCGGTGACACCCTTGCCATTTGCCCACCGCTCATCATCACGGAGGACGAGGTCGACGAGCTTTTCGACAGCTTGGAACGTGGACTCGATAAAACCGCAAGCTGGGCCAAGCAGGAATTCAGCTAGGCATAAATGGTCAATTGAGCGATGGGGTGAGTTCCCATCGCTCACTAGCGGACCTTGCCCTGACCAAATTTCTCGTTTTTTTTGCGGCGCCGGTTCCGTTTGATGAGGTCGTTCAGAAGCGACGTTTCATTGTTTTTCTTGGCCCAGCTCGGAATTTCATCACCCTGCGAAACGGCGGCATTCGAAATAAGTACCACCATCCCGGAATCAAGCCCCGCAATGATCACAGGTCGACCCTTATGTCGAACGCTCACGATCTCCGTAACGATTCGGCCCGGAAGTTTCAGCTTTACCGGTTCTGCAACCATGCCGCCATCTAGCGAAATGACGCGCATGACATCCCGGCCCATCCCCGGTAATGCCAGGTCGACCTTTCCGGCGCCGTCGAAATTGGCGCTCGCGCTCATATTCATGACCCGTGAACCCGTCACATGGTTGGAAAAACCGCGCAAACTCATCTCGCGCGTAAGCCCGCCCTTCTTATACTCCCAAAACTCGAGTTGCCCTGAAAAGTCCGGCATGACGACCATTGCAATCTCGATATTCCCATCGCCGTCATAGTCGCCGAATCCTGCCGGATTGAGCCAGCTCCCCCTCCTCCCAAGCGGCGGTGTTCGAGCCACCTCAACCAATCCCTGACCGCTAAGTTGAAAAATGGCGAGGGCGGCCCCGTGTTTGATCGAGCTTCGCACCACCACGATCTCGTCGAAACCGTCCCCGTCAAGGTCGACTATCCGTGCGTAACGGTCTTCAAAAACCTCATCGATCGGCAGAGTAAATTCGTGCTTCCCGCCAAAACCATCGGAAACACTGAGCGCTCCGGCCTCAATCCGGTCGCCAAGTATGCCATGTTGATAGCGTCTCGTCGGCTTCGACAGCCAGGCCGCCCTTATGTTGTTCCGCCCTCTCGCTACTTTTCCGTCCGGAAGCGCATCCTTGAGTGGCTTTGCTTTTTTCATGCCGCGTCTGGATGGCGCCCAGCACAGTTTCAGGTCACACTCGTATATTACCAGCCAGCCATTCTTCGATCTGACCCTTACTTTAGAGATTCCCCTGCCCTTTTTGCGCAGGATAATTTCTTCAGGCACGTTATTGAGTTGCACCGCCTTGATCTCCCACGCGCCATGCGACGTCCCTGCATCGAGTACCATTGCAAGAAGCCAGACGCCAAACGCGTCAAACCTGAATTTCGTATAAGTCATCGGCCCCCGCCATTGCCTCGAAAGTTCAACTACACATGCTGCCCGCCATTGATGTGAAGCTCAGCGCCATTGACATAACTCGATTGCTCCGAACAGAGAAAATAAATAGCCTTGGCGACTTCCTCGGGCTCTCCCAGTCGGCGCATGGGTATATCCTCGTCGACAATCTTCTCTGTGCCAGGCGATAAAATGGACGTATCGATTTCACCCGGCGAAATTGCATTCACGCGCACGCCAATCTGGCCAAAATCATAAGCCATCTCTCTCGTTAACGCTTCCAGCGCCGCCTTCGACGTAGCATAGGCCGATCCGGCAAAAGGATGCACCCTGCTGCCGGCGATGGAACTGACATTTACAACTGCACCCTGTGCCGTCTTTAGTTCTTCGACCAGTCCGCGCGCAAGCATGACCGGCGCGAAAAAATTCACCTGGAAAACCTTCTGCCAGTCGTCAAACGGCGTATCCAGCGTTCCCAAACGTGAGCTGTCGGGTCCTTTTGGCGATATCGCCGCATTATTGACGAGTGCGTTAAGCCGCGATCCCTGGTCCCTTAGCCGCACCCTCATTTCCTTGATCGCTTCTTGAATATACTCGGGATCTGATAAATCCACCTGGATGTGATCTTCCGGTCCGGCCTCCCAGGGACAGTTTTCTGGAAACGGATGCCGCGAGCAGGTGACAACCCGCCAACCGGCAGAAGAAAACCTCTTGACGGTCGCGTGTCCGATCCCCCGGCTGGCTCCGGTCAGGATCAGTGTTTTTCGTTCGGCATTCTCTGGATAGGACATGCAATATTACCAATAAGCGCATTACAAATTTCGAGAGTTTTTATCCTGTCACGGATACAGTCGGGTTTTCTCCCAGGCCTCAACCTCGGATTTGCGGCTAAATACGATTCGGTCATGTAGACGGTAGGGCCGATCGTGCCAAAATTCAATCTCCAATGGCGTCAGTCTGAATCCCGACCAGAAAGACGGACGCGGTACCCGGCCGACATTGAACTTTGCCGTATATTTGGCAATCCGCTTCTCAAGCGCAAATCTCCCCTCGAGCACCTGCGACTGTTTTGAGGCCCAGGCGCCGATCTGGCTGCCCTTTGGCCGTGAAGCAAAATATTCATCCGCTTCAGCATCGCTCACTGGCTGCATAAGCCCCCGCACTCTCACCTGCCGCCTGAGACTTTTCCAATGAAAGCAGAGCGCGGCCTTCGGATTATCCGTCAGCTCTCGCGCCTTCGTGCTTCCAAGATTTGTATAGAAAACAAAGCCGTCAACCTCCGCATCCTTGAGTAGGACCATCCGAATATTCGGCATCCCCTCGCCATCGACCGTCGCCAGCGCCATGGCGTTCGGATCATTGATCTCGGCTGCGGTAGCATCTTCCATCCAGCGTCGAAAGAGCGCCGCCGGATCATCCGCTTCACTGAAATCGGATGCCTGTAATGTCGCATCATAGGAACCGTCAAATTCGTTATCCATTTCAAATCCTCGTTCCCACCGGCCCCGAAAATGTGCAAAACATATGGAAATTCCATTTGCCAGACACGTCTTCACGACAAATTAACCAAACCCGCCGATCATGAACAGCATATCGCGTTGTTGCGTAGTTTGAGTTTTGAGTAATGTGCTGGAGTATTGCTTATGTGTAAAATCTTCTCTGTTGTGAGCCGTGGACTCCAACTTCTTTTTCTTCTGATCGTATCGACTTCGATTGTACCATCCATCGCCTCCGCAGAAAGCGTGGCACCCCCCCATAAGAAGCTCGATAGGCCTGAAATCCAGCATCCGCAGATAAGGCCGTTCACCACCCTAACAAGAAGATCATCTCCATCCAAGCCACTCAGTCCCGGTGATCACCGCGCCGCCCTGGAGGCCATCCACTTCGCATTGCGGGAAGTTGCTGATGGATCCACATTCGTATGGCGCCGCCAGACAGGTGTCTTGAAAGGACTGGTCAGGCCGACATCTTCCTTTCGTGATGCCAATGGCGCCGTCTGCCGCCATCTTGTTTTCAGCCTGAGTCACGCCGAGACCACTCGGGAAATCGAAAGCATCGCCTGTCGTCAGAATGATGGAAGCTGGACCCTCTCCGGCTAGTCTCCAATAAAGCCCGGCCATCAACAACTGCATTACTGCCCTGTTACATATATAAACATTTGTTGCTTGACTGTCCGCTGGATTTGATCCCCCAAATGTGTAGGATGCGGCAGAATAATTATTCCGGATCGAGGGACAGGGGTAGCAAGGGTCGTGGCTCAAAATCTAATGGCAAACAAGCGCGGGCTCATCATGGGCGTCGCCAATAATCGTTCCATCGCTTGGGGCATCGCCAAGGCCTGCCATCAGGCTGGTGCGGAAATTGCTCTGACTTATCAGGGGGATGCCCTGAAAAAACGTGTCATCCCTCTCGCCGAGGAAATTGGTTCGGAAATCATACTGCCCTGCGATGTCACTGATGACGCCAGTATGGATGACCTTTTTGAAAATTTGCGCAACCGATGGGGCAAGCTCGATTTTCTCGTCCATGCGATTGCATTTTCCGACAAGGACCAGCTCGGTGGACGATATGTCGACACAACGGCCGAAAACTTCAACCAGACCCTCGCCATTTCCTGTTACTCCTTTACCGCACTTGCAAACCGTGCAGAAAAACTCATGTCCGACGGCGGCTCAATGCTCACACTGACCTATTACGGGGCGGAAAAAGTCATGCCCCATTATAATGTGATGGGCGTTGCGAAGGCGGCGCTTGAGGCGAGTGTCCGCTATCTCGCTGCCGACCTCGGCAAAAACGGCATCCGCGTAAACGCTATTTCCGCAGGCCCGATAAAGACACTGGCCGCTTCCGGTATCAGCGATTTCCGTTACATTCTCAAATGGAATGAATACAATTCGCCATTGCGGCGTACCGTTTCGACGGATGAAGTCGGCGGGGCGGGCCTCTACTTGCTGTCCGACCTCAGCCGTGGTGTAACAGGCGAGGTCCATCATGTGGATTCCGGTTACCACATCGTTGGAATGAAAAACGAGGAAGCACCCGACATTTCCGTAGTGAAAGATTGAACTTCCCGTAAAACGCACTCCTGAAAACCTCCGCGGGAATCCCGCATCCATGTCCTCACTGACACTCTATATCATTCGCCACGGCCAAACCGATTGGAATGCCCGGGGCATAATCCAGGGGCGCACGAATACTCGCCTGAACGCCCTCGGCCGAGAGCAGGCCGGGCGCAATGGCGAGGTTTTGGCGGACATCCTGGTCAATGCCGATGATTTCGGATTTGTTTCAAGTCCGCTTGATCGAGCCTGTGAAACGATGGAGATCATCCGGAAAAAACTTGGTCTCCCGACAAAAAACTACAAAACGGACGATCGACTCCTCGAGGTCAATTATGGCGACTGGCAGAAACACTCATGGGAAGAATTGCGCAAAGAAAAATCAAAGGAAATCGAGGAGCGATTTGCAGATCCCTGGGGAACCATAGCGCCTGGAGGAGAAAGCTATGAGCAGGCCATGCTGCGCGTTAACAGCTGGTTGAACGAGATCGGTAAGAATATTGTCGCTGTCACCCATGGAGGCGTCATGCGCTGCATTCGCGGTCAAATCCTCAACGAAGCAACGGCTCTGAGGCCGACATTCGATGTGCCTCACGACAGAATTCTTCTTCTTCAAGACAATAGGATTGAATGGATCTGAGCACCTGCAGACGTTCGGGTCGGGCTGCTCCCTCCCCTGCCACTTTTGCCCGGGTCTCATGGATCATAGCTCGAGAAGCTGAGTGGCCTTGCGCGAGAAAATGCGCTTTTCGATGCAAGCTGAGTAGATTCTCTGTAAAAACTCTCATATGAGTGATGAGTTCACAGACCGTCAAAAGCAACGGATCAGATTATAAAATGTCGCACAACACCTTCGGCCATCTCTTTCGATTGACAACATGGGGTGAAAGCCATGGTCCGGCGATCGGCTGTGTCATCGACGGCTGCCCGGCGGGGATACCCATAACCTTGCAGGAAATACAAAATTACCTCGACAAGCGCCGCCCGGGACAATCGCGCTTCACCACCCAGCGGCAGGAGCCCGATCAGGTGCGCATTCTGTCGGGCACTTTCGAGAACGAGAACACCGGCGAGTTGGTCACGACCGGTCATCCGATCTCCCTCATCATCGACAATGTCGATCAACGGTCGAAAGACTATTCCGATATTAAAAGCAAGTACCGCCCCGGTCACGCCGACTGGAGTTACCAGAAAAAATACGGTATCCGCGACTATCGTGGCGGTGGCCGTTCTTCCGCTCGGGAAACGGCCATGCGCGTTGCCGCCGGAGCCATTGCCCGAAAGGTCGTACCGGGAATAAAAATACGCGGTGCGCTGGTGCAGATTGGAAATCTCGAGATCGACCGCGCCAATTGGGACTGGAACGAAGTCGATCAAAACCCTTTTTTCTCACCTGACAAGTCAAGCGTGCAACCATGGTCTGACTACCTTGATGGCATCCGCAAGTCCGGATCGTCCATCGGCGCCGTCATCGAAGTGGTTGCGGATGGCGTACCCGCCGGTCTTGGCGCCCCCGTTTACGGCAAACTCGATCAGGACATCGCCGCGGCCATGATGAGCATCAATGCCGTCAAGGGTGTCGAGATCGGCGCGGGCTTCGCATCCGCCAAACTCACCGGAGAAGAAAACGCCGATGAAATCCGCATCGACAAGAACGGCAATCCCGAATTTTTGTCAAACAATGCGGGCGGTGTACTCGCTGGTGTTTCGTCGGGCCAGCCGATTGTCGCGCGCTTCGTGGTCAAGCCGACATCTTCGATTCTCACACCGCGAAAAACAATCGATGAGGACGGTAAAGAAACGGAAATCATGACCAAAGGTCGTCATGATCCCTGCGTTGGCATTCGAGCGGTTCCGGTGGGTGAAGCGATGATGGCTTTGGCAATTGCCGATCACTATCTCAGACATCGCGGCCAGATGGGCGAAAAATAGCAGGGACCAAGGCTTTTATTTTGATCATGGCGGATTTCGAAAACATCGTCATCCTGACCGGCGCGGGCCTTTCCGCCGAGTCCGGCCTTGGAACATTTCGGGGCAAGGACGGGCTCTGGACGAATTATGATTTGAACGAAGTCGCCACCCCGGAAGGCTTTGCACGCAATCCGAAGAAGGTTCACGATTTTTATAATTTGCGCCGAAAAGGCGTGAAACATGCGCAAGCAAACGCCGCCCATAATGCATTGGCAAAACTCGAACGGGATTACCTGGGCAGGATTCTGGTCGTCACCCAGAATATAGATGCACTCCACCAAAAAGCGGGTTCAAAAAACCTGCGCCACATGCATGGCGAATTGCTCAAGGCACTTTGCCAGAAATGCGATAACCGGGTGGAGTGGGTCACTGATCTGTCGACATCTAGCCAATGCCCGTCTTGCGGAGAAAAGGGCTGCTTGCGCCCCGATGTCGTGTGGTTTGGAGAAATGCCCTATCACATGGAAGAGATCGTGACGGCACTGGAAAACTGTGATCTCTTCATATCAATCGGCACGAGCGGCACAGTTTATCCCGCCGCAGGTTTTGTTGAACAGGCACGCCAAAACGGTGCACATGCAGTCGAGTTAAATCTCGAACCCTCTGATGGAACATCCTCGTTCAACGAACATTTCCACGGTCCCGCTACCGAGATTGTACCCAAATATGTCGAACGTCTCCTCATCTCCGTTTGAGCAAGGCAACAACCTCGATATGTGGCGAATAGACAAATTGATCCACGCCGTGAAGCTCGGAAATTTCATAACCCCCTTCAATCAGAACCCGCAAATCGCGTGCGAGAGTGTTTGGATTGCATGAAACGGCAACCACATGCGCAATTTTCGATTTGGCGATCTCCCGCGATTGCGAAATCGCGCCGGCGCGTGGCGGATCAATAATAACCCCATCGAATTTTGACAATTCATTCGCCGACAGAGGATGAGCAAAGAGATCTCGGCGCTCCACCGAGATGGGTTTCAAACCGCTGGCGTGTGAAAATCCTTGTTTGAGTGCCGTCAGGGACGACTCATGGCTTTCCACCGCATGAACACGAGCAAAACCGGCCATCGAAAATGAAAATGTACCAATGCCGGAAAATAGATCGACCACTGATGAACAACCGGACAGCCATTTTTCAATGAGCCCGCACATATGGTCCTGCGCATTGTCGCACGCCTGCAGAAAAGCACCCGGTGGCAGAGGCACCCGCACACCCGAAATAATCACTTCCGGCACCCGGTGTTGAAACATGAGCTCACCGTCGACAGTCAGCCTGTCTGTCCCAGCCTGAGCGCAATTCCCCGCTACGCGTTCGAGAATATCGGGCCCCAAATCGGCAAGACCTCCCTCGATGCCGACATCAAGAGCATCGGCGCAATCAGTAACCGTTATTTTGGCATTGCCTCTTCGGCCGAGAAATGGTGTCACAAGCGACCGTAATTCGCTGAGACGAGATACAATCCGAGGCGTGAGCACCGGGCATTCGTCAAGATCGATAATGGTCTTGCTGCGATATTGATGAAATCCGAAAACTGCGGATTTTCTTGTCTTGTGAGCAGCAAAAACGGCACGCCTGCGATGCCCCGCGCCGGCCGACCAGAGAGAGTCCAGAGGGCGGTCAATCCCGCGCTTTAGGAGAGCCGACACCAGATTTTCCGATTTTAACGAAAGATAGTGCTCGGGTGCCATGTGCTGTAATTTACACCCGCCACACACGCCGAAGTGAGCGCATATTGGCGCACGACGCACCGCGCTCGATGACACGATCTCAACAAGCTCGGCATTGGCGCCGTTCCTGAGCGCAATCACCGTCTCGCCCGCCAGACTGTATGGAATATAGACGGGACCGTCCGGTCCCTCTGCGACACCGTCACCCTGCGCGCCCAAATGAGAAATCTCAAATCTGTCAGCCGAACGCGGCACTGGGCAACAAACCTCTGTATCCGAACTTATCGCCAACCGGCGAAGTTATATTCTCCACGACCTGACGCATATGCATGACCGGCCATCCCCCCCCACCGTGATCGGTGTGAAACAAGCGCATATCAAACCGCTGAAGATCCTGCCTCGGCTAACCACAACATCATATCACGCAATGTCTCCCGCCTCCCGGTGCTGTTGCTCGCGACCGAGTGCTGAAAATACGCAATCGACGATATTGTCGGATTGAAGGCCGGCCCTTTCATACATCTTTTGCGGCGTGTCGTGATCGATGAACACATCCGGCAAAACGAGCGTGCGGACCTTGAGCCCGCGATCAAGTCGACCGCTCTCGGCCAGAAATTGCAATACATAGCTGCCAAAACCGCCCACAGATCCTTCTTCTACGGTAAGCAGAACCTCATGATGCGCCACGAGATCGCGAACAAGGTCTTCATCTAAAGGTTTCGCGAAGCGCGCATCGGCAACGGTTGCTGAAAGCCCGAAACCGGAAAGTTGATCAGCCGCTTTAAGGCATTCCTGCAATCGGGTGCCGTAAGACAGAAGCGCAACAGACGAGCCTTCTCTCAGTATGCGGCCTTTGCCGATTTCAAGAGCCTCCCCTCTCTCGGGAAGGTCCACCCCAATACCTTCCCCGCGGGGATAACGGAATGCGCTAGGTCGATCGTCAATTGCCGCCGAAGTCGCCACCATATGCCTGAGTTCCGCTTCATCCGCCGCGGCCATGACAATGAAATTGGGCAAACAGCCGAGATAGGCCACATCGAAGGCCCCCGCATGAGTAGGACCGTCGGCGCCAACCAGGCCGGCCCGGTCGATAGCGAATCTTACAGGCAGTTTTTGTATCGCGACATCATGTACGACCTGATCATAGGCCCGCTGCAGGAATGTCGAGTAAATCGCCGCAAACGGTTTATAACCCTCGGTCGCAAGGCCGGCCGCAAATGTAACCGCATGTTGTTCCGCGATCCCCACATCGAATGTACGGTCGGGAAATGCCTTGCCAAAAATATCAATTCCCGTGCCACCGGGCATCGCAGCGGTCACCGCAACGATCTTGTCGTCATCCTCCGCCTCCTGCACCAGCGTTTCGCCAAACACCCTGGTATAGGAGGGTGCATTGGCGACGGACTCCTCCTGAGCGCCTGTCACGACATTAAACTTGCCGACGCCATGATATTTATCGTCGGAATTTTCGGCAGGGACATAACCCTTGCCCTTTTTCGTCACCACGTGAATGAGAAAAGGACCACTCTTTGCGTCGCGCGCATTCCTGAGAACAGGCATCAAATGATCGAAATTGTGCCCGTCAATGGGGCCAATATAATAAAATCCGAGTTCCTCGAATAAAGCGCCCCCCTGCCAGAAATGACGCGTATATTCCTCTGCCCGGGCCGCACGACGCTCCCAATCCTTGGGCAAATGCCTGACAATATCTTTTGCCTTGTCGCGGAGTCTGAGATAGGTGCCGCTTGACGTAATCCGGGCGAGATAGGCGCTAAGTGCGCCGGTAGGGGGCGCGATCGACATATCATTGTCGTTTAAGATGACAATGAGGCGCTTATCCATCGCACCGGCATTGTTCATCGCCTCATAGGCCATCCCCGCGCTCATGGCGCCATCACCGATCACAGCGATCACATGATTTTCGCCATCCGATAAATCGCGGGCAACCGCCATGCCGAGACCGGCTGAAATCGAAGTCGACGAATGTCCCGCTCCAAACGGATCATATTGGCTTTCACTCCTTTTGGTAAAACCGGAGAGCCCGCCCCCCTTGCGCAATGTGGTAATTCGATCGCGTCGCCCGGTTAGGATTTTATGTGGGTAGGCCTGATGCCCGACATCCCAGATCAAACGGTCTCTCGGTGCATCGAAGACCTTGTGAAGAGCAATGGTCAGCTCCACCACACCCAGCCCCGCGCCGAGATGTCCGCCCGTAACGGAGACGGTTTCAATCAACTCCTGTCTGAGCTCATCCGCAAATCCGACAAGTTCCTCATCGGGAATGTCATTCAAATCGTCAGGCGAATTGATCTTGTCCAATACTGGAGTTTTGCGTTTCATCAAAAAACTTATCTCACCAGTTTCAACTCATAAATTTTAAACCAGACCGCTAGCGGCCCGCTGCATCCCGCATGATAGGGACGGACCATGCGCCCCTTGAATTATCCGTTTATATGAGACCAGAGGCCAGGATTTGTAAATGCGGCAAATGGTTCAAACCCACCGGGCCAAATTGAGAAAGGCGCTATCCATCCAGGGGTTCGCTCCCCGAGATCTGCCCGTCGCCATCAAAGGTAAGCTTCTCGACCTTGGCTTCGGCCTGTTTCAGAAGCCCGTCGCAATGTGCTCTGAGCGCCGTTCCCCGTTCGTAAATGCCAATGGATTCCTCCAGCGCCACATCGCCCCGCTCAAGACGGCCGACAATTGCCTCGAGTTCCTTGAGAGCGTCTTCGAAGCTCAAACCCTTTACATCCGCATGTTTGGCTGCTTTTGCCATTATCTAGAAATCTCACCTCGCTGCATTCTAGAGCCTTTTATCCGGCATCCATCAATACTTTCACATGCACGCCAACAGATTTGGCAAGCGCATTCAGGTCATACCCCCCTTCTAGCAGCGATACAACACGGCCATCACATTTGACATCCGCCAATTCCACAAGTTGCTGCGTTACCCAGGCAAAATCTTCCTCGCGAAAAGCAAGGCCGCCAAGTGGATCGTCCACATGCGCATCAAATCCTGCCGATATCAGTAAAAGATCGGGATTGAATTCACTGACCGCGGGCAGAAGCCTCTCCTCATAGACCTGGCGCATTTGCTCCCCGCCGGCACCACCGCTGAGAGGTGCATTGAAAATATTACCTACACCCGTCTCGGTAATCGCACCGGTGCCCGGATAGAGCGGCATCTGATGACTTGAAGCGTACAGCAGATTTTCATGGCTCCAGAATATTTCCTGTGTTCCGTTGCCGTGATGAACGTCGAAGTCGACGACGGCCACCCGCTCCGCACCATGTTTATCCCGGGCATAATGAGCTGCAATAGCAATATTGTTAAAGATGCAAAATCCCATGGGCCGCACACTCTCGGCATGATGTCCCGGCGGACGCATGGCGCAAAATGCATTTTGCGCCGCTCCGGTCATGATTTTGTCGACCGCATCGATCGCCGCGCCGACCGCATGATAGGCCGCATCAAGACTGCCGGGAGACATCAGCGTATCGCTATCGAGATACGCATATCCTTCATCGGGCGCTGCTTTTTCAATCGCCATGCGATATTCGTGCGGATGCGCGAGCTCTATAACCTCCGGCTTAACGCGGGGTGCCTCGACGCGCTCAAGCTCATCATAATAATCATCGGCCAGAACCTTCTCGATCGCGCGCAGGCGTTCCGCCCTCTCGGGGTGTCCCATACCTGTGTCATGTGAGAGCGAGCTTTCATGTGTATAAAGGAGTGTGGGCATCAAGACTTAACCAACCGCCTTTAGTGACACGGGGGCCTCACTATCTTCGGGAACGAAAAAATCCGGCATCAGGTCGACACTCGGATCAACCCTGTATTTATCGAAATCGGTAAAACCATTCTCCACCAGAAGCGTGTCGTCGATACAGAAGTTACCAGTGAATTCCTTCGCCGCTTTGGTAAGAATGCAATGGGCGGCATCGCCCATGATCTCAGGTTTACGCGAGGCCTGTACCATGCGGTCGCCGCCTAGAAGATTGGCCACCGCCGCCGTGGCAATCGTTGTCCGCGGCCACAACGCATTTACCGCGATACCCTGGCTTTTAAACTCTGCCGACATGCCGAGAACGCATAGGCTCATTCCATATTTTGCGATTGTATAGGCCACATGATTGGCAAACCATTTGGGATTCAAATCCAGTGGCGGGGACAGGTTTAGAATATGCGGATTGTCGGATTTCTTGAGATGAGGAATACAGGATTTCGATACGAGAAATGTGCCACGCGTATTAATTCCATGCATCAGATCGAAGCGCTTCATCTCAGTTTGCAGCGTTCCGGTCAATTGAATGGCGCTGGCATTGTTGATGCAAATATCGATACCGCCAAACGTCTCCACGGTCTTGTTGACAGCGGCTTCGACCTGGTCCTCATATCGAATATCGCAAACCAGCGGCAAGCCCTTACCCCCCGCTTTTTCTATTTCCTCCACGGAGGCGTATATTGTACCCGGTAATTTTGGATGGGGCTCGGCGGTTTTGGCCGCAATAGCCACATTTGCGCCATCGGCCGCAAGCCGCGTTGCAATGGCAAGCCCTATACCCCGGCTGCCACCTGAAATAAATGCCGTTTTGCCGCTCAGTGACATAATGTTTCACTCTCCTCTTCTTTCCGGCTTCATCAGAAACCACCGGATCGTTTAGATAATCATTCCACGCTGCGACGCGCAAACCATTTATAGGGAAGCAAGACCGTTCTCCTGGCCAGATACCCAAGCTGAAGCCAGAAAGCCGGCAGGCCGGCAATCGGCAAAAAGAGAGCGACGAACAAGACCCTCCTGACGGCCATAGCGCTCCATAGCGCTGCTGGTGTTCGGTATTCCTCCCGCTTTTCGGGCGGCCATATCCTCTGCCACCAGCGGTTTGCCACCGGCAGTCCCAACACGCCCAACGCCAATAGTCCGAGATAACCATATTGCAAGGACGACGGGACAGCCGAAAAAAACCGCCGGTCCAGTTCGTTCTGGCGGCTTGAGTTGCGCAGAAAGAGTTCAACCGAGGACACGACCACATCGCCTTTAATCGAAGCCATAACTTCCGTGATTACAGATCCGATACTGTCGCCGCCACCCGTATTCTTGCCCGATTCCAACAATCCCCTGGGACGCTCCCCCGGCCGAGCCGTGAGAGAAAAATGGGTCGAGCCGGATTTTTCGCTGGCCAGTTCAAAACCGTCCCGCGCGCCTCCGAGGACATTGAGAAAATCGCCCATCGTCTTCGCTTGAAATGCCTGCGTAAGCCCGCTCACCTCCGTTGTTCTCCAAAGCCAGTCGCGCACGCCGGGCTGGCGCGGGACGTCGGAATTCAGAACAACCAGATTTATATCGAGATCCTTCGCTACACGCTTGATGTCGCTTACCAGAATACTGGAGCCGCCATCGCCGGCCTCTTTGAAATAGAGCAGATCCCCATTGACAGTGCCTGTGACGAACACATTCTGCCCTTCAAGGGACTGCAAAGCCTGTTCGAGATAATAGGGATCGACGAAATCCGGCTTCATCGGCGCGCCGGTGCCGCTCTCCTGCCTGGGCCGGACTGATTTCGCAGCCCCCTCCATCAGGGAAAGAAACCTTACATTCCCGGGGGTAAACGGGCGCTCAACCTGCCAGCAGGTCTCACGCAACATCCCGACGTCATCCAGCAACACATCCAGATTTTCGCGCAAGCGGGCAAAGACCTGCTTTTGCCCGCCTTTGTCTTTATGAACGATTGCATATGCCCTCCCCCCCACGACAATTTGCCGGCCGGCCCCTGTCGGTAGAAAATCGAGAAATTGCGGATTGTTTATAAGGCTGACATCGGAAATATAAAAAACAATCCGACCGGTTTCCCGCTGGTGTCGCTCTTTCATCAGCCATTCGAGCGCCCGTTCAAGCTCGTCAGTGCCAGAGACCGTCGCACGCTCACCAGAAGCATTCATGAGGTGCCAGTGTCCCTCATGTGAAACCGACGCGGCGAGCGCAAAAACCCTTTCTCCCATGGGAAGTTTTTTTACCAGACGAGCAGCGTCAGAAATGTCTGCAAAACCGGCCCCGACCCCTTTCTTGCCGCCACTCCTGGTAACGTCTGAAACCCCCGTCACGATCTTCGTAAACCATCCCCCGTGGGCGGTCGGTGCATTCAAAAACAAGCAGAGTACTAGAGAAACAACAAAACCCGCTTTCAGCCGAATTCTTTTCATCACCGGTTTGTCTCTAGTGTCCGCTGGAAAATTTCGGTGGACGCTTTTGCAAGAAAGCCGTGAAGGCTTCGCGCGCCTCATCTGAAACCAGCCGCTCGGAAAACACTTTTAATTCCTCATCTATGCAATCAAGAGTTTCTTGAGTTTCGCCGCGGATCATCTGACGCGATATCCTGAGGGCTTCGGGCGGTTTGGTGGCAAGTAAACGCCCGCATTGCGTGGCATAATCGACAAGCTCTTCAGCAGAGACGATTTCATTGACCAGCCCCGCCGCAAGGGCTTTTTCCGCATCAAACGCCTTGCCCAGGCACAGCATCTCGAATGCGCGATTATAGCCCATCATTCTCGGAACCAGCAGACTAGAACCACCTTCGGGCGCCGTCCCCAGATTAACGAAAGGCGTACTGAACTCCGCCTGGGGGCTGGCATAGACAAGATCGCAATGAAACAGCATGGTTGTTCCGATGCCAATCGCACGGCCATCGACAGCGGCGATCAGTGGTTTCTTGATTTGCGCGATCGTTTTGAGAAATTCGTATGCTTCGAGTTTTTTATCACCGCCCATGGCAAAGGCTAGGAATTCATTCAAATCATTACCCGCCGAAAACATACCCTCCGAGCCGGTAATCAGGTGCACGCCCACATCGGCCGAACTATCCCCCATCTGCAGGGCACTGCTCATTGCCCCATACATTTCGGTTGTCAGCGCATTCTTCTTCTCCGGACGATTTATTCGGATGATCTGCACCCCATCCACATTTTCGACAATGATTTCATCTGCCATGATCATCCAACCTCCCCAAAATATTCCAGTTCCCGGGAAGGAGCTGAAATCCAATAATCTGTCTTATCCCTGATTAAATGGCAAATAGCCGGGAATTTCTATCGACCAGCAAATCTCCACCCATGACAAGGTCCGCCAGTCCCGTTGCTTCCGACACATGATGGGTGACAAAGAACCGTGCAAGCGCGATGTGATGGTCGAGCCCGGCATCGCCACTGCGGCTGGCGGCGAGCGCCGCCCGGGCAAGATAATGCCCGCCGGAAGCCAGCCCGAAAAGCTTGAGATAGGGTGTCGCGCAAGCAAGTACGGCGTCCTGATTTGCTGCCATATTTTCCCCGAGCCACACAGTCGATTTCTGAAGTGCCTCAACAGCTTTTCCAAGACGCTCCCCCATATCACCGAACGCCGCTACATTTGCCTCGGAAACCTCACGCGCAGTCTCGCCAAGCTCACCGATATAGGCCTTGACCGCCGCACCACCGCCAAGCGGCAGCTTGCGAAAGACAAGGTCCATGGCCTGAATGCCGTTCGTACCCTCATAAATGGGTAGAATACGTGCATCCCGGTAATATTGGGCAGCGCCCGTTTCCTCGATAAAGCCCATGCCGCCATGGACCTGAATGCCCATTGATGCCACTTCAACACCAATATCCGTCGAGAATGCCTTCGCAATTGGCGTCAATAGTGCCGTCCGGTCTGCAGCTTCTGAACGCATCTCCTTTGAGTTCGCGCGTTCCATTACATCGGTCGCTGCTGAAGTCGCCAGACAAATCGCCCGGGCGGCAGCCGTCAGAGCCTTCATGCTCATCAAGGTTCTGCGGATATCCGGATGCGCAATGATTTCTGTCATTTCACCTGCCGGCGAATCCTTGGATTTTCCCTGCCGGCGTTCATGGGCATATTCCATTGCCTTCTGCGTAGCCGCCTCTGCAACAGCGACTCCCTGTACGCCCACCGCCAACCGCGCCGCGTTCATCATGATGAACATGATTTTCAGGCCCTGATTAAGCTCGCCGACCAGATAACCGACCGCACCGTCCTTCTCGCCGAATGACATCACACAGGTCGGGCTGGCATGAATACCGAGCTTGTGTTCCAGGCCGCTGCAGTGAACATCGTTGCGCTCACCGATACTGCCATCGTCATTGACGAGATATTTTGGCACCAAAAACAGCGAAATGCCTTTTGTGCCTTCTGGTGCATCCGGCAGCCGGGCCAAAACAAGATGAATAATATTCTCCGTCATCTCATGATCGCCATAAGTGATGAAAATCTTTGTTCCTGAAATACGGTAAGTTCCATCTTCCTGGGGCTCGGCACGCGTACGGATCGCACTCAAATCCGAACCCGCCTGCGGCTCCGTCAGGTTCATCGTACCAGTCCATTTGCCGGCGACCATGTTCGGCAGATAATTCTCTTTGAGTTCTTCGGAGCCATGTTGATGAATGGCATCCACCGCACCCTGGGTCAGCAAGGGCGCCAGCCCGAACGAAGTATTCGCAGCGTTCCAGATCTCGCAAACGCCCATTGAAACCATGCTCGGCAATCCCTGCCCGCCATGGTCTGGTGAACAGGGTAGGGCGCCCCACTCGGCTTCCGCCCAGGACGTATAGGCTTCCTTCCAGCCCTCCGGCAAAACAACCTTGCCATCGGCAAGATGCGAACCGGTTTGATCGCCCGGATGATTTAAGGGCGCGAGAACATCCGAGGCAAATTTGCCAGCCTCCTCCAATACGGCTCCAATCAGGTCTTCATCAACATCTCCATAAACGCCACTTTCGATAAGTTGGTCCAATCCGCCAGAAGCCTTCATTGCGAACAAAATATCCTGCACCGGTGCCCTGTATGTCATTCTCCGATCATCCTCGTTTCAAACTTTTCAG